>JAFGMI010000022.1 GCA_016927595.1 Melioribacteraceae bacterium | reverse complement strand
GAATTATACGCATCACAACGATCAACACCTGAACGAATCGCGAATCGTGAAAAGGAAAAACTCAGTAAAGAAGAAGACATGATATGGAATCAGAAGAATCAACATATGCTCAGAGAAAGATTTGAGGAGTATTTAAATAAAGGAATAATTTCTAATATCGAATACATATACAGAGAGGGTGATAATTATTCTATTCAAAATGCAGATCACTTTATGGAGACAGTCGGCGAAGTTATTGACTGGAGACTTAACAAGTGGGAGCTCCTGAGGTTTGTTTCAATGAATGAAGATCAGCCATATCAGACAATTGAATACGAAGGGGAAATTATTCGTCCGGGTACTGAACAATGCTGGTTGTCATGGGAGAATATCAGCAAATTCGATATTGATTGGAAAGGCAAATATGTGCTTGATATAGGAAGTTATTTCGGATACTTTTCTTTGAAAGTTTTACAAAGCGGTGCGGCAAAAGTAAAAGGTATTGACCAGAGCGAAAAACAATTAAAAGTCTATCGTGAAATGTTAATGTCCAATCACTTCAATAATTTTGATACAGAAGCGATACCGTTAGGAAACGGAAATATTATTCCAGGCGATGAGTACGATATTATTATGGCACTGAATATGTTACATCATGTACAAAGAAACACCACGCCTGAACATTATGATAGTGTTCTGAACAGCATATTCAGCAGTGCAAACGAATTGGTATTCGAAATTAATGATTATCAGGTAGAACAGATTATTAATAAAGCTGAAGAATACGGATTTGAATTACAAAAAAAACTGACCTCGCATAGAAATACAATGTATGGTCAGAGATATTTATTTCATTTTAAGAGGTAAGGATAAGTAAATGAATGTTCTTGCAGTCGGTGCACACTGGGACGACATAGAAATAGGTTGCGGATTAAGTATTAAGCGACTTCAGCAGCGCGGTGCCAGAGTCTTCGGAGCGGTTTTAACAGCTTCAGATTATATTGTCGAAGAAGATAATCACGAACGCCAGAAACAGATTGCGTTGCTTGAAGGAAATTCAGCTTTCGAAAAACTGGGCATTATCCATAAACACACATCACCGCTTCCCAATCAGAAAATGGTATATGACCAGAAAGTAATGCAGGAACTTGAAACAATAGTGAGAGATGAAAAAATAGACCTTGTTTTTACACATTGGTTCGGCGATCATAACACCGATCACGTTGCATCATGGGAAATTTCGAGAGTTGCATTCAGACGCGTGCGAAACCTCCTGCAGTATCAGAGCAATTCATACTTCGATAATATAAAAGTTTTTACCCCTCAATATTTCTGGGGCTTTACGGCTGAAGAATATAAACAAAAAGAAAAATTCCTGTCAATTCATGAGACAGAATGGGAGTACCGCAAGAATAGATGGCAGAGGGAAATATTTGACCGGGAGCGATTCTGGGGGTATCAGTGCGGACATGATTACGCCGAGGCTTTCATGGTTACAAGACTTGTAGATTCTCATGAGCTTGGGCTTTTTTCAAAGAATAAGTTATAACATGCAGAAAATGAATAGTGATAAACTTCGTGTGGTTTCCATCGGGACAACTCCGATGACGGAAAAAATTAATGTGCTTTTAGAATCAATGCAGGAAGTTGAGCTTGCGGGTGTCGTTAATCTCAAACCGGAAAAGTTTTTTAACAGATCGAACTTTGCCCCGATGTTTGATTTTAAATTGAGAAGACCTGACGATATAATATATATTGATAACATAAATGACTCCCAATCAATTGAATGGATACGAAACCGCGAACCTGATGTAATTCTGCAGTCAGGCTGGTCGCAGATCTGGAAGAAGGAAGTACTTGAGGTGCCTAAATTGTTTTGTGCCGGAATTCACGCAGCTCCGTTGCCCGAAGGGAGAGGTGCCGCAATTCTGAATTGGAAATTGATAGAAGGCGGTGGCAGCTGGGGTAATACGATGTTTATTATGGAAGAGAAAACTGATGCAGGCGAAATACTGGATTTCGAACCGTTTGAACTAGAACCGAGAGACGATATAAGAACCGCTTACTTGAAAGCCGACAGAACCGCCCTGAAAATGGTAAAACGTACTCTTCCTAAAATTCTGGACGGCAGTTATAAAAGTATTAATCAAACGGGCATGAAAGCTACACGCTACTATAAAAGAAAGCCGGAAGACGGTAAAATGGAATTTGAGTGGGATGCTGATAAAATAATGAATTATGTTCGTGCACTTACTCATCCTTACCCGGGAGCATTCTTTAAAACGAAACTGGGTAATCTGATTGTGTGGACAGCGGAAAAATCAAACCAAAATTATGATAAAAAAGCAGGGACGATAATAAAAATAGAAAAAGGAAAAGGCATTTTGCTGCAAGTCGGCAATAACGAAGCAGTATGGCTGAAATCCGTTCTTCCTGAGAATGATGTTGAAGTCTGGAGTGATATCTGGGCACTGGAAAAACAACTTACCGAGAATGCTATGCTGGGTTGAAATTATAACCGACTAAAAAAATCTTTACGACCAAATTAATTTCACGTATCAAAATATTAATGAAGTTTTTAATCCTCACGAACATACTTTAAGAATTTTGCAGGCGAGCCTATATGAATTTCTTTATCCTGTATATCACTTGTAATTAAGCTGTTTGCTCCGGCAACCGCGTAATTTCCGATCCTGCGCTTTTCCAGAACTTTTGCTCCAAGTGTTACATCCGAAACATTTCCAATGTTAACATAAGAACTTGTTATGGAGCCCACAGAAAAATGGCATAATTTGCCCACCGTTGTATTGTGTCCGATAAGCGAATTAGCCATTAAAAGCGAACACTGTCCGATATGAGCAGCCGGACCCACATAACAATTAGACATAACGAAAACTCCGGGTTCTAAAATAGCATTTGAAGCTACAAAAGCGGTTTTATGAATAATTGTTGCGTACCGTTCCTTTGGAATTTCCAGTTTGTTGAAAACCTGTTCGGTAAGAATATTCCTGCCGATCATATGGATTGCAAATATAAAATAGAAATCATTCACGAATTTCGAAGCCTCGTCAGTTCCACCAAGAACCGGATAATTGTTTATTGTCTTTCCTTTCTCAAGGTCATTCAGGAATCCGGCTACTTCGTACTCATCGTCATTGAATCGCGCAATGTTGTCTTCAATACATGAGGCAACAACACCGCCGTTGCCTTCTCCGCCAATAATAATAACTTTTTTACTCATATCTTACTTTCTTTCTTTTTATCAATTCATTTTTTCTGATAACTTCCTTTGCTGTCAGTACCATAGGCGGACCGATAAATTTCCCATTAATATAAGCCACTCCCTTGCCGTTTACTTCGGCTTCCCTGGAAAGATTTAACATTTCGATAGCAGCTTCAACTTCATTATTGTTTGGTGAAAAGTATTTATGAACGTATTCAATTTCTTTCGGATGTAAAACAAGCATTCCTTCAAAGCCGAGATTTTTAGCAATCCTCAAGTTTCTTTCGAGATCGTCGAGATCATGCACTTTTATATGAACGGTATCGATTGGAATCACATTATTTGCTCTTGCTGCCATTGCTATTATGGCGCGTGGAGTAAAAAGACTTGCAGACTCCGGATCGTGAATTCCCCTCAAATCGTTAATAAAATCCTCACAGCCGTATGCTATTGCAATAACACGCGAAGATGCCTGACAAATTTCCTGAGCGTTTAAAACTGCCGCTGCCGTTTCTATTAAGGGAATAATTTTATAGGTGCCTTTTGTTATGCCTTTTTCAAATTCAATGGTCTCTAAAAGTTTATCAAAAAAATATACATCCTCTCCCTTATGAGATTTCGGGTACATAAATCCATCAACACCAGGGATGGAAAGTTCATATACATCTTTTAATAAATGACCGCTCTCTCTGTCATTTACTCTCGGAAAAACTTTATGATTGTTGAATTTTCCCTCAGTTACAAATTTAATTATTTTTTCCCGCGCTATTTTTTTATTCGATACCGGTTGAACCGAATCTTCAATATCAAGCAGAAGTGCATCAGCATCGGATTTGGCAGCACTTTCCAATAACTTTTCATTATGCCCCGGCACAAACATTAAACTTCTTAATAGATAATCACTCATTTGATTCCCGTTTTTTTACTAATACTTTTCGTCTGAAGCTGATAACTTCTACATTATACTGATTATAGGCTTTCGTCTCCACATATATAATTCCACGATCCCTTTTTGTTTTCGATTCTCTGATTTCGAGTATTGTCGATTTTGCGTGTATAGTGTCATTTAAATAAACAGGATTTTTATGCACAATATCTTCATAGCAGAGATTTGCAATTGCTTTACCGCTTATATCTGTAACAGAAATCCCGACAACCAGACTGAATACGAGAGTTCCCACAACAAGAATTTTACCATCATTGTTTTTTTCAGCATACTCCACATTTGTATGAAGAGGATTAGGATTCATTGTCAGTAAGCAGAATAAATTATTGTCGCTTTCAAAAATTGTTTTTGATAGTTCATGCTCAATTACAGCACCTTTTTCAAACTCCTCAAAATATCTGCCCAGTTTGTTTGCATGCATTGAAATTTTCCTTTAATAGTTAAATCTTTATAATTGTACGAGGCTAATGTTGAAAATACGCACTCGATGCATTGTAATTAATCAAAAACACTTTACAAATCAACAATTTTTGTTCCACTAAGCACTTTATAAATTAGTTATTCATTTCTACTTTTTTAATAATATTATGATTATCAGGGTAGCACGAAAATATACAGATGAATAATATTAGCCAATTATAACCATTCTGATGCTTGCCATTCTGCAAAATCTCACAAAGAAAACGACTTTTCCAAAAAAAAATCGACATTTAACCTGATCATAACCTGTAGTAATATGAAAAAAGTAAGAATTTATTCTTTGGCTCAGTATTTGTTTGAAAAGATGCACACAAAAGGTGAAAAGAAATTATTACGTATAAAAAATAAATAATTGAAATAATTCTGATGAAAAACGAACCGAGAATAATCAAACTTCCTAAGATTAATGATCCCAGGGGAAATCTGACTTATATTGAAAGTGAAAATCACCTTCCTTTTGAAATTAAGAGAGCATTCTGGATATATGATGTCCCCGGCGGCGAAGTCAGGGGCGGTCATGCAAAAAAACAACTTGAAGAATTTATTGTTGCATTAACGGGCAGTTTCGATGTAAGTGTCGATGACGGGATGAATAAAATTACGTACACGTTAAATAGATCGTATTACGGTTTATATATACCTAATCTTTACTGGAGAGAACTATCGAATTTTTCCACTAATTCTGTTGCGCTTTACCTTGTTTCAAGATCTTATGAGAAAGATGACTATATATACCATTATGAAGATTTCAGAAAATTAAAAGATGGAATATAAAATCAACACAATAAACGATACACGGATCATTAAATTACCTAAGATACAGAATCCCAAAGGCAATCTTACACCTGTACATAACAGCGAGGAAATCCCCTTCGATATCAGGCGTGTTTACTATTTATATGATGTGCCGGGCGGCGAAACCCGGGGTGGACATGCACATAAAGAACTGGAACAGTTTATTGTTTGTCCGTCGGGAAGTTTTGATGTAATTCTTGATGATGGAAAAGAGCGAAAAACCATAAAACTTAATCGTTCTTATGAAGGACTCTATGTCCCGCAGTTAATCTGGCGCGAAATTGTAAATTTCAGTACGGGCGGAATATGCCTTGTTCTCGCTTCATTACCTTACGATGAAAATGAATATATACGGGATTATGATAATTACATTTCTTTCAGAGAAAAATTGAGTGCCGAATGACAGAGCCGATACTATTTACAAATATTAAAGCAGCTAACGAATATCTGAAAGAAGAAATTACCGATGCATTCCAAAAAGTAGTGTCGAAAAGTCAGTTCATCTTAGGGGAAGAAGTTGAGGCTTTTGAAAGAGAATTTGCTGCTTATTGTAACGCCGAGTATTGTTCGGGGGTTAGCAACGGGCTTGATGCACTGAGCCTCATTCTGAGGGCATATAACATCGGCAAGGGTGATGAAGTAATCGTTCCCGCCCACACCTTTATAGCTACCTGGCTGGCAGTATCATATGTCGGCGCTACTGTAATTCCCGTCGATGTATCTGATGCCACATTTAACATAAATCCTGAATTGCTGAAATCAAAAATTACAAATAAAACGAAAGCAGTAATACCAGTGCATTTATACGGGCAGCCGGCGGATATGGAATCCATAAGATCTATAGCGGCTGAATATAACATTATAGTTATTGAGGATGCCGCACAGTCGCATGGTGCGATATACCATGAGAAGAAAACCGGATCGCTCGGAGATGCTGCGGGTTTTAGTTTTTATCCAACGAAAAATTTGGGTGCGCTTGGTGACGGCGGCGCAATTGTAAGCAACGACAAGGAACTAATCGACAAAATATTTGCTCTTAGAAATTACGGATCAAATGAAAAATACATTCATGATATGATTGGTTACAATAATAGACTCGATGAAATTCAGGCAGCTATTTTACGTGTTAAATTAAAATACCTGGATTTATGGAATGACAAAAGACAAACACTGGCCAGGAATTATATCAACGAGTTAAGTGCCTGTGATTTCTTGAGCTTACCGCAGGAAATAGATAAGGTAAGATCAGTCTGGCACTTATTCGTTATCAGATTGAACGAAAGAGATGAATTAAAAAACTATTTAACCGGGAATGGAATTCAAAACATGATTCACTATCCCGTTCCGCCTTTCAAACAACAAGCTTACATCCAACAATTCGAACGTAATGAATCATTTCCTGTTGCAAGTAAAATTTCCGAAACGGCTCTAAGTTTGCCTATCTGCCCCTTTCTGGAAGAATCGCAGCAGGAAAGGATAATAAATACAATAAAAAATTTTAGATGAATAGAATATGACCCAAAGTAAAATCTTAAGCAGGATACTTAACAATGAAGATGTTCCAGCATCCGAAATTCAGCAAATACTGCTTACCCCTTCGGTTGAAAAGAGATGGCGGACAAATTTTAAAATTGCTGAAGCATATTGTTATGTTAAAAAATTTGAGGAAGCCGTATCGTACATAACCAGAGCCTTTAGTTTATCAGGTTATAACGGCGAATTATTCGATTTATTTATGACAGTACATAAAAACCTTAAGAATACCGAACCTGTAAGAGAGGGATTAAAAAGACTATATATAAAAGAGGCTGATGCCGGTAATATTGAAATAGCTTCAAAACTGTTTGAACATTGGTTGTATTCTTATGTAAAACTGGAAAAAAGAGATAAATATGTATACGATCAGGATATATTAAATGCTACAGACAGGCTTGTTGATAGCTATAATGTAAAATTTATAAACAAGCCGGAGAAACCGGAAGAAGGTAAAATCCGAATTGCTTATCTGATTAAAGACGGTACCATTAAGGATGGTACCCTGATGAAAGTTATGAGGCATTTCGCCGTGCATCATGATAAAAGTAAATATGATATCCGGTTCTACTTTCCCGAAAGTGAGGCAGTTGTTAATAATTCTGAAGGCGGTAAAGCGCATGTAAAATTGCTTGAATCATATGGCTGGAAAGTTTTTGCTGCACCAAATGCAAAAGAAGTTGACCAAAAGCTCATATCGCTTGCTCATTCAATCAATCGTTTCAATCCTCATATAATGGTTACTACACAGGGTTTGGCGGATTTTAAACATTACTTTGTTTCACTGTTAAAACCTGCTCCTGTACTCCTGGGTTTAGTTCTGGGTAATGCACTTGAGTTTTCTATCTCGCACAAGTTCAACCATGCAATTGCGTGGCCTCAGCAAATTCAGATGGCATCACCCGTTGATACGAGTGTATTCAATATGGAAGTGGAATTGCCCAATAAGGAAAATGTAGTAACTGTTAAACCAGATGCATTTGGTGTATTACCGGGACAGAAAATACTGATGAGCGTAGGACGGTTTCCGAAGTTTCAAAACAGGGAGTACTGGCAAACCATTGTTGGTTTATTGACTGATAATCCCGATTTCGACTATGTGGTTATTGGTCCAAAGGAAGCGGAAATTCCTTTCCTGAATGAATTGGAAGGATATTTTTCAGTAAAAAACAGAATTCATCTGATGGGATGGATCTATAATTATTATAATTATTTAGCCTCGGCGGATCTTGTACTGAGTACTTACCCCATGGGCGGCGGAATAGTTATGATGGATACCATGTCGCTTTCTATACCGATTCTGACCTTTGAATGCAAACTTACGGGTGATTATGACTATTCCAATCAAACAACAGCCGGAATTTTAATCGATATTCCGGAGTTGATTCTTCCCCGTAATAATTTTGAGATGATGAAAGAAAGAATAACTGACCTGCTGCGTAATAATGAAAAACGGAAGTCTTTGGGTAAAAGATGTAAAGAAGCCATTGTTCAAATTAATGGTAACCCAGGAAGAATGGTCAAAAGCTGTGAAAATATTTACAGTGAATGTATAAATAACTTTTATAAAGAAGGATCAGCAAATAATTCTGTAATCATATCAGAACAAGAAAAAAATTCTGTTAACAAACTGCTTGAAGCCGGCGAATTATTACTTGCCTCTAATGAGAATTATGAAAAAGCAATTGAGATATTTAACATGATTTTATCTATCGAACCTGAAAATGCGGGAGCCAGAAATAATATTGGAATTGCTTACTGGAATATGAATAAAAAATACATTGCTCTTAATTATTTTATCGATGCCTTTAATCTTGACGAGTCTAACGAAACTTATCTGTTGAATTATGCCGAGGCTGTTGTGGAACTGGACATGACAAATTATCATCCTGGAATTATAGAAAAGTATTTGAAAATCAAAAACGCAAAATAAATCTTAATAATATTTTAGTTCGGGTTACGATATGAAAATAAAAACCGCTGAGACGAAGAAACCAAAATTTTCGGTTATCATTCCGGTTTATAATCACGCAAATTATTTGCCTGCTGCAATTGAATCTATCTTCAATCAGACTTATGATGACTGGGAGATTGTTGTCGTAAATGACGGGAGTACTGACAACACGCCCGATGTAATTAAGGAGTATGAGAATAAAGATTACAGGGTAAGAGGCTTTCATAAAGAGAACGGAGGAGTTTCATCAGCGCTAAATGAAGGTATAAAAAATGCACGCGGTGAATTTATTACCTGGCTGTCTGCAGACGATTTGTTCGATCCTGTAAAACTGGAAGCGCACCTACAGAACATTGAAAAACACCCCGAGAAAAAATTTTTCATTAGTATGTGGTATTATCTTGTCGAAGAATCGCAGGTGCTGATCCCGGCTAATTTGTGGATGCCTGTTCCTAAAGATGAATTCAGAGTGCTTCATTTCTTCTATGCTAATTATATCCATGCAATATCGGTTACGGTTCATCGGACGGTATTTGAAGATATAGGTTTGTTCGATCAGAAATTATGGCAGGGTCAGGATTTTGATATGTGGCTGAGAATTGTGTCGAAATACAATTTCCAGTTTATTCCTGTTAGAACCTGCGTAACAAGGATACATGAGGGACAAACGACAAATACATTCGAGGAAGGCGGAAATTTCGATGCCGTCAGATCTCTTATCGAATTTGCAAACACGCACAAATTCGAGGAGTTTTTCCCTGATTTTAATCTGTCGGTAGAAAGCAATGCACTTAAAGCTGTTTTCGAAATTATAGCCATTACTCTTAAACCGAACGCTTTTATACATAAGTTCGGTCCGTCGTCTCTGCTGCTGGAAAGGGCAAAGCGGTGGCTGCTCAAAGAATGCAAATATTCATTCAGAAAAAATATTTATCAAAGAGCAGCGAAAATTGTATCTGAAGCGTTAAAAGATGATCATCCCGCTGAGGTAAAAGAAGTACTTAAAAGATTTTTAATAAAGGATCATATTGAGCTGGGTAAATATGATGCCGGCAGGGAGGTTAAAAAATATTTAAGATATCTGCTGAAGACAGGCGATCATAAAAAGATTTTAAGTCTTGAACGATATATGATACGTGCAGAAAAGCTGGGCGATAAGTTATTCAGCGACGGGAATCAATACGAACCTATTCTTTATGGCGCTATTGACGATGAAAAAGAATATCCGGATTTGTCCCCTGGATCAATAGTCGCCTGGAATGTCGGGAGAGTATTCGGCGATTTCAACCGCATCAGCCACAAGCTGGAGCTTAAATGTGATCATTGCGGATCAGAATTCAAATTTAATACTACTCTTCAATTTAACGATAAGCCTGGCACAGATAAGCTTGTATGCCCGGAATGTAAAACCGGGTACAGATTCAGCGAAGAATTATTCAGCGGGCACCATAAATCTTTATATGAAAAATTAAACGATGCTGGTACACTTAATAAAACATCTTCTCCTCGGATAGCATACTTCCTTAAAGACGCCAACTTTATCGGAGGCGGCACCAAGGTGGTGTTTAAGCATATAAGCTGGCTGAAACAACTGGGCGCTGAAATAAGCATTTATTCATTTGAACCGAAACCGACCTGGATTGAATTTAAAATTAACTTTAAACAAATAAAGAATTTTACGGAGCTTGATGACAGGAAATTCGATTATATAATAGTGTTCAGCATATTTGAAGTCCCGGGAGTTGTGCAGCGGATTCATCCTTCCCGTGTTTTTCTGTTCTGCCAGGGATACGAGGGTTACCATTACGGAGTTGATAATAAAAGCGTCAGAGCCGATAAATATATTTTTGATCAGATGCACTCGTTACCTATCGGAAGTATTGTTGTATCGACACATTTAAGTGATTTATTCAGGGAAAGGTTTAATCATACTAGCTATTACGTCCCCAACGGTATAAATCACGAAATATTCAAACCGTCGCTTCCGTTAAATTCACGGGAAAAGTCCGTAGTATTTGTCGGAAGTCCTTTTCATTTTTTAAAGGGTTTTTCTTTTCTCTTTAATACGCTGAAAGTCTTGCAGAAGTCTGCATATAAAATAGAAGGATTAAAACTTTACATGATAATGGGATTCGATCCCGGGGATAAATTAGAACTCAGGAAAAACTTTGAAGAGGAAGCGGGATTCAGCATAGAACTATTGACAAAACTGCGATCAGATGAAGTTGCTGAAATATTAAAGAAAAGCAGTCTTGTTGTATGCTCTTCAATGTACGAAGGTTTTTCATTACCGCTGGTCGAAGCAATGGCATGCGGTACACCGGTAATTACCACAAGTAATATGGGTGCCGAAAGTTTTTGTGTGAACGGTAAAAATTCTTATGTGGTTGATTATGAAGATACGCAGGCATTAAGCTCAGCAATAATTACTATAATGCAGAATATCGATTCATATGCTGCAATGGCAATAGAGGGTATAAAAACCGCTTATCAATTCAATGAAAAAAATACGCTGAATGCGCTTATTAAAACAATTGAATCGATATCGCATTTTGAGTTTGACAAGCAAACCAGGCAAAAATTATTATCCGAGCAAAGTGCTCCTGTTGAACTTTCCGATGATGCGTTAAAGACTTTGATATCATCCGGAAGCAGGACTCAGGCGGAAGAGGCATGTGATATCGTATCGGTTATAATACCCAGCTTTAATAAAATTAAATACGTTCTTGAAGCTGTTGAAAGCATAGAGAAGAGCATAAATAAGGACTATGAAATTATTATTGTTGACGACGGTTCGACCGAGAATTTCAACGAACCGTTTATAAATAACAAAAAAGTTTCGGTAATCAGAAACGAGATGAATCTGGGTTTCCCCAAATCTGTGAATCTGGGTATAAAATCGGCATCGGGTAAATATTTGCTGATTGTAAATAACGATACAATCTGCACCGAAGGCAGCATTGATCGTATGATTGAACTGGCGGAATCCGATAAAAAAATAGGTTTGGTCGGTGTAATCAGCAATCATGCAGGCGGTCCCCAGTGGGATAGAGATGCGAAATATAAAACAATTCCCGAAATGCATGAGTACGCCAAAAAAATAAGAAACACAATGAAAGGTGAGTACGGCGAATTTCCAAGAGTAACGTTTTTATTTACTCTGATCAAACGTGAAGTGGTGGATGAAATAGGCGGACTGGACGAAAGGTTCTCGCCGGGATATTATGAAGACGATGATTTTTGCCTGCGGGCGCAATTAGCAGGATTTAAAAGTGTAATCGCTCAGGATGTATTCATTCATCACTACGGGTCTGTATCGTTCAGCGAACTTGGAGACGATAACAGAGTAAAGATCTCTGATATGAATAAGGAACTGTTTGCAGACAAGTGGGGCGGAACACCCGAGGATATTTGGATTAATAAAAAACAGCTTAAAGTGCACTCTATAAGGTATCCGATATCTGCTGATGATTTCACGGAACACTTTGAAAGAACTCTTCAGCATATCGAAGATAATGAACTGGGTCTTGCATACATCGAAATTAAACAAGCAGTCGATTCTTTCAGCAGATCGGACAGTAAAACTTTTAGTGAAATAAAACTCACGGAAGTACTTAACCTGGCAGGCAAAGTATCTTATTACAACGGCGAGTACGATGAATCAAAATTGTATTACGAGGAAGAGCTGAAAATAAATCCGGAATCGAGCACTGCATGTCAGGGATTAGGTGAAGTATTTTATGCGATGGGAAAGACGGAGGAATCGAAAACCATGTTTGAGTGGGCAGTTAAAAACAATTTACAGAATAATGATGCGAGAAAAGGACTGGCTGAAGTCAATTTTAAACTTGGTCTGCCGGAAAATGATAATACTTTGTTAGAGTGCGATCCTCAGGAAATAGTTGATGAAGCAGAGATATTGATAGAACGGGGAAATTATAACGGAGCTGAAGAAATGTTAAGCAGAATTCTGGAAAAGGAACCGGATTATATTGATGCGCTGAATGATTTGTCAGTGATCAGAATACTTGAAAATAATTTTGAAGAAGCATTAAAACTAATAAACAAGATTATTTCCATCGATCCGCAGAACGAAATTGCAAGGGGTAATCTTGAATATATAAGCAGTAAAATCGGTGAAGAAGTTTAAGAGAGCAAGAGGTTCGATTGGGCAAACTGACATTAAGTATGATCGTTAAAAATGAAGAGAAGTATCTCAGAGACTGTCTCGAATCTGTAAAGGGAGTAGTTGATGAGATCGTGATTGTTGATACCGGATCAACCGATAACACCGTTGAAATTGCCGGAGCCTACGGAGCACAGATTTATAATTTTGAGTGGGTAAACGATTTTTCCGCCGCGCGTAATTTTTCTCTTTCAAAATGTACAGGTGACTGGATATTATACCTTGATGCGGACGAACGTCTGAGCAAAGAGTCTGTAAAGGAGCTGAAAAAAATTACATCGGAAAACAAGCTGCAAGGTGTTTACTGCAGTATTTATAGTGTTGATGAGATAAATAACAAGCCGCAATTAATGAAATATACACGCCTCTTTAAAAATTCACCCGGAATCAGATTTGAAGGTAAAGCTCACGAACAAATCGAGTTCTCCCTTGAGAAAAAAGGTTACAGGTTCGTAGACAGCAGTATTATAATTACTCATCTGGGCTACAATTTAGATCGCGAGGGCTTAAGAAAAAAAGCGGACAGAAATCTTAAACTGCTGCTTGAAGATTATAATTCAGCAGAATCCTCCTATACTGCTTTCCAACTGGGTAATACATACAGTATACTGGATAATAAAGAAAAGGCATCAGAATATTATTCAATTGCAATGAACGATTCTAAACTTAGCAAGGAGTATTACGGGATTTGTGCCGCATATGTAGCTGATTATTACATGAAATTAAATAAAATAGAAATTGCGTTAGACATGCTTGAAAAGGGTCTTCAAAAATCACCCGATCACCCGCTGTTAAATCTGGTCGGTTCTGAAATAATGTTTAAAGCGGGAAACGGGGAATTATCTGCTGAGCTCTGTAAAAAGGCTTATCTGCTCAATAATAAATTGTCGGATAAAAAAACCGGAACGGGAGCTCTTGATATTATAATTGAGAAGGATAAAATTCTTTATCATGGATTGAATGTTTCTGTTCAAAAAGGTATTAACGAAGGGATACAATATTTTCTGCAGGAGCTTGAGAATAATTTTAGTAAGAGCACATATAAGTTTGAGGATGAAGTTGCCTTAATCGTTTCACTTGCGGGCAATGAGATTATTCCGCAGGAAATGATAGAAAAATTCAGAATTATTCTTTCTGATTATAACCTGGAATTTTATCTCGGGCTTCTTGAAAAGTATAATTCAGTTGATATCAAAATCAAACTGATCGGGGAAGCACTCATAAAATTTGATAATAATGTTTTAGTCTGGAACAAACTGGGTCTGGCATACAGCAAAGCAGATAAAACAGAAAAAGCCGTCAATCTTTTTGAGCAACTCTTAACCAGATTTCCCAGTGAACCCTCACCGGTTTTCTATCTAATATCATTATATTTTCAAACGAAAGATTACGGCAAGCTGGAGGAGCTGATAAAAACCAGCAAAAAGAATTTTAAAGGCAACATGCTCTTCAATCAGCATATCACAACTATAGAGAAGAAGCTTGAACATATAGTCTGAATGTGATAAAGCCTTAATTAAAGCGTAATCATTCAAACATTACCGTACATTAAAACCAATAATTTTTCCTGAAACCGCAGCTGTTTCCATAGTATTCGCCGAAGCCTTAATTACATCCCTGAATTAATATTTTTAAAATGCTAAACTTTCCATACCGTACTTCGATAATGTATTTGAGAATAAGATCAAATATTGTTTTCGACAGTCGATACAGACTGGTAAGATGATAGGCGATCTAAAAAAATAACACGCAAGGCAAGGATGCCTTGTAACTTTTAACAAAATACATGGAGGTTCAAATGTCTAGTTTCAGAATCGCTACAAACGTTGGTGCATTAAACGCATACAATGCACTTGCAAAACTTAACGCACAAACTGAGAAAGCTCAGTTGAGATTAGCTACTCAGAAGAGAATCAATAGCGTTGCAGATGATACATCTGGTTTCAACATTGGTAAATCTCTCGAGGCTAAAGTTTCGTTAATGAAAGCTGCTCAGAAGAACGTTGGTTCTGCTAAAGATTTGTTAGCTACAGCAGAAGGTCAGTTAGTTGCTATCAGAGATATGATAACAGATATCAAAGCTAAAATAGCTGACTCAGGTAACGCTGCAGCTGACTTAAATGCTTTGCAGAATGACATCAAAGCTATTTCCGATGAAATTGGAAATGCTATTTCGAACACTAAATTTAACGATTCAGTACTCCTGGGAACAACTGCCGCTACTGGTTTCACATTCCAGACAGGTGTTACAACTAGCGAAACATTATCAATTGACTACGCAGATAACGTAGCTAGCAACTACAACACTTCTGAAGCTGAAATCAATGCACTTTCATCATCTTCAGCAAGAGCTGACTTCACAAATCTTGAAACAAACCTGGATACTTTCGAATCTACTATAGAAGACGCTCTTGGTAAAGTTGGTAACTATTTGCAACGTCTTGACGCGAAAGAAGATTTTCTAACTGTAGCTATCGCGAACTCTGAAGCTTCGGTATCAAGACTGTTTGATGCCGATATGGCAATGGAGCAGTTGAATGCCACCAAAGCTCAAATAGGTGGTCAGGTTGCAACTTCGATGCTGGCGCAACTTAATGCAGCTCCTCAGAATATTCTCGGATTATTCAGATAATCTATTAAATCCGAAATAATTCCCCCCGTTTATTCGGGGGGTTTTTTTAAAAAATAGGAGATTCCCTTAATGTACGGCTCAACAGGCTCACATCCTCATAACAGAATCAATCAATACATTGTAAAAGAAATATTGGAAGCTTCTCCACAACAGCTTCTTATTAAAATATATGATTTCGCAATACTAAACTGTCAACGTCACGATTTAAGTAAAACCAACAATGCAATTCAGGAGCTGATTAATAGTCTTAATTTCGAAGATGAATCTGCCAGAGAAATTTCTACTGGTCTCTTAAGATTATATCAATTCTGCCAGGACCAGATGCGTAAACGGGAATACGATGTTGTTTATAAAATACTGACCGAATTACGCGATACCTGGAAAAATGCATTTAACATGTAATTAAAAGAGTTCAAATGAGTTCATTAACTACATCAAGTATTAATAACCTGGTCACTTCCTATAAAGCAAGTCAGACCAATACGCGCATTACTCCTCTTCTGACGAGGAAAACAGGTTACGAGAACAAGATGTCTTCTTATTCCACACTCTCATCTAAGCTTGATAGTTTAAAATCTCTTCTGACAAACTTTAAATTGACAGGGAGCAGTTCGGTATTTGCGTCAAAAACAGCAGTTTCTTCGGATTCCGATGTAATTACAGCAGATGCTACAGCTTCAGCTACTAAAAGTGCTTATGAGTTATTTGTAAGTCAGCTTGCTAAAAACGACATTGCCGTTTCAAAAGATCTCGAATCATCCACATCCAACCCGATAACCGGTACTCATACTTTTCAAATGAAAGCCGGGGACGGCGAAGGGGGAGAGTTTGTAAGTAATGTCGAGGTTGAATTCTCTGCTTCAGAGACTAATGAAACGATGATGGAAAAAATACGCGACGCTGTTAATTCCGACAAAGCCGTGGTTGAATCTACAACCAAAACCGGCTCTTCATCTTACAGCGGCGGCGGCAGTACCATTACGTTCGATATTAATGGCACCGAAACAGAAGTTACGGTTAACGGCGGCGGTACTTACGAGGAATTAATAGATGAATTAGTATCTTCTATCAATACCAATGTATCGGGAGTTACTGCCGAAAAAGTTTCGGACAGCGGAAACGTAAGTCTGAAATTAACCGTTGATGATTCAGACGATTATATTTCAATTTCTCACTCGGCTGATTTTGATCTGGTTTCAGATCTCGGTATTTCAGTTACACAGGAAAAAGGAGCATCGGGTATTGCAACCGCTTCGGTTTTTACTCCACGCTCAGGCTACCATCAGCTTTCCATAACGGCAAAACAATCAGGTCTTGATTACAGGCTTACCGAATTAAGCGACGCGGGTGCATCAGCCGCCCTGTCGGAAATAGGGTTGAATCTCGGCTCCGCACGACCCACCTTCGATCAGAGCCTGGATCCCGACACCGCCGGATTCGTATATTCCGATATTACAGATGCGAATAATCAGCTTAACTCCAAATTCTCGTTTAACGGACTTGATATACAGAAGAGCTCGAACAATGTTGATGATCTTGTAGAGGGAATGACCTTCAATCTGCATTCGGTTATGCAGGAAACGGATAATGACGTGAGCATTTCGGTAAATAACGATGTCGCTTCCGTTAAAGGACAGGTTGAAGATTTCATTTCAAAATTCAACGATGTCTATAAATATATTGTAAACAACAGTATATCCGAAGATGGTCACCGGGGTATATTTGTCGGAGACTCACAGGCAACTGCTTTAAGACAATCGCTTCTGTCCGCTGTAATAACACAGGTTTCAGAGCTTCCTGCGAACGATATATCGTATCTTTCGCAAATCGGAATTTCCTTCGATTCACAGAGCGGACTGTCAATTTCAAACAGCAGCTTACTGGAATCCAGAATTGAAGACAGTGCAGAACAGATAGAAGCTCTGTTTAATTCGACCTCGGGATTGGCAAATAATCTGTATGATCTTGTAGATCCATATCTCGGTGCTGACGGTTATCTGGCGAATGCAAGTACTTCACTGGATAGCACCATATCTTATTTGGGAAATAGAATCACCTCCATTCAGGAGAGGATAGATGCAAGTGCTGAAATTCTGCGTTCACGATATCAGAGAATGCAGGTTCAGCTGGCTCAGTTATATTCATCACAATCAATATTCATCGGAAACAGCGGAGAGAGTTTCTTCTAGTGATGCATTTAGAATATAAAATACATAACCTGAAAAATTTATTTAATGAAGTAATAGCCGATCTGGACAGAATTACTACTGACGATTTCGACGAGCATTTTTTCAGAGCAAAATCTAACATGATACTTATTCACAAGCTCAGGGAAGAACTAACTGCCGGTTATCAGTCTTCAGATCTGAAAAAAAATGATGAAGAATTATTATTTTTAGCTAAACAAATTGAAAATAAATACGATAATATAGTTAAGAAATTTGGCGAGGAAAGGAACGTCCTGGCAGATAATCTGCGATCGGTGTCAAATAAAAAGAAAATTGCACAATATTCGAGGTAATTAGATGAAAGTTAATCCAATAATATCTAAAGTATTTATCCCGAGCGATAATACTGTAAAAGCGACCAAAACTGAGGCTCCGGCTCCAAAGGATAAATTAGAAATTTCAGGATTAGCCAAAACTATGAATACTGCAAGTCAGGCAAGACTTCAAAGCATCAAAGAGAAAATGCAAACGGGTTATTATAATTCAGATGCAGTAATCACTAAAGTTGCAGAGGAAATATTGAAAGAAATAAGCGGAGAGTAACAATCTCCGCTCTCTCCTAAAGTCATTTCTAAAATTCAAGTTGATAATTAGTATCCAATTAATAATATTTGTTTAAACTTATAATCAAACAAGTATTTCCTTAATGACATCTGATTCGATTCAGAATAATAAACTTAAACTGCTGGGGAAATTAACCGCAGGTCTGCTTCATGAAATACGCAATCCGCTTTCTGCAATCAGATTGAACCTTGACCTTGTGCGTTATTATGAAAAGGAACTGCCGGGGGATGTTAATGAATCGATAGACGACTGCCTGATTGCTATGGGGCGGATTGAAGATCTTATAGAAAATCTGCTTCAATATGCCCGAAGGAGCAACAGTGAGCTCGAGTCGGTGTCATTAAATGAACTGACAATGAATGCTGTTCACCTGCTCAGCGTGAAAGCATCCAAAAAAAACATCGAAATAAAAACCAATCTATCTGAAGACCTTCCTAATTTATTAATTAACCAGAATAAGCTTCTTCAGGTGCTTCTCAATTTGATTACAAACGCTGTTGATGCTTGTAGTATCAAAGGGAATGTTAAAGTGAGTACTTTTATTTCCGAGGATGCTGATTTGAAGACCATGCACTGGCAGGTTGAGGATGATGGTGTTGGTATTTCACAGGAGAATCAGGGGAAGATTTTTGATGATTTTTTCACAAGCAAACCTACCGGCACCGGTCTGGGTTTAACTGTTTGCAGATCGCTTCTGGAAGAATTTGGTGCTAAATTAAGTTTTAAAAGTGAACTCGGTGTAGGAACAGTTTTTACCATATCATTTGATGTAAATAAATAGCGGATTTGAAATGACTCTTAAAATACTAATAATTGATGATGATAATCTTGTAAGTATCTCTCTTAAGAAAGCTCTTTTAAAATTAGGGTATGATGTAGAAGTCTGTTTGAATGGGGGCGATGTTCAGGATTACATAAAAAGATTCGATCCCGACATTATTCTGCTCGATATATATTTAACAACGCATAATGGAATAGAAATTTTAAAAGAATTAAGACAATCCGGAATATCCGTCCCGGTTGTTATGATTACAGGCTATGCAGATGTTAATATAGCTGTAAAAGCAATTAAAACCGGCGCCCAGGATTTTCTGCTGAAACCGATTGATTTAGAACAGTTAAAGATAATACTCGGCAAAATATCCGAAAAAATTGAACTTAGCAGGGAAGTAAATAAATTGCATAGTCTGCTCGAAGAGGACAGGCTGACGCGCGAATTCTTCGGGAAAAGCAGGCAGATAAATAAAATTCTTACCTACGCAGAAAAAGTGGCAAAGTCTCCCGATACAACTATTTTAATTGAGGGCGAAAGCGGTACCGGGAAGGAAATGATTGCAAAATATATTCATCAGAACAGTCCGCGTGCAAACGGAAGATTTATCCAGATCAACTGCGCTGCGATACCAAAGGAACTGGCTGAAAGCGAATTTTTCGGTCACGAGAAAGGTGCCTTTACCGGTGCCGCTCAAAAAACAAAACTAGGCAAGTTCGAACTGGCTGACGGCGGTACAATTCTTCTCGATGAAGTAGCTGAATTAACACTCGATCTGCAGGTAAAATTACTGCGTGTGCTCCAGGAAAAGAATTTTTACAGAGTTGGCGGCGAACGTGAAATTAAAGTCGACGTAAGGGTTATAGCCGCTACGAATAAGAACCTCGAGAACGAAGTGAAAAACGGAAATTTCAGAGAGGACTTGTTCTACAGACTCAACGTAGCCTATGTTAAAATGCCGTCGCTGCGGGATAGAAAAGAAGATATTCCTTTATTAGCGTATGCATTTCTAAATGAATTTACGAGCAGATTCCAGAGTGAAAAAGCAACAATTTCACCCGATGCTCTGGAGATGATTACTTCATATGCTTGGAAGGGTAATATTCGGGAATTGAGGAATGTAATTGAACGGGGTGTCCTGCTAATGGAAGAAAATGAACTGAAAGCACAGGATTTGAGTCTGCAGTCAGTGAAGGCGGATCCATACGCAAAACTTGATGAATTTATACTTAAGGTCCCGTCGGATGGTGTAAAAATTGATGTTGTTCTTAAAAAACTGATCGAAGACACGCTTAAAATAACGGACGGCAATCAGGTACATGCAGCAAAAGTGCTTGGATTATCGAGGTCTAAACTAAGATATAGAATGGAACAATTGGGAATTCATCTCAAAAAAACACTCGAAGATAAAGCCAGATAATCAAGAACCGGTATCACTTTAACTCTTCCGAAACTTTTCTCAAATTAATTATAATTTATCCCTAAACTAATCCGTAAAGGCTTCGATAATAATAATAGGATTTGTATAACTTATACGGACAAGGAGAGTCAAAATGCGCAGTAAAATAAGTTTTTCCATCTGCTTAATTTTTTCCTTCGTTCTTTTGGTACAGCTTTCAGCCGAACCGGTTATGGGAGAAGAGGAATACCTTGCATTTGCTGAAGTAATGCCAGAACCTGTTGGAGGCATGGGTGCTATAATAAAAAATGTTAAATATCCTGAAACCGCACAAAAAACAAACACTCAGGGTAGAGTGTATGTTTTAGCCTATATAGACGAAAACGGCAATTGCACTGATGTAAAAGTTGTTAGAGGAATCGGAGCCGGTTGTGATGAAGCTGCTGCAGCTGCTGTTATGGCTGCAAAATTTACACCCGGTAAGAATAAAGGGAAAAACGTTAAAGTAAAACTTTCTCTGCCTATTGAATTCAAACTATCATAGGCATTACACAGATAAAATGGGAATTGAATACAAGACCCTTCCATTAAAAGAGGGGTCTTTGGTTTTTTTTATCCATCTGCAGTAAACAGATTTTTAAATACCAGCATCTTTAAATAATTAATAAATGATCGATAATAAATAACAAAAAGGAACAACTATGAAGCAAGTAATATCAATCTTTTTATCAGTTATCTTATTCAGCTCAATCTTAATTGCAAACAGTAATAAGGAGAATGAAGAATATGCGGCATTCGCCGAAGTAATGCCTAAACCAGTTGGCGGAATGAGCTCAGTTATAAAAAATATTGAGTACCCGGTGTTAGCAAGTACAAACAAGATCGAAGGTAAAGTATACGTGCTTGCCTTTATAGACGAAGCCGGTAAAGTTAATGATGTAAAAGTAGTAAAAGATATCGGCTATGGATGCGGCGAAGCTGCGGTGGAAGCCGTAAAAACTTCAAGGTTTGAACCCGGGAAGTCAAAAGGACAACCGATAAAAGTAAAACTAACTTTGATGATAGATTTTAAATTGTCTTAAATAAATTAAAAGCGAGTAGAAAATGAATTTTTTGAAAAACGTTAAGTTCGTAAGAAAAATTCAGGGAGGATATACCTTACTTGGAATGATTGCAGGCATGTCGCTTTTACTGCAGTTCTTCCAGCTTTCCGGCATTAATGATGCTAATGAGGAAGTTGTGGTGGAGTACGTTAAGCCGAAAAATAATATTGATCATATTCATACAAATTTCAGATCAATCCAGTTTATTATGCTTCAGATGTCTATGCCTGAATTTGAATCAAAGTTTGCAGATAATTATGCTGCATTCAATGAAAAAAAGGCTGAAGTCGATAGTACATTCAGCACACTTCTCAACGGCGAATTCGATGCCGGTATTAAAGATCAATTAAAAGCTGTTAATGGTATCTGGGGCGATTATAAATCTATTGTTGCCGATGCTATTGTCAGCGCTTCAGTAACAAAAAACTTTATGATGGCAGCCGATATTGCAACCACATCCGGAGAAGAACTTGGCAGCGAGATGTTGGTTAAATTCGATGGAATACTGAAAGACCTGGCTGTTAAAGCAGACAGGTTAAATGCCAATATCGATTCGAACGTAGCCAAAGCTGAACTTGTACTCATCCTTACAATACTGCTCGGCACATCCATATATCTGATAAGCACATTTTACCTGGCTCCTTATGTCTCGAAGCCGCTGAACAAAATAAACAACCTTCTGAAAGATTTCTCTCTGGGCAATTACAATCATGTGCTGATAAAGGATTCCAACGACGAAATCGGGGAATTAACCGAGTCGTTAATTGCACTCCGGGATGCACAGCAGGAAAAAATTAATGTTGCCGAAGATATTGTATCCGGAAAATTTACAAAAGTAGAACCTGCGTCGGATGCAGATGCCCTGGCACATGCATTTAATAAGGTTGTGGATATTACTGAAAATATTACAAGAGAAGCGGCAAAAATAGTTGAAGCAAACAGAAACGGCAATCTGGAAGTGAGGGGAAATAGTAAAAACTTCTCAGGTAGCTGGCAGCAACTGATTGACGGCATAAATTCCATTCTGGAAACAATTGTTCTTCCGTTGAATGAATCTGCCGAAATCCTGAATGCAATGGCAAAAGGCGACTTTACAAGAAAAATTGAAGGAAATTACAAAGGCTACTACGCTCAAATGAAAAACAATGTTAATCAGCTTGCTGATTCGCTGAATGTTGCATTGAGCGAAGTTGCCGAAAGCGCAAATCTGGTAATGCAGACCGCTAACGAGATCTCTTCAAGTTCAGAGCAGATGGCTGCAGGTGCTCAGGAACAAACCACGCAGGCGGCCGAAGTTTCTACATCGGTTGATGAAATGACAAGAACGATTCTCGAGAATACGAAGAACGCTTCTTTTGCAGCTGAAACGGCGAAGGAATCAGGATCTAAGGCTCATGAAGGCGGTTCTGTGGTTGAAGAAACGATTACCGGAATGATGCGAATCGCCGATGTTGTTGAAGAATCAGCCAGGACAGTTGAACAGCTGGGTAAAAACAGTGATCAGATCGGAGAAATTATACAGGTAATAGATGATATCGCCGATCAGACTAATCTGCTTGCACTCAATGCAGCTATAGAAGCAGCGAGAGCCGGTGAGCAGGGAAGAGGATTTGCTGTTGTTGCTGATGAAGTCCGTAAACTTGCTGAAAGAACAACGAAAGCGACCAAAGAAATTGCAGATATGATCAAACAGATTCAGAATGATACGTCAAATGCAGTTTCTTCGATGAAGCAGGGTACAGAAGAAGTTGAGAAAGGTAAAGGACTCGCTTCCAGGGCGAGCAGTGTGCTTCAGGAACTGATAACCGGTGCTTCAAAAGTTGTTGATATTGCTGTTCAGGTTGCAGCTGCAAGTGAAGAACAGTCATCATCAGCCGAACTTATAAGCAAAAATATAGAAGGTATAGCCAAGGTAACCGAACAAAGTGCTGTGGGCACACAGCAGATTGCACGTTCTTCGGAAGAACTTCTTAACATGACGGAAAAATTACAGAAGTTGATTGCAAGGTTTAAAATAAACGCTAAAACTGCGGATAAATACGCTGTAAGAAGCAACGGTAAGATAATATCATATAATAATGGCTAATATTATTCAGTTGCTTAAATGTGTTCATTTTTTTGTTAAAATATTGCTTTTTCAGCCTGAATTTCAAATAAATTCAGGCATTGATTTTGTCGTATAACAAGAAAATAATTAAAAGTGGAAAATGGTAAATAGTAATCTTTATTCAAATGATGCAGATGTAAGGCGCCAGGAAATAGAAAAATATTTCTACGAAGCACCCGACGAAGAAACACTTCTGAAACTTGTAAAACTAGTCGAAGATCCGGATAAAGGTGTCAGGAACTCGCTTTCCATTTTACTTACAACTCTCGATAATCCCAGCATACCCGGTTTAATAACCGGTTACGTAAGTTCCGGTAACATAAGTGTCCGAAATTTCGTTGGCGATATTTTACTTAAAAACGGCAACAAATCCGTTAAAGCATTGTCGGATTATATTGATGCTGGCAATAACGACGATAAAAAATTCGTCATTGATATTCTGGGTTTAATCGGAAATCCTGAACCTGCAGAAAAAGTGATCGAAGTTCTGAAAACAAACAAGGACTTTAACGTTATACTGGCTTGCCTGGAATGCCTCGGTAATTTGAAATATGAACCTGCAGTAAGACATATAACCCCTTTTTATAAAGTAAATGATCTTTACAAACCCACGGTAATCGAAGCACTGGGAAAAATCGGTTCGGGAAGCGTACAGGACTTTCTGCTGCACATTTACAGGAGCGAGGATGAACTTACCCGATACGCAATTATTGAAAGTCTTGGAATTATAGGTAATACAAACGCATTGGGAATTCTTATTTCCGAACTTAAAAATGCTGATCCCTTTCTCGTAGGTCCTCTGGTTCAGTCAATTTTTAACATTAAAAGCAATTTTGAAGCTAAAATCCTTATTGACGATAAAACTGCCAATAAAATTATTTTACTGATAGATGCGATCGAGAAAAAGTATATTAACGCGGCGCTGAATGTCGTCTCAAACAATCCGGATATTGATCTGCTGCCGGTATACCTGAAAGTATTCAGCATTAATTTAGAGCTGGATGAAAGAATTAAAACTTTTTTCGCCGATAATCTTGAAGAATTTATCCTAAAAGTTCCCGATTATCTTAAGAGAGGAAATAAAAATAACGTGGAGTTATTCACGTTCATTAAAGAACTGATCTTTGTGGGTAATAACCAGTTTGAACAACTGAAATTGAACGGCAGTCTTAATACATTAATAGATGAGCTGGTCGAACAGATGAAAAGCGAGAATGACGAAGTGAGAACATCGGCTTGCGATCTTCTTTTTTCTGTCGATGAAGTAAGAGCTATTGATTCCTGCGATTTAATCATTACTGATCCGAATGTATGGAACAGGTTGAACCTGCTGGACAACCTCTCAAACCTTGATCCGTGTAAATCAGAAAGTATAATTAAACAGCTGGCTGAGGACGATGAGGAAATAGTGCGTGAAAGAGCCGCTTTCCTTCTCGATCAGCAATTATCCAACTAATAGCAGATGAATTGTGGAATTTAACAACAGTAACTTTGCACGAAGTGTATTCGGAACAGCGGAAACTGATAACAGAGTTATATCTGCATTTGGCAGCGGCGACAATTTAACGCTGAGTCTCGGAACTTTTGAGAGATGGCGTGAATTCATTTATAACAGCTGCGGTATCTATTTCCAGGATAACAAAAAATATCTTTTGGAAAGCAGATTATTAAAAAGACTGAATCACCTCAAACTAAATACTTACGAAGAGTATCTTGATTATATAAATCAGAATTCGAAAAAGAGCTTTGAATTAAAAGAACTTTTCGAAACAATTACTATTAATGAAACCTTCTTTTTCAGAAATCAGCCGCAGATGGATGCTCTTGGTCAGAAAATTATCCCCGATATTATTAAATCGAAAGCATCCGGGTTAAATAAAAAAGTAAGAATCTGGAGTGCCGCCAGTTCCTCCGGCGAAGAGGCATATTCAATTGCAATACTTATTAACGAACTTATCAAACCGAAATTTCCGGATTTTGCATTTGAAATAATCGGCACAGATATCAGCAACGACGTTTTACAGAAAGCGAGAAGCGGTATTTATAAAGAGTACGCTGTTAGAAATATCCCGATATTCTATCTGAAAAAATATTTCGAAAGACAGGACAACGAATTTATACTCGATCCGAAGATAAAATCGATGGTAAGGTTTAACGAATTAAATCTTTACGATGATTTTAAAATGAGAACGATGATTAATTTTGATGTGATATTCTGCGCTAATGTTCTGATTTATTTCGATACAAAGTCAAAGGTTAAAGTTGTGAACCATCTTTATAACTCGTTGAATAAAAACGGATATCTCTTTATCGGCTACTCTGAAACATTACATGGTGTATCTCAGGCTTTCAAGCTGGAGAGTTTTCCCAAAACAATCGGATATAAAAAGATTTAGGTGCTCAAAATGAAAAAATCAATACTTGTTGCCGATGATTCCCCTACGATACGAAAGTTCGTATCGTTTACGCTGGCAGCCAGAGGTTTTAAAATCACATCTGCGAACGACGGAATGGAGGCATTGGAATTGCTCCCGTCCGAAAAATTCGATCTGATTATTACTGATCTTAATATGCCTAATATTGACGGATTTGAATTCATAAGAACGGTAAGACAAAGTGATGAATACAGAAATATCCCAATTATAATACTCAGTTCGCTCGGAGGGGATTCGGATATTGACGAAGGATTGAGCTGCGGCGCAAATTCTTATTTGAGAAAACCATTCGATCCGAACAGAATAGCTTACGAAGTTTCAAAATATTTGAATTAAGGAAGTAGAAAATGGAACTAAAATTCTTGGTAGTAGATGATTCGCTTACAATGAGGAGAATTGTCACTAATTCTTTGAAGAATCTCGGTTATAACAATTTTATCGAAGCCTCTGACGGCAGAGAAGCTTTGGACAAACTTGCAGCCGATAGTGATATTAACTTTATTATCACTGACTGGAACATGCCTGTTTTATCGGGTCTTGAACTTGTAAAAACAGTGCGCGCCGATTCCCGATGGGCTGATCTCCCCATACTTATGGTAACGACCAGAGGTGTAAAGGAAGATATACTGCAGGCACTACAGGCACGCGTAAATAATTATGTGGTAAAACCTTTTACGCCGCAGGTACTTAACGAAAAAATTGATCAAGTGCTGGCAACAGCATAAAAAGGAGCCTGTTATGCATCAAACAGAAGAAATGAAGCAGCTCAATGCCAAGCTTAACGATCTCCAGAGCTTGTTTAAACTTGGTGAGAAAATTATACCGGGTATTCAAAAGCTTATAGATTTTATGGTGGAAATTGTACCATTTCTAAACGTTATCAATTCCTCCATTGAGGAGAGCAATAAGAAAATACCCAAAGCCAGTCATCACCTTTCCGATGTTACATCAGCTACTGAAATTGCCACAACCGAAATACTGGATCGTGTTGACGAGATTGCTCAGGAAGTGCAACAAAGCGAAAATGCCTTTATTTACTTTAAAGAGAGATATCATAAAAGACTTGAACTTCTCAATAAACTCAAACCTTTAATTGAGAACAACAGGGAAGCGGTAAGTATATTTAGTGAGATTGAAGAACTGGATAATGAAGCAAACGCAACTCAAACACTGAAAAAAATTGAAACGTCCATAGCTAAAATAAAGAAATATCTCGAAAACATTACAATGACGCTTCAGGTGCAGGATATTACTGCTCAGCAGCTTTCGGCAGTAAATCATCTGATAGTGGAAGTTCAGCAGAAATTATCGTCGCTTGTTATGGATCTTACGGACGGTGAATTGAAACTCAGAAATATGTCCGGGAAAACAGAGGCACCCGATTCGAGCCACTTTGATCCCAATGCAAAATACATAAGGGAAGACAACGCCCAGGAATTAGTAGACAACTTAATTAAAAGTAGTACCTCACAGGAAGAAATAGACAAATTATTCTCGAACAATGGCACAAAATAACAAATACGCGATGCTTAACGATCCCGAAATGAAGGAGATCGTTGACAGTTTCTTGGTTGAAACTTATGAACTTCTAGAAAAACTCGATTCGGATCTTGTTGAACTGGAATCTACACCGGAAGACACCGAATTGCTGAATGCAATATTCAGAGCATTCCATACAATCAAAGGTACGTCGGGTTTTCTGGGTTTGGAGAAACTTACTAAAGTTACTCACAGATGCGAAGATATTCTCAACAAACTGAGGAAATCTGAGATCAGGCTAACGTCAGAATTAATGGACGTGATACTTAAATCCTACGATACCATAAAAGCACTTACCGCAGTTATTGAGAGCGAGAAGAACGAAAATGTGGACATCGAAGATACAATTAAAGCTCTGACTGAAATAATGGAAAATCCCGGAAAAGGAAAAGCCAAATCAAAGGTTAAGACAGCAGCTGCGAAAAAGAAAGCCCCAGCGAGGAGTAAGAAATCTGCGGCTCCGAAACCGGAAGCGGTTTTAATTGAAGATGAACTTGACGCCGGGACCGAAATTGAAGAGGAAACAGAGACCGAAGAAGAGGAAACTTTACCGGCTTTGGCAGCGGCTGAGAAAAAGAATGATGACCAAAGATCTGAAGACAGATATCTTTCGAGCAAAACAAAAAGTGTTGATGCGAATATAAGAGTAGAGGTAGAAAGGCTCGATGAACTTCTGAATATCGTTTCGGAACTCGTTCTCGGAAGGAATCAGCTGCTTCAGGTAAATTCAAAAATTTCACTCGAGCAGGAAGGTTCGGATGTTGCAAGGGAATTAGGTGATGCAGCAAAACAAATAGACCTGATGACAAATGAGTTACAGCTGGTTGTTATGAAAACCAGAATGGTTAAAATCGGAAAAGTGTTCAACAGATTTCCAAGACTGGTGCGTGATCTTTCAAAAGAACTCCAGAAAGATGTTAATCTTATAATCAAAGGTGAAGAAACCGAACTTGATAAAACGTTGATAGAAGAGATAAACGATCCACTTGTTCACCTTGTGCGCAATTCTATTGATCACGGTATTGAATCATCTGATGTAAGAAAGAAGAACGGTAAATTGAAAACCGGTAATTTAATTCTTTCGGCTGAGCATGAGGGAAACAATGTTATTATTACCGTTGAAGATGACGGGAAAGGAATAGATCCCGAGGTTATAAAAAGGAAAGCTGTTGAAAAAGGGCTTATAACAGAACAAAAGGCGGAAGAACTTCCACTGCAGGATGTATACAATTTAATATTTTTACCAGGTTTCTCTACCGCCGCTTTGGTTACAAACGTATCGGGTCGCGGTGTCGGAATGGACGTTGTGAAAACCAACGTTACTAAACTTCGTGGAATTATTAATGTTGAGTCTAAAGTCGGTGAAGGAACCAGAATGATAATTAAACTGCCGTTAACCCTGGCAATTATATCGGGTATGGTGGTGCAGCTTTCAAAAGAGCAGGTTATTATTCCGTTAAGTTCGGTAGTAGAAGTATTAAGAGTTCATACCGAAGACATTTCAACAATCAATGGAAATCCGGTTATAAAAGTAAGAGAAAGAGTTCTGCCGATTATCGATATCGACTCGTACATGTTCGGAGTTGATCAGTCCGGATCGGAAAACGTTTTTCAATTTATTGTCGTTGTAGGAATTGCAGAAAAACAATACGGGATAAAAGTTGACAGAATGATTGGTCAGCAGGAAGTTGTTATTAAATCTCTCGGTAATTATCTCAAAAAAGTTGACGGTATAGCAGGCTCCACAATTATGGGAGACGGGAGAGTTATAATGATACTTGATATTGCCGAATTAGTAAACAACATGCGGGAAGATGTTAAACTCAAAAATTAAAGTAATAATTGTTGACGACTCAGCATTCATGCGTAAATCGCTTTCAATAATGCTTGAAAGTGATGACAGTATCGAAATAATCGCTGCAGCAAAGGATGGTCTGGAAGGATACGAGCTGATTAAGAAACTTCGTCCTGATATCGTAACGCTTGATATTGAAATGCCCCGTATGGACGGGCTCACTGCACTGAAAAAGATTATGACCGACTGTCCGACTCCGGTTCTTATGGTAAGTTCTCTTACCACCGAAGGCGCAGAATCCACTATTAAAGCGATGGAATACGGAGCTATCGATTTTATTCCTAAAGAACTTTCATATGTGAATGTAAATATTATCAAGATCAAAGATGATCTGATAAAAAAAATAAAAGCTATTGTTCAGCACAAACGTTCACTGGAAAGATTAGAAAGATTAAAGAGGATCCAGTCTCCGAAAGTAGCCGGAACTATTTTGCATTCAAATACAATACCGGTTTCGGATTACAGGGCTGTAGCTTTAGGAATTTCGACAGGTGGTCCTTTATCGCTTCAGAAGGTAATTCCCTCTATATCGGAAAATATAAACGTACCGGTTTTTGTTGTGCAGCATATGCCGCCTAAGTTTACCAGGTCGCTTGCCGACAGGCTTGACAATTTGAGTAAATTAAAGGTAAAGGAAGCTGAAGATGAGGAAACCGTTGAAAAAAATACTGTTTATATTGCACCCGGCGGATTTCACATGATGGTGAAAACAAATCAAAAAAACATACCCGTTATAAAAATCGCTGAAAGACCTATCGATACATTGCACAAACCATCCGTTGATGTAATGATGAATTCTGTGGTGGAGATATACGGAAAAAAAACACTCGCTATAATTATGACAGGAATGGGAAAAGACGGGCTGGAGGCAATGAAAAAATTAAAATCACTGGGTGGCACATGTATTGCTCAGGATGAACGTACATCCATTGTATACGGAATGCCTAAAGCAATTGTAGATGCAGGAATAGCAGATGCTGTTTTAGGACTTGAACAAATATCTGAAAACATTAACAAGGTGTTTAGTAATGAAAGAAGAATTCTTAGAACCAGTCTACAGGGAACTTGATAAATCCAACGCAAAACAAAGCGGGAATGTAATAAAAGCCGAAGACTTCAACGTTGCAGGGTACACAAAAGTTACAGTTGAAGAGGAAAGTCTGGGCGGTGTGAAGTTTATACTTAAAAAAGATGAAAATGATACTATTAAAGAGATAAAATTCGTTTGTTCCTGCGGCGAATCAAAAACAATTTTACTGGATTACACTGACTAATAATTTTCAACTGTCTAATAATAGCCACTAAGTATAGAATTCTAACCCGAAAACACTCCAATTTACATTAAAACCGACTGGCACCAGATTTGAGTCTTTACCCTAAAAAAAGGGTATTGAAGGTGTCAACTATCAAACAACTCGAAAATTTTATTCAGTACTGCACAGCTAAGAACCAGGTAATAAGCAAGAACATAGCAAATGTCGGTACAAAGAATTATAACCGCGAGGACGTTACTTTCAAAGATATTTTAGCCGGCGAACAGACCCCCAAAATTACCTCAAACAATAAAAAGCATTTAAATATTTCCGCTGCAGGCACATCGCCGTTTGATATTACAGTTGATAATTCCGGTGATGATAAATCGGGTGTAAACAATGTGGATATTGAAATGGAAATGGCAACCCTGGCAGAGAACACAATCAATTTCAAATTTGCTTCCAAAAAGATTTCGAGTTATTACGAAACATTAAGATCAGTTATTAACGGAGGTGGCAGGTAATGAAAATAGGAAATCACTTACCCGGATTTAAAATAAGCGCCAAGGGATTAAGCATACAGCGTCAGAGAATGAATCTCATAGCAGAAAATATTGCGAATGCTGAAAACACAAGAACGGATAAAGGGGAGCCTTATAAAAGAAAATTTATGGTGGTTTCAAACAATTCGAACCAGATGTTGAAACCGTTTAAAGCTGAGGAAGAAATACTAACTCTTAAAACTTCCAGTGTTGAGCACATGAATTCAAGCTTCAAAACGGCATCCGCAGCAGTTCCGGGAAAAGAACAGATTAAGCTCGAGGTAATCGAAGACAGTAAAGACGGCGAAATGATATTTATGCCAAATCACCCGGATGCAGACGAGAAGGGATACGTGAAAATGTCGAATGTAAATGTAGTACAGGAAATGGTTGAGATGATCGCTGCAACAAGAAGTTACGAAGCAAATATTACAGCATTAAATGCATCCAAAGAAATGGCCAAAGATTCACTGGAGATATAGTATGAAAATTGGTACTAATCCTGTAGGTAACTACAGTCCTGTTTATAGAAAAAGTCAAACAACAAACATACAGAATACAATAAAAGCTGAAAACACTGCGGTCGAAGATGCAGTTCAGATATCTAAAAAAGAAAAAGCATTCTTTTCCCAGATGTATCCGGAGAAAAAGGAACAAATCATGTCGCATCATTTCTACATGAAAAACGGCAACATGTCCGGAGTAACGATTGGTTCACTATTCGATAAGAGAGGTTAAAATGAAAATAGGTGATTTTTCAAATATTGCCAATGGTTCGATAATAAATCAGAGCAACAAAATTCAGAAAAAACCTACGGAAGATTTTTTAAACACTCTTATCAGCAATGTAAAAGAAGCACAAGCTGAATCGAACGAATTAACAGGCAAATTTATAAAAGGGGAAGATGTTGCTCTCCACGAAGTAATGATTGCCGGCGAGAAAGCCAAAACAAGTTTGCAGCTATTAATGGAGATCCGCAACAAAGCTCTTGATATGTATAAAGAATTAACAAAAATGGGTATATAATAGTTATGAACAAGAATCCACTATCAGAACTATTCGGGATTTTTAATAAACTAGCTCCTCAGCAGAAAATACTGATCAGCGGCATTTCGGTCGTATCAATAATCTTACTCGGTTTCCTTTTTGCTTTTCTTAATGAACCGAATTATATGGTTCTGTACAGCAATCTGGCAGAAAGCGATGCTTCAAAAGTAATTGAGCAGCTGAATGCAGATAAAGTACAGTATAAAATTGAAGACGGCGGTTCAACTATTACAGTAGCGGATGATAAGGTTTATGAGTCGAGACTTAAACTGGCAAGCAAGGGTATTCCTTCTTCGGGCATGATAGGTTATGAAATATTCGATAAAAGCTCGATGGGAATGTCGGAGTTTATGCAGAAATTAAATTTCAAACGGGCGCTTGAAGGGGAACTTGCAAGAACTATATCGCAGCAGGAAGGGATACAGGCAGCCAGAGTTCATATAGTATTTCCCGAGAAGTCGATATTCAAAGAAGAGCAAAAACCTCCAACGGCTTCGGTTGTATTAAAAGTAACCGATCCTCTCTCAAAGGAAAATGTAAACTCAATTGTAAATCTTGTTTCGAGCAGTGTTGAAGGACTTGAAAAGAATAAAGTAACATTGATCGATACTCAGGGAAATCTCCTTTCGCAACAATACGATGAACAGGATTTCGGAATATCAACTTCAAGACAGTACGAAATAAAGCAGTCTATCGAGAGATATCTTGTACGTAAATCGCAGGCAATGCTGGATAATGTTCTGGGTTATTCAAATTCAATGATACAGGTTGATGTTGAATTGAATTTCGATCTCGTGGAAAAAACCATGCAGTTATACGATCCGGAATCGCAGGTGGCTATAAGTGAACAGACTATTAAAAACGAATCTACCGGATCGAACATGGTGGATTCGAGTGCGCAGATAACAAAGAATTCCACAACCAATTATGAAATAAGTTCTACAATAGAAAAAGTTGTTCAGGGTACTGGTAATATTAAAAGAATGAGTGTAGCTGCCGTTATTAATGATGTAAAAAGAGAAGTTGCCGAGGGTAAAGAGACGACAATAGTGTACGAACCAAGAAGCCGGGAACAACTGGATAAACTTGAGGTCCTGATTAAAAATGCAGTTGGACTTGTTGAAGAGAGAGGGGATAAATTTTCACTTGTTAACATCCCTTTTGAAACGAACAGTGTTGATGAGTTCGAAGCTCCTGAACAGCTGCCTGAAACCGGTTTCCTGAATCTGAACCAGTATGAGAAGTATATAAATATAGGCTTGCTTCTCGGAGCCATTATTGTGTCACTCTTTCTATTGAAGGGTCTTATGAACAAACTTAAAAATGAGAAGATCATGATCGGAACTGTAAACAGCAATCAGCCCAGCTTCGCATTAGCCGGGGATATGCAACATACGCTGGAATCCAGTCTTTCAAACAGTCATATGTTGAATCAGCCGGTTGCCAAAAAGAGGTTGTTTCATATAGGCGATCTTGAAGATGAGATCTCGGACGAGGCATTGCTAAAACAATCGCAGCAGGAAAAAATTGCAAACTATGTACAGAAAAATCCGGTTGAAGCAGCAAAATTAATAAATTCCTGGTTACACGAAGATGAGTACTAATAATAATTCAACTGATTTAAAGATCAGAGAACTATCCGGCACGCAAAAAGCAGCGCTGCTGCTTGTTGCTCTTGATGTTGAAACTGCTGCGGAAGTTTTCAAATATCTGGATCCGAACGATGTTGAAACCATTTCGGCTGAAATTTCACAAGTGAAAAATACTCCTTCGACAACTGTCGATAATGTTATGGTTGAATTTCATAATATGGTAACAGCCCGCGAATATCTGCTTGAGGGAGGACTTGAATATGCACAGAGCGCACTCGAGAAAGCATTCGGTTATAATAAAGCAGTTGAAATAATTGAGAAGGTTAAAAACCTGACCACACTCAGGGGATTTGATGTGCTTAAAAGAGCGGACTCTACGCAGCTGATAAACTTCCTGAACAAAGAACACCCGCAGACAATTGCATTGATCCTTACTCATCTCAATCCCGAGCAGACAGCAAGTGCACTTGAAGAATTGCCAAAAGATCTTCGTGCTGATGTCGCATATCGTATTGCCACATTGGGTAAAATCTCACCTCAGACACTGAAAAGGATTGAGAAAGTCGTTGATGAAATGGCAGGCTTAACAATGAGTCAATCGGTTGGTAAAATTGGAGGAGTAAAAAGTCTGGCTCAAATTCTTAACAGAACAAAAGTTTCGTTCAGTAAAGAAATTTTGGACGAGCTTATGGATTACGATCCTGACGTAGGAGTCGAAATTAAAAGACAGATGTTCCTGTTCGACGACCTGATAAATCTGCAGGACAGAGATATGCAAAAGGTACTGCGCGAAATAGACAGGAAAGATCTTACGCTTTCCCTGAAAGTTGCTGATGAAAAACTTAAGGAAAAAATATTTTCCAATATGTCGGAAAGAGCATCCGATCTTCTGAAGGAAGAACTCGAGTACATGGGCATGGTTAAACTAAAAGAAGTTGAAGCTGCACAAGCGAGAATTATAGATGTTGTCAAATCCCTGGAAGAATCGGGTGAAATTTCATTGAACCTGAGAGGAGGCACGGACGATATCTATGTCTAATGTTATTAAGATCAGGTCGAATGGTTCTGCTGCCGTAAAGGTTCTGAATATAAACAGCGATAATGCCCAGTCTGCAGAATCGGAGCAGGAGTATCTGAAAAAACAGATTGAGCAGGACAGAAGAAAGTATTTTGATGAAGGCAGAGAAGCGGCAAAAATTGAATATGAGTCGTACTTCGAATCGCAGCTTTTTGAAAAATATGGTGAGTTCGAGAATTTGGTTAATTCACTGAATGATAAATTTTTCGAATACGAGAAATCATTTGAAAATATAGTTGTTGAGTTATCGACTCTGATTGCAGAAAAAATTGTTAAAAAGAAAATTGATGAAGAATCGATTATAAAATCGGTAGTGAAGGAAGCTTCGCAAAAATTAAACGGTGCCGAAAGCATAGGAGTTAAAATCAATCCGGATGATTATAAGCTGCTGAAAGGAGCATCGAAAGAATTATTTAATGACGAGACCTTTTCGAAAGTGAAGTTTGAATCCGACGATAAAATTGAAAAGGGCGGATGTATTATTGAATCGGAAATAGGGAATGTGGATGCAAGAATCACCACACAATTGCAGGAAATTAAACAGACAATAACAAAAAATTTATTGAACAATCAAAACTGATGCTTACGGAAACCTACATAGAACATTACGATCCGATAATAAAATCTGCCGAAATCTTCAAGCTTAACGGCAAGGTAAATGATGTTATAGGATTAGTGATTGTGTCATCAGGTCCTAATGTATCTCTTGGTGAACTATGCAGGGTTACAGACCGCAACGGCAGAGAAGTTTGTAAATCGGAAGTTGTTGGCTTCAAGTCGGGTAAAGTATTGTCAATTGCTCTTGGTGAAGTTCACGATATATCACCCGCCTGCGAGATTATTGCAACCGGAAAAAGTTTTGATATCTCGGTAGGCGAAGAACTTTTAGGAAGAGTAATCGACGGTCTTGGCAATCCGATAGACGGTAAGGGACCTTTAAAGCTAGCATCACAATATTCAATATACAGAGACCCGCCCAATCCACTTGAGAGAGACCGAATTACCACTCCGCTTCAGACCGGAATTCGTTCAATAGACGGGCTTCTTACGGTAGGCAAGGGTCAGCGAATAGGAATATTCGCAGGCAGCGGAGTCGGTAAGAGTGTTACGCTGGGTATGATGGCCAGAAACACGTCCGCAGATGTGAATGTAATTACGCTCATCGGCGAACGCGGCAGGGAAGTCAGAGAATTCATAGAAAAAGATCTGGGAGAAGAAGGTCTGAAAAGATCTGTCGTGATTGTGGCTACCAGTGATAAATCGGCTCTGCTCAGAACAAAGGGTGCATTTATCGGAACAACAATTGCCGAGTATTTCCGTGACAAAGGGAAGGACGTTCTTTTAATGATGGATTCTGTCACAAGATTCGCTATGGCTCAGAGAGAAATTGGTTTAACAATCGGTGAGCCGCCAACGACTAAAGGATATACACCTTCCGTATTTGCACTGCTTCCGAAACTTCTCGAAAGAGCTGGTGTAACTTCCAAAGGTTCAATAACCGGATTTTATTCCGTTCTTGTGGATGGAGACGACATGAATGAACCGATAGCAGATGCTGTCAGGTCGATACTGGACGGGCATATTGTTCTCTCCCGTAAGCTTGCGAATAAAGGTCAATATCCGGCTGTTGATCCGCTGCAGAGCGTCAGCAGAGTAATGACGGATATTGTTCCGGAAGATCATTTCAAACGGTCGCGTCTCTTTAATGAAATTCTTGCCACATATAATGAAGCCGAGGATCTGATTAATATTGGTGCGTATGTAAAGGGAAGCAATCCTCAGATTGATCATGCCCTTTCAAAAATTAATTCACTTAGAACGTTTCTGAAACAGAGTATGGATGAAAGAACACTGTTTGAAGAGACTATCGGCAGACTAAATTCAATAATTGAAGAACCATTAATGTAATGCCATGGCAGGATTCAAGTATAAATTCGATTCTATACACAGGATAAAAGATAAGCTGAAAGTAAAAGCTCAGCGAGAACTTGCTGAAATAAATTTAAAGATAGAACAGAAAAAACAAAAAATTGAGCAGACACGTGAAGAATACAGACAGACAAAAACCATGCTTCGGAGTGGAAATTTCAAGGTTCACGAAATTCATTATTATGAGAGACATGGAATATTTCTTAATGGTATGATCAAAAGATTTAAAGCAGAGCTTGAATTTCTGGAGAAGAAAAAAGTAAAAAAACTGATTGAACTTACCAACAAGGCGAAAGAAGAAAAAATGTTTGAGCTGCTTAAAGAAAAACATTACCAGCAATACATGAAAGAACAATTGAAAACAGAAAATACTTTTTTAGATGAATTAGCAATACAAAAAACTGGCAGGAAATAAAAGTGAAAGAAAAACTAGTGGTTGCTTCTGTATACGCTGTGGCGTTTTTTGTAGTAACCGGGGCAATTGCCGTACTTAACAATACGTACAATAATATATTTAAGCTGGATTTTTCACCTCCGGTAACAGCAGAAATGGTAAAAAGCAGTTTTGATGTTAAAGCACTCTCGATGATCAAGAAAAACATTGAAACAAACCTGAGAAATGAATTGAGTGATTCCATACAGAGTATAAAGCAGAATAATTATCTGGCTGACAGCAATTACCATATGACTAATACGGAAATTCTCGACAGCATAAAAGTGCTTAAAGAAAAACTTATTATGATTCAAAAAAATCGTTCTGTAAAAACCGAAAGCAACGGGAAAAAGGGAACTGAGAATCAGGAAAATGAAGATAATTTAAAATATAAGGAATGGGTAAAAACAACCTCAGGGCTGTATGAATCGATGGAAGCTAACCAGGCAGCTAAAATCATTACCAAATATTCCGATAATGTTGCAAGGGATATTATATACAGCATGAAGAAAAAGAAAGCAGCAGAAATATTAGCAGCATTAAATCCGGAAACCGCAAACAGAATAACGAGAGTAAAGCAATGATATTTAATCCTTTATTTATTTCGAACAGTAAGTCGGCATCCGATAACGGGAGCGGCAAATTTGCGAATGCTAATTATCTTTTTACAGACATTATTAATGTTAGTGAAGGCAATGAAGCAAAAACATCTGATATAGTTAAAAATTTCTCACTATCACTAATGGAATCGCTGCAGTCAGTTCAGAAAAGCGAAACGGATGATAGTAATGAACTGCATACATATTTTACAAATGGATTCAAGCTGAATCTTAAGGAACTGTCGTCAGTAATAAAGGAAATACTCCTTAACAGCAGTAACGTTCATCTTAAAACATCAAAGAATTCTTATGATATTACGGGCAGTGAAGAAGATATAACTGCAAGTCTGCAGCAGATTCTTCACGAAATAGTTGATAACAATACTGTTACTTTGATAGCAGGTCAGGGGGACGAAACCCATAAAATAGAAATAAAGACGTTGGTCCCAGCCGGCAATTCGTTTAAGGTGCAATCTGGTTTTTATATTAATAATTCGGTGAAGGAAACGTTAAACGATCAAAAGTACGAGTTAGAAACGGACTTTACATCAACTGCGGTCCCCGTTATTTCATTAAGCAGTGATGAAATCAAAGAACTTCAGAAGCGTATTAAAAACAAGGATATCGAAGCAACAGAAGTGATGACACAGCTGCTTAATAAGATTAAGCAAAATATTACCGATCCGGATTACGGAACTGTTATATTAAATAAAGATTCGGATCATGATTATGATCATGATTATGATCATGATTATGATCAAGATGATGATCAAGATGATGATTCTTTGATTAGGTCGCTCGGCAAACCGCAATTTAACTTTTTAAATTCCATTCTGGGTAAATCGGAAGTTGAAAATTTAATCAGGAATAATGATGAAATCCGAAGACTTTTTGCCGAGGTTATAGGAGAATTGAAAAGTAACGTAAATAACCCGGTGCCCCGGATTGATATTACCGCAGATATTATTAAGAAAGCTGAATCGGAATTTTCAGCTCTGCTTAAGCTGCCCAGAAGTGCATTTGAAGAAAAGCTTAATGAAGTAATTGAAACTTTCGGATTAAAAAGGAATGAAACTCTTAAAGATTTTTACAAGACCGAATCAATCAATCCGCTTATTAAAGCGCTTGAAAGCAGGCTTGACGAGCTGGAGTTGAACAGCCCGAATGCAAAAAATCTCGCAGATAATATCAGCATTCTTAAAAACTTAGAGAGCAACTCTGTATTTGAATCCCAAAGAAAATTATCGAATCTGGGTAATGCTATAGCATTGCATTCACTGAAAGGTGAGAACAAAGAAGAAAATAAATCGAACTCTGATATTAAACTAAAATCTTCCGATGAATACTTGTTTAAAATGTCCAGAGTTGAGGATGAAAAAGCGAATAGGTTAAACCAGTTAACCAGAATCATCGCAAATAAAAGCAGAAGTGAAGATGAAACGGTAGCAGGCAAGGTTAATAAAATTCTGATTAGTAATATTGGGAATAAACAAACTCATACTCCAGAGATATCCGGGAAAGCCGGCACTCACGCTGATGCTGAACAGAGAGTTCATGTAAATGCAGAGAAATTTCTCGCTACTTCAGAAGATGAACTAAAATTTATCAAAGAGAATCTGCTATCCAGGTCATTTAATAATAGTAAATACAATCAACCGCTTGAGGAAGCCGGCAAAAATCATTCAGATGATGTTGCCAGGGTAAGTAATCAGGGCAATTTGAATAAAGAAGCATCGCAACAAGACCATGATAATCAAATACACGTAAGAGGGTCTGAAACAAAGAGCAATATAAAAACGAGCGTTATTGAAACTGAGGAAGGTCGTCTTAACATAAAATCAACCGAACAAAATTTAAATTCAAACAGCAGTTCGCAGGAATTCAACAATGAAAACAGCTCGGGTAAATTACAGAACAATGTTCAGGATCCGAATTTAAAACCTGCAGACAAACCGAATAATAATTTTGAAAATAAGCTGAATCATTTTGCAAACGATAATCATGAAGCTCAAAAACGCGTCGAAATTTTAAAGAACGTTGAGCTAAGCAGGATTAACAGAGAAATTGAATCGGTGTTAACATCCCGCAATTCTCAGAATGCAGTACTGAAATTAAATCCCGAATCTCTCGGTAAGGTTGAACTGAGAGTTGAAATTGTTAAAGATATTATTAATGCTCACATAGAAGTCGAGAACGAATCAGTAAGGCAAATAGTGAATTCTAATCTCGATCAATTAAGGACAACATTGGTACAGAGCGGATTTTCATCCAACAATATAAATGTATCGCTTACGACATCAGACGACAAACAGCCGAAACATTTCAGGCAGAAGAAAAAAGACTCTGAATACAACAGCGATGAAAATAAATTCATGCTGGATACCGATGCACCAAAGAGCATGGGTTACAACACTTACGATTATATAGCCTAGGAGATAAAATGGTTAATAGTATAAACAGCAGTTCTGGCAGCATACAATCGGCACCCGGTTCAAATTCAGCGATGGGTAAAGACGATTTCCTGAAGTTAATGATAGCACAGATGAAGTATCAGGATCCGATGAATCCTCTCGACAGTAATGAATATGCGGCTCAACTCGCACAGTTTTCTTCGCTTGAACAGCTGACCAATTTGAACGAATCTGTTCAGGAAAGCATAAACGCCAATTACCTTCTCACTCAGTCGGTAAATAATACGATGACTGCAGCGCTAATAGGTAAAGAAGTAAAACTGGACACGTATGAAATTGCATATTCAGGTCAGGAAAGTGTTTCAATTGGTTATACGCTTCCAGCAGAAGCCAGCTCGGTTGTGGTAAATATATACGACCAGTACGGTACATTGGTAAAAAGTATAGACTCGCCGGAAAAATTAATGGGTGATGCTAAACTAAATTGGGATTTCACCGATAATAATGGTAGTAAAATCAGAAATGGTTCGTACACATTTGAAGTAAAAGCATTATCGACAAACGGAAACGAAATGGAAATAAACAAATATTTAGTAGGTAAGATAAACGGTGTGAGATTTGGTGAATCGGGTACGAATTTGCTGGTAGACGGAAATGAATATAATCTTTCATTCATAACTGAAATTTTTAGTTCTGAGGGATAAATAAAATGGCAGAGCTGAATGGTGTAAAAGTACCTTTTGTTCCCATAGTAGGGAATAACAATGGTTATAAAGCTCCGGCTGGCAATGTTAAATCGAATTTTGATGAGATATTCAACAGTGAGCTGGAGAAGGTTAAGTTCTCCAACCATGCCTTGAGACGTCTGGAATCAAGAAACATAACACTTGATAACGATCAGTTGAATAAAATTCAAACTGCGGTAGAAAGAGCACAGCTGAAAGGAGCCAAAGATTCACTGGTTATGATGAACGACACTGCTTTCATCGTTAACATAGCCAACAGGACAATCATTACAGCAATGGATGTAAAAGAAAGCAAGGAAAATGTATTTACCAATATAGACAGCGTAGTATTCGCTTAAAAAATTAATTAACAGATGGAGCGGGACCTTCCAAGGACGCTCCCGGTTCGGCTGACTGACTGAAGCCGGATCAAGTAAACTTAAAACCTTAGGAGGTTAAAATGGCACTTCTCAATTCACTTTTCGCAGGTGTATCAGGCTTAAGAAATCACCAGTCGATGATGGACGTTATCGGTAACAATATTGCAAACGTTAACACGATCGGGTATAAAGGTTCAAGAGTTACATTCAGCGATACTTTTAATCAGTTCGTTAAAGCCGGTACAAACCCCACTTCATCATCAGGCGGTACCAACAGTTTCCAGGTGGGTCTTGGTATGAAAGTCAACTCAATCGATAGAAACTGGAACCAGGGTACATTCGAAAGAACAGGCATTACAACCGATCTTGCTTTGCAGGGTCCGGGTATGTTTATACTTAAAAGCAACGGTCAGCAGTTTTATTCGAGAGCCGGTGCGTATATTTTTGATGCTGATGGCAAACTGGTTAATCCTCAAAACGGTGCTATTGTTCAGGGTAAAGTTGCAAACGGCTTGGGAGAAATACCTGCCGGTACAACTTTGCAGGATATCGTTATAGATAAGAATTTAAGACTGCCTGCCGTGAAAACAAGCGAAACCACATGGGGAGGCAACCTTCAGAGTAGTTCAGCTACAATCAGAACCGATATAGTAGAACTCGTAGGCAACCTGAAACTTGAAACTCCTGCAGCTACACAGTATTATCCTGGTCCAGCAGATACCGACTTCTCGATCAGTACAATTTGCAACAAAGACGGCGACGAGTATCAATTATGGAGCAGGTACGAAGAGACTACAGCTGGTGCATGGACATATCATTATGAAATACGCGATGATGCCGGCGCAGCTTTAACAACTCCTATTACCGGCAGCCAGGCTTTGGCTTTTAATGCAACATCAGGAGCCTGTACATCAACTCAAATCACAATCAGCGACGCTGTTGAAAAAATTGATTATAAACTTAACTTCTCCTCAATAACGAATTTAAATGCCGATACAAATGTAATTTCGAGAATCGATAAAGGTGAAACTCCTGAGCCTGTACTGAGTTCGGTAACAATATTCGATTCATTGGGTAATCCTCATACACTTTCGATAAAATATGATCACATCGACAACAACCGATGGTCATGGACAGCATCAATTCCGGCAACGAGCGGAACGTTAAGTTCGGATTCGGCAGGCGAACTGATGTTTGATCCTAATGGTACAATTCAGAGTGTTTGGCAGAACGGCAGCCAGGTAACGAGCAGCCCTCCTATTCCTGAAGTTACTTTTACACCTGCAAGCGGTGCCGAAGTTCAGCCGATAGATCTTAATTTCGGTCAGGGTACAGCAGGTGTTACACAAACAAACCTTACATCTCAGATTGCGGCATTATCGCAGAACGGATCGGCTTCTGCCGCTTTATCGAACCTGAATATTGATCAGTATGGTAATATAATTGGTATATTCTCGAACGGTAATTCACGCACACTGGCTCAAATAATGGTTGCTACTTTCAAAAACCTTAATGGTCTTGTAAGCGTAGGCGATAATATGTACAATGTTGCCGCCAACGCAGGCGAACCCAGAATTGATAGTCCCGGCGAAAATTCTGTTACTACAATTCAATCGGGTGCACTCGAACAGTCGAATGTTGATTTGTCTGAAGAATTCACAAGAATGATAGTCTCGCAGCGGGGATTCCAGGCAAATGCAAGAGTAGTTACAACCGCCGATACATTACTTCAGGAAATAACAAATCTTATCAGATAATAACTTTTCCAAATAGATACACCTACGCAGCATCGAAATTGGAGAGCAGGGAAGCTCTCCTTTTCTTTATATAGCCAACTGTACAATATTAACCACATAAATTGCTGGATTTCCTCAGTTTTTGAGCTAAAAGGAAACTTATTTATGGCATAGCAATTGGGTATAAAATAAAAAAAATTGACAGGAAAATGGCTGAAGAAACAAATAACATAAGTGAACCGAAACAATCTTCAATTAATCCAAAAATTTTTATTGTCGGCTTACCTCTGTTCGTGGTACAGCTGATAGTGGTTTATTTTATAACCGCAAATATTTTAATTGAAAAGTTCGAGGCACAGCACGCACAGGAAGAAATAATAGGGGAAATAATTTCGGACGAGCCAGCCGAGCAGTCGGATGAAGGGGAAAAATCAGAAAATAATATCGAATATGGAAAATACATTCATACCATTGATGATATTATTGTTAATCCTGCAAACACAACAGGTGAACAGCTGCTACTTACTTCGTTGGCTTTCGATTTGGGTTCGGAGGAAAATCAAAAAGAACTGGTAACCAAGGATATTCTTGTAAAAGACATGGTTTTATCGATTCTTTCCAGTAAAACCACTTCGGAATTGAGCAATAATAAATTCAAAGATTCTCTCAGAGTGGAAATTGCCGACAGGGTTCAGGCAAATTTCCCGGATCTTGTTATTAATAAAATTTATTTCAGTAAATATATATTGAATTAAAATGGCAGAATTATTATCCCAGACCGAAATAGACCAGCTGCTCAACAACGTTAAGAGCGGAACAGAATCTTCACAAAATTATACATCGAATAAAGAAGTAATCCCCTTCGATTTCAGATTGCCTAACAGAATATCGAAGAATCAGTTAAGAACGATGAGGAATATTCATGAAAATTTTGCTGAAGGCTTCAGTTCATTCCTGGTTTCCAAACTTCAGAGTATTGTTAATATCCATGTAACCAGCGTTGATCAGATTTACTATTCGGAATATGTTCTTTCAGTTCCAAATCCAGCCTGTCTTTTTACCTTCGACATTGTTGATACTGATATTAAAGGAATTCTTGAATTAAGTCCGGAGCTTGCAATAACTCTTGTTGAAAGATTATTGGGCGGGAACGGATACGGCAGTAAATCGACAAATCTTATTACTCCTATAGAACAGAAAATACTGGGAGTGGTTGTAGAAAGAATTATGGGCGACCTGCAGAAGTCATGGCAGATGATCGACAATTATGAATTTGCCGTGGACAGGTTTGAACCTGATGTTGACTTCGCACAGATTACCAGCCCGAGCGAGTCGGTACTGCTGGTATCGTTTGAAATTTCATTCGGTGAAAAAGCATATCTGATGAATATCTGCTTTGCAACCTATGCCTTCGACACTGTACTTGCAAAATTGTCCTCGCAGAAATTATCGTCAATCAGACCAGCAAAGTATAAAGGCACAACGTCAGAAGAAATTGTTTCGAGCAAAATCCTTCAGGCTGATATACCGCTGAAGATAGAATTCGGTCATGCAACGGTAACGATGAATGAATTAATGAATCTGAAAAAAGGTGATGTGGTTAAACTGAAAACAAGAATCAGTGAAGAATTAAAAGTAAAAGTGGAAGACAAAGTATTATTCTTTGGTAAGGTGGGTGTTATCAATAATAAAAAAGCAGTGAAAATAACACATAAAGTTTTTTAATTATTCAAATCGGATTTTATATGACAGAAGAACAAAATACAAACAGTGAGTCTAAGAAACCTAATTTTTCTAATCCGGATGCCAAGCCCGAAGGCTCAAAAGTATCGGGTGCAGTTGCAGACTTTGAAGAGTTCGACGATTCAATAAGCCGCGGACCGGGCGGTTTGGATAAGCTCGATTTTCTTCAGGACCTTTATCTGAATCTGTATATAGAATTAGGCAGAACAAAGATGAAAATAAAAGATATCCTGGAATTAGAGCGCGGTTATGTAATCGAACTTGATAAAATGGCAAGCGAGCCCGTTGATATATTTGTAAACAACAAGAAAATTGCCGAGGGCGAAGTTGTGGTTATAGATAAACATTTCGGTATAAGGATAACCAATCTTGACAATTCAACTGATATTTTGAACGGGCTTGAAAAATGAGTTCTCTGGAAATTCTACAATCCTTTGTTCCGCTTATACTGGTTCTTCTGCTTTTGTATGCGGTATTATATTTTGTGAAGAGGAAAGGATTCAGATTAAATCCTATAGGTTCCAAGGTAAAAGGGATCGAAATTCTGGCGACTCAGACAATAATGCCCAAGAAATTTCTTACTCTTATAAGGGTGAAAGATAAAGTATTATTGGTCGGTATTGCAGAGAACACGATGTCTGTTCTAAAAGAAATAGACTACGATGGTACGGATCTAAAGGAAAATACAGATCCGGTTAATGAAAGTTTCGGCGATATACTGAAGAAAAATCTGGGGTTAAAGTGAAACGACTGATCCTTATTGTTTTTGTTTCACTGATATTATTCAACCTGCCAGTTAATGCACAGCAGAACACAACTTTGCCGATACCGAAAATAGGTATTGATATCGGTGCTTCGGACAATCCGGAAGATGTTTCGGTAACGCTGCAGATACTACTGTTGATGACGGTATTGTCGCTTGCACCGTCAATAATGATTATGACTACCGCATACCTGCGCCTGATAATTGTATTTCATTTTCTTAAGTCTGCGCTGGGAACGCAGCAAATGCCCCCGAGTCAGCTGCTCGCCGGCATAGCCCTTTTTATAACTTTTTTTATAATGTCACCAACCTGGACACAGGTTAATGATACCGCCCTGCAACCTTTGCTTGACGGTAAAATAGGTATGGAACAAGCTTACGAAGCCGGTATAGTTCCGATAAGAGAATTCATGTTTAAACAGGTAAGAGATGAAGATCTTGAATTATTCATCAGTATGTCGAGTATAGAGCAACCGGAAAACAGACAAGATCTGCCCACGTACGTTCTTATACCCGCATTCGTGCTCAGCGAATTGAGGACGGGGTTCATTATAGGATTTTTCCTGTTCGTTCCCTTTTTAATGGTCGATATGATAATCTCAAGCATATTGTTGTCAATGGGTATGATGATGATCCCTCCGATGATGGTTGCATTACCGTTCAAGATTTTACTGTTCATTCTGGTAGACGGATGGAATTTAATAATAGGATCTCTTGTCAGGAGTTTTGCATAATGACCGAGGAACTGGTAATAGAGTTGTTAACAGATGTTTTTTTTACTGTTTTCCAAATATTACTTCCGATACTAAGCGTTGCGTTGGTTGTGGGAATTTTCATCTCGGTTTTCCAGGCAGCAACATCGATACAGGAAATGACGTTAACATTTGTTCCGAAAATTATTTTTACAGGCATCGCAGTTATTCTGTTAATTCCCTGGATAGTTGAAAAAATGATCGGCATTACCAATCGTGTAATAGCAATGATGAATTCGGTGATTCAATGAGTGATATCTTAATTACAGATTTTTTAATTGTATTTCTCATTTTTATGAGAATTTTGTCTGCTATGATCGCAGCTCCTATTTACGGGCATTCTGCGGTTCCGGTCGTAACGAAGGTATTAATATCATTTATAATAGCTTTCATAATCTTCAGCTCAATCGATACTTCGGGAATAGTTATTGAGTTTAATCCCTGGTGGATTCTTCTGAATGCCGGGAAGGAAATAATCACAGGTCTTATAATAGGATTTACGCTTAACTTTATATTTTACGGTATTTCTTTTGCGGGACATATCATGGGGTTCGAAATCGGACTTGCTATGGCAACGGTTTTTAATCCCGTGGAAGAAACATCATCCAACGTCATAGGACAACTGGTTTACCTTTTAGCCATAATGATTTTCTTTATAATTAATGGACATCATTACGTTATCCGGGCACTCACATATTCAGTTCAGGTAATGCCACTCGGTACGGTAGCAATTAATGAATCCGTTTCGGATCTGCTCGTAAAATATTCAGCCGCAGTATTTATACTGGCTGTAAAAATTGCCGCTCCGATTATGGTCTCTTATGTATTAATAAATATTGCAGAAGGCATACTTGCAAGAGTAGTGCCCCAGATGCAGGTATTCTTTGTTACATATCCGGTAAAGTTAGGTGTCGGATTTTTAATACTTATGCTGTTAACACCTTTATACCTGCACGTTATTAAGAACCTCCTCTACGATTTCGAGGAGAAACTCTATTTGTTAGTAAAAGCTATGGGAAGTTAAATGGCTAATAATGAAGGTCAGGAAAAAACCGAACAACCTACCAGTAAAAAGCTGGAAGATCAGAGGCAGGAGGGAAAGGTTGCAAAGAGCCAGGAGATTTCCTCGTTTGCTGTGTTCGGATCCGGATTAATAATACTTTTTCTGTCCCGAAACTTTGTCGGTAATCAGCTTTCGGATTTAAGCAAGTATGTATTCAACTCGCTCGATACACTTCAGCTTACATCCAGTCTGCTGCAGCTTTACTTCGCTAAAATGATGTTGTATTTCTTTATCACAATCTCGCCGATTTTATTGGGAATTGTTCTGGTCTCTTTTGCCGCTAATGTAAGTCAGGTAGGGTTCAGAATTACAGTAAAGGCTCTGAAACCGAAATTCGAAAAATTAAATCCATTAAACGGGATTAAGAAAATATTCTTCTCAACACAATCATTGGTTGAAGTACTGAAAACTTTATTTAAAGTTATGCTTATCGGGGGATTTACCTACTTCATTCTCGAGACACTCGTGGTTGATTCGATCTCATTGGTCAATTTAACCGTCTTTGAAATCCTGAATAATCTGATAGAAAGTGCGCTTCAACTCGTCTGGAAAGTCGCACTTGTTTACGCCGTGCTTGCTGCTGCGGATTTTGTTTGGACGAGATACAAGTATAAGAAAGACAATATGATGACGAAGCAGGAAGTTAAGGAAGAGCACAAGCAGGTTGAAGGCGATCCGATGGTAAAAGGTAAAATCAAAGGCATGCAACTGGAAATGGCTAGAAGGAGAATGATGCAGGATATACCGACCGCAGATGTCGTTATAACAAACCCGACACACTTCGCTATAGCAATTAAATACGAGCCTCAAAAACATCATGCACCTAAAGTCGTAGCCAAGGGCGTGGATGAACTGGCGCAGAGGATCAAGAAGATTGCCGCTGAGAATAATGTACCAATGCACGAAGACAGGGAACTTGCAAGAGCATTATATAAAATGTGCGATGTCGGTGATTTTATTCCTGAAAAGTTATTCCATGCAGTTGCAAAAATACTTGCATATATCTTCAATTTAAGAAACAGTAAAAAAAGAAAGATAGTATAAATGTTCAACCTGGGAAAAAATAGCGATATTATACTGGCATTTGCCCTTGTATTTATGCTGGGCTTAATGCTTATTCCTTTACCCGCAATGTTCCTTGATTTTTTCCTGGCACTGAATATAAGCCTGTCTGTACTCATATTAATCGTTTCATTATATATTAAATCCCCTCTGGATATCTCAGTATTTCCCGGTTTACTGCTGGTAGTAACATTATTCAGGCTTGCGCTTAACATAAGCTCTACGAGGTTAATTCTTATAGAAGGTTATGCCGGTAAGGTAATTGAATCATTCGGACAGTTTGTAGTAAGCGGTGATTATATAGTAGGATTCATTATTTTCATAATTCTCGTCATAATTCAGTTCATTGTAATTATTAAAGGATCAGGGAGAATTTCTGAAGTATCTGCAAGATTTACGCTTGATGCAATGCCCGGTAAACAGATGGCTATTGATGCAGATTTGAATACCGGACTGATTACAGAGGATCAGGCAAGAACAAGAAGAGATCAGATTTCGCGTGAAGCTGAATTTTACGGAGCGATGGATGGTGCAAGCAAGTTTGTGAAAGGTGATGCAATTGCAGGACTACTGATCAACGCGATAAATATTATAGGCGGATTTATTATAGGTGTTGCACAAAAGGGTATGCCGTTCGAAGACGCTATTCAGACTTACACTATCCTTACAATCGGCGACGGTCTGGTTTCTCAGATCCCGGCGCTTATAATTGCCACCGGAGCCGGTCTCGTAATTACAAGAAGCGCCGCAGGCACTCCGCTCGATTTCCAGATGAAAACCCAGCTGCTTAACAATCCGCGTGTTTTGGGCACTGTGGCAGGTGTTGTGCTGTTATTCGGTCTGGTACCAGGGATGCCTACAGTACCGTTCGTTATACTCGGTATTACTCTCGGCACAACTTCTTATATAAAAAGCAGAAAGAAAACCGTTGATGATGGTAAGGAAGTTGTTGAGGAGGAAGTTGAAGCTGAATCGCATGAGGAATCATTTGAAAAATATCTTCAGGTCGATCCGATAGAGGTTGAAATAGGATACGGCTTGATAAGTCTTGTCGATGAAGATAAAGGGGGAGATTTATTCAATAAAATTTCATCAACCAGAAAATATATCGCACTTGAATATGGTGTACTGATACCCCCTGTGAGAGTCCGGGACAATTTACAACTTGAACCGAACGAGTATATTATAAAAATAAAGGGTAATATTGTTGCCAATTACGAAATTCATACCGACAGATATCTTGCAATGAATCCAGGGGATGTACAGGAATCTGTTAATGGAATACAAACCACCGATCCGGCATTCGGGCTGCCCGCTTACTGGGTAAGCAGTGAAGAGAAGGAAAAAGCGGAGCTGGTGGGTTTAACAGTCGTTGACGGCTTGTCCGTTCTATCGACTCATCTGCAGGAAACTCTTAAAAAGAATTTCGACAAGATACTTACGCGTCAATCCGTTAAACAGTTACTCGAAAACCTGAAGCATAATTACAGTGCTGTTATTGATGATATTGATCCCGAAGTGCTTCCTTTGGGAACCATTCAGAAAGTCTTGCAGGCATTGTTGAAAGAGTACATACCTATTAAAGATCTTGTACAGATATTGGAAGCATTAATAGATTATTCAAAAGTGACGAAGAATATTGACGTTTTAACCGAGTACTGCAGGCACTCTATCGGGGAGACCATTTCAAATATATACAAAGATAATAACGGAATTATCAGAGCAGCGGTGATCGGGGAAAATCTTGAAATGATAATTACGGATTCTCTCCAGAGTCAAAAGGAAGCATCACAAAATCTTGGACTTTATCCGGCAAGCCTGAAGGAACTGAATAAAAATTTAAAGTTAGTTGAACAAAAGTTTATTTCACTGGGATACAGTCCTGTAATAGTATGCTCGGCTACAATACGTCCGTATTTTTACAGGTTAATAAACTCGTCATTCCCGGATTTTGCAGTACTGTCATTTTCGGAACTACCAGCCAGCGTAGAATTAGAATTTATTGATAAGATCGAGGTATCAAATGAAAATTAAAAAGTTCTTAGCTCCAACCTTAAGAGAAGCATCTGAAAAGATGAAGCTGGAGTTTGGCGATGAAGCAATTATTCTCGGAACAAGAGTCGTGAACAAGCAGCTTGAATCCGGATCGGTAAAACTCTTTGAGATTACTTCCGGAATTGAGGAAGAATCCGACCGCTTCGCAAAAGAAGATCATGGTTTGAATGATGATTCGGATAAAAAAGAGCTCGATTTTACTGCTGAGTTAAGCAGGATTTCTGAAAATATAGGCAAGAGAAAAAATCACTCCAGCCTGATGAATATCCTCGACACGGCAAAAATCAAGAGTTTCAAAAAGAATACAAAACTAACAAAAGAGCTGCTGAATACTGCGATTGAAAATCTATTGCATAAAGAGGTAGATAAACCTATTGTAAAAACAATAGTAAGCCAGTTGAAGAAATCCCAGAATCTTATAACGGATTCCAATCTCGAAAATTACATTATCTCGACTATTGCCTCTCTTGTCAGTACTTCACATTTCGAGATTGAGCGCAAAGGAAAACCTAAAGTTGTTGCATTAGTGGGACCCACCGGCGTTGGCAAAACAACATGTATTGCAAAACTGGCTGCGATATCAAAAATACTTCATAATCTTAATATTGGGATCATCTCTGTCGATACCTACAGACTGGGTGCAATCGATCAACTAAGAATCTTTTCTGATATCAGCAACATCGATATGCTGGTTGCTTATGAACCTCAGGAAATGCCCGGTTTAATCAAACAATTAAAGAATAAGGATATAATTTTTATCGATACAGCAGGCAGAAGCCAGAATAACAGAAAGGATATGGAAAAAACTAAGGAGTTTCTCGATAATGTTAATGTTAACGAAACATATCTGGTTTTAAGCTCTACAAGTTCATCAAAAAATCTGATTGATACAGCAGAGAAATTTAAGTTTTACAACTATGATTCATTGATCTTTACAAAAATTGATGAAAGTGTTTCTTTCGGCAATATTCTGAATGTAATGGTTGAAGTAAATTCTCCTATAATTTACCTTACAAACGGGCAGGTAATTCCCGATGACATTATTTCTGCCGATTCGGAGTTTATTGCAAATATGATATATACAGGAAAAGTACTTGCATGACAGGGCAGATAGAAAAACTGCATAGTATGCTCAGGAATCAAACCGATACCCAGCCACTCGGGAATAATATTATTACGTTTACCTCGGGAAAGGGAGGTACCGGAAAAACATTTGTATCCCTTAACGTTGCTACTGAATTGTCTTACATGGGATATAAAACACTCTATGTTGATTTTGATTCGAACCTCTCGAATGCCGATATTCTGCTGAATATTTCACCGGAAAAAACGATTGTTGATTATTTTACAGGCAGATGCTTGTTCCGGAACGCTATAAGCAGTGGTGATCACAATCTGGATTATATCTTTGGGGAGTCTGGTAAAATTGATTTTCCCAGGATAACTTTTGAAAATGTGAGCAGATTTATAAATGACTGTTCGCGAATAAACAGTGTATATGATTATGTAATTATTGATACCGGAGCGGGCATATCACAGGAAATTATTTATCTGTTAAGCAAATCGAATAGAAACGTTTTTGTTACAACGCCTGAACCTACATCTTTGATGGATACCTATGCAGTGATAAAACTACTTTTGGCAAAGGCCGTAGCCGTTAATAATTCGGTTATAATAAACTCTGCAGAAAACGAAAACGAAGCCAATGAAGCATTAAATAATTTAAATACTGCCCTTTCGCATTTTCTAAAAACCTCAATTAATTACCTCGGATACATCGAATTTTCAATGAATGTAAGAAAATCCGTGGTTGACCAGGTCCTCTTTGTCGATCAGTTCAAAAAAAGCGTAGTCGCAGGACAAATAAGAACAATAGCTACCAATTTGTCGAGCGCTAAACAGATGGCTAATATTAACCATCTTTAATTCTTTCCGCTTTTCAATTTACACTCAAAACAGGCTTTTTAGTTAAAAAATACAATCCGATTTTCAAGTCTGAGTGGTATAGTGTTTGAGTAATACTATACAAAAAAAAAGGAAAAACATGAACAGGATAGTTTTGAACATCGGATTGCTTCTCTTCTTCTTGGCTATCGTTTTTTTCAGTCAGCGTCAGTTACCTTTTTACGATGTCCTTCTCAAATCGTTTGCAATATTTGTTTTTTCTACCGGAATGCTGGCAGTTGTGGGGATTGTCTTTATACGTTCTATAAACAAAAAAGCTTTAAGCAAGACAAATAATATAACCGATAACATAAGCGGAAAGTAACAAATGGACACAGCTACACTTTGGAGCGAATACAAAACTAAGCCATCTACCAAACTTAAGAAACAAATCATACTTAATTACACAAACCTTGTGCATTATGTTATCCATCATTCCAAATTTATAAACATGAACATCTTTGATGACAGAGATTATTTCCAGTTCGGAATTGAGGGATTAAACGAGGCTGTTGACAGGTTCGACCCTGAGTATGGGACTAAGTTTGAGACTTACGCGATACAACGCATCAGGGGTAAAATTATTGATGAGTTGAGAAAAGCGCAGATTAAACCAAGGGTGCTTTCAAAAGATGATCCTAATCAAATTCAGTATTCAAATATCTCGTTAAATCAGCCCGTCAGTTACGAGGACGGCAGTATGCTTTACGAAGTTATTCCGGATGAAGTTGATACTCCCGAGCAGCAAACTGAAAATGCTGAAGCAAAAGAGATGTTGATTGAAGCAATAAAAAATTTGGAAGAACGGGATAGAATGGTGATAACACTTTACTATTTCGAGCATCTCAGCTACAAGGAAATTTCTGATGTGCTGGATATTTCTGTTTCCCGTGTTTCACAAATTCACAGTAAAATCATTGAAAACCTTAAATCAATGCTTGGTGACTTAAATGAGTAACGCGGTGCAGGAAGAAACAGCTATTAAGAATAAAAGAACAAACTATTTACTGAATATCAGAAATCTGCCTCCTATACCTAATGTTGTATTAAGAATTACCCAGCTTTTAAATGATCCGATGACTTCGACTCAGGAAATAAGCCAGCTTCTGAATCAGGATCAGGCTCTTACTACCAAGATTCTAACGGTAGCGAATTCACCGTTGTACGGTCTTCCGAGAAAAGTACCCAGCATAGATTTCGCGATACTGGTATTAGGGTTCGATCAGATTAAACAAATTGTAATCGCCCTCAGCTTGATGGATACTTTCAGGAACGAAAATTCGAAATACTGGAACAGAAAAGCTTTTTGGACGCATTCATTTATTACAGCTCTTATGGCAAAATATATAGCCGCCGAGAAAAATCTTCCGAAGACAAGTGAAGTTTTTACCGCCGGCTTGTTGCACGATCTGGGCATTTCAGTCATTCAAAAATATTTCAATAAAGAGTTCATCGAGATAAATGAACTCGTATCGACCACTCAAATAAGTTATGCCGAAGCAGAACAGAAAGTCCTGCAGCTCTCTCACGAAGAAGTAGGACGGATTCTCTGCGATAAATGGAACCTGCCCGTCAGTTTAAGCCAGTCAATTCTTTTTCATCATAAACCTTCCGGTGCGGAAGAACACAAGGAATTGGCTGCTGTGATACACGTGGCTGATTATACTACCTGTAAACTCGGGCTCGGAAAATTTTTATGGGATGAAAATTTTGCTATTGATGAAAGTGTTGTTGACGTACTTGGCTATGGAAGTGTTGAAAAACTGGAAGAGATGATATATGAGCAGGAAGAAAAAATAAAACTACAACTGGAAACACTAATATTTTAATAGATCAAAATGGAACAGACGCAAAACATATCTGAAGAAAAAAGAGAGAGAATCAGAAATACTCTCGAAAAAATCTATAACCTTCCGGCACTTCCCGATATAGTAACGGAAGCGTTAAGATTGTTAAACAGCAAAAATACTTCAAGCCAGCAGCTGATTAATATTATTTCAAAAGAACAAAGTTTTGTTACAAAAGTTCTTGCGTTAGCCAATTCCCCAATCTACGGTTTGAGGAAAGAGGTATCGTCGCTCGATTTTGCAATTATGGTCCTCGGTTACAATGAATTGCGGCATATTGTTTTTGTTATCTCTTTCCTCGAATCCTTCCGTGGGGCTCATTCGAAAAATTTTGACCAGAATGCATTCTGGCTGCATTCATTCATTACAGCTAAAATCAGCAAGCGTATAGCAGAAGAACATGGCTACGGTAAGAGCGGTGAAGCCTTCGTTGCTGGTTTTCTTCATGATATAGGTGTGTCGATTATTCACAGATATTTTAAGAACAATTTCATAGAAATTCTGGACAAGCTGGCGGATGAAAAAAATAACTATTGTGACGTAGAGAAAGAAGTGGTAGGTATGTCTCATGGCGAACTGGGTGAGAATTTGTTAAGCAGGTGGAATATTCCCCAGCCTCTCATCAATGGCGTTGTGTACCATCATTCTCCGTCGCCGGATAATAACGACCCCATGCTGCCGGCAATTATTCATCTGGCAGATCATATTGCAAGAACCATTCGTCCCGATAAGTTATTCTGGGAATCAGGATTTGATCTGGAGGAAAAGGCGTTCGAGATACTCAATATCGAGGAGAGTAAAAGAGAGGAATTTTTAAACAATTACAGCAGCGCCATTGGAGATGAACAAGATATAATCGGATTACTGAATTGAAAGTCATAAAGAATAAATATATAATATTCCCGTCGCTCGAAGATACAATCGGACAATCGATTAATAATAAAAAATCGGCTGTACGAAGAACTGATTTCGAGCTTACTCCGGCTGAGCAGCAGAAAAGAATAAGATTTTATTATGTAATAAATAAATTCAATGCTCAGTTACTGGAAACAGATGACCTCGATTCAGTCCTGAATTATCTTAAAAATTCTCTGAGAGAAATTCTTCCGTTGAAGGATGCGTTCTTATTTCTGTTCGACGACAATAATAATTTAACTCCCGCCGGCAAACAAAAAATTGAAGCATATACGAATTTTGTGAACAAGGCATATAAAAACGGAATCCTCGATTGGCTGTTTGAAACCAAGAAAATTTCGGCATTACCCGATATTACAAAGGCAAAGAACAAGCAGACACCTCTTAATCTGATTGTACTGCCGATTTTTAAGAATGATAAACCACAGGGTATTTACTGTATTGTAACGCCCATCGGTTCGCTTTCAACACACTCGTTTGAAGCTGAAACCATACAAATATTCTTATCGCTTGTTCAGAACAGAATCGATATTGAAAGACAGAAGACCAGCTTATCATCAGCTTATGAAGACCTTCAGCTTCTGCAGTCAAAATTAACAAACGACTATAAATACTCAGCAATCGGAGAATTGACAGCGGGTATAGTTGAAGACGTAATGGATCCGGTACAGGTTGTTTTAAGCTGCGCTAATTTTATAGAAAAAGAATACCAGAATGTTGACAGAAAATTAACAGGTACAATTTCATCACAGATTAAAAAAATTGAGAACGTACTTAAAAGACTAAGCAAATTTGCCGGTGCCCAGCCCGCCGGCGATACTTTAATGCCATGCGTACTGAATGAACCCGTTAAAGATTACTATGATGTTGTTCTCTCATCGCTCAGATATAAGAATTATGAGTGTATTCTGGACCTGGATGAAAATCTTCCGCCGATATTAACAAGTAAGACCTATATATATCAGCTGCTCACAAATATGTTTGGTCTTGTTCTTAATACTAATGTCGATGGCGGTGGAATTCTGATTCAGTCGAAATTTGTAAATAACCAAATCATTCTCAGATTTGTTGTTACCGACAGGCTTAATATTTATTCTGATGATAACAGTGGGAAAAGGACAAATCTCAATATTAAAATGATTTCCAATATTGTAAAAAAACATCAGGGAGAAATTAAAATAATTAATAATGAATCTGGTGGGACCAGCATCATTTTAAATTTCCCAATCAAAAGGAAATTAAAAAAATGAAAAAGTTAATAACATATTCATCGATATTATTACTGATATTAACCGGCAGTGCCCTTGCTTCTCAATCCGATTCGGTTGATGTGAAGGCAATTGTTAAACAGCAGATAATGGAAGCACAACAAAAACAGACCATATCGGAAACATCCAAATCGCACCGGTTGGTTAAAAAATCTTCACCGGTTGTTGTTGAGGCAAGTTCGGAATCTGAAAATTTCAGTTTCCCGTTTCTACAATTTATTATTCTGGGCAGTGCAAGCCTTATTGCAGCAGGTGTGGTGCTAAAAAGAAGACTCAAAATGAAAAAAATTGCTGACAGGATAAAGCTGAAACAGAACGTAAAAGCATTGCGCGAAGAACGTCTGGTAAAGGAAATTGATCCTCGCCTGAAGTATATAAGAAAGCGATTATGCCTTAACTCGATTTATCTGAAGAAGCCGGAAAAGGAAATAATTATTGCAGCCAGAAAATTACAATTGGCAAAGGAGGAATTTCTTTTAGCCTCGAGGCTTAATGCACATCAGTTTAACAGAAATGTGGAAGTGAGGATGCCATGATCAAAGGAATTTTTATGGCAGGCAGAAGTCTGCATTCAGGTAATCAGCATATCGAAGTTGTAGCAAACAATATTGCGAATATAAATACCAGCGGTTTTAAGAAGGAAGCACCGTTTACCCAACTGCTGGATGAAGCCGGCAATCTGGTGATTCGTCAGGTTACAGATTACAAGCAGGGGGAATTAACACATACCGGAAACCCTCTGGATATTGCAATAAAAGGCGAAGGATTTTTCACTGTTGAAACTGAAAACGGTGAGATGCTTACCCGAGACGGCAGGTTCACAGTTTCTCAAGAGGGGTTTCTCGTAAATGTAAACGGGGATAAAGTTTTGGGAAAGGACGGCGAAATAAGTTTCAGCGCAAATATTTTTGACAATGAAAGTACAATTACTGTTACGAAAAACGGCGAGATACTTGCCGGTAAAAATATTATTGATGAATTGAAGATCGTAAAACCCGAAGATCTTAAGTCACTTGAAAAAGCGGGCAACAATTATTTTACATCATTAAACGGTGATTATATGGAAGTAGAGGAAGGTGAATTTGAGCTTTCTCAGGGCTATCTGGAATCTTCCAATGTTAATCCGGTTGAAGAGATGGAAAATATGATAAGATTAAATACCGACTACCAATCATCATATAAAATTATGAACCAGCTGGATGAGTCATTGAAGAATGCAAACCAGATCGGAAGAGTTTAATAAAGGAGAATTATTATGGCAACCAGGTCATTAAGAACAGCTGCTTCGGGAATGTATGCACAGCAACTTAACATTGAAGTAATTGCGAATAATATTGCGAATATGAACACAAATGGCTTTAAGAAAAACAAAGCGGAGTTCCAGGATCTGATGTATCAGGAAGTGCCTGTGGAATCGACTTCTGATACAACTTCCAGTCAAATAACTACCTCGAACACAATACAGATTGGCAACGGTGTTCAGCCGGTATCTACACAAAAGATTTTTGAACAGGGCGATGTACAGCCGACTAACAATCTGTATGATATAGCCATTTCGGGGCAGGGTTTTTTCCAGATTCAAAAACCTGACGGGACGTTTGCCTACACGAGAGACGGCGCATTCAAATTGAGCGGTGAGGGAAAACTTGTCACGTCAAGCGGTTTTATTCTTGAACCAGAAATTTCCTTAACGGAAGATACGGTTAGTATAAGCATAAACAGGGAAGGTGTTGTGGAATTACAGGAATCGAATGGAAATGTATTCGTGGCAGATCAGATTCAGCTAGTTCGTTTTCTTAATCCTGGAGGATTGAAAGCGCTAGGAAATAATTTATACGCCGAAACAGAAGCTTCGGGTACTCCGTTATTCGGCACGCCGGGATCCAGCGGTTTCGGGGAGCTTCACCAGGGGTATCTGGAAATGTCAAATGTAGATATAGTTGAAGAAATGATCGCAATGATCACTGCTCAAAGAGCTTATGAACTGAACTCAAAGACAGTAAAAACAGTCGAAGAAATGATGAAAATGGCTAATAATCTGAGCACATAATAAAATGATTGCTATAATCTTAAATATGGTCCTGTTGTTTACAATGCAGAATAACCATCAGCAGAAAGTTGAGAAATATATCTGCGATAAGTTCAGCAGTCATGCAAAAATTGAAGTTAAACTCCTGAGCGACTGGGAAAAATATAATGATGTTGAGATTGATTCCGAAAGAAGTCCCGGGGTAAATGGTAATATAATATATGTGCCTGTGCGGTTTGTAAGAAACGATAAATCGTTCGCAAGTGCAAACCTTGCAGTAGAAATTAAAATGTTTGATGAAGTCCTGGTTGCAACACGTTCGATAAAGAGAGGAGAGGTTGTAACAGAGACTGACTTCAGGTTCAGGCTCAGCGATGTAACATTACTAAGGGAGCCTGTAAAAGATATATCATTCTTAAAAAACAAGAGAGTGAATGAATACGTTGCAGAAGGTGAAGTGCTTTCGCATTTAGTTCTTGATGATATTCCGGCTATCATGCCGGGAGATAAACTTACAGCCCGGTCTGTAATCGGGCAGGTTGAAGTAAATACAACCGTCTATTCCAGGCAGGAAGGCAAGATTGACGAAGTTATAAGAGTAAGGTCTGCCGATAATAAGCTATTCAAAGCCAGAGTATTAGATAATAAAAACGTGTTAATAATTGAGTGATGAAAATGAATAAATTGGAAATAGTTTTTCTGCTGTTAGCAGCCACATTATTGAACGCACAGGATATGCG
>JAFGMI010000021.1 GCA_016927595.1 Melioribacteraceae bacterium | reverse complement strand
GATACATGATTTTGAGTCATGCGCGTCTACCAATTCCGCCACTCCGGCATTTATTAATCAACATTACAATAAAAAGAGCGAACCAAAAATAAGAAAGTAATAGTGGTCTTGCAATAAATATTCTTATTGTTTAGCCTTTTCTATTTTAGCCCAAGTATCCTTCAGTGTTACAGTTCGGTTAAATACTAAACTGCCAGGTTTTGAATATTTTGTATCTACGCAGAAATAACCGAGTCGTTCAAACTGAAATCTGTCCCCGGGATTTGCGGCAGATAAAAAAGGTTCGAGTTTGCATCCCTTGAGAGTTTCAAGTGAATCAGGATTAATATGTTCTATAAAATCTGTTTCCTTATCACCGCCGGGATCAGGGTGATTAAACAGTCTGTCGTATAGTCGTACTTCAGCGGTAACAGCATGTCGTGCAGATACCCAGTGAATAGTTCCTTTTACTTTTTTCGTACTTGTACCGGATCCGCTTCTGGTATCGGGATCGTAAGTACATTTTAGTTCAATTATCTCACCTGAAGAAGAGTCTTTAATAACCTCTTCACATTTGATTATATATGCATATCGAAGCCTTACTTCGCTGCCGGGTGATAATCTGAAAAATTTCTTATGAGGAATTTCCTGGAAATCATCCCGCTCAATAAATAAGATCTTAGAAAACGGTACTTTTCTTCTCCCCATTGATTCATCTTCGGGGTTGTTAACAGCATCCAATTCTTCTACCTGTTCATCAGGATAGTTGGTAATAACAACCTTTATAGGTCTCAGAACAGCCATAACGCGCTGAGCTTTTTTATTCAGATCGTCCCTGATACTGTATTCCAGCAGGGAGACATCGATAACATTATCACGCTTAGCAACTCCAACGGATTCAGCAAAATTTCTTATAGATTCCGGAGTATAGCCTCTTCTTCTGTATGCAGAAAGTGTAGGCATCCGCGGATCGTCCCAGCCGTCTACGTAACCGTCCTGAACAAGCTTTAGTAATTTACGTTTACTCATTATAGTATAATTCAAATTGAGTCGTGCAAATTCTATCTGCTGCGGAGAATATATGCCAATATTTTCAATGAACCAGTCGTAAAGAGGTCTGTGATTTTCAAATTCCAGCGTGCAGATTGAATGAGTGATTCTTTCGATTGAGTCCGATTGACCATGTGCCCAGTCATACATGGGATAAATACACCACCTGTCACCGGTTCGATGATGCGATGCATGTCTGATCCTGTATATAATAGGATCTCTCATGTTCATATTGGGCGAACTCATATCAATTTTTGCTCTAAGCACATGCTCACCATCCTTGAAGTTACCGCTTTTCATCTTTTCAAATAAATCGAGATTTTCTTCAACAGTTCTATTTCGGAATGGGCTTTCAACGCCGGGTTTTGTCGGGACACCTCTCATCTCTTTGATTTCATCACTGCTACACGAATCTACATAAGCTTTACCTTTCTTTATCAGTATTACAGCGTATTCATATAACTGATCGAAATAATCAGATGCATAGAATTCACGATCTTCCCAGTCGAATCCCAACCACTTAATATCGGCTTTAATCGAATCGACGTATTCCTGTTCTTCTTTTGTGGGATTGGTATCATCAAATCTAAGATTGCATTTCCCTTTATATTCGTTTGCCAGACCGAAATTAAGGCATATTGATTTTGCATGACCTATGTGAAGGTATCCATTAGGTTCGGGTGGAAAACGAGTAAAGACTCTGCCTCCGTATTTGCCTGTTTCAAGATCTTTCTCAATAATTTCTTTAATAAAATTTCCGGGCTTGATCGTATTGTTATTATTTTCTTCTTTCATTTTAATACCTTAATTATACTGCAATTTTCTCAATAGCTGTATTTATTCTTCTGATGACTTCTTCCTTTCCCAATATTTCGAGCAGTTCATACACACCGGGACCGACACCTATACCTGATACGGCTAATCTGACCGGATGTATAAGTTTACCCGCACCAATTTGTAATTTTTCTGCAGCACTCTTCAAAGCAGTTTCAAAATCATCATGAGCTGGATTATTTAGCTTTTCAAATTCCTCAATAAGAATCCTGAGATGTCCGGGTGTTTCAGGTTTCCAACGCTTTTCAATTATCTGCTGATCATATTCATTGGGAGATGCGAAAAAGTATGAACTTCTTTCAAGGAAATCGGAATAAAATACAATTCTGGATTTCATAGCTTCAATAACTTTAAGAAGATAATCATCAGTATAGCTTATTCTGGAAAACTCAGAGTGTAAAAGCGTGTTTTTTAAGAAGGGCAGGATGTCTTCACTTTTCTGATTTTTTATGTGTTCAGCATTAATCCAGTTAAGTTTGTCGATGTTGAATACAGCACCTGACTTCTGAACTCGCTGAAGAGTGAACTTGTCAATTAACTCATCTAGATAATAGAACTCTTTATCATCACCCCCACTCCAGCCAAGAAGTGCAACAAAGTTGATCAAAGCCTCTTTAAGATAGCCCTTTGCCTTGTAATCTTCGACGGCAACGTCACCCTGACGCTTACTTAATTTGGAGCGATCGGCATTTAAAAGAAGGGGGAGATGAGCAAATTCAGGTATTTCCCAGCCGAAATATTCATATAAAAGCACATGTTTTGGGGTTGAGGAAAGCCATTCTTCACCTCTTATAACGTGTGTTATTTTCATTAAATGGTCATCAACCACATTTGCAAGATGGTAGGTCGGGAAACCGTCGCTCTTAATCAGCACCTGATCATCGATTGTTGATCTGTCAAACTCTACATTACCCCTGATAATATCTTTTATCATTACTTTCGGTCCGGATTCGACATTAAGCCTTATTACGTATTTTTCACCGGACTGAATCTTATTAAGTACTTCCTCTTTTGATAGAAAGAGACAATGCTTATCGTATTTTAACTGCGGAAGCCTGGCTTTAATCTGGTCCTGCCTTAATTCTTCCAGTCTTTCGGGAGAACAAAAGCAATGATATGCTTTGCCTGCATTAATTAACTTATCTACATTTTCCTTGTAAAGATTCAGTCGTTCAGATTGAATATAAGGACCGTAATCACCGCCTTGTTTTGGTCCCTCATCGGGAATTAGTCCCGTCCATTCAATTGTTTCCAGCAGGTTTTCAAGTGCACCTTCAACATATCTGTTCCTGTCGGTATCTTCAATCCGTAAAATGAATTTTCCGTTACTATGTCTAGCAAATAAATAATTATACAAAGCAGTTCTTAATCCTCCCACGTGCAGATATCCCGTAGGACTCGGAGCGAATCTTACTCTTGGTGATTCATTAATCATAAATCCTCATCTGTAAATCAACATATAAAAATAATCCGGCATCAAATATACCGGATTATTTTATCACGTAAAAAAAATAAAATGAGTTTATGCTTGTTTTGCAGCGTTTGTGTAGTATTTTACTTTTTCAATAAACTCTTTGCTGTCTATCGGTTTCGGAATGTAATCGGTAGCGCCGGCTTCAAGACATTTTTCTTTATCGCCTTTCATAGCAAAAGCTGTTAATGCAATTATGGTTGTATCTTTGTACTGATTAAGTTCCCGGATCTTTGCGGTTGCCTCGAAACCGTTCATAATAGGCATCTGCATATCCATTAGAATCAGATCAAATGTTTCCTGTTTGGCAGTGTTGAATGCATCTTCACCGTTTTCGACGACTACAACATTCTCAAAACCATTTTTTTTCAGTAATCTTGTAACAATAATCTGTGAATGTTTATAATCCTCAGCAAAAAGAATCTTGACAGAATCGTCTTCTCTTTTTATTACCTCTTCAACCGGTGTAGGCTCTTCGTACTTGTTAATCATCAGATTAATTGTATCAGCCAGGTCTTCTATGTTTGTACTTCTCTTATCGAGTAATTCATCAAAAAGACCGTCAATTTCCTTCAGATCCTGTGAGTAATCTTCTTTGCCGGTATAAATAATGATCGGTAGATTAGAAAATTTCTTTTCAGATTTAATGAGTTTTATGAGTTCAAACCCGTTAGGAGTCGGCATATCGAGGTCTACTATGGCAAGGTCAATCTGCTTGTCACGTATATTATCCATAACATTAGCAGAAATATTTTCGGCAATAGCATTGAATCCGGCAGTTTCGATTGCCTGCTTTACTAAATTGAGAGTAGGCAGATCATCGTCAACACAAAGTATATTTGAGTTCTTTCTGAGTTTATAACTGGTTAAGACCTCAACCAGATAATTATAATTTATAGGTTTAATAAAGTATTCAACAGCACCCATTAAAAACGCTTTCTGACTTTCAACCTCAACAGAACAGACAATTACCGGTAAATTCTTAAATTCTTTTTTATCATGAATTTTTTTAAGCAGTTCAAGCCCGTTAATATGAGGCAATTCGATATCCAGTATAACCGCTAAGTATTTGTTTTTATTGAGTTCGGTGAAAACCTGGTTCTCATTATTAACAATCGTAGGATTGTATCCCCATTTATTCAGATAGTTACTCAGCAGCTTGGAGGTTGCATAATCATCTTCAATTACAAGTACATTGTTTTCTTTTGTAGGCTTAGGTAAAGCTGAGGGAGCAGTTGCAGAAATATCCTTTTGAAGGTCGGTTTCAAGTGAAAAATTAAAAGTCGTGCCCTGACCAACATGACTAATAACACGGATATCGCCATTTAGAAGTTTGATATATCGCTTAACAAGATTCAGGCTCAGTCCGGTTAAACTGCTGTCTTCAAGTTCCGCTATTTTCGTAACAGTAAACGGATCAAACAGCTTTTTAGCTAAACCTTCTGCCAGACCTTTGCCGTTATCCGAAATAATAAATTGAAGTTTATCGGCTGACAGTACATTAATCTTAATTCTGATTTCGCCAGGATCGGTCAGTTTTGTTGATACAATAAGTAGCTGAGTCAGTATAAATCTGAGTTTATAGTCATCAACGTTACACGATTCGGTAAGATTACTGTCGATAACAACATCATACTTTGATTTTACGCCGGGTATTTTATTTTTGACAGTGTTGACGGCTTCATCAACGATATCCTTCAGTTTTATATTTTTTTTTATTTCTTCGCCACTGGTAAATTCCAGTCGGGCGATCTCCATAAAATCCTTCAAATTTACCAGAAGGCTCTGTGCGTTTTTCCTTATAGTATTCACATATTCAGTTTGTGAAGAGGTTAGATTATCTTCACTGAGAATTGAACCTGAACCAATAATAGAATTGGTATGTGATCTTAATTCATTGGCAACTTCTTCGGCAATTTCAGAGAAAGGCACATCAGAAATATTTGTATTTCCGCCCCGGGCATTGCTCCAGTTAAGTAAAATATATTTAATGTACTCGGTTATTTTCTGAAGCGATTCACCGTCTGATTGTGAGAAAGGGGTTTTCTTTGAAACTTTCAGAAAAGCTCTTTCTTCATTCCCAAGATTAAAAGTAATACAACTTTCATAGATAACAAATTCTGAAATCTGAAGTTCGCAATTACTGTCCGAGTGCATCGAAAATTCGTTAAAATTCTTAAATAAAGTACATACAGAGCAAGAAAATTCGGAACCTCTAAGGTAGTTTTTTCTGGCAGATGATGATTTACCCAGTACTAAAAGGCTTTCCGTTGAAACTATTTTGAACAACACGGCAGCCTGGAATTCGAAGTCCGACACAAGAAAATTACAAACTTCATCCGGGAAACTGTCTTTTCCCTGAAGTGCGGATTTGATAAGGTTATTGTAATTATCAAGAATTATAAATTTACTTGCTTGTACCATTAGACCTTCTTGGCAATGTTAGTAATTGAATTTATTTGAGCAAAAATAAATATTTGTAATAAGAATTGAAACATATGTTTTAATGGAAATTAACTATTTGTTAATCTGACAATGATTTCCAAAAAACAATTACAGTCATTTCTTAAATAAAATATAAAAATATTGGGTAAAAGAATACAGAAAACATGATTTTAAAACCATTACCGGTTTTATAATAATCCAAATCTGATTCTCAAAACATTATTATCTAAGGAAGTCGAGATAATTTTAAAATAACCGATTTCAGAAGTAATCCCGACATGTTCGCCAATGCATGGGCAGCTGTCGAAATCACCAATCTTAATTATCCGGATTTTCGAACCCGCGTTTTTGGGCAGACGTTCGAGGTTGAACATTATTTGTGCCTGCTCGTAAGGGATGAATTCTTCAGTAACAACCAGATTCCGGGCGATTTGAGCGTTTACGCATTCTTCAATTTCTTTTAATTCTTGTAGTTTTAAATCTCTTTCGAATTTATAGTCGCATTTTGATTTTTTCTTTTCAATATGATTACTGAACGACCTCTCGCAACCGAATTTTCTAACCATACATTGATTTAAAATGTGTTCTGCTGTATGCATTGGTGGGTAATATGCTTTCGACATCTTGTACCTTTTAATAATGAAGATTTTCTTTTAGAAATGGTTTCAGCTCATGTAAGGTTAATTTCAGCTCAATGGGACCTGTTGAATAAGGTGCAATCTCATACGCATTAAAGTGGAAAACAAATCCCGATTCTGTGAATGCATAGTTATCCGGCAGATAAAATTCATTGTTTCCGAACCAAAATCCTTTGTCGTTTAAGGATAGCGAGTCATCAATTGACTGAGCTATTCTGAACTTTTTCTCCGCATAAGTCACAAAGTCATTGTATCTGGAGCTGATAAGTATAGAATCCAAATCCAATTTTTTACCTGTAACTAATGAATAAGAAGCATATCCGGTTATTGTATTAGGGTGGGCACCACCTGTAAAACTAAAGATAGTACATTGCATAGAGATTATTTTATGGGAGAGGTAAATTATTCTGATATCATTTTTTAAATACCACGGTATGTTATATTCAGGGAAATTATTTTTATGCATTTCATAATCATCGAGAAAATGATCAGCGAGTTCATCGATATTGTAAAAAACCGAATCATATAATACTGAGCTAAGTAGGTGGGTAGCAATAATATTGTTCAGTTTTGTTTCAGCCTTTTCATTTAGTGAATATTCAATAACGGGATAACTAAAAACAATGCTGGTACAATTGCTGTCTGCAGAACTGCAATCATGGTATAGTTTTACAACTGACTGCTGTTTATATATTAATTCATTTGTATTAACTTCACAACCGGTGCAAAGTGCTAATATGTAGATTAATAATATTTTATTAATCCTGTTTATCATATAAAAAATACCACATATTAAATTTGAAACTTAATTATGAAACGGTGAAAAACAATATTTGATAGAAATGATTGTCAGATCAAATATGTCTTTTGTGTAAATAATTACGATTATATGCATAATATTACATGCATTTTAACAGTCTAAAAATCATTGAAATTTATAAGACGACTGAAAATATGATGTATTTCTTGTGAAAAATAGTATTATTACTTGAAAAATCATATTATTAATTAAATTTTAAATAAAGTTTATTTGGTTAAACTGAAATTTAATCCCAGATGTAATTGCAAAAATTCATAAATATTACATATATTTAAGACTATAAAGTATTATTATGAGGGCGAATATGGCAAATTATCTGTATTTATCTATAACCCCTGAAGCTTTGATAGCTTCGATGTTAGCACCAGAGGAATTCGGGAATTACTTTGCAGTGGGCACTAAGAAGAGAACTCGTGGACAAGCGATGTTTTTCGAATTGGATATTGATAAAATGCCGGATGATTTTCCGAAAAACGAAATTGAAAATAAATGTGTCCCGCACGCGGATAATACTCCGAAACGATCAGTTTATTTATCGATATACAGAGCTCTCGAATATGTACCTCTCAAAGCGATAAAAAATTTGTTTCTAGTAACAGATGATGGAAGAGTTCTTAGTCTGGAACAAGACGAATACAAGGAAGAAGATGGGAACAGTCTTCATCTCTATCAGGAGTTGTGTCCGGTTACGCCTCGTATTGCAACGAGATATAATCCAAGCAATTTCATGAAATATGTTACAAATACATCACAGCCGGTTTCTGTTCCGAAACTATTTTTTGTCGAGTTAAAGCTGGATGAACTGGCGGTCGATCCGCTTAAAGGCAATGTTAACGATTTACCGTATCCTAATATTGATCATTTGCGGGACTGCCTGATAGGCATACAGGAAAAACCGGCAAAAGCAACTAAAACAGTGATTAGAACTTTTTACGGTGAGCTCAATTTCAGGACATGTAAAAACGGCTTTTTTATAGGGGATAAAGAGAATATACTTTATTATCCTTTCCCGTCGTTTGAAGAATTAAACACGAAGTATTATGTCTGGTGGCGTTCTGCGCTTACTATCGGTCTTCGTTAGCTGATTACATCAAGGAAATTATTTAATTAAATACAGGTGTCGGAATGATAAGCGGATTATTCTGGATTGTACCAGTTGGAGCAATAAGCGCATTGTTCTTTGCATATTATTTCTTCAGACAAATGATGAAGGAAAGTGAGGGCGAAGATACGATGAAAAAAATTGCACAATATGTAAGAGAAGGTGCAATGGCTTATTTAAAACAACAGTATAAAATTGTACTGGTGTTCTTTTTAATTATCACAGTGATCTTTTCTTTCCTCGCTTATGTGCTCGAGGTTCAGAATGGCTGGGTTCCATTTGCTTTTATTACCGGCGGTTTCTTTTCAGGACTAGCCGGATTTTTCGGGATGAAAACCGCCACTTATGCTGCAGCCAGAACGGCAAATGCTGCGCGCAAGTCTTTGAATGGAGGATTAAGAATAGCCTTTAGAAGCGGTGCCGTGATGGGGCTAGTCGTGGTGGGACTCGGTCTCCTCGATATAAGTTTATGGTTTATAATACTTAACGCCTGGTATCCGTTGAGTCTTACTGACGGGCATAATATGGTAATTATCACAACGACAATGCTGACCTTCGGAATGGGAGCATCTGCTCAGGCATTATTTGCTCGTGTGGGAGGCGGCATTTTTACTAAAGCAGCTGATGTCGGCGGCGACCTTGTTGGTAAGGTTGAAGCTGGTATCCCTGAAGATGATCCACGAAATCCCGCAACAATTGCCGATAACGTAGGTGATAATGTTGGCGACGTTGCCGGTATGGGTGCAGATTTATACGAATCGTACTGCGGCTCAATACTTGCTACCGCAGCTTTAGGTGCATCCGCATTTCTTGAAACTCCTTTACTTCAATTTAAAGCAGTTATCGCACCGATGCTCATAGCTGCAGTCGGTATAATTTTATCGATTATCGGAGTGTTCTTTGTCAGGGCTTCGGAACAAGCTGATCAGAAGCAATTGCTTAAAGCTTTGTCCAGGTCTATAAACATTAGTTCAGTATTGATCGTGATAGCTTCTTTTATAATAATACAGGTGCTGGAACTGGATAACGGTATAGGAATATGGGGAGCGATAGTTGTCGGTTTGATTACCGGAATAGTTATTGGAAAAGCTACTGAGTATTATACTTCAGCTTCATATAAACCTACTCAGTCAATTGCTGAAAGTTCAAAAACTGGTCCCGCAACGGTTATTATATCGGGACTCGGTGTGGGAATGATGTCAACAGCAGTTCCGGTTATTGCTGTCGTGATAGGTATTATACTCTCTTATTTGTTTGCCGCTGGATTCGATTTCAATAATACCGGATTCGGTTTATACGGCATAGGTATTGCAGCCGTCGGGATGCTGTCAACACTTGGTCTTACCCTTGCTACAGATGCATACGGACCGATAGCAGACAACGCCGGAGGCAACGCAGAAATGAGCGGTCTGGGACCCGAAGTAAGAAAACGTACCGATGCTCTTGATTCCCTTGGCAATACTACCGCTGCCACCGGCAAAGGATTTGCGATAGGATCGGCGGCACTTACTGCATTGGCCTTGCTTGCATCATATGTCGAAGAATTGAAAATAGGACTTTTACGAATCGGGCAGGATATTATGGATTTAGGAAATGGAATTGTGATTGAAATGCAAAAAGCAACACTAAAGGATTTTATGAATTATTATGACGTAAACCTTATGAATCCCAAAGTCTTGATAGGTGTATTTATAGGTGCAATGATGTCGTTTATTTTCTGCGGTCTTACAATGAATGCAGTTGGAAGAGCCGCACAAAAAATGGTTGATGAAGTAAGAAGACAATTCAGAGAAATACCGGGTATTTTGGAGGGGAAGGCGGAACCCGATTATGCCGAATGTGTTGCAATATCCACGAAAGGTGCTCAGGTTGAAATGGTTCTGCCGTCAGCTCTTGCTGTTCTTGTCCCTGTATTTATGGGAATCGTATTCGGCGTCCCAGGTGTAATGGGATTACTGGTGGGAAGCCTTGGTACAGGTTTCGTTTTAGCTGTTTTTATGGCAAATTCGGGCGGAGCCTGGGATAATGCTAAAAAATACGTCGAGGAAGGACACTATGGCGGAAAAGGTTCGGCAAGTCATAAAGCCACAGTAATAGGCGATACAGTCGGAGACCCGTTTAAGGATACATCAGGACCTAGTTTGAATATTCTAATTAAATTAATGAGTATGGTTGCAATCGTTATGTCAGGATTAACGGTAGCATTCAGTATATTATAAACAATTGAATTATTGACATTTTATTTTTTATAAATATTTCATATAATCCGGAAGTCATTCTCTGACTTTTAAATGCGTATCTGGAGGGCAGAATGGATACGAATGGATTATTACCGACAGATCTTTACAGGCTACCCTGGACATTGCCTGATAATGCAATTTCATGGCTCGAACCTACTGCACAGTGCAATCTTGCTTGTGACGGATGTTACAGATTTAACGAAAAAAATTCGCACAAGCCACTTGATGAAGTAAGACAAGAACTCGATATTTTTCAAAAATTCAGGAAGACCGATTGTATTTCCATTGCAGGCGGAGAACCTCTGTTGTACCCTCACATAATCGACCTTGTAGCTGAAATCAAATCAAGAAATATTAAACCTATCATCAATACAAATGGAGTAGCACTAACTAAAGCTTTCTTAAAAGAATTGAAAAATGCCGGTGTATTCGGGTTCACGTTTCATGTAGATTCTAAACAGGGAAGAAGTGGTGACTGGAAAAATAAAAATGAACTCGAATTAAACGAACTCAGATATTACTACGCACGAATGCTGGCAGATGTAAAAAATATAGCATGTTCTTTTAATGCAACAGTGTATGATGATACCCTGCAATATGTCCCGAGCCTTATTAACTGGGCACATGAAAATATTGATATAGTAAATACTATTGTGTTTATAGCATTCAGGCATATAGTTCCTCAAATGCAGTTTGACTGGTATGCTTATGACAGGAAAGTTGACTGGCAGAATGTACATTATCATTCCGATGACGAAAGGAAAGTAGATATTAAATCGACAGATATGTTGAAAGAAACTGTTAAGGTTTTCCCGGATTTCAAACCCGCGGCATATTTAAATGGAACCCATCAATCAGATGCATACAAGTGGTTGTTAACTGAAAGGGTCGGTAATAAAGATAAGATATTCGGATATGCCGGTGAAAAGTTTATGGAATTGATAATGGCTGCATATCACTTCAGGAATAACCGGTATTTGTCATACGCCTCGCCGGGTACAATTAAAATGGGGAAATCATCCATTCTTCTTTTATGGCCGTTCGATAAGGGTATAAAAAAAGCATTAAAAAATTACCTTTCTTACATTGTTAAAAATCCGTTCAGAATATTCAAACGGGCAAATCTGCAGACAGTATTATTCATTCAGCCTGTTGATTTTAAGGAAGACGGTTCGCAAGTAATGTGCGACGGCTGTCCCGACATAACCGTGTATAAAGACAGACTGGTCTGGTCGTGCAGACTGGAGGAGCAGAAACAGTTTAATACATTCCTGAGATCAATACCGCGCAGCTAGTTAAATCGACAAAATATTCTGATACATTTTAAATCTATCAGATTCAGGCAATTTTTTTCAATTCATCCATCGTAAAAAGAGGAAGTAATGTGAGTCCGGCTGATGATAAATTCTGATATGCCTTCGGATCTCTCACAATTACACACATAACTTTATCGATAACAGCGCCCAATTCTCTAAGCTCATTAACACTTGTAATAATCTGACCACCGGTTGTCACTACATCTTCGATGACTGTAACTTTTTTACCAGCAAACTGATTACCTTCAGCCAATTTTCTTGTACCGTACTCCTTGGCTTTCTTTCTGACATAAATTGCAGGGTGACCTGATTTAGACGAGAGCATGGTTGCTATCGGAATTCCGCCCATTTCCAGTCCTGCAATAATTTCAGTGTCTGATGGAAGCAGATTTATTAATTGTACGGTTATTTCATTTAATAGCTGAGGATCAGATTCGAATAAATACTTGTCAAAATATTCATTTGATATCTGTCCGGAGCGTAAAAGGAATTCACCTGTGATGTGCGATGCTGCAAAAATCTTTTTCCCCAGTTCTTCTTTTGTCATTTTTAATCCAATAATTATTATCAACGCTGTAATTATAATAAAAAAAAATAACAGCTGATTTATTCACATAATTAAAAATATTTACAACTTCTTTAATCATTACTATGGCATCTGTTGAGCGCGTTTTGAAATCTTATTTTGTATTTAACACAAATTTGGTTTTATTTGCACTTTCGTATTTTAAAATTAAGCTGAGTAAATATTGAAGAATTTAGTTATTGTTGAATCTCCGGCAAAGGCGAAGACAATAGAAGGTTTTCTGGGAAAAGATTTTAAAGTTGTTTCGAGCTATGGTCATATCAGGGATTTGGAAAAGAAAAATGCAGGTATAGAAGTTAATAACAACTTCAAACCTACTTACATAATTACCGAAGATAAAAAGAGTGTTGTAAAAGACCTTAAGAAACTTGTAAAGCAAGTTGAAACCGTATGGCTTGCAACAGACGAGGACCGCGAAGGTGAAGCGATTTCATGGCATCTGTTTGATGAACTTAAATTAGATAAAAAACAAACCAAGAGAATTGTATTCAATGAGATCACTAAAAAAGCAATCTCAGATGCAATAAATAATCCTCGAAATATAGATATCAATTTATTTGAAGCACAGCAGGCAAGAAGAATTCTTGACAGATTGGTCGGATTTGAATTGTCGCCTGTGTTATGGCGAAAGATTAAAACACAGCTGTCAGCCGGACGTGTGCAGTCAGTTGCTGTAAGACTTATCGTTGAACGAGAGAGAGAGATCGACAATTTTGTGTCGGAAGCGCAGTACAGAGTTGTAGCGGATTTTTTATCAGTTGACTCAAAAGGGGAACAATCTTTATTTAAAGCTGAATTATCTAAAAAGTTTCAGACTCAAAAAGAAGCGAATGATTTTCTGGAGGAGTGCAAAGAGGCTGATTTTGTTATAGAATCACTCGAAAAAAAAGATGCTAAAAAATCTCCTGCACCTCCTTTCACAACCTCAACACTTCAGCAGGAAGCAAGCCGAAAACTAGGATTTTCGGTTGCACGCACAATGCTGGTAGCGCAAAAACTATACGAGTCCGGAAAAATTACTTACATGAGGACAGACTCAGTAAATTTATCCGACTTTGCAATAGATAATGCAAAAAGTATTATAGAATCGAATTACGGTTCAGAGTATTCACAACCCAGACAATACAAGACCAAATCTGCAAGTGCACAGGAAGCACATGAAGCTGTAAGACCGTCCTACTTCGAGAATGCAAGTGTGGATGGCAGCAGGGATGAAAAAGTATTGTACGAGTTGATTTGGAAAAGAGCTATTGCATCTCAAATGAAGGATGCAAGTCTTGAGAGAACAACTGCAAGAATTTCTATTTCAAAAAGGAATGAAAATTTTATCGCAAAAGGAGAGATAATAAAGTTCGATGGATTTTTAAAGGTATACCTGGAATCCACTGATGATGATAATGGCAACGGAAACGGTTCGGTTGGCGGATTGCTGCCGAATCTATCTGAAGGTCAAAAACTATCATTCGAGAAAATTGCAGCTACACAAAAGTACACCAGACCACCTGCACGGTATACTGAAGCTAGTCTGGTAAAAAAACTTGAAGAGTTGGGTATAGGCAGACCTTCGACTTATGCACCTACAATAAGTACCATTCAGAAGAGAGGATACGTTTTAAAAGAGGAGAGACCGGGCTATGAAAGGGAATACGATATATTAACATTAAATTCACAAAAGAAGATTTACAAGGAAACTAAAACTGAAATTACAGGTGCCGACAAAGGTAAATTGTATCCTGCCGATATTGCTATGCTTGTTAACGATTTCCTGATTGAGAATTTTCCCAGTATAATGGATTATAAATTTACAGCACATATCGAAGAAGAACTGGACGATATTGCTAAGGGTAAAGTAGACTGGCACAAGATGCTTAAGGAATTTTATCATCCATTTCACGAAAAAGTTGAGCACACTATTGAACACAGCGAACGTGTATCGGGTGAAAGAGTTCTGGGTACGGATCCCAAAACCGGTAAACAGATTTCAGTGAGAATGGCAAGATTCGGTCCCGTAGCTCAGCTTACTGATTTAAATGATCCCGAAGCGAAACCTGAATATGCCGGACTAAGAAGTACGCAGAAACTTGAGAACGTAACTCTGGAAGAAGCTATTGAGTTGTTCAAACTACCACGCCTTGTTGGTCAGTATGAAAATGAAGATGTTGTGGCTGCCATTGGAAGATTCGGTCCTTATGTCAGGCATAAAAGTAAATTTTATTCGCTTGGCAAAGATTATGATCCTCATATCATCACACTTGAAGAAGCAATAGAAGTTATTGATGCAAAACGTAAGAGCGATGCGGAAAAATTTATAAAAAGTTTCGAGGAAAATTCTGATTTTCAAATTCTTAACGGCAGATGGGGACCTTATTTAAAAGCCGGCAAAATAAACGTCAGAATACCCAAGGATGTGAATCCATCCGACTTAACATACGAGGACTGTCTCAGGCTGGTAGAGGAGGCACCTGCGAAAAAGGGGAGAAGAAAAAGCAGATAATAATCTGATTTTTTTAAGGCACGGGATCATACCCGCTACCACCCCAGGGATGACAACGCGAAATTCTTTTTATCCCCAGCCAGCCTCCCTTTAGCAATCCGTATTTTTTTAACGCTTCAAGACTATACTGCGAACAGGTGGGCTGATATCTGCAGGATGATGGTAAAACTGGTGAGATCAAAATCTGATAAATTTTAATCAGCAGTATAAACGGATATGCAAGAATCAGAAGTGTATTGCGGAATAGTTTTTTGATGGTCACTTTTTATTTATTTTTTAATACGTTTAAAATATAAAAAAAGTCCGAATAAATTCCGGACTTTCAGTTAAAATAATATCGCTGTTATAGTAATCTGCCATTTAACAAATTCATCAGTTCTGCTTTCTTTTCAGCATTTATAAAACTGCCACTGTACTCTGCTGTAATAGTGGAACTACCGGTATCTTTGATTCCCCTTGTATGAACACAAAAGTGTTTTGCATCAATAATTACTGCCACATCATCGGTCCCGAGTACATCTTTAAGTTCATTTAATATCTGCTTATTCATTCTCTCCTGCACCTGCGGACGTCGTGCGTAATAATCAACAATTCTGTTTAATTTGGATAAGCCAACAACTTTTCCGTTGGGTATATATGCAATATGTGCTTTACCGATTATTGGCACAAAATGGTGCTCACAAGTAGATGTAACGTCAATGTCTTTCTCAAGAACAATTCCTTTATATTCATATTTATTACTGAAAGATCTTGCCTGAGGCTTATTCTCAGGATTCAGACCAGAAAATATTTCCTTTACATACATTTTAGCGACTCTATGAGGAGTCCCTCTAAGGCTATCATCACTTAGATCCAATCCTAAAGTGTACATTATTCTTTCAAAAAGTTTTTCAATTTCCTCGATTTTAGTCTTATCATCCAGAATAAATGCATCTTTACGCAATGGTGTGTACAATGTTTCCGAAAAATGTTCGTCACCGATTTCTTCTGCCATTTTATTCATTGACGGATCTCTCATAACAGTCCTCAAATGTTGTTAAATAATAATCATTAACACTAATGATGTAATAAGAATTCCATCTTTTTGTAAAATATTTTATAAATTTTTGAAAATGACATAATGTTCGTAAAAATGGATAAAAGAATGAATTTCTGAAGAACCGGATGTCCCGTTTGCAGGTAAATTGAGTATAAAAGCGAAGGAAACTGCTAAAGCAGGCAAATGAAATAATTAAATAATTTGCCGGAGTTGAAGGGTTTTTGGTAAGTTCTTTAACCTAACATCATTAAACGAATCTGGACTCTTTAAAATATGGAAACAAGAATACAATTAAAATCAAAGGATATTTGAAGAAATGATACCTGATATAATATTATCGAAACCATTAAATGGTTTTTGTGCTCAATAACACGATTATATTTAATCAACCGGAAAAATGACTTACTTAGTTATAGAAACAATTGAAAAATTAATTTAACCGTGAATGCAGTATAATTACTTAAGTGTAAATACTCTTATTTCAAAGTCAGTACCCATCTTTCAATAAATATTTTAAAGTAATATTATTTGATCATTTTATTATTTTTATAATTCAGTTTAATTAAATATATCCGGGGAACTGATGGCTAAAAGAATGAATAGACTTGACAAAAAATCCGGCAAACCACCGGGAGTTCTGGAATATACCGGAAATTATACAGATGAAAAATCTAGGATCACACTCCGTAGTTATAACAAAGATTATTTTCAACAATATGAAGATATTACTCCGCATGAATTAAAAAGAAAGATCAACGGGGCAACTGTTAACTGGATTGAATTCAGCGGGTTGTCAGATAAAGATAAATTGCATGAATTAACTAAAGATTATAATATTCACCATATGTTCCTCGAAGACGCTCTTAACGCCCAGCATCTGTCAAAATACGAAGAGGGAGAAAATTATATTGCTGTTATAATGAAGGCATTTATTCCGGATTCGGAAATTTTAAAAGAGGACCACATTAGTATTATTTTACTGTCAGATACTGTAATCGTACTTCATGAGTTTGAAAATCACTTCCTTGATGAAAAAATAGAAAGAATTAAACAGGGCAGGGGAAGAGCACGAAACAAGAAAGCCGACTATTTATTTTATGTCTTGCTGGATTCATATGTGGATAGTTATTATCTGAAACTTGAAAATCTGCGTAATAAACTGTACTCTTTAGAGGACGATATACTTCTGAAAAGCCAGTATAATTACACTGAAAATATTCACACAATCAAGAAAGAACTGACAGAGTTCAGGAAGTATATTTCCCCGATCCGTGAAACTATTCTGCATATTATGAATGATGAATCTGGTTTTATTGATTCTGATAATATGATCTTTTTCAGAGATATTAAAGACCATACCGATCAGTTGTATGAATACTATCAAAACTATAACGAAATGCTCAAATCGTTGATTGATCTTAATAATTCCAACATCAATAACAGCATAAACAGCGTGATGAAAGTTCTGACTTTAATTGCGACCGTTTTCATCCCGCTTACCTTCATCGCCGGTATATACGGCATGAATTTTCATAATATGCCTGAACTGGAATGGGATTACGGCTATCCTGTTGTCCTAATCTTAATGACTGTGCTCGGCATTGGAATGTTTATCTATATGAAAAGTAAAAAATGGTTTTAATGAAAATGAATATTCCCATTAATAATAAACTGCATGATTACAATATTACAACTTATGTCTAACGGGTCCGGAAATTGAAAGCATTTATTCTTTCTCTTACAATTATTATCCTGATATCCTTATTTGTTGTTAATACACATATAAGGGATATAGCAGCCGGTGTGGCAATTCTGATTTTCGGTATGATGTTTCTTGAAAATGGTTTTAAACTTCTTAGCAGCGGTCCCATTGAAAAGTGGCTGCGCAAATCAACCAATAATTTAGCCAAAAGTATCTCATTCGGTATTGTTTCGACATCATTACTGCAGTCAAGCGGACTTGTATCCGTTGTTGCAATTTCATTTTTAGGTGCGGGTATGATAGAACTCATATCAGGCATAGGAATAATATTCGGCGCTAATATCGGGACAACAACAGGAGCATGGCTGATCTCGTATTTTGGATTAAAGCTGAATATATCGTCATTCGCACTTCCAATGATTGTAATCGGAGTCCTGTTTGTACTGCAGAGTGGCAATAAATACAAAGGGATCGGATATATAATTTCCGGAGTTGGATTTATATTTCTTGGTATACATTTTATGAAGGAGGGTTTCAGTAGTTATCAGGAGGTCTTCGATCTTAAACAGTATTCAATTACGGGATTATATGGTTTAATTATTTATGTATCTGTAGGAGTGATTACAACAGTTATAATGCAGTCAAGTCATGCTTCACTTGCACTTGTACTAACTGCTTTGTCTGCGCAGCAGATTTCCTATGATAATGCTCTTGCAATGGCGATAGGCGCAAACATCGGTACAACTTTCACTGCATTAATAGTATCTATTAGCTCAAATTATCAGGGGAAACGCCTGGCTGTTGCACACCTTATTTTCAATTTTATTACAGCCTTTTTCGCACTTTTGCTTCTTACACATATAAGTTGGCTCGTTGATCGTATTGCACTTTTAACAGGCATTTCCGCTAATGATTATATTATTAAATTGTCGTTATTCCACAGTCTGTTTAACATATTGGGATTAATTTTAATACTACCCTTTACAAAAATTCTCGTTAAATTTCTTGAAAAAGCAATCAAACCATCTGAAAACGAGGACATTTCCAGGCCTAAGTATGTATCAAAAATCGTACTTAAGTATCCCAAATCTGCCATACCGGCATTATTGAAAGAATCACGTCACCTCTTCGATAATGCTTTTGAAATTATATCACACTCAATAAATCTTCATCGTAAAGATATCCTATCGGATAAGAAATTAAAAGAACTGGTGCCAAAATCAATTGATAATATGAACATTAATATAGATGAGATGTACCATAACAAAATAAAACTGATATTCAGTAAAATTATTAAATATGCAACAATTATACAGAGTTATGAGTTAAGTGAAAAGGAAGCGGTCCTTGTTAATAAAATAAGAATTGCGAACAGGTATATGATTGAGATAATAAAACACCTCAGAAATTTACAAGATAACTTTGCAAAGTATTCAATCAGTGAAAACGAATTTATAAGGGTGGAATATAACACGCTTAGACAAAAAATTGCCAAAGTGATGAGGGAGATTTACAAAACCGAGCGAACTGATGATATTGACTCTCAGCACTTCAAACTCCTCCTACTTCAGGAAAAAGCGAAAAAACACGATGTACTTGTGAATGGCAAGCTAGATGAATTAATTAGAGAAAGAAAAATTAATAGCGGCATGGCAACATCGCTTATGAATGACAGTGCACTCGTTGCGAGAATTTGTGAACGATTAATTACCATAGCCGAATTACTATTTATCGAATATGATAGTATATTGGAAATCGAGAAATCTGCTTCCGGGGAACAATTAAACTTTCTTGATGAAAATTGATACGGTCTGAGTCTAATGACTAAAATTTTAGTGATTGAAGACGACAAATCCGTAAAGGAAAATTTAAGTAAAATCCTTACGGTTCATGGTTATGATGTACGTGCTTTTGAATCAGGCACCGATGCACTCGATCATCTTAAAGAAGCTCTGCCCGATATTATTATCTGCGATATAATGCTGCCCGATATGGATGGTTATCAGATTCTTGAAACTATATCAGCAGATCCGATTATGAATAAAGTGCCTTTTATTTTTCTGACGGCAAAGGTCGAAATGACAGATTTGCGTAAAGGCATGAACCTGGGTGCAGATGATTATATTACAAAACCTTTCCATATTAAAGATCTGCTTGATGCCATTCAGGTAAGATTGTCCAAAAGCCGGCTCAAAGCAGTAGATGTCGGCAGCCTGAATGACGAGCCTCAAAGATATAACGAGAACCAGAGAATATTTTTACCGGACGGCAGCGATATGAAGTTTGTTACAGTCGGTGATATAAAATTTATAACCGCAGATGGTCCTTATTCATACATTAATACAACCGGTGAAAAAAATATTCTGGTTAGAAAACTATTAAAAGACTGGGAGAGTATTCTTCCGCTCGATATATTTCTGCGAATTCACAAATCGACAATTATTAATCTGAAATGGATAGTTAAAATTGAAAAGTGGTTTAATAATTCTTACCGTATTTTTCTGAAGGATTTACCCGAACCGTTTATTATCAGCCGAAGGTTTGCGAAAAAATTAAGAGAAACGTTTAAACCTTAACTTTAGCAACCGCTTATTATCAACTTTAATGGTTATATCTTAATGTTAAAAATGATATAATTCTTGCTATGTTGTAAATTGCAATTTCGTTTTATTCTTTATTGGGATTTAAATGATTTTTATTATTCAAAAAGTCGCCGTATAAAATGGACAGGATAAAAATACTGATTGTGGAAGATGAAAGAATTGTTGCGATGGAGCTTCATGAGCGGCTTATCAAGAATGGATTTTTTGTTATAGGCATGTTGAAATCGGGTGAGGAGGCTGTGCAGTCTTTCCAAGAACTGAAACCGGACCTCATTATGATGGATATTATGCTGGCAGGGAATTTAGATGGAATTGAGACTGCAAAGAAAATTAAAACAATCTCTGAAGTCCCATTCATATTTCTTACCGCATTTACAGATAAAGATACGATAGATCGTGCAATGGAAGTCGGTCCATATGCTTACCTGAGAAAACCATATGAGGAACATGAACTATTAAGCTCAATTCAAATAGCCTTATCTAAAAATAAACTGGAAAAAAAGCTAAGAGAGAGAGAAGAATTGCTTGCAACTACTCTTTCGAATGCAAGTGATTCGGTAATAACAGTAAACACTTCATTAGTTGTAAGTTATCTTAACAAAAATGCTGAAGAATTGTTCAATTTAGAAGACGGTGAATTTATTGGCAAACCGCTTCATGAAATTCTTCTGCTTGAGAAAGTACTGGATGTTGAGGATGAAATAACAAGGCTCTCTGATATAGCGGAATTTAAGAGATACAAACTTTTAAGAAAGAACGGCGGACCCAGGTGGATTGATATTAAAAACAATTCAATAATTAACAGCGAATCTGACAGAGTTGCTTTTGTTATTACTATCAGAGATGTAACTGATTTTCTGAAAACACAGGAAATAATAGAACAGACTGAATCGAAAATAAAAGCCATAACAGATGCTGCCGAAATTGCAATATATAATTTCAGTTTAGAAAGTCGTACGTATAAGTATATGAGTGACATTATCGAAAAAATAGTCGAGTACAGTGCAGAAGAGTTCAGCTACGAAAAATTTCTTTCAGTCATTATTAAGGCAGAGATAATCAAACCTGAATACGTCTCGGATCATCAATCAATGATGGATATTTGGTATAAAGGGGAACTGGATGAGTATCAGGCGGATTTGTTGATCAAATGTAAATCTGGGAAAAACAAATGGATTAGTGATAAAGCCAAGCCCTGGCGGGATATGAATGGAAAGGTAATTGGCTCCCTGGGTATTTTACAGGACATTACGGAAAGGAAACTATCGGAAACAGTTAAATCTTCGTTGTATCTGATTTCAGAAGCGGCAAATCAGTCCGATGATCTTAATGTTCTTTTTTCTAAGATCCATGAGATTGTTGCAGATATAATAAAGGCTGAAAACTTTTTTATTGCTTTATACGACCGTAGAACCAATGACCTTACATTTCCCTATTATAAAAATGAATTTACTTTTGCGCCGCATAAAAAGAAACTTGGACTCGGTAGCACGGATTATATAATCCGCACCGGTAAAACTCTATTGGCTCAATACGATGATTTTGAGAATCTGCAAAAGGAAGGCAAAGCAAAAAGCTGGGGACCTGTTAGTCAGAGTTGGCTGGGTGTTCCGCTCAGAGGTGTAGATGCTATTATCGGGGCAATGGTTGTGCAGAGCTATGATGAAAAAATATTATTCGACGAGATAGATAAACGATTAATGGAGGAAATAGCTAATCAGGTAGCTATAACAATCGAGCGTAAAATTACTTATGATGCTTTGATAGAGAGCGAAGTAAGATACAGAGATATTTTCAATTATGCACCCGTAGGTATATATCAATCCACAATGTCGGGCAAAATCCTGTCTGCCAATAAAGCATTTTTAGATATTGTCGGATTCAGTTCCTTCGAAGAAATATCGTCATACAATATGCGTGATCTGTATTACGATTCTTATGAAAGGGAAGAACTGATCAGAAGATATTTGTCTGTCGGGAAGGTTGCAGATCTTGAAGTTAGATGGAGGAATAAATCTAATCAGGAAATATTCATTCAACTTTCGACTCATGCTATAAAAAATGATAACGATGAAGTAATTTATTTTGAAGGCTTTGTAAGGGATATCAGCAGTTATAAATCAGCTCAGAAAAGTATAAAAATAACAGAACAAAAATTTAAGGAACTTTTTAATAATGCCTCGGATGCAATCTTTATCCTGAGCATGGATGGTGAAATTCTGGAAATAAATGAGCCGGCATGTCAGAGGTATGAATATACAAGAGAGGATATGATAGGTAAGACAACCGGATTTCTTCAGTACGGATTGAGCATCGAAGCACATACAAAAATAATTAAATCGATTATAAAAAAGGGTAAAGGGTTATACGAATTAGAACATATAACAAAATTGGGTAAGATTATTCCCACGGAAATAAGCTCAAAAGTAATTGAATTCCAGGATTCTAAAGCGATTCTGAATATTGCAAGAGACATAACCGAACGTAAAATAGCAGAACAGAAAATACTGCAATCTGAAAAAGAATATCGGGGCTTGTTTGAAAATGCCCATGATGCTATAATGATATTCGAACCTGAAAACGAAATAATTCTTGAAGCGAATAAAAGAGCTCTGGAACTATATGAATTCAGCAGGGATGAGTTTATTGGTTTGTCATTAATTACTTTATCACAAAATCCCGAATTCGGTAGAAATAAAGTAAATGAAACTCTTCAGAATAAAGCAACAACAGTATTCGAGACATATCAGCAAACGAGGAGCGGCAGAGAAATAATTCTTGAAGTTAATGCATCAATTGTAACCTACAGAGGAAAAGATGCAATCTTAAGTATTAATCACGATATCACGGCACGAAAAATAGCCGAAGATGAATTAAAGAATTATCAGCTCAAACTTGAGCATATTATTGATGAAAGAACCAGAGCGTATAAAGAATCTGAAGAGAAATTTAAAACGCTTGCTGAAAATACGGATGATCTGATTATCAGATTCGACAGAGAGTTGAGACACGTTTATGTTAACTCAGCTGTAGAAAAAATATTTAAAATAAGTGCAGACGAAATAATAAATAAGACATATGCACAGCTTGGCTACCCGGAGACACTCGTACAAATAACAGAATCTGCTATTAAAAATGTATTTGAAAAAAAAGAAAAAGTTACAATAGAATATCAGCTTCCTGGCGGTGAATGGCTCGAATGGATGCTTTTACCTGAATTTGATGATAATAATGAAGTTAATACTGTATTAACCTCTGCAAGGGATGTTACAGAAAGGAAAATCAATGAAGAAAAAATAATCAGAAGAGATAAAATTTTACAAGCCGTCGCAAATTCTTCAGTCATGCTGTTTTCAAGCAGCAACTATGAAAATGTAATGGAAGTATTACTCAATGAAGTCGGAACTGCCGCATCAGTAGACAGAGCCTATTTGGTAGAGAACAGCATTACCAATGATAATACCAAAGCAATGCAGCTGAATTATTCCTGGATTTCTGAAGAGGAGGGTAAAGTCTCAGGAAATTTCATGTACAATAAAGCAACCTACAAATCACTGGGGATTGAAAGATGGCTGAAAATCATGACGCAAGGGAAATCTATAAGCGGTTTACAGGAAGACTTCCCTGAAAATGAAAAAGAACTCCTCAAGTCACAGAGAATTACGTCGATAGCACTTGTGCCGATTATTATTGATAATTTTTTCTGGGGATTCATAGGATTCGAAGACTGCCGCAATCAAAAGAACTGGAATGAAGCGGAACTTGCAGTACTATTTACACTATCTAACAGTATTGGCGGAGCAATCAAAAGAGCTACGATAGAATCGAATTTGAGACACTCTGAAACAATGTGGAGACAACTTTTCCAATTTTCTCCAGAACCTTTTTATTTGTTTGACTATCATGGTAATATTATAGACTGTAACAATGAATCAACTAACCTTATCGGATATACAAAAGAGGAACTGCTGGGTCATAATTTGAACAGCCTTAACCTCGTCCCGCCGGAATATGAAAACATAACCAATATTGTCGGCGATAAAAGTATGAAGGGAGAAGCCAGCGGACCATTTGAATTTGAAATTATCACAAAACAAAATAAGAGAATTACAATTGAGTTTAAGACCTATCCAGTAAGTATTGGAGGTAAAGAACTGATACTGGGTGCCGCTCATAATATTGATATCAGAAAGAAGGCAGAGCTTGAAATTAAACGGGCGCTTGATAAAGCTAATGAGCTGAATGAACTCAAGTCAAGATTCGTATCCATGGTATCGCACGAATTTCGTACCCCGTTGTCAGCAATGCTCTCATCGGCAGAAATAATGGAATTACTAGGAGAGAATATTTCAAGCCACGAGAGAAATGAGTATTTGAAAAAAATAGTAAAATCCATCGATTATATGACTGAACTTCTCAATGATGTACTTACCATAAATAAAGCTGATGCCGGTAAATTATACGTTAAATACGAAAACTTGGATATTGTTGAATTAACCGAGAATATATTGAATGATATTTTGCTGACGAACGATGATGTGGAAATAAGTTTTCTGCATCCGGAAAAAGAAATGATGTTGGAGACCGACAAAAAACTATACAGACAAATTGTTACTAATCTTGTATCTAATGCGATAAAATATTCTCCCGAAGACGCACCTGTAATATGCAGAATAGCTAAAAGGAATAACAGTTTTATTCTTGAAGTAGAAGATGAGGGAATAGGTATACCGGATAAAGATCTGGAGGATATATTTTCACCGTTCCAGCGTGCAAGTAATATTGGTAACAGACCCGGAACAGGACTGGGATTGGCGATCACGAAAAGGTCTGTTGAATCTTTAAAGGGGAGTATCAAGGTAGACAGTGAAATGAGAAGAGGGACTAAATTTACGGTAATGCTTCCGATAACGACAAATGGCAGATAAAAAAATATGATGCATATGACAATATTTTTTCTATATTAAAAAATGTATTCCAGAAGGATTGCAGATGATAAATGTGTTATTAATTGAGGACGATGTAGATAACAGGAAAAATACTAAGAGACTTCTTGAACTGAACCACTTTCAAGTTACTGAAGCCGCTGATGGTATTGAAGGTCTGGAGTTGGCACTGAATTCATCGCCGGATATAATAGTTTCGGATATAATGCTTCCGGGAATTGACGGATTCCAGATAAAGGAAGAGATAGACAAAAGGAGAGATCTTAGACAGGTTCCGTTTCTATTTCTATCTGCAAAAACTGATCTCAACGATATACGCAGGGGCATGAACCTAGGAGCGGATGATTATCTGACAAAACCATTTAAGTATAAAGACCTTCTTGCTGCAATTGAATTAAGACTTCAAAAGCACAAGGAGTTAAAAAGTATGGGAAGGAATGTGGATTATGATAGTCAAAGTGTAAAAAGCAGAATAATGATATTTACTAATAAAACGCCATTACTCATTGAGATCAGGAATATTGTTTTTATTATTGCAAACGGAGAATACAGTACAATATACACTAATAACTCAAAGAAATTTATTGTCAGAAAATTATTGAAAGAATGGGAAAGGAATCTACCTAAGGAAGAATTTATCCGTATTCATAGATCCACAATTATAAATATGAACTTTATAAATCAGATTAAGAAAATTAATCAACGGAATTACCAGGTTGCCTTAAAAGGTTTTAATGATACACTTCAAATCAGTCAGCGTTATGCCCAGAAGATTAAAAAACTAATGGGCGTGTAACGATAGTTCATAAAATAACTCGCTTATTGTATAATAAACGCAGTTATTGCAATCAACGACTATTATTAACCACTATCCGTTAAATTTCTGCCATAATAAGAGGCAGATTTGGATAAAGTTTTAGTCGTTGAAGATTCATCAGAAGTTTTATCAAATATTCTCCAACTCCTAGAGATACGCGGTTACGAAACAGTTGCTGCCGAAAACGGTAAGATTGGTCTGGAACTGGCAACCAGAGAACGACCTGATGTTATTATTTCCGATGTTACGATGCCTGAATTGGACGGCTATAATTTACTCACTGAATTACGGAAAAATCCGTTAACCGAAAACATACCGTTTATTTTTCTTACAGCGAAAGTAGGTAAGAACGATTTCAGGCGCGGAATGGTTTCGGGTGCCGATGATTACGTTACAAAACCATTCAGGGCTAAGGATCTGCTGGATGCAATTGAAACCAGGCTGGCAAAAAAAAGAGCCCAGCAAAAAGTCCTTCAGGAAATTTATGATAATATTTCATCTTATGTCCCTCATGAGTTAAGAACTCCGCTTGTCTCAATTTTCGGTTACTCCGATATGGTTCTGGGCGGGTACGAAGAATTAAGTGAAGCCGAAGTAAAGGATATGGTGAGAAGCATTCGTAATTCTGCGGAACGGCTCCACCGCTCTCTCGAAAAATTTATTATTTACTCGGATACCCGTGTTCTTTTGAATGATGAAAGTACTCATAAACATCTTATTGATAAGATTACTACAACTCCTCACAGTATTATTCTGGAAGTGATATCAGAAAATAAAATGAAGGATCAAAAAGATCTCTCCTTCAAAGTTAATGACGGAATTGAGTGTGTTCCTATCCACGAAAATCATTTCAAAATATTAACGCGTGAACTTATTGATAATGCTGTAAAATTTGCCAATTGTGGGAGTGAAGTAAGTATTGATTTTTCTCAGAATGATTCCCGTTTGAAAATGAAAGTATCGAATGAAGGGCGGGGAATGTCAGAATCTGAGATTGAAAATATACAGCCTTTCTTACAACATAAAAGAAGAATTTATGAACAAAACGGTAATGGTCTGGGTCTGGCAATTGTGAAGAATATTGTTATGCTGTATTCAGGAAATATTCAGATAGAAAGCGAACCAGACGGAATTACCGAAGTGGAAGTCACTTTCCCAAAAAGAAAAGAATGTTTTTAGGATAAGGTAGTTCCCCACAGGAGGGGTAGTGGTTGCAAGATCATGCCCCTCCGCCTCCCTCAGAATTAATGAATGATCAGTCTACTTCAGCTAGGCATCAGATGCCTTAAAACGTTTCTAATCTAAATTTACATACTTCGTTGTATCATAATCAGCAATTCACTATTATTGTCTTAACTTCGTTTAAGATTTTAACAGGTATGTAATGAGCGATAATATTAAGCTTGAAATGAAACTTCCCAAAGTGCCCGATATTGAACTTGTTGCGGTTGAGGGATTACAGTTGATGGGTGGGCATCTCGGTATTTCAGATGAAAAAATTGGTGAGGCTAAAGTACTTGTTACAGAAGCAGTTATAAATGGATTGGAGCATTCAGGGGATATTACCCCATATGTTTCAGTAGAATTTACCATGACAAAGGAAAAACTGGTAATACTTGTTACTGATTACGGTAAGGGTTTCGTACCTGAAGAGATTGAAGATCCCTTTATAACGGATAAAATATCATCGAGCAATAAACGTGGTTGGGGATTAAAATTAATGAAATCTATGTCGGATGATTTTATAATAGAATCTGGAAACACCGGCACAAAAATTACAATTACAAAAAATTTAGTTTAAGGAGAAAGAATGATTTCAGACTTTAGACTAACCTCCGAAATAAAAGACAGTTCCTTAATAATACATACCGAAGGCTATATCAATAATGTCGGTGGACAAAAAATTGCTGATGAGTTTAATCAAAAACACGGTGAAGAAATCAGGACTGTAATTCTTAATCTCGAAAAAAGCAAGGTTGTTAATTCAATTGGCATTTCTTTTTTGATTGAAATAATAGAAAAGCTTAACGAAACCGATGGTAAATTAATTTTTACTAACCTGGATTCATCTATTGATAAAACTTTCAGCATAATGGGTCTGTTTCACTTCGCATCTAAAGCTGATTCAGTTGATGACGCACTCAAAACTGGATAACTTGCAATAATTTCAAAACTCAGATCACATATATAATGACGCAGCCGGATTTAACATCACTTTTTGATAAACTGAATTTGCAGGTAAAATCATTTCAGGAAGGATTTGAAGTGCTTTCGCAATCAAAAAAACTGGAAGAGCTTGCCAAACATTTCAGTCACATATTAAGGGGAAACCTGCTAACATTAAATGTAAACATATTTTATAAAAAAGATATAGACTCGGAGTGGTGTGAACTTTATTTATATAAGAAAAAATCGAAGGAATTTCTAAATCAGGTTGAGATTGGTGAACTTCCCAGGATTATTTACCTGCAAGATGCTTTTATAAAAATTGCTATCTCTCTTCCCTTAATTGATAAATCATATTTTGCTCTTCTGATTGGAGGGAAGGTAGACAATTCAGAGTTCTCAGAACTGGATAAATTGACACTCCAAATCTTTCTTCAGCTGCTAGGCAACGGTTATATAGCGTTTCTCAATCAGAAAAAAGTAAAAGAATTATTGTTTTCGCTGAATCACAGAATCCTCCAGCTGAACAGTCTGATAGATACTGGTATTGAAATTTCTTCACTTGAGAAATCGGATTCATTACTGGATCTGGCTCTGGAGCGTTCCGTTATGCTTACAAATGCATCGGCGGGTTCCATTAGTATATACGAAGGTGACCAGCTTTTGAAAACCGTGAATTTCCCAACCGCGCTTGATCAGAATTATGTAATTAATTCTCAGCATAAACTTCAGACTAAATTTGAATTTATGGGAAGACTTTATGTCTTTACTGTTCTTGAAAAAGAAAGCCGTGATGGAATTGTTGATTTTGACGATACTGATGAAATACTTCTCAGCGCTTTTGCCAGACAATTGAATTCGGCTATTGAAAATGAACACCTGCATAAAGAAGCACTGGAAAATGAGACAAATAAAAAAGAGATTTCGTTAGCAGCAGAAATACAACAGAAAATAATACCAAGTATTTTACCGGAAATCAAAGGATATGAGGTAGCCGGAATAAACATCCCTTCGAAAGAAGTTGGCGGAGATTATTATGACTGTATAAAACTGAATGATGGAAGATATGCACTTGTAATTGCCGACGTTGCCGGTAAAGGTGTACCTGCAGCATTACTAGTCAGTACTTTAAATGCATCTTTGAATGCATATCTGAACTCGCAAATTCAGCTTGATGAACTTGCTGCCCGTATGAATAAAGTTATTTATAAAGCTTCTCCCTCTAATAAATTCATTACTTTTTTTATCGCCGTGTTGTCTCCTGAGAGCGGAGAGCTGGACATAATTAATGCAGGTCATAATCCGTCCTTGATTCTGAAAAATGATAAAAGACTGTATAGAGTTGAGGCTGGTGGTGTCGCTCTGGGAATGTTCGATATGAATCTGCCTTATGCCGGAGAAAAATTGATTTTCAATAAGGGTGATAAACTGCTTCTTTATACTGATGGTATTCCCGAAGCAATGAATTCTGCAGAAGAAGAATATTCGGATGAAAAACTCGAGGAGTTTTATTTATTAAATTCGGATTGTGCAGCATCAGAATTTTTAGATAAATTGGTGGCCGAAGTTCGGAAGCATACAGCGGATACTCCGCAAAGTGACGATATAACGGCATTGTTATTAATTCGCAAATAGCAGAAAAAAAAAAGCTAAATTCATTTTATCATAATTCGATAATAAAGAATAATGCTATTTATGTTTTTTCTTTGTCGTATTGAAAACTGTTTATAAAAATATTACAAATAACCTTTAAAAAAGTTATGAATTTAAGCCCAAATCAACCCGACTTATTCGATTTGCTTAAAATCGGATTTTTGAGAACGGATTCAGGTGATAACATTGTCGAGACAAACAGTTATTTTACACATTTGCTCGGATATACAAAGGAAGAAATTCTTAGTGTGGCAATTGACCGGCTAATCTCTTCTGCACAGCTAACCGCCGAGAAAAATGAATTCCAAAAATTAAAAACTTCAGCAGAAAAAATCTTTCAATCATTCGGCGATTATATCCATAAAGTTGACGGAACATTATCAGTCCATGTTATAGGCATTTACAACGGCGATAATGAAAAACAATATATCAGACTTGTAATAACCAGCGAAAGTAAACTAATTACACCCTTAAAGAATTGCTTAGACTATATTTATCTGGATGCCCTGTTAAATAGTTTTCCCGATGCGATTTATTTTAAGGACATTAATTCAAGGATTACCAAATCTAACAGAACAAATACAGTAAAACTCGGATTTAAGGAGGAAGGCGATATACTCGGTAAAACCGACTTTGATATTTTTTCGGATGAGCATGCTAAGCAGGCTTACAATGATGAACAGCAGATAATTAAAACAGGAAAGCCGATAATTGATATAGAAGAAAAAGAAACCTGGCCGGATGGCAGAGTTACATGGGTCTCTACATCAAAAATGCCTCTGTATGATGGGCAAAATAAAATTATTGGGATATTTGGTATTTCCAGGGATATTACTGACCAAAAATACTTTGAAGAAGAACTCACAATTAGCGAGGAGAGATATAAATTTCTTTCAGAAGTTGCTTTTGAAGGTATTCTTGTGCACGATAAAGGCATTGTACTCGATGCGAATCAGGCAATGCTCAATTTGCTAGGATACACATTGGATGAAATTAAAGGTAAAAATATTATTGACTTAGCAATACATGAAAAATCGAAAGAGCTTGTAAAGAAAAATATTGCCGAAGGTGTAATTACCCCTTATGAAATTACGGGCGTGGATAAGTGGGGACATGAGATTATGATCGAACTGCAAGCCAGGATAATGGGAATCGGTAATAAAAACCTAAGGGTAGTAGCAGTAAGGGATATAACCGAAAGAAAGAGAAATGAGAAAATCCAGTCTGCTCTATTTAAAATTTCCGAGATAATAAATGAAATTGATGATATGCAGAGCCTTTATGAAAATATCCATAATATTATACGCACTTTAATGCCCGCGGATAATTTTTACATATCACTTTATGAAAAGGAAACTGATACTCTTACTTTCCCGTACTTCGTCGATAAATATGATAAGCAGCCAGAACCCCGGAAATTTGGTAAGGGGCTAACAGAATATGTTTTGAGAATTGATAAAGATATGCTGATTAATGCAGAACTTGATTTGGAACTTAGAGACAAAAAAGAAACCGATTTACTGGGTGAGCCTGCCAAAATATGGCTGGGTGTACGTTTAAAAATTAAGGATAATGTGATAGGAGCGATAGTTCTGCAGGATTACGAAAATGAAAAAACCTATGGTGAAATTGAAAAAGATATTCTGATTTTTGTATCAGAACAAATTGCAATGGCAATTGATAAGAAGAGAGGGGAAGAAAAATTAAAAAAGTATTCCGATGAATTAAAAGAACTGGTGGCAAGCAAAGATAAATTCTTTTCAATTGTTGCCCACGATCTGAAAAGTCCTTTCTCGGCATTATTGGGATATTCCGAGGTAATTGCCAACGAGTATCAGGAAATGTCGAAACAAGAGTTGAAAGAATTCGCTGTTAATATGAATGATGTAGCCAAAAAAACTTTTTCATTGCTCGAAAACCTGCTGGAATGGTCGAGAATTCAAACCGGTAGGATGAAGTTTAACCCGGAAAATATAGGACTATTTAAAATTACACAACAGGTAGTTGATCTTAATTATGAAAATGCCGGAAGGAAGGGTGTAATTCTTAAAAACAGAGTAAGTCCGGAGCTGGAAGTCTATGCAGACCAGAATATGTTACTTACAATTTTACGCAACTTAATATCAAATGCAGTAAAGTTCACTAAGAACGGTGATGAAGTAACGATATCGAGCAAACGGAAAAATGAATTTATTGAGATTACAGTTGAGGATACAGGCGTTGGGATGAAAGATGAGGATCTGGAAAAATTATTCAGGATTGATGTGCACCACAGCGAAATTGGTACTGAATCGGAAACAGGTACCGGATTGGGTTTAATTTTATGCAAAGAACTTGTGGATAAAAACGGCGGAGAAATTATTGTAAAAAGTAAATTAGGTAAAGGAAGTAAATTTATATTTACAGTACCTTATCAACTCAGTGAAATCTACTAATAAGATAACTACAGGATATTAATTACAGGGGTAAAGTATGAGTGAAAAGTCCGAAAAAATTGGATTATTACAAAGAATTTTAAACTATGTTGAAAGAACCGGTAATAAATTGCCGCAACCTGTTACACTCTTTTTTATTTTAATCATAATTGTCCTGGGCGCTTCCTGGCTGGCTTCTCTGTTTGATTTAAGTGCAGTACATCCGGGCACAAAGCAGGAAATTAAGGCTATCAACCTGTTAAACGGCGAGGGCATACAAAGAATTTTCACACAAATGGTTAAAGTATTTACTGACTTTCCTCCTCTCGGGCTTGTTCTGGTTGTTATGCTTGGTATTGGTGTTGCTGAACGATCAGGACTGATTGCTGTTGCATTAAAAGCTTTTGTATCAAGTGTTCCACCAAAGTTAATCACTTTTTCGATAGTTACAGCAGGAATGTTGTCAAGTATTGCAGCAGATGCAGGTTATGTCGTTTTAATTCCGCTGGGAGCTGCAATATTTTATGGCATGGGCAGACATCCAATTGCAGGTCTTGCTGCTGCTTTCGCAGGAGTATCCGGAGGATTCGGGGCTAATTTATTTCTTACCAGTTTAGATCCTTTGCTGGCAGCTTTTACTACCCCTGCAGCACAGATTATTGATCCGAATTATGTGGTTGATGCACCGGCTAACTGGTATATAATGGCTGCGTCTGTTCCGGTGGTGGGTATTGCAGGAACTTATGTTACAGAAAAAATTCTGGAGCCGAGGTTAGGAAAGTATAAATCCGATACTTCTCTTGAAGAGGCTAATAATCAGATTAGTCCGATTGAAAGAAAAGGACTTCGGTGGGCTGGTTTATCTGCGCTCATTTCACTTATTATCATTACATTTATGTTCATACCGGAGTGGGGAGTCCTAAGAGGAGCTGACGGAAGCCTTAATCCTTTTTTTATAAGCATAGTACCTTTAATGCTTTTCTTGTTTTTCATACCTGGTTTGATATACGGCATAATTACAAAATCGATTACAGGTGATAAAGAAGTAGCATCGATGACATCAGAATCGATGGCAAGTATGGGAGGTTATATAGTATTGGCATTTGTAGCAGCTCAGTTTGTTGCATACTTTAACTGGTCGAATTTAGGCTTAATACTAGCCATTAACGGGGCGGATTCTCTCAAGGCTATAGGATTTTCAGGAATACCTTTAATAATAGCTTTTATTCTTGTATCCTCACTCATAAACATATTAATAGGAAGCGCTTCAGCAAAATGGGCTATTATGGCGCCCATATTTGTTCCGATGCTGATGCTGATGGGTTATTCGCCTGAATTAACCCAGGCAGCATATCGTATTGGTGATTCATATACCAATATTTTAACTCCATTATTACCTTATTTTCCGATTGTAATAGTCTTTGCGCAGAAGTATGTAAAGGATATTGGAATCGGAACCATTATTTCAGCAATGCTTCCTTTCGCAGTTATATTTGCAATTGTCAGAATTATTATGATGATTTTGTGGCTGTTGTTTAGTCTTCCGATCGGACCTGACGCACCATTATATTATACGCCATAATATTTTAAAATGAAAAACCCGGTTAAATAAAAACACCGGGTTTTTCTTACGACCATTCGGCTTAAATAATCACTTTTGTGGTTGATATACTATTTTTCTTATAGTATCAAATTGTAAGTACGGGTATTTTTCTCTTATAACGTCTATTGCAGCACCCGCAGAAATTTTTGTTGCTCTTAAATCTTTAAATGTCTTACGAATGTGATAATCCCTTACAGATTTGTGATTGATTAGTCCGTTTTCGTTTAAAACATTATAAATGTCGTCGGTAATTAAATCTGATAAAGGATTATCTTTTTCATTATGTATATTTGTTAAATTCATATTTCCCCCTGATAGTATTTTTGAAATATGTAGTGGAAAATTCTAGATTCTAATTAGCTAATTAAATCTAGCAACACAACCGCATGAATATGTCGTTTTATTGGAGATTTATTCAAAATCATTCAATTTCCCTTAAAGTTTTCAAAAACATTTCACTATTTATGTAGTAGAATTGATTTTATTTAAATGTTAGAGTATTTTGTTCGACATAACATCCTAAATTAACTGGAGGCTCCATGGCAAAAAAGAACTTTACAGGTGAAGTTTATTATCCATCAGACGACGTAATTAGTAAGGCACATATAAAAGACTGGAATGAACTATCAAAAAAGGCCTCTGAAGATTTTCTGGGATTTTGGGAGGAAAGGGCAAAAGAACTATACTGGTTTGATCAATGGGAAAAAGTGCTGGATGATTCCGAGAAACCTTTTTATAAATGGTTTATTGGAGGGAAAACTAATATTTCGTATAACTGCCTGGATGTACATGTGAAAACCGAAAAAAGAAATAAACTGGCTCTTATATGGGAAGGGGAGAATGGTGATTTTGAAGCAATGTCTTATTACAGACTGCATAAGGAGACATGTAAATTTGCAAATATTCTAAAAAGTATGGGTGTTGTCAGAGGAGATAGAGTTACTATATATATGGGGAGAATACCGGAAATTGTAATTGCAATGCTTGCATGCGCGAGAATCGGTGCAATTCATTCGGTTGTTTATGGCGGATTTTCAGTAGAAGCACTTCATGAAAGGATAGAGGACAGTCAATCAAAATTGCTTATTGTTGCTGACGGAGCATATCAGAGGGGGAAAATAGTACCCCTTAAAGAAATAGCGGATGAAGCACTTCAACGAGCTGGTGGCATCGAGCATGTGATAGTTGTAAAAAGAACTGGTCAAGAAATAAATATGGAATTTGGGCGTGATATGTGGTACCATGAACTGAGAAGTCTGCCAATTGCTAATCAGGATTGTGCACTTGAAGTAATGGATGCGGAGGATCCGTTATTTATATTATATACAAGCGGTACAACAGGCAAACCTAAAGCTATACTTCATACGCACGGTGGTTATCAGGTCGGTACATATACCACACTTAAATACGTTTTCGATCTGCATGATGAAGACCGGTACTGGTGTGCCGCTGATCCCGGCTGGATCACGGGTCATAGTTATATTGTTTATGGACCACTACTAAACGGGACGACTTCTTTTATGTATGAGGGAGCACCCAACTTCCCGTATCCTAATCGTTGGTGGCAGATGATAGAAAATTACGGAATAAATATTTTATACACTGCTCCCACAGCTATCCGAGGATTAATGAGATTCGGCGATGCCTGGGTTAAAAGACATGATTTAAGCTCACTAAGACTTTTAGGCTCGGTTGGAGAGCCAATTAATCCTGAAGCATGGAAATGGTATTTTAGTGTTGTAGGTAATGAGAAATGCCCGATCATGGATACCTGGTGGCAAACTGAAACCGGTATGTTTATGATAACTCCGATGCCATGTGTGCCACTCAAACCAGGCTCCGGAACACGCCCTTTCCCCGGGATAGAAATAGATATACTTGATGATGAAGGTAATTCTGTTAAAACAAATGAAGAGGGTTATCTGGTAATTAAAACACCATGGCCTTCCATGATCCGGACTGTATATGGTGATCCCGAGAGATTCGTTAAACAGTACTGGAGTAAATATCCAGGGATATATATGACCGGAGACAGTGCAAGACGGGATGAAGACGGTTATATCTGGGTAATTGGCCGTGTTGATGATGTGATTAAAGTATCCGGTTACAGATTAGGAACTGCTGAAATAGAGAGCGCTTTAGTCAGCCATAATTCAGTTGCCGAAGCTGCAGCTATCGGAATACCGGATGATGTTAAAGGAAATGTAATATATACTTATGTTATTCTTAGAGCCGGCGTTGATCCGTCGGATGAATTGAAGGAGGAATTAAGACAGCACGTTGCTCATGAGGTTGGTCCGATTGCTAAACCAGCATCTATAAAATTCGTTGATAAACTTCCCAAAACCAGATCCGGGAAAATAATGCGAAGAGTACTGAAAGCTGAGGAATTGGGAGTAGATCCTGGTAATTTATCTACCCTGGAAGAGTAAAGTACTACGGATTGTTGTGATATGAGAAGAGTATTTTTTTTAGATTGACAACAAATATACCCATAGGTATTTTAACCGCTGATTTATTTAATACCTTATAACAGCTAACTGATTGTATGTCAAAAAAAATATTCTGCATTTTTCAGTTTTTAGTTTTAACATACACAACTATACTTACCCAGCCGAACGGGACTATCCGCGGTTTGGTTGCTGATTCCGTTAACGGCGAATCTCTCGCATTTGCAAATGTTTATATCGAATCTTTGAATCGGGGTGCTACGACAGATACTAAAGGTTATTTCATAATAACCAGACTTCCCGGAGGAAACTATTTTGAAGTACAGATATCTTACCTTGGCTATAAGTCAAAAACTGTTAGAGTACTTGTACAAAGTAACAGGGTAACAGATTTTAATGTATTTCTTTCTCCGACTTCCGTAAGTATCGGTACAGTGGAGAAAATTGGTGAAAAAGTAATTGAACCCAATGCAACCGATATTGGATTAAACAGGATACCGATACAAGCTGTCGAACGTCACCCGCACGGAGTAGAAACCGATATATTTCGTTCCTTACAATATCTCCCGGGAGTTCAGGTTGTCGGAGATGTATCCGCACGTTACTATGTAAGAGGTGGTGAGAGTAATCAGAATCTTGTGCTTCTGGATAATGTAGTAGTTTATAATCCGTTTCACGCACTCGGTCTTTTCAGTGCAATAGATCCGGAAATGATTAACAGCATGGAATTCTATAAAGCGGGATTTCCGTCTGAAAACGGTGGTCGTTTATCTTCTGTATTAAAAATTAACTCAAAAGAAGGGAACAGATTTGACTATAGCGGCAAGGCTAGTTTAAGTTTGCTTACTTATAAAGGCTTGATAGAGGGACCTATACCGAACGGTTCGTTCATAATTTCTGGCAGGAAAAGCCATTCGAGAGATATTCTGAAGAAATTTTTAAACAATAAAGATGCGCCTTTCAGTTTTTATGATTTTTCGTATAAAATAAATTATCAGAATACCGACCCCGAATTTTTTGATAACTCTAAATTTACTCTTCATGGATTTATGAGCAAAGATGACCTGGTCAGCAGCGACAAGTATACAGCAGATTACAAATGGAAGAATAATATAATCGGAGTCAAAAGGTTTTTAATGTCCGATTCGCCGCTCTATAGTGAAGTGGGAGTCTCGGTAAGCGAATTTGAGGCGGAAATAATCCCTAAGTTCAGTAATGAGCGCGCTGTCAAAAACAATGTGAGAGATGCCTCTATAAGAATTGATTATGTTTATATATTTGATACACAAGATGAATTGGCAGCAGGCGTAAAATTTCAAACCGTAAAAACAAAACTATCCTGGATGAACAGAAACGGTATATTTACCGATGTAACAGGATTTGGGGCTAATGTAAGTGCTTACGCTAAATATAAGCTCTTAAGATGGGAGCAACTTGGAATCGATGCGGGATTAAGAATTAATTTAATAACACTGAATAAGCAAGGGAACTTTTCTTCAGAACCCAGAATCAATTATACGTATCGTATTTTACCTGAATTTGCTATAAAGGGCTCTATCGGATATTATCAACAGAACATCACCACCGTGTCGGATGAAAATGATGTTATCTCATTATTCGAACCATGGTTTATAACTCCCGATTACTTGCCAAGTGCAAAGTCTATACATTATAACCTGGGATTTGAATTTAATATCGGAAGTTGGTTCAAGTTTACAACGGAAGCATATTACAAAGATATGAGGGATCTTCCTGCAGCCAATATCGATAAGAGATATGAAGATGAAGACGATTTTATTGCAGCTTCGGGAAAATCGTATGGGTCCGAAACAATGCTGGAACTTACTCAAAACCCATTTCATTTTACGACATCATATTCGGTCAGCTGGGCTTACCAGAAAATAAACGGATTCGAGTTTTTCCCCAAATATGATTCCAGACATAATGTGAAAAGTCTTTTGGAAATTTCATTCGGATCCGGCTGGCAGGGAGCTGTTACATGGAATTTCAATACGGGGCATCCATTTACTCCTACTGAAGGATTTTACGATAGAATATATTTGGAAGAACTGAATAATCGTGAGTTCCTTGAATCTTATTACCCCCAGACCTTATTGGGTAAAAAAAATTCCTTCAGACTTCCCGTTTATCATCGGCTTGATTTGACTGTATCGAAAAGGTTTGATTTCGATCTATTAAAGTTTACTCTTGATTTGAGTGTACTGAATGTTTATGACAGAAAGAATCTATTTTACTTTGAAAGGGACACAGGTAAAAAAGTTAATATGCTGCCGTTCTTAACTTCCGCAACAGTGAAAATAGAAATATGAAAAAACTAACAGCCATATTTTTTATGATTCTACTCATCATCGCTTGTGATGAAGATTTTGAAATTAAAAGCGAGTTTACCGAGAATTACGTTCTAACATGCATTATCGATGCCGGTTCACCGTATCAGGTAGCTACTATAACAAGAAGTTACGATGTTGAAGGTTATGACCCTTTCTCAAATACAGAAGATAAATATATACAGGGAGCTGAAGTTTCGCTTTCAGTCGGCTGGGCGGATTATCAGTTTAAAGATTCATCCGCAACAAGATCAGACACGAGCAGATATAGAATACCTGTAAAATTTTATTATACAAATGAAATGATGGATGCTGACGGTTGGGATATATCGATTGAAGCGTTACTTCCGGATGGTAAGAGATTGTCTTCCTCAACGCGCGTACCTCAGAAAGTTATATTCGATTCTGAAAACAGTACGTCAATAATTCAAACGGGAAATGACCCTATAGTTTACGTAAACTGGGAAAGGAGAGAAGAAGAACAATTTATTTTTGACCCGAGACTTAAAATCATTTACTATAAATTCGAAAACGGAATTAAGCAGCGCTTCGAGAAAAAAGTACCTATCCGTATTCTGCAAAACAGAAATGAAGAAGTGCTTGTATATTCTAGTCCTTCCTACAGAAGTTTTATAACTTATACAAATGAAGTAATAGATAGAGCAATGCATGAAATAGCAGGCGATGATCCCGATAAGGGGAACTATTATATCGGGAATGCAGTTCTGGAACTTTTTACATTCGATAGGTTTCTTTCAAGTTATTTTATTGAACTCCTTTCACTCGACAGGTTTTCTATTAGATTAGACCAGATAGATTACAATAATGTAGAAGGAGGGCTGGGCGTGTTTGGTGCATTTGTAAAACAGTCGTACGAAATGAATTTCAATACTGCATTTATAAGATCTTTCGGGTACAACAGAAACAGCGATGATTAAAATTATTTTACTTTATAAACACTGTCCAACAGAGTACCGTCAACCCATTTAATTACCGCTACAATCTTTTTCTTGTCTGTTTTAGGTTTTGCAGGTTTACCGCAGATATCAATCACTTCTTTGTATAACTCTTTTATTGACTTTACAGGAAGCGTCGAGTTCTTAAGTTTATGTAATAAGTCTTTTCTTCTTGGATTAATGGCAATTCCTCTTTCAGTAATAATCACATCGATTAACTGACCTGGACCAACTAAAGTATTAACCTCATCAACGATTACAGGAATGCGGTCCCTGAATGAAGGAATCGCAAGTATTGTACATTTACTGAAGAGGCAATTCTGCCAGCCGCCGATACCGTGAAGCAAATATCCATCGGAATGTGTAACTACATTTGCGTTGAAATTCAAATCCACTTCAGTTGCTCCGAGAACCACAGCATCGACTATTGATGCAAAATTGCCTTTCCCGTGATAATTATAACTTGTAAATGGAGAAGTATTAACATGATTAGCATTTTCCCTCATCGAACGGACGCCTTCGAGATCAAAAGTCTGACCATCAAGAATGAAATCTGTTAACCCTTCCTCCAGCATTTCCACAAGATATTTAGTCGATCCGCCTCTGATAAATCTCGCTTTTATTCCTTTCGCCTTCATTCTTTCTTTTAAGTAGACGGCAAATGCGAGATTCGTACCGCCTGCTCCTGCCTGAAAAGAAAATCCGTCTCTCATTATTCCTGCTTCTTCAAGAAATTCAGCTACATATTCGGCTATTAATAAACGGTCGGGACTTTTTGTAACCTCTGTAGTGCCTGAAACAATTTTTGAAGGGTCGCCAAGACTATCAATCTTCACAACGTAGTCTACGTTATTCCCTTGTATTTGCCATGGATAACAAGGAAAGGGAACAAGATTATCGGTTACAACAATAACTTTATTTGCGTACTCTGAATCGGCAAGTGCAAACCCCAGAAGACCGCAAGCTGAGGGACCTCTGTCTCCCGTAGCATTTCCGAACGGATCGGCAGTCGGTGCAGCAATTACTGCTATATCGATTTTCACCTCACCATCCTGAACAGCCTGGTATCTTCCGCCGTGTGAACGGAGTATTCCGGTACCTTTCATCTTACCTTCGGAAGTAAATTTACCCAACGGACCGTTCATACTTCCTTCAATATGATGAATTGTACCATCTTTAAGATATCTTAAGAGATGTTCGTGGCAGGGAAATGAAGCACTTGGGTACCAGCGTATATTTTTAACCCCCATCGATTTAATCGTGTCGAACAGATAATTGGTAAGAATATCACCATTTCGTAAATGATGATGAGTAGAAATTGTCATTCCGTCTCTGAGACCAGCTTTCTTCAAAGCGACTTTGAGCGTTTCAACGACCTTGTTACCATCGTCGGGAAAATCAGCGCACGAATTAATTTTTACAGATGCAGTTCCGCCTCCAGGTTTAAACTTACCAATTCCTTTAAATGGTATTTGCGGTTGTCCGTTAACTTTCAAGGGAACCATTCTGCCTGCAGCGTTTTTTACCAGTTTCATTTCAATCCTCTAAATATAAAGAGTGCATATACTCTAATTGTTTTTCCAGTTCGTGGGAATTTGTCCATTTAATATTCCCAGGTTTACAATGCGGAGTGCTCTTTTGACAATGGGAGCATCAATCATTTTACTTCCCATGGATACAACACCCAAACCTTCTCTGATGGCTTTATCATATGCAAGTACAATCTTCTTGGCTTTTTCAATCTCCTCAGAATTTGGAGAGAAGTATTTATGAATGGTTTTAATCTGCCGAGGGTGGATGCAGCCTTTACCTTCGAAGCCCAGTGATTTAGCCTCGAGTACACTTTCTATTAATCCTTCGGTATCCGATACGTCTGAGAATACAGTGTCTATTGCCTGAATGCCAGCAGCTTTTGCAGCATTAAGTATTCTTGTGCGGGCAGTAAAACTTTCAGTACCTGCTTTAGTCCTTTCAGCACCAATATCCGCCGTGTAGTCTTCCAAACCTACCGCTAATGCACAGTTTGATGAAGATGCGGTGGCAATTTCATAAGCTTTCTCAACTCCCAGAGCGCTTTCAATTATCGGCATGAAATATATCGGATATTTAATTTTATGGATCTCACGCAGGAACTCAACCTCGCGTTCTACATTCTTGATCTGTGTTGCCGATTCACATTTCGGAATAAGTATTACATGAACATTATTAGGTACAATATATTTTAAGTCATCCAGACCCTTTGGTAATTGATTGATCCTTACCATCCTTTCAGCATCGTAAAAATCTACGCTCCGCAAAGCATTACGTACGAGAATCTGAGCTGCATCTTTTTCTGAAGGGGCAACACTATCCTCAAGATCCAGAATAATTCCATCCGGACTGTGAAGACCCGCATTGGGGAAAAATTTAGGTTCGTTACCGGGCAGATAAAGCCTGGATCTTCGCAAACTGTCATTTTTTGAAACGTACTTATTAGCCTTGTTAAATAAGGGCAAGTACTCTATCTGACAATCGCCGTCGATGCGTTTTACTGCACTTTCGAATCGTGCCATTATTGTAAAAGGGAGGGCGCCGAAATCTTCGCAATATACATCGGCATGAAATATTGAAAAGTGATCACATAATTCCTCAAGCAATTGTACTATTGATTCGCCATACATTGAGTGTACTTTACTTTTGAGATCAATTTTTAATCCTCCAGTGCGTTTTATCTTAAGTTCGATATAACAATCGGATCTTACTTTATCGCCTCTTTTGCCTGCATATGCCTTTTTAGATTTCATATTATACTCTTACATATTTTTTTTACATGAGAATGCGATTAAATAATCAATAAATTCATGAAATCTTTGCAACTAAGATTTTCACAATTGAAAACGGAATCTTTAATAATTACTTTACGTTCTTCCGTTAATAATCCGGCGGATAGTGCGCTGAATTTATTTTCAAGATCTGTTAATGTCATTGGTTCACGCGGGTCGCCTTTGGGATATTCAATATACTCAGAGTATTCATTTCCGGATTTTGTTCTGATAATAACTTTAGATGGTTGTTTTTCCGGGAACATATTTTCAAACTCAGAGGATGGGATGCCTTTTATTCTGTCTATTACATCAAATATCCGCGGATCCTTTAATTTTTCTTCCGAGAAGGATTCGGTAGTAATCTTTTTGTCAACTATCGCGGCTGCAAGACAGTATGGAAGGGAATGGTCAGCTGTTTCCCGTGATTCAGGTCTATATTTTGCCGGATCAAATAAAATATCGTGTGCCTGCGCCAGAGTTGTAACCTGAACTTCTTCAATATCACTATAATCCAGGTTATTATTTATCATTACTTTCAGTGTGCAAGTTAAATGGGTGTGTGACAATGCTTCGGTCGGAAATGCTTTCATACCGCATTCAAGGATCTTGTAGCTTTCTCCCAACCCGCCAATAAGTGCGTCAATATCCCAGCTCCACCTGGTCACACCATCGCGTCCCTGCATCTCTACCGGGCTCAGTTCCTCATTTTTAGCATTCCAGCCGAAGAAACAGTCCATGAAACCTTCTTTTCCTTCAAAAACCTTCTCAGTTCCTGTATATCCTTTTTGCGCCATCAATGCTGCGAAAACGCCGGACTGTACAGCCATCGGATCAACAGTATTCTTCATCATTGTAAGTTTTCCGGCTGTCGGGCAGCCAATCGTATAATTATGAGAGGCATTTATTCCTATCGCATTTACCATCTGATCTACAGTTAAACCGAGTAGTTTTCCTGCAACAATCGGTGAAACAAATTGAGTTAAAGTCGCATGATGCCATTTACGCTCTCGTATTCCTGGCTTCGCAAATAGACAGAGCCGCTGTTCAAATTCATAGGCAAGTACAATAGCGACAATAACATCTTTCATAGAAACATCTGCAAGTTCACCGACGGATAATGCAGCCGGAATAATATCAGAGGGATGAGACGGATCCTCTTTCCAATATATATCGTTGAAATCCAGCGCCCTTATCATTAAAGAATTAATAAGTGTCGCATTCACTGCAGGCATCTTATCACCATAACCTATAATTGTTGCTTCTGCAATGCCGCCCATATTTTTATATATATCATAAATGATTTTAACGTCTTTAGTATGATATCCTCCGTATGCACAACCTAAGGAATCGTAAAGGAATCTTTTAACCTCAGTTATTACTTTTTCCGGTAAATCTTCATATTTAAGATGAATTGCAAATTCAGATATGATTCTGGAGATTGATTTTCCCATATTTTAACCTGGACCCGACTTTTAAATAATATGTTATAGACACTATAACAATTACCTATAATTTTTTTCCAATGTCAATAGTATTTCCCTGATAAATAGTAGATTTTTATTGAAATCTAATATTTTTTTCAGTGCTGGCACTTTTAAAAATTTGTTTTATTCTTGTTCTGTCGTCGAATGAAAAACGGCTGATGTTAATACTATTTTGCCTGGAATTCAGAAAAGTAAATTTAATTTTCTGATTAGCATAGGAAATTAGTTCAATCTCATTCCACAGAAGAGCTTGTTTAGGATTACGTCCGGTTTTAAGCTTTACACCGGTGTCATCAATTATCAGGAAATTCTCTCTAAGTGATCTCTCAGTAATGAATGATTGAACAACGAAGAGGGGACCGCCTAAAAGAAAGAAGAATGCGTAAAATGTAGGGTCACCGGAAGCGATCTTCCAGATGCCGACAATTGTCCAGAAGATTCCGAATGCAACAAAAATATATTTTGATTTTTTATATTTGTTCGCATACCTGTCGCTATGTTTAAACTCGTATCTTTCCATATACTAAAGGTTCTTTTTAACCCAGTTTTCGAGTCCGCCCGCAACCACCAGTTCCTGAGCTGCTGTTCCGACAGGATTAATCGGATACTCTTTATCTTCAGTGAATATAAGAGAGTTCCTGAAATCTAATTTTGCCTTTATGCCCGTAGTAACTGTTGGTTTTGAATTGCCGTATTTTGCTTTAAGATCATCTGTTAATTCCGGTACTTCAAGTACAAGGAAACCGTTGTTCAAAGCGTTTCGTGTGTAAGTTTGTGAGGCTGAACCTGTAATTACCATCTTAATTCCACGGTACTTCAAAGCGGTAGCTGCCTGTTCACGTGAGCTGCCTGTACCGAAATTATAACCTCCTACAAGAATATCTCCGTATTCAACCATATCAACAAATTCCGGATCATAGTTTTCCATAACAACTCTGGCTTGATCTTCCGGTTTAAAGTCATCAATGTATGTGTATTTGCCCGGATAGATACCATCTGTATTCATATTGTCCTGATGGCAAAATATTAAGTTGCCCTCGATTATATCGGGAAAACCATCAATTATTTTTATTGTTTTAATTTCACGTTTGGGTTTTGGATTGACGATAAGATTCGCATTTATTGAAATTGAATCTTCTCCCCACGGGTAATTAATATATCCAGATACGGCTGAGTATGCTACAACTGCCGGCGAAGCAAGATAAGCCTCTGCATTTTTTGATCCCATCCTGCCCCTGAAATTTCTGTTTGTAGCTGATATGCCTACCTCACCATTCTCAAGTAAGCCTGTTCCTAATCCAATACAAGGACCACATCCCGGAGGCAGTGGAATTGCACCTGCTTCAATTAAAGTCTGCCAGTCACCTTTATTTTCACTTTCCTTCTGGACTTCACTCGAAGCTGCTGCAATGTAAAACTTAACTCCGTCGGCTACCTTTTTGCCTTTTACGACCTGAGCAGCCTCGGCAATATCATCGACCCTGCTGTTTACGCATGAAACCAGATAGGCTTTGTTAATTTTAATTTTTTTTCTGCTTATCTCGCTTATCGGATGCATTGTTTTAACGTGGTTCGGACCTGAGACATAAGGAGATATACTGCTGAGATTAATTGTCAATATTTTCGAATAGTAAGCGTCTTTGTCCGGTTTAAGTTTGTCCAACTCATTTTTTAATTTGCTGATACTGGTATTGTTAATTCTCGGATGCTCGCCTTTACCATCTGAGTCGGAAGGTACGCCGGCTAAACCCCGTTTTGCGATATAATCACGGCGATTTTCAAGCCATTGGATTGTAACTTCATCAACAGGGAATAGACCGCCAAGCGCTCCCCACTCTGTAGTCATATTAGCAATAGTCAAACGCTGATCTATACTAAGCTGCTCAATTCCATCGCCACTGAATTCTATTATATGATTCAATACTTCATCGTTGTTAAAGTATCCGCACAAGGCGATGATAACATCTTTACCAACGACACCTTTTCTGAGTTTACCGGTAAGTTCAACTTTAGCTACAGGCGGTACCTGCCACCATGTTCTGCCTGTTGCCCATATTGCAGCAGCATCAGTTCTTACGATAGGAGTTCCCAGACATCCCAGACCGCCGTACATATTGGAATGACTGTCGGATGCAACTACCATTGTTCCGGGCCAGGCGTAACCTTCTTCCACCATTATCTGATGACCAATACCTCTGCCCGCAGGATAGAAATCATTACCCATCGATTTTGCGAAATCTTCAATCTTTTTGTATTTATCAAGATTTTTTTCACTGGTATCCTGTATATTGTGATCGAGTGTATGAACAACCTGTCTTACGTCAGCAAGCCTGGCAGCGCCAATCGCTTTAAATTTCGGAATAACTGCACCGGTGTTATCATGAGTCATAACATAAGCTGGTTTAACTGATAAAAAATCACCGCTCTGCACAATATGACCGGGCTCAAATCCTACCGCAAATTTCTGTGCGATTTTTTCAATTAAATTCTGTGGCATCAATTCTCCCAAAATAAAATTCAATAATACTCATAAAGATATTAGTCAGATTTTAAGAGTTTTTGCATTTTGAAACGGCTCAAATGAAACGAAATCAGCATGATGAACAATTATGGATTCGACAGTGCGCTTTCCCAGATCACCTTCTTTTGAGTGATAGGCTATTATGTGCTGAACATCGGCAGGGAGACCGAACCGATCTGCAATAGCAACTCCGGAAAACGGGTGGCGCAGCAATTTGCCTTCTCTGCTTGTGCCAAGTTTGCCATCGTATATTTCATATTCAAGCAGTTTGCCGACATCAATTAGTATTGCACCTGAAATCAAATTGTCCCAATTGATCTGCAGATTAAAATTTGCTTCCATTATTTTTGCTATTTCAATTGAAAGCCGGACAGCAGTTCTCTTGTGATTCATAAAAGTAATATCACAATCATCAATTAGTAACGAGAAAGGGATTTTCTCAAGATCCTCTGCCGACAAAACACTGTTATCAACAGCATATTCCCAGCACTTATACGTTTTTTCTTTTAATTCATCATCCTTAATTAATTCAATTTCCGGCCAGATTTTTTTTATTTGTTCACGCATGTTTATACTCCTTCAGAATATGAGGTAAGCATGACTGATCTTACCTCATCAAAAAGTAGTTCTATATTTTAGCAATAATAGCATCTGTCATCTGCTGAGTTGTTGCAGCGCCTTCTTCTATAGCTTTAGCGCTTCCTCTGAGTTTCATCATATCATAGGTTTTAACTTTGCCTTCTTCGATTACCGATGCAATTGCATTTCTGATTTTTTCAGCTTTATCTGTTTCGCCTATGTGATCGAGCATCATACAGGCACTTAGAATCATAGCAATCGGATTAACAATGGACGGATTTAATTGTTCATATTTAGGTGCAGATCCGTGTGTGGGTTCAAAGACAGCTACCTCGTCACCTATGTTTGCACTGCAGGCAAATCCCAAACCGCCTACAAGTCCTGCAAATCCGTCGCTTATAATATCGCCGAACATGTTTTCTGAAACAAGAACACCATAGTTCTCAGGATTTTTAGTAAGCCACATCATCTGGGCATCGATATTTGTATCCCATAAATCAATTCCTGGGTATTCTTTTGCAATTTCCTTTCCTATTTGTAAATACATGCCGGATGTTTCTCTCAGTACGTTCGGTTTCTCGCATACCGTAACATTTTTATAACCGAATTTTTTAGCATATTCAAACGCTGCTCGAATAATTTTTTCAGTTGCCGGTCGGGTAACAATTCTTGTCGAAATTGCCAGATCCTCGCTTTTAACTTCCTTAAAAGCTTTCATTCTGGGATGAGTCTCAAGTGCAGCTCTGACCTCAGCCGGCGGATTTGTCCACTCAACACCGCCGTACATACCTTCAGTGTTCTGCCTGAATATTACAGCATCAACCATCGGTTCTTCAAAGCCGCCTTTACCGTCTTTTCTTATAAAATTTAAGGGATTTCCCTTAAATGCTTTACATGGTCTCGTACAGATATCCAGATTAAAGTGCTGCCTTAATCCGACAATGGGGGAAAAATAAACATAACCTTTTCCTTTCAATTCAGGAGCTAGCTCCTTATCAGCTTCCGTTTTAGGCTTACTTGTAATTGCTCCGAAAAGACCTATTTTGTGTTTCCCCAATAAATCAATTGTTCGTTCGGGAAGTGCATTTCCTTCCTTTATCCAGAATTCCCAGCCTATATCACCGTGGATATATTCCGCTTCGAATCCGGATGCCTCCAGTACTCTTATCGCTTCGGGTAATACGACTTTACCAATGCCGTCACCAGGCATCGCAACTATCGTTTTCATGGGCAGGACCTCATCGTTAATGTGAATATTTGGGAATGTAAAATTAGAGAGGTTAGTGCTATTTCGCAAAGGAATTCGGAGTTTATCGGTTCTTAAATGGATAAAAATCAATTTGTATTCCGAATTTATCCAGACGGTCACCTGAAATTTCGTCATACCCTGAGCCAAAGGCTGAAGTGTGGTTTTTATACATTTCCCAAAACTTACACGAAATATCGAGTCCAAATGATAATTTTAATCTTATCATTATATACCATTTGTATCCTTCACCAAATAATGCGGTATTTGTGAAGACGCCTGTCAAATCGTTTTCAAATTCGTATATCCTTGAATTATAGTTATTCGTTTTGAAATAGGATATGCGCGAATATATTGTGAGATTAGAAAAAATGCTGTACTTAATATCGAAATAGGTTAGAAAACCTTTATCATAATTTGATATACCCTCAAAGCTGCATCTTGACAATTCAATCCTTGATTTTAAACGTAAATTATCATCAGCTGGAAATTCCAAACCAAGTCTGAACTTTTTTAATATTCTTTCAGCAACTATTATGTTTGAATTATATTCAATCATTTGCTCCTTAGCTTCGTTAAAATATTTTCCCGTTATAATAAAGTTTTCCAGTATTGAACATGTATAAAAGATCATGAATTCAGTCCCGGTTAAATCGAATGCATGCTTTTTATCAGCCGGGAAGCGGAACTGATCGACATAAAGATTAAACAATCCAAATCCGGTAGTGATTTTTACACCGCCATATAATCCGGTTTCACCTTGAGTTGTTGATGTCTCGCCGAAACCATGTCCGTAAAGATTGTGGAAATCTGAAGGATAATTCCGATACGAGAAAATACAGGTTATACTTCGCGCAAGATTAAAATAAATATTGTTAATTGAAGCCCAGGAGTAATTGTTATAACTAACTTCGCCGGCTAAGGAAATTTTATTACTATAAAAATTATATGATCCGGAATAAACCTGAAAATTTTTTAATGATATATTGTCTGAAACGGTAAGCTTGTCTGATAGTCCGGTATTTACATATAAAAATGATATATCTGCTGAATCATTATATCGGTAGCCTAATCCTATGCCGGATGAAGCATTTTTTAACCGATCCTTTCTGTTTAGTTCGGCAGAAGTTCTGTGATAACCTGTCTTCGAAACGGATGTAAAAACATCCGCATCATAATCGAGTGAGGCATCCCAGAAGTTCTGAGAAATAAATGCAAAAAAATTAAAAGGATTTAAATGTGTTTTAATTGCAAAACCTCTGAAAAAATTTGTTTCATCACTGCTCGAATATGATCTTATTTCACGCTGCCTTCTGATGACCGCTGATACACTGCTTGATCCCTTAGATATTGAGTAAGGACTCCAGAGAGCAAGTCCTTGTCCGAATTCAACCAGATAATCACCTGCAATAACCGTACTTGCAGGTATAAGATCATCCGATAGTAATGAGAAGGAATAGAAATCAGTGAATGATTCTTCTCCGGGATCTTTTTCAATAAGCAAGTTAAGGTTTGTATTCGCATATCCGGTTCTCAATCTGGTATACGATTTAAGTTTATTTCCCTTATATGAATTTGTAATAAATCCCATTTTATTCTGGATATCACTTGATATTCTGTTTCTTAAATTAAAATCCAGGACTGAATTTCTGACATCCGGAATCATTTCTTTCTGTAAGGTCGTAACAAAAGGCAGCATTAATTTCACAATACTTTTATCCAGTCCGTTTATCATATATAATTCCGATTTTGAAAAAAATCTGCCGTTTTGTTCCCGGAATGCGATTATATTTCTGGCTGAATTTATATCCATGAAAGGTATAACAAGAAGTTCTTCCGGTGAAGAATTATTGATATCTACAGGAGAGTTGTGGAGTGATTCCAGTAGTTCTATAATTGCATCGTTTCCCTCGTCGCTTTCTTCATCAATAAAATAATCAGCTACATTGAATAATGAATCATTCTGACATTGCAGATCTACAGCAAAGAATAAAAAAATTAAAGTCAGCTGTTTCAATTTATTATCTATCGATATTATAATGATCGTTTGTTTTTACTGATATCGAATTATTAGAACCGAAATGAATTATTGTATCGAACTGGTGTGTAATTCCAAGTGAACGGTGGGTAAATAGAGCATAGTTGAATTCGAAGGATGAATAATTTAATCCGAATCCGGATGAGAAAGAAACAGGCTCGTCCATGAATCCGAACCGGAAACTGAACCACTTTATAATCTCATAATCAATACCAATACTCACGGCGGTATTCGAATTCAATTCGGAATAAATTGCTGTGCTTAGTCTTAGAATGTCATCCAGAATAAATGTAAATCCGGAGGTAAGAGCAGATGGTAACTGAGCTCCGTAATCGCCGAAACTTTCACGTGTTATATTATCAACCGAAAATCCAAAACGTAAATAATTGTTTATTAGATATAATAACCCTGCACGTAATGTGACCGTTCCTGCAGTTCCGTAATTATGAATAGAAATACTGTTATAGTTGGCTGTAATCCCGGCAAGTAATTTGTTGAACGGTCTTCCACTGAATGATAGTGATAATATATTTTTCTTGTAAAGTTTAAATCCGTAAAGCATATATCCCACACCTAAATTAGCAAAACCGAAAGGGAACAATGCTGAACAGTATATAGTTGAAAGTTCACTCATGCCGAAAGGGTTGGGGGAATAATATATACCGGCTGCAATATCTTCTGGCTGAGCAAGACCTGCCGGATTGGTAAAAATTGCGAATACATCGTTACTGGTCGCAATACCTGAATGTGAAATTGAGATTTCTTTAGCACCTGGTAATATTTGTGCGGAACTATTAAATTGCGGTAGTAGTAAGAAATAAGTTACTATTGTAAATGCATATTTCATTTTTATTTCAATACGTGGCTCAATATATGCATATAATTACAATAATACAAATATTAATAGTAAGAGTATAAACATGAAAAAACTTATCATATTCGTTTTTCTGATACCTGCTTGTATGATTTTTCCACAGGAACTGGAAGCAGATGTAAGTGTTAATTATGAGCAGCTTCCAAGTGAATACCAGGATAAATTGGTTGATTTCAGTCAGCAGATTGAAGATTATTTAAATAATTCACAATTCAGCGGTGGTAGCTGGGAATGGCTTCGCATTAAGTGCAATTTTAATGTGTTTTTTACAGGGGCAAGCGGTGAGACAAACTATAATGCTCAGGTAGTGATTACCTGCCAGCGACCCATTGAAGGGCAGGAAAAGAGTACTCTTATGTTATCGTTAATGGATAATACCTGGACATTTGAATACGAGAAGAATCAGTCAATGTATTTCAATCAGACTGATTTTGATCCATTAACCAGTTTTCTTGATTTCTATGCTTTTATAATTATTGGGTTCATGAACGAATCATACGAGTATGAATCAGGCACCGAGTTTTTTAACAAAGCCCTGAATGTAGCCGTAAAAGGTGCATCGAGCAGTTATTCCGACGGCTGGTTGTCTAAGAGTACTGCTTATAATAAAAGGGCACTTGTAGATGAACTATTAAGTGCAAATTTTGCCGGATTCAGGAATGATTTTACTGATTATCATTATTATGGTATCGATATGTATTATCTGGATAAAAATAAAACGCACGAATCGATAATAAAAATGATAACTAATATTGATAATCTGAAAAAGAAAATTAACAAGAGAAGTGTTTTACTTAATGTATTCTTCGATGCTAAATATGGGGAAATTATAGATTATCTGAATGACTATGAAGATAAATCAATATTTAATGTCCTTCAGAGAATAGATGTGGGTCATACGTCAAAATATCTTGAAGCGATGGAAAAATAAACGGCATCTATCCAAGTCGGTCTGACAGGCTATCTCTTTAACTCGATGGATAATATCTTATCTTCCTGATCGATTTCGTCGACCACGCTCATGCCTTCGGTTACAATACCCCAGATACTATATCTTCCGTTCAGATGCGGATGATAGCTGTGCATCACAAACCATTGAGAACCTTCGGTATCAAATCCTGCACTCGCCATTCCTGCATACCCTCGTTTGAAATGTAACGGAGAGAATTCTGAAATAATTTCGTAACCCGGACCTCCCCAGCCTGTACCGCTGCTGTCGCCGGTTTGTATTACAAAGTCCGGAACTACACGGTGAAAAGTTACATCATCAAAATAATTTTGCTCAGCCAGATAACAAAAATTACCGGTTGAAACAGGTGCGTAGCCGGGAAGAAATTTTATTTTAAAATTCCCTTTTGATGTTGAAACTATAGCACCTGAATACTTAAATGCCGATTCAATTATTTTATTAAATATGCCGGGCAATTTTGTATTAACTTTTTTATCACCTAAATTCAGTTTGGATCTGATTGATTTCAATCCTGAATTTGCCAGCAATGCAGTTATGGTTGCATTAAATTGATGTGAAATTTTGCTGCTTAAATTTATAAGGGAAAAAATGCTCTCCACAAACTGCGCATCGTTCATATGTTGAAAAGATTTATCCAGAATAATCTGCTGTAATATATTGCTGTTCCGCATGATAAATAATGAATCAATACCATCGGCAACTATAGAAATCGTTGATGGGTAACCGGAATTTAGAAGAGTCAAGACTGTCTTATCGTAATCTTCAAAGTCAACTAATTTCCCCTGCAGTTTAAGAAGGGGAGGGACGATACTCAATAAATCAGTTTCTTTCGCGGAAGGGAGTTGTCCGCTTAAAAAATCATATATCCAAACAGGGCTGTTATCATAATAACTCACTGCCTGATTCAGGAATTTAAATTCAATATGATCACTGTACCGGTCAATTAAATCAGGTATATCACTATCAGATATACTGCAGAGAGATATGAATAGTTCGCCTCTTATATTCGTGGATAATTTTCCGGAATTAATTTTATTAAAAATGAATTCTTTTATCACACTGGTTAATTCACTGTTGACACTGATGTCCCTGATTGATATCGCAGCAGTTAGTGACACATTGGGATTAACGTCATCGATAAGTTTTAAGTATCTATAAATCTCATCGGATGATTTATAGTTAAAATAGCATAAAATCCTAGCAGCTTCCGAACGGATCCGCCAATCGGAATGAGTGACTAATTTATCACAGACATCAACTTCCTCAAACTTATGAATACTTCTCAGACAATTAATGGTATTAAGTCTGCTCTCGATAGAAACATTTGAATCCGGTTCTGCGAGAAGTTCTAAAAACCTTTTATAGTCGCGTTCCAGAGGTCCGATTCTGTAATATGAGAATAAAGTTTCAAAAAGCAAATCATCATTATTAATCTGATTTAATGCTGCAGATAAATAATAATTCTGTTCTTCCGAGCGAATATCTCTAGAATGAAATCTGAAAATAGAAGTTGGTATTCCCGGCTCAATATTAAAGTTGTTCAGAAGATAAAACATGTCCGAAGAATCGCCTGTTGATCCGATCGAAATAAATAAATTATAACGTATTAAAGGATCTGTTTCTTCATGCAATTTGCTAAGTATATAGCTGGCAGATTTTTCGGACTGTCCGATTTGCGAAAGCGCAAAAAGTATATGCTCGTAATACCTGAAATCAACTTGAGTTACGATAGGAATAAAAGTAGTGTCTCTGCTGTGGGCAATACTCAATAAGGCTGCATTCACAGAAGCTGAGTCGTTGGATTGCAAGTACTTGTTTATAATCTCCCTGTCGAACTGTCTCTGAAATGTCGTCTCTATTAAATCCAGGTGTTCAGTTTTGTATTGTGCAAGAAGTGATGCGGCAATAAAAAATAATGCAAAGAAAGTTTTCATCTGTCTAGATTGCTTTTTGATATATTCTGTATTTTTTATAAATATTACCGTTCATAGTTATTGCACCGCGATTCATCATTTCGTTGTCTTCCAGTATCCAGCTTGCTTCGCCTCTCATAATTCCACGTTCGGCGGCACGTTTTAAAATATCGTAATAAAGCGCACCGTCAATGCCTTTCTTCTGGTATTCAGGCAATACACCGAGTGCTATTACACGCGCCCATGTAATATCTTTATTCTTTGTAAATATCCTGATAAAGTTGAAGGGGAATAATCTGCCTCTGAATGATTTGAATATTTCATTATAATCGGGCAGCACAAGAGCAGTTGCAATAATTTCACCGCTGATTTCACCGAAGAGGACGAGGTTAGGATCTATTAACGGTTTCAGATCAGATGCTGCTGCATCAATCTCTTCATCGGACATGGGAATAAATCCCCAGTTCGGCGCCCATGTTTTGTTATATACATACTTGAAAAGGCCAAGCTCTTTTTTAAAATTTTTCATATCTACAGAACGGATGTTCAATTTATACCGGTCTCTTACAATTTCAGCAACGCGTTTAATCTTTTCATTCTTCAGCATTTCCTGGTTCTGAATATGATAAGCATAAAGATCCTTGGCTTTCGTAAACCCGTAATTCTCGAATAAGTTAACATAATACTTCGGATTATAGCTCATCATTATTCTGGGTGAATCATTAAAACCGTCAACAAGTAATCCGTATTCATCGTTGCTTGTTGGATTGGTAGGTCCGCGCATCGAATCGAAGCCTTTTCGCTTCATCCAGCCAGCAGCAGCGTCGAACAATTTATCGGCAACTTCCTGATCATTTACTGATTCAAAAAATCCTATGAATCCGATGTTTTCTTTATGAATTTTGTTGTGAAGTTTATTTTCTATTGCAGCGATTCTTCCGGCTGGTTTGCCGTTTTTGTAAGCGATAAACAATTCAAGATCATTTTCATGGAAGAAAGGATTTTTTTCCCTGCTGAGTACTTTCATCTTATCGGAAAATAAAGGCGGAACCCAGTAGGGATCGTTGGAGTATATTTCAAAAGCAAGTTTCAAAAATTTTTTTCTTTGCGAATTAGCAATAGATTTTATAACTACATTATCCATGAACTGCTCCGTATTAAATAAAAAAAAGCATACCAATAAATATCAGTATGCTTTAAAATAATATTTATTTCATAAATTAGACCAACCCCAGTTCCTGCCCGACTTTAATGAATGTATTCACTATATAATCAAGATGTTCATCTTCATGTGTAGCCATGTAACTTGTACGCATCATTTGTCTGCCCTGAGGCACACCGGGAGAAATAAATACATTAACGAAAACACCGGCATCAAAAAGCTTGCGCCACATTTGAAATGCAAGTCCGTCATCACCTACAATTACGGGAACAATTCCGGTTCTTCCATCTATTACCGTGAATCCTGCTTCGGTTAAGGCTTTTCGTACTCTGTCGGCATTACTTACTAATTTATCTACTCTCCAGGGTTCTGCTTCTAATATCTCTAAAGCTGCCAGTGCAGCGGCAACTGATGCAGGTGTAGGTGATGCGCTGAATATCAGTGCAGGTGAGTGGTGTTTGAGATAATCTATTACTTTTGCTTCGGCTGCCACGAAACCGCCTAGTGAAGCAAAGGTCTTGCTGAAAGTACCCATTGTCATATCTACTTGATCTTCAAGATCGAATTCACTTGCAGTACCCCTGCCGCCTTTACCGATTACACCAACGGCATGTGCATCATCTATTAAAATTTTTGCATTATATTCTTTGGCAAGTTTAACCAGTTCGGGTAAATCAACAATTTCACCTCCTGTACTGAAAACGCCGTCGCTCACTATTAATTTAGGGATATCTTTATCTACCTTGCTGATAACTCTTTCCAAATCCTTCATGTCGGCATGTTTGTACCGAAGGACATCGGCGGTAGCACCTCTTGCCATCAAATTTCCTGCAACAATACAGGCGTGATTATCTTTATCCGAAACAACGTATTCGCCACGCTGAACTAAGGTGGGAATAATTCCCTGTGCAGTCTGATAGCCAGTGCTGTAAAGCATTACCGCTTCCTTATTGAAAAATTTAGCAAGTTTTTCTTCAAGTTCTATATGAAGATCCAGCGTACCGGTAAGGTATCGAGAGCCCGAACAACCAGTACCGTATTTTTCAACTGCCTTTATAGCTGCTTCTTTAACTTTTGGATGGGCTGTTAATCCAAGGTAATTATTTGATCCTGCCATTACAATTTTTCTGCCTTCAATTTGTACAACAGGTCCTTCGTTTTCCTCTATGGCTCTGAAGTATGGATATACTCCCATTGCTTTTACTTCGTCAGCTCGTGTAAAGTCGTAACACTTCTTGAATAAATCCAATTAGTCCTCCTGGAATTATAATTTAGTGAGGTAATTTTATTATTTTGTGATTGTTCAAAAATAAGAATCAGGCAAAATTATTATTTAATCTCTATAAAATCAATCATAACAATAATTTATATAATCTTATGGAAAGTAAAACTATATCTGTTGTAACTGGCGGCTCCGGTTTTGTAGGAAGCCATATGGTAGACCTCCTAATTGAGAAAGGTCATATTGTTAAATGTATTGTTAGGGAGAGCAGTAATCTCAGATGGCTCGAAAATAAACCTGTGGAGATAATTAAATGCGGACTCTTTGATACGCATGCGCTTGAAGACGTGCTCAAAGATGCGGATTATTTATTCCATATTGCTGGAGTAGTAAAAGCAAAACGGAACGAGGACTATTTAAGAGGTAATGTTGAAACTACAAAAAATCTTCTCGGAACAGTTGTGAAGGTTAATCCGGGTATTAAGAGAGTGCTGATTGTAAGCAGCCAAACGGCATCGGGACCAAGCAAATCAGATCTTGCCAATAATGAGGAGACAGAACCACGACCAATAACCAGATACGGCAAAAGTAAATTAGCTCAGGAAAGACTTGCACAAAGTTTTATGGATAAAATACCAATCACAATAATAAGAGCACCTGCTGTTTACGGAGAACGTGATACGGAAATTTATTTGGTTCTTAAGACCTACAAAAACGGACTGATGACTATGGTGGGATTCGATGAAAAAAAAGTAAGTATAATTTATGTAAAAGATCTTGCTAACGGTATGTACCTGGCAGCCACAAAAGAAAATGCAGAATCGCAGACTTACTTTATCAGTTCGAAAGAGTATTATACATGGCATCGTATCAGTAAAGCTATATCAGCAGCTATGGGCAAGAAAGCGGTTACACTCAGATTCCCTCATTTCTTAGTCTATACAGTTGCGTTTTTTGCAGAATTGTTTTCATTATTCAGTTCAAAAGCGGCAACGTTTAATATAGAAAAGGCAAGGGATTTTGTGCAGAGGTACTGGACGTGCGATATAACAAAGGCTGAAAAAGAACTGGGCTATACTCCGGAATTTTCGCTGGAGGATGGTATGAAACGCACGGTTGAATGGTACCGGTCTGAAAAATGGCTGTGATTTAATCTGCGCTTTGAATGAAACAGATGAGTCTTGGTATCTTTCGTATCAGAGTTTCCGAATCCATGTGCAGTAATTTTTATACCCGCTATTCCTTCTAAAGAATTTGCCAGGCGAGATTCGGTTTCTTTAGTATAGCCGGGAAAGATTATTACGCATTGAATTTGGATCTCTTTTTTTGTCGTTATATGATCAATGTGCCAATGTAAATTTTTAGCTTGTCTGAAGTGCCTTTTAATACGTTTGTCCAGACTTTTCTGAGCAGATCCTGCGTAATAATAATAACCTGCGGGGAATATAATTTTATTAAACTTTTTCACGTTGATCTTAAATTGTTTTTCAGCAAAAATTTCAAGAAGGTATACACCGCTCTTAATTTCATCAAGATCGTCTGAAGAAATGTTTTTCATTTATTTATTGGTTAAAATCTAGTTGTTTTTTGCGCCTTCGTTTATCCATGTAACAACACCCTGAATCTGATCTTCCGTCATGGGTGTAACCGGCTGTCCAAGCGGCGGCATTGGATCGAATCCGTATCTGGGATCAATCCGCCAGATAATAATGCTTGTTTCAGCGCTGAAGGGATTCACGATTCCAGGCTCCACGACTGATGACCACGAAACCATCGAGTAGCCTCCAGCCATCGAAACGTTATCATGACATCCGCTGGTACTGCACTTAGCATTAAAAACAGGGAGGAGATGTGTCTGGAAACTTACGTCTTTATCGGGGATTAATCTATTATCAATATCATTACCGGTTACAGTATCGTCGCAAGAGTTGAAAATAGTGACCGATAAAAGTATACTCAACAAAATTAAATAAGATTTTCTCATTTCAATTATTATATTGTTTACAGTGGAATAGCTAATTTGCACTTTCTTAATTTAGTGATAAAATTATAAAAATATTAAAGCGATAAGAGGTGAAAATTGAGGTATAAAATACTTCTTACAGTAATTGTATTCGTCACAATAATTAACACTAAAGCTCAAAACAGCCTGCTGCAGTCAGGTCCGATGCTGGGATATTCAACGATGCGTGAGGTGAGTATATGGATTCAGACAACGGCGCCGGCATCAGTAAGAATTGAATACTGGGATAAATTTAATCATGCCATTAAGTATTCTACAGATGTAGTAAATACCAAAAAAGTTGATGCTTTCACTGCGAAATTAATTGCAGATCAGTTGGAACCAGGCAAAGAATACAATTACTCGGTTTATATAAACGATCATTTACTGGAATTCGGTTACCCGACAAAATTTAAGACACAGGAATTGTGGCAGTGGCGAAAAAATCCTCCAGGTATCAAATTTGCTTTTGCCAGCTGTTTGTACATTAATGAAGATGAATACGACAGACCAGGTAAACCTTACGGCGGTGAGTATGAAATTCTTGAGCATGTTTATTCAGGTAAGCCTGAGTTCATGATCTGGATGGGTGATAATGTTTATTTGCGGGAGGCTGACTGGTCTGCAAGATCCTCGATACTGAAAAGATACACTCACACCAGAAGTACTGATGAGCTTCAAAAGTTGCTTGCAAATACTCACCACTATGCTACATGGGATGATCACGACTTCGGACCGAATAACAGCGACCGCAGTTTCTGGAATAAGGCAACAACACTTGAAGTGTTTAAATTATTCTGGGCTAATCCATCCTTCGGTGTTATGGGAAAACCCGGTGTTACTACTCAGTTCCAGTGGGGAGATCTGGATTTCTTCCTGATGGATGACAGGTATTACAGGAGCCCTGAAAACAGGGAGAGTACTGAACGCGAAATTTTAGGTGTGCATCAGGTAGATTGGTTAATGGATGCTTTGACTTCAAGCTTTGCACCGTTTAAGTTTGTCGTAATAGGGACGCAATTTCTAAATCCGGATCCTGGCGGGGAAAATCATTCTGCTTACCCATCGGAGAGAAAGAGAATTATTGATTTAATTACAACAGAAAAAATACCAGGAGTTATATTTCTTACAGGTGATGTGCACAGATCGGAGGTTACAAAATTAGAAAGACAAGGGACATACCCTCTGTATGAATTTACAATATCCCCGCTTACTGCAGGTCCATCTTCAAGAGTATATCCGAATTCAGCCAGGATTGAAGAAAGTCTGCTGCCTGATAGAAACTTCGGATTCATTGAAGTAACAGGTGAGCGGAAAAACCGTAAATTAACAATGAGTATAATTAAAAAGTCCGGAGAAGTACACTATACAATATCATTACATGAAAACGAATTGAGACAGAAGGAATAATTGACAAAACAATATAACTTAATTACTTTTACACCGTTAATTTTATTGATACGGGGCTATAGCTCAGTTGGGAGAGCGTTTGACTGGCAGTCAAAAGGTCAGCGGTTCGAACCCGCTTAGCTCCACAAGGCTTCGTTCCGTTTAAGAGGAACGAAGCCTATCACGGCGAAGTCCGAAGACAAAACACTCACATCGCTCGGAACTACGGTTGTGAATACAGGAAAAGAGAATAACTGTAAACCTGAAGCATACCCTGATCAATTACCAGACAATAATTAAATTTTTAACATCATATTGAAAATGAAAAGCAAAAATTCAGCTCAGATTCGCTAGTCAACTATTCAATTCCTCCGTTTAATTTCAGTAGTTTCGAAGGTATTATTTTGATATATTTACCAGCGTAATCGGGCAAAAAGACAATTACAATCAACTAATTATTGAAGTTGAATATAGTAATTAGATATTCAGTATCAGTTTCAACTAATTAAAAGACCGAACAGCTGGGGAGCTACTGTGGGTCAACAACAACTGCTTTTAATAACTCTGGGGATTATACTTGTCGGAATTGCTATCTTCGTAGCAATAGATATTTTTGTAACTTCAGCAGCACAAGCCAACAGAGATTATCTTACCAATAAAATTTATTTATTTTCCGATATGGCAATTGCATATTATAAAAAGCCTGTCGAACAGAACGGCGGCGGCGGTTCATTTATAGGCTGGGAACCGCATTCAGCATTGTATACCTCCGAGGATATATCTTCAGACGAAGAAAAGGAGGATACAACAAAATCAAAAGGCAAGGGTCTGGAAAAATCGGGAGGGAAAGCGAAGGGATTATTAAAAAAGAAAAACGGCGACAGTGAACAATCGGGAATAATTATAAGCACACAACAGGGTACATTTAATTTTACGATGGAACCGAAAAGGATTATTGTTGCTGCTCAGGGAATTGAAACCGGGGATGATGGTAAAAATTTCGTCAGGATAAGAGCAGAGATCACAGAAAAAAATACAATCATAGAAGTTATCAACTGACTTTAACAACCATATCAGAAGATTCACTAAATCCTATTATCAGCCGACTTAATATTTAAGTTTATAGCCAACACTTTTTCGGTTTAAACACGGGATTGAAATGCTTCGGGAATTATGAACATGGAATGAGATTTTTTAAACACATGAATTATGTTCAGATAATCAGGTTTACTATTGCTGTTAGTATTATTAAAATTACTACAGATATTATCATAACCCGGTTATCGAAGGCATTGTTTTTTTTATCCACCACTTTGCTCCTTATGATGAGGATGGATAGAACCTGATGAGATACTCTCGATCTGGGATAACGCTATTTGTAATTTCCTGATCTCATTTTCAAGTTTGTATATCCTGTAGGACTCAATACTTTCAGAACCGCCTAATAACCAGTTTATATCGCACCCGAGTCTCATAAATTTAATTAATATTCTTGAACCCGGCTCACGGTTACCGCTTATATACTGCTGTAACTGCTGGGGCGATATATCCATTGCTTCAGCAAGTTTTTTCAAAGTGCTGTATTTTCTCTTTGCAAATATTCTAATCCTGTTGCCGATTCCTTTTTTCAATTGATTTTCATCAAAAAGTTCCAATTCTTCCGTTGTCTTATCATGATCGTCGAAACCTAAATCATACTGATACTTGTCAATTAATTCCTTTATCGTTCCATAAAGCTCATCGTCGAATTTTTCGATGTCATTGAGCAGAAATGTGAGTGTCTGGTTTTTAATACCTATTTTTTCTGCTACCCAACTTTGTTTAATTCCGTATGTTGTGAGTAAGAATTTGATTTCTTCTTGCTTTGTCATGAAAGTATTTCCTCAGATGGTTAAGCAATAATATGATGGAAAAAATAATAAAAATGAAGCAATAAATAAATTGTATAATTAGATATAATCAAAATATCTTTTATTACAATGGTTTAGCCGGATTTAGCAATACTTCAAATACTAAAATATATTTGGAATCAGAATTTGTTTTTAACTATTTTTTGCGGACTAGTAATTAGTTTAATATCGCTTTCCCTTTAGATTTAATGACTAAATCCGAATTAATAATCGAATACCGTAAAATACTGAGGCTTGCATTACCGGCGATTGCGGGGTTATCAACGCAGATGATAGTTTCTCTTGTGGATACTGCGATGATAGGACGCCTTGAAACTGCAACATATGCGCTCGCTGCCATGGGTGTCGGCGTGCTGGCTACCTGGGCACTTATTAGTTTTTTTTCGAGCCTTGCAACCGGAACGCACGTACTGGTAGCCAGGAATTACGGATCGGGAAACTACCGCAAATGCGGCGAAGTATTGAATACATCTTTAGTAATATCAATACTGATAGGTGGTATCGTTGCTTCTACAGGTGTTTTTTTTTCATATCAGATCGCTGATTTTTTCAGCAAAGATCCGGTCGTGGGAATACTCGCCGGAGATTATCTGCATTTCCGTTTCATGGGTATACCTTTCTTTCTGATTTCAGTCGCATACAGAGGGTTTTTCTTTGGTATTGGGAAAACTAAAATATTCATGTATTCCGGAATACTGGTAAATTTTTTGAATATTATTTTTAATTATATTTTCATATTCGGCGCTTTCGGATTAAAAGGAATGGGTCTGGCTGGTGCCGGAATCGGTTCAACTCTTGCAACTATGTGCGATGTTCTGTTTTATATTTCCGTTGCTTTATTATCGGATTACAGAAAAAAATACCTCTATTATAATTTTTTTCATTTCAGCAGAGAACTTGCCGAAAGAATTATCAGAATTTCACTGCCGGTTTCATTTCAGAATGTGTTTATACTAATTGGTTTTTTAATTTTTGTAGCAATAACTGGAATAATCGGTACTTTGGAACAGGCTGTCAGTCAGGTAATTATTTCAGCATTACTATTTTCTATGATGCCCTGTTTTGGATTTGGTATTGCTGTTCAGACGCTTGTAGGTACTTCATATGGAAGCAGAGATATTAAGAAAGCCAAATTTTATGGTTTTAAAACGAGTAAAATTGCATCAGCTTATACATTGCTGATTGGAATAATATTTATTGCAGTTCCGCAGTTGATTTTAATATTAATAACCGAGGATCAGCAGGTTATTGATGCTGCAGTACCAGCTTTGCGTATTGCAGGGTTCGGACAGGTTTTTTATGCCATCGGTGTCGTACTGGCAAATTCATTACAAGCAGTTGGTGAATCTTTTTTTGTAATGATGTCGGATATCGTCGCTAATTGGATAATTTTTTTACCGGCAGCATATTTACTCGGTATTGTTTTCGATTTCGGATTGCTGGGAGCATGGGCGGCTTTACCGTTTTATGTAATAATCTATTCGCTGATGATGTTTCTAAAGTTCAAATACGGCAGCTGGCAGTATAAAAAAGGCGATAGTTCCTCCTAGTAAATTATTTTTCAATAATTATTTACTTGACTATTATGTCCAGAAAAAATATATTTTTGCCATGAAAAGAACTTTTTTTACAATTCTTCTACTTGCGGCAGTAACAATTTTATATGGATATGCTACATTCCCGACTGCACCCACCGCAGAAAGTTCCGGAGGAAATATAATTATTCGATGGCAAACCGGAGTTGAAGTAAACGTTAAACATTTTGTTATTGAAAGAAAAAGTGTAAACAATGACGACTTTATCGAGATTGCTACGGTTAATACGCGCCAGGATCAGAATTATGAATATATTGATGAAAATGTTTTCAAATCCAACGACCAGCTCTATACATATAGAATTAAAATAGTTAATAACGACGGTTCGCAACCGACTTATTCAAACGATATACAGGTTGTTCACTCTACTACTACAACCGTTAAAAGAACCTGGGGTAGTATTAAAGCGTTGTTTAGATAATCCATCCTTCAGCTTTTCCTGATTTTTTATGATTGTACTTAGTGTGCCACTCTATTTAGCTTCTAAATCACCGCGCCGGAGAAAACTTCTTAAACAATTAAATCTGAAATTTAATTCTTTCCATGTGGAATTGAAGGAAGAGATACTGGATGGTGAACATCCGATAAGAACTGTAAAAAGATTGTCGCTTGAAAAAATGTCGCTTGCTAAATCCAGAGTGAAAAGAGGAATAATAATAACAGCAGATACGATAGTTGTACTTGATAAAAAAATAATTGGCAAACCAACCGATAAAGAAGATGCGGTAAGAATTCTCAATAAGTTAAGTAATAACAAGCATTTTGTGTACACAGGCTTAGCTTTATTTAATACCGTCAACGGCAAAACTCTTGTCGATTATGTTAAAACAGGCGTTACTTTTAACAAGCTCGATGATAAACTTATTAAAGATTATGTCGAATCCGGTAGTCCTATGGATAAAGCGGGCGCTTACGGTATTCAGGATGATTTCGGTTCGGTGTTCGTTAAAAAAATTGAGGGCTGTTATTATAACGTTGTTGGATTGCCGTTATCACGACTTTATGAAATGATACAAAAGGTGGTTTGATTGCTTTCAAAAATTAAAAAGCATATCATCTATACCATTATTGCTGCATCTCTTATCTATCTGTTGCTTACTGTTTATGCCGATTATAATTCAGTAATTAATCTCTTCTATCAGTTCGGATTCCTGCCGCTCGCATTGGTTCTTGGACTTTCATTGCTTAATTATTACTCGAGATTTCTTAAGTGGCATTATTATCTTCATTGCCTCGATATACGTATCAGTCATAATGAATCCTTAATAATATTTTTATCAGGATTAGTGATGAGTGTAACACCGGGGAAATTCGGTGAGTTATTAAAAAGTTTTATGCTTAAACAGAATCATGGTATCGCCGTCAGCAGATCAGCCCCAATCGTACTTGTAGAACGAATTACAGATTTTTTGTCATTGCTGATAATTGCAGTTGCCGGTGGAATAGTATTCGATGCCGGACTCAATATAATTATAATTACATCAATACTTTTCATCGCTCTTGTACTGAGTATAGGAATAAAAGACATAGGAACATTCCTGATTAAAATAATCGGAAAGATTCCTGTCATAAAAAAGTACGGACCCGAAATATTCAAGGCGTATGAAAGTGCATATATACTTGTTCGTCCCAGACATCTTTTTAATATGATCCTGCTTAGTTTTACAGCATGGTTTTTCGAGTGTTTTGGTTTTTATTTAATTCTCAGTAATTTTAGCAAGGAAATATCTTTATTCTGGGCTTCATTCACTTATGCTTTCTCAACAATTTTAGGATCCATTTCCATGCTGCCGGGAGGACTGGGAATTACAGACGGTTCTCTTACTTACCTCATTTTACAAAATGGATTGGATAAAGAAATTGCGGTTGCCTCAACTCTGTTGATAAGAATTGCTACCCTTTGGTTTGCATTATTTGTTGGTATTATCAGTTTGATCTTTTACCAGAAAATATATGGTGTATTAAAAGAACAGTAATATTGCCAGAGGTCTCAAATGAAAAAATTCAGACACATTAAAATTCCAAAGGCGGGGGAAAGAATTGATGTTGACGGTGACAGGCTCATTGTTCCGGATAACCCTATAATCCCTTTTATTGAAGGAGATGGAATCGGACCCGACATCTGGAAAGCTACAAAGTCAGTTATCGACAATGCTGTTATAAAAGCATACAATTCCAAACGCAAAATAAACTGGATGGAAATATATGCGGGTAGAAAAGCGGTCAAGATTTATGGCAAGAATCAATGGTTGCCCAAAGAAACAGTTGATGCAATTAAAGAATATCAGGTAGCTATCAAAGGACCTCTTACTACTCCAGTGAGTGGAGGAATACGAAGTATTAACGTTGCATTGAGACAAAAGCTTGATCTGTTTGCATGCATTCGTCCTGTAAAATATTTTTCAGGTGTTCCTAGTCCGGTTAAAAAACCAGGAAATCTCGATGTAGTTATTTTCAGGGAAAACACTGAAGATGTTTATACCGGTATAGAATTTAAGGCAAACTCGAAAGACGCAAAGGAAGTTATCGGATTCATTTCGCAAAAATTCAAAAAGAATATAAGCCCGGGATCAGGCATAGGTATAAAAACAATTAGCGAGTTCGCTTCAATAAGACTGGTAAAAAAAGCAATTGAATATGCAATTGAGAATAAAAGAAAAACCGTAACCCTGGTTCACAAAGGAAATATAATGAAATATACTGACGGTTCATTTAAAGATTGGGGCTACCACGCAGCAAGGAAATTTTTCCCAGATATTACCATAACAGAAGAAGAATTGGATAGGAAATATAAAGGTAAAATACCTTCCGGAAAAATTCTCATAAACGACCGGATTATTGACAGCATGTTTCAGCAATTGCTCTTCAGACCGGGCGATTTCGAAATTTTAGCCACGCCTAATATGATTGGAGACTATTTATCCGATGCATGTGCTGCGCAGATAGGCGGACTTGGCTTAGCGCCGGGTGCAAATATGAGTTACAGCATTTGTGTATTCGAGGCTTCACACGGTTCTGCTCCGAAATATGCCGGAATGGATAAGATTAATCCGACTTCGCTGATTCTGTCGGGAGTACTTATGCTCCGGTATATTGGCTGGAGTGAGGCAGCAGTAATCATCGAAAATGCGATCAAAAAAACAATAAAGTCAAAATATGTTACATACGACCTCGCTAACCGGATGAGTGGCGTAAAATCAGTAAAATGTTCTGCATATGCCGGACGGATTGTAAAAAATTTATAAACATGATATTATACAGACCCTTATATCCTTGATTTTAGGCATGTCTGTTGGTATGTTTAAAATCCAATTTTTAAACTTTAGGAGGTCACTATGGCAGATGATAATGGATTAGGCAAAGGTTTAATAGTAGGTTTTCTGACAGGATCTATAGTTGGTTCTGTAATAGCCTTGTTATACGCTCCTAAATCCGGTAAGGAACTCAGGGGAGATATACGTGAAAAATCGGATGAATTCTTCAAAGAAACTGAGGAATATCTGGAACATGCAAAAGAGAAGGCTAACAAACTTATCAATGACGGTAAGAATAAGTCTGAGAAATTGATTACCGAAGCCAAAGAGAAAGTTGATGCTCTTCTGGAAGAGGCTGAAGAAATACTTGAGAATGCCAAGAAAAAAACCGGTGAGTACGTGGAAGAAGGGAAAAAATCCCTGGAGAAAAAAGGGGATAAGCTTAAATCAGCCGTTAAAGCCGGTTTAGATACGTATAAGTCTGAAAAAGACGCATAATATAATTTTGGTTGGGTTATGACTTTAATAGATATACTTTTGGCGGTACTGTTGATCGCCGGTTCGGCACTTTGTATTTATTTGATAATTTCACTCAATAAATTAAGCGAATCTGTAGATTCGATAAAAAAGGATATACATGATTTAACTGATGAGACTATTCCGGTAATTAAGAATCTTAATCAAATTACTGAACAGGCTCTTGAAGTTAGTTCAACTGCTAAAAAGCAGGTATCGGATTTGAACGATACGATTGAGGAAGTTAAATCTAAAATTGTCAGTTTTAAGGACAGATTTAAAAGTGAAACGGCAGATAACCAGATAATAATCTTTATAAATAATCTGAAAGCCATAATAAAAGGATTTTCAGCATTTGTAAAAGACATATCAAAATAATATTGAATCGGAAATTAAATCAGGAGAGACAAGTTGAAAGAGTACACTGCGGAATCAATCCGGAATATAGCTTTTATTGGTCATGGAGGCAGCGGCAAAACTTCCATTTCGGAAGTATTACTTTATAAAGCCGGCGAAACAAACAGGATAGGTAAAATTGAAGAAGGAAATACTATTTCCGACTTTAATAAAAATGAAATAGATAAGCAGATATCAATCTCTTCATCCGCTCTGCATATTGAATGGAATAATAAAAAGATCAATATTCTTGATACACCGGGCTATTCTGATTTTATAGGTCAGGTGTTCAGTAGTCTGCACGTAAGTGATACGGCAGTAGTTGTTGTTAAATCTGCCGAAGGAGTTGAAGTAGGAACAGAATCTACATGGGATTATGTAGTCCGCAAAAGTATTCCGGGAGCAGTTCTGATTAATAAAGTGGATAATGAACATTCTAATTTTAATGAAACAGTCGAAATGGTCAGAAGCCGTTTAAGCAAGGATGCAACTGTTATCTCCTTTCCGGCTAACGAAGGATTAAACTTTACATCGGTTGTTGATATAATTAAGATGAAGGAATTCACCTATGTTGATATTAATTCCAATGATGTTAAGATAAATGATATTTCAGCAGATCATAAAGATGAAGCTGAATCGATGCGTGAGGAATTAATAGAGAAAATTGCCGAATCCAGTGAAGAATTGATGAATAAATTTTTTGAGGAAGGCACTCTAAGTGAAGAAGATCTCACAAGCGGACTTAAGAAGGCGATTGTTAACGGTTCATTCGTACCCGTTTTTGCAGTTTCGGCAGCTAAAGGAGTTGGTCTGAACAACTTCCTCGACTTCGTTGCAGAATATTTCCCTGCTCCAAACGAAAGAAAACCTATGACGGGTACTCTCGCAGGCAATGACAGTCCCGTTGAAATTAAATGTGACGAGAAAGGCGAACCATCTTTACTCGTATTTAAATCACTTTCCGAACAGCATGTCGGTGAGTTATCAATATTCAAGGTTATGTCCGGAAGTGTAAGTGCCGGTATCGATCTGATGAACACGAAAAATAATAAATCCGAAAGAATCGGACAGTTATTTGTATTAAATGGCAAAAACAGAAAAGAAGTTTCAAAGCTTAATGCAGGCGATATCGGAGCAGTTGTAAAACTTAAAGATACCCATACCGGTAATACTCTTGCTTCAAAAAATTATTCGGTTATAATCGATTCTTTCGAAGTCCCTGTAGCGGTTATCAGAGGTGCCATTAAACCTCGAGCTAAAGGGGATGAGGATAAAATATCAACAGGTCTTCATATAGCACATGAAGAAGATCCGACCCTTTCTGTTCATTACGATCCCGAATTGTCGCAGACTATTTTATCAGGTCAGGGTGAACTACAACTGGATCTCGCTGTCAAATTGTTAAAGGACAGATATGGAGTAGAGGTAGATATAGTTGAGCCGAGAATTCCGTACAGAGAAACAATTAAGGGTGTTGTTGAGAACGCAGAGTACAAGCATAAGAAGCAATCTGGCGGCAGAGGTCAATACGGTCATGTTGTTCTGAAACTTGAACCGCTGCCCAGAGGTACAGGATTTGAATTTGTTGATGCAATTGTAGGCGGAGTTGTTCCCGGCAGATTTATACCTGCAGTTGAGAAAGGATTAAACGAGATTATGACTAAGGGAGTTTTAACCGGCAGCAAAGTTATTGATGTAAAAGTCACACTGCATTTCGGCTCCTTCCATAACGTCGACTCCGATGAAGTATCTTTCAAAATTGCAGCATCACAAGCTTTCAAGAAAGGCTTTATGGAAGCAAAACCTGTAATACTTGAACCGATTTACGAAATTACAGTTAAAGTACCCGAAGAATACATGGGCGATGTTATGGGCGATATTTCTAGCAGGAGAGGTAAAATTCTGGGTATGGATTCTGAAGGACCTTTCCAGATAATTAAGGCTCGCGTACCTCTGGCTGAATTGTATAAGTATTCCACTCACCTTAGAAGTTTAACTTCCGGGAGAGGTGTTCACTCCAGACAGTTCTCAAGTTATGAAGAAGTACCTAAAGATATTGAAGCGAAGGTAATAGAGGAATATCAAAAATCGAAAGAAGAAGATTAAATTTAACTATTCAGAAAAGGGCGGGAGTATTATCCCGCCTTTTTTGTTTATGAGGTTTGTATGGATAGATTATGGTCTCCATGGCGTTCTCAGTATATAGAATCCTTTAAGGATAAGAAGGGGGATGAAGGTTGTATTTTCTGTGAAACAGCCGCCAAGGATGTAAAAGACAACAAAAATTTACTGGTATATAAAGGTGAAAAGGCATTTGTAGTTTTGAATTTATACCCGTACAATAACGGTCACATGATGGTTGTTCCTTTCAGACATATATCATCTCTGAATGAGCTTTCCGCTGAAGAGAATATTGAAATAATGAAATTAATACAGAAATCATCAAGTGCTCTTGCTGTCGTTATGAAACCTCACGGATTCAATATAGGAGCAAATATCGGCAAGGCAGCCGGAGCAGGAATTGATACTCATATTCATTTTCATGTGTTGCCGCGATGGAACGGCGATACCAACTTCATGCCTGCTCTTGGAGAGGTAAAAGTTATTTCGCAGGATTTACTCAGAACAAAGTACGATCTTATTGATGCATTCGATAAAATCGATTAAAAATGAAAATCTTCTCATCGTTCACCTTTATTTTTGTATCTTGCCTCTCGGATTTTAATCAATTAAATAAAGGCTTTGCTTAATGAGTAATCAGAAATTTGAGAAAATAGAAGCTATAAAAGTAACCGAGCTGGATAAAATATTAGGAAAACCATTCCCTGTTCTGAATGATGGCTTTGTCCGTGTAATCGATTATATGGGCACCGATGAATCAATTGTGCAGGCGGCTAGAGTCTCTTACGGTAAAGGAACAAAGCAGGTACAGCAGGACCGAGGTCTGATAAGGTATTTAATGCGTCACAGACATACTACACCTTTTGAAATGTGCGAAATAAAACTGCATCTGCGCGTACCTATGGATTGCTGGAGACAATGGATACGACATAGAACCGCAAATATAAATGAATATTCAACCCGCTATTCAATTGCAATTGATGCTGCTCAGACTACGGCTAAAAATGAATGGAGAATTCAATCTAAATCTAACAAACAGGGGAGTGAAGGATTTGCCGACGAGAAACTCGGGGAAGAGTTAACCCTGGAGGAATTGAAGCTTCACGATCTCTCAAGAAATATTTATAATAAAAGAATTGATTTGGGTATTGCGCGTGAACAGGCAAGAAAAGATCTGCCACTTGCAACTTATACAGAAGCTTACTGGAAAATTGATCTGCATAATCTTCTCCATTTCCTTGAACTCAGAATGGATAAGCATGCTCAATATGAAATACGCAAGTATTCGGAAACTATCGGCTATGAGATAGTAAAAAGATGGGCGCCGCTTGCATGGGAAGCATTCGAAGACTATCGCCTGGGATCACGGGAATTCTCAAAACTTGAACTCGATGTCTTATCAAGCATCATTAAAAACGATACTGAAACAGGGTTAAAACTTGCTGAAAGAGCCGGATGGCTTGAGACACGAAAAGACGGCTCATTAAAGCAAAATCTTGAACGTATTGAATTCGAGGAAAAAGCTTACAGACTCTCTGTGAAACTTCCCTGGCGGGTATGATTCAGGGGAAAAAAAGTGTATTGTTTTTAAAAGGTTTATAAAACATGTTTACTTCTGAGTGATTAGGGGGGGTAGAACATGTGGGGCAAATTGTTAAAACCGGTTTTGCCGATTTTATTTTTAAGCACTATGCTTAGCGGCTGCAGGGAAGATCCTTTAATTTATCCTTCTGGAAATAATATGAACAAACTGTATATTGAATCATCTCCTGAAGGTGCGCATATTTTTCTGAGCGGAATTTACACGGAAAAAAGAACTCCTGCATGGTTATTAAACCTTGAACCTGGCAGTTACCAGATTACTCTTAAATTAGGCGGTTTAATTGACTCAACCGTTGTGGTTACATTAAATGATAATGCAACAAAAACAATCATTGTCAAAATGGAAAATTGAGTTCAGAGATTTGTGAATATTACAATAATTGCCTCCATAGATAATGCGAATGTCATCGGTCTTAATAATTCCATTCCATGGAAAATTCGTGAGGATATTGCTCATTTCAAAAAAACAACTATTGGTCATTCTGTCCTGATGGGAAGAAAAACTTATGATTCCATTGGCGGTATGCTTAAGGACAGACTGAACATTGTGCTTACACGCGATACAAATAAAACTTCAGATGATCAGAATCTTCTTTATGTTAATTCTTTTGATGATGCTTTGGACATCGTTAAGGCGAAATATTTCAGTGAATTATTTATAATCGGCGGCGGGGAAGTATTTAAGCAATTTATAGATAAAGCAGATAAATTAATAATAAGTCACATCGCCGGCGAACATGAAGGTGATGTTTTTTTCCCCGCAATTGACGAAAATAAGTGGCTCTCTACGGAAATAATAAGTAAAAAGGATTTTGTAATTACTACCTATAGAAGAACCAGTCAATAAATTTTCTTATCTTAGAAGCCCTGATCAAAAGATTATTACAGCTTATGAATTACGAAGAAATAAAAATATTACCCGATTATATAGCAAATAAGATAGCTGCAGGAGAAGTTGTACAGAGACCCGCTTCAGTGCTGAAGGAATTGATAGAAAATTCACTCGATGCTGGTTCCAAAAAGATAGAAGTATTTATTAAAAATGCGGGGAAATCTCTGATACAAGTTGCTGACGACGGCAGTGGAATGTCGTTTCAGGACGCTCTTAAGTGCACAATGCGTCATGCTACAAGTAAGATTAAAACAGTAGAAGATCTCGACAGGATTACAACTTACGGGTTCAGAGGCGAGGCATTAAGCTCAATTGCAGCGGTAAGCAGACTGGAACTAAAAACCGAACGGTATGATGATGAACTTGGTACTCTCATAAGATATGACGATGAATCCGGTTTAATACATGAAAAAGGATCCTTTAAAAAAGGCACATCAATTTCAGTCAAGAATCTGTTTTATAATACTCCCGCCAGAAGAAATTTTCTGAAAAGTAATTCGACTGAGCTGAAGCATTTGATTGAAACTTTTAAGCGGGCAGCATTAAGTAATCCGGGAGTGTCTTTTCAGTTAACAAATGATGACGATTTAATATTTGATTTCAGTTCTGCTTCCGAAAGAAACCGGCTTGAAGATGTTATTGCAGACAATATATATGATGCGGTTGTCGAATTGCATGAGGAAAGCGATTTTATAAAAATTGAAGGTTGCGCAGCCAAGCCCACTTATCTCAAAAAAAGCAAAGGCGATCAGTACCTGTTTATAAACCGAAGATACGTTACCAGCAAAATAATTAATCATGCAGTATTCAGCGCTTATGAAAATATTCTGGAAAAGGGTGATTATCCGTTCTTCGTAATTTATCTGAGCATTGATCCCGAGAAAATTGACATAAACGTGCATCCGTCAAAGCTGGAAGTAAAATTTGAAGATGAGAAAACTATTTACAAGTTTATTAATGCAGTAGTTAAAAAAGCACTTGGTAAATACGATCTTGTTCCAAGTGTGAAAATTACCAATGCGGGAATTGCCGGCGATAAATTATCGTTTACGAATTATCGCGAAACTGCCGGTAACGATTTTTCCGATGTCCCGAATTTCAGGACTGGTCCAGGGAACAGCAAAGGTACAGGAATATTCGATGATAATGAAATTGACTTGCTGTTCGATTCACTGAATAAAAAACTGGGTATAACCGGTATTGAGCAGAATATTACACCCGATGAGACACGAAGAGAAATTGCACATAAAAGCGATGAATCAGAGAATACAGAATCAAAGAGATTCGGCGAAGAATCATCATTCATTATTTCTCTTCACAACAAGTATATCCTTTCTCAGATTAAAACGGGTCTTATGATCATCGATCAGCATGTAGCGCACGAACGTATACTTTACGAAAAAGCATTGAAATCTTTCGAATCCAACATGCCGTTTTCACAGCAGCTACTGTTTTCACAAAGTGTTGAACTGGATCCAGCCGACTATGAGCTTACTAAAGAACTTGACAGCTATCTTACTCAGCTCGGATTCAGCTTAAAATATTTGAGCAGACGAACCATAGAGATTATTGGGGTTCCATCGGATGTTAATATCGGTTCGGAAGCAGAAACGTTTAAGGATATTTTATCGGAATATCGCAGGAATCGGGTCGAAAAAAATCTTGATGTAAGGGATAATCTTGCAAAATCATTTTCTTGTAAGACTGCCATAAAAGCAGGCGACAAATTGAATGAACGTGAAATGCGGCTGTTAGTCGATCAATTATTTGCTACTTCAATGCCTTATGTATGTCCTCACGGCAGACCTATTGTAATTAAAATATCACTTACGGAATTTGATAAACGATTTGGCAGAACCTGATAACTCAGCCTGTTTTTATCAAATAACCCGAGCTTATGCAGGAAATCAGTAGCCAATCTGATGATAAATTCAGGATTTTTTTATGAGATAAATGTAATCCTCAAATATTCGACTTATAAAAACTAACAAGTTAAATTCTTCATGATAATTATCACGCCGTACAGCATTTTTTTTGTAAAAAATTATAAACTATTTATATTATTGTCCGATTATAAAGATAATCCTTAAAAATATGCGTGATAATAATGGAAAAATATTATCATCAGTAATTATTATTAAATATTGACTCTGGGCAAATAATTATACATATGACAAAAGACAAATTATTAAATGAAATTAATAAATTATCCGAGTTTATAGAAGCCTACATCAATTCCAAAGAAACAGATATCTCTTTGATTAATATTGATACGGAATTAAATTCACTTACAGTTTCCATATCAAAGCTGATAAAAAAATTTGAGAATGAAGTTCAGAAATTAGAAAAAAAGGAACAACTGGCACAAAATACGGCAAAGAATCTCATCAGGTTAAATTATAACGTTCCGGGAGTTCTTTATCTGTTTGAGCTAAAACCTGATGATTCGTATTCCTTCCCATATGTAAGTCCTAATGCAGAATGCATTCTCGGGATCAAGTCTGCTGATCTGATAAATAATCCTGATTTTCTGATGAATAAGATAGTAGAAAAGGATTTATCCAGGATCATCAGCAAAATAAAAGAATCTGCCGCAACATTGTCTCCCTTCAAAGAAATTGTTGAATTTGTTCTTGAAGGTGAAAACCGCTGGATGGAATTTTTGTCGACACCTGAAAAGCAGAATGACGGGAGCATTATCTGGGATGGAATAATTCTCGATGTAACTGAAAGGAGGACAGTCCTGAACGCTCTCACAGAAAGTGAACAGAGGTACCGGAGTGTTATCAATCAGGCGGGCGATGCATTTTATTTTGTGGATTTTGAGACTGCCAGAATACTTGACGTGAACGAAGTATCTTGTAATTTACTTGGTTATTCACGAAATGAAATTTTAAACATGGGTGTTCAGCAAATTGATCCGTTGTTTAATGATCTGAAAAAAATCCATTCAATATGGGAATCGATACAATACGGAGAAGCTGTCAGCTTTGAAAGTATTCATAAAAGAAAAGACGGTACTGAACTGCCTGTGGAAATCAGGTCAAGTATTGTTCAGCTGAACGATAAGACATATATGATGGGTTTTGTAAAAGATATCTCCGAACAAAAGAAAGTAAAAGAACAGTTAGAACGAACTCAGTTTACCGTCGATAAAATCCGCGATCCAATTTACTGGTGTGCAAGGGATGCGAGAATTATTTATGTAAATGATTCCGCATGCGAGCAACTGGGGTATACGCGCGAAGAATTACTAAATATGACCGTTCTCGATATTGATCCTGATTTTCCGAAAGACAGATGGGATGCACAATGGATTGTAACGAGAAATAGAAAATCGTACAGCTTCGAAACAAGGCATCAGAAAAAAAACGGTGAAATATTTCCTGTAGAAATATCAGTTGATTATATAGTTTTTGAAAACCAGGAATTCGTTACAACAACAGCAAGAGATATAACCGAGACTAAAAAAGTAAACGAAACCATTAAAAAAAGTGAAAACCTTCTTAAAGAATCTCAGAAAATAGCGAGGCTTGGTCATTATACTTTCGATATTAAAACAGGCGAATGGGAAAGCTCGCAGACACTCGACGAAATATTCGGCATCGATAAGAATTATATAAAAGATATTAAAGGCTGGCTGAAAGTAATACATCCCGAACATGCTGAAGAGATGTCCGACTATCTGTTGAATCATGTCGTAAAGAACAAAAATCCTTTTAATTATGAATACAGAATTATCCGCATAAATGACAAAGAGGAGAGGTGGGTTCATGGACGCGGCGAGCTTGATTTTAATGATGATGGCAGTGTGAAATTTATGATCGGGACTATTCAGGACATAACTGAAAGTAAAATTGTTGAACAGAAACTAATAGAATCAATAAAAGAGAAAGACGTACTTCTGAGAGAACTTTACCACAGGACGAAAAACAATATGCAGGTTATAAGGTCTCTTATTTCACTGCAGGCAGCATCTACAGATAATGCAATGGTAAGAAGCACATTCAGAGACACCGAGAACAGAATACAGGCAATGTCGCTTGTTCATCAGAAACTGTATCAGTCGCAGAATCTCTCAAGTATAAATTTAAAAAATTACATTCAGGAACTGAGCGAACTTGTTTTAAGGAGTTTTTCAATAGCATCGGATAGAGTATCACTGGAATATAATATAGAAGATATTGAAATCCTTATCGATATAGCCATTCCTTTCGGTTTAATACTTAATGAATTGTTATCGAATTCTTTTAAGTACGCTTTCCCGGATAACAGGAATGGTATTGTTAAAATCTCACTCTCCAGAACAGATAAAGGTGAAATAAATCTGGGTTATTCCGATAATGGAATAGGAGTTCCGGATAGTTTTGATTTTTCTGCACAGGAGACGCTGGGTCTTAGAAGCATTTATAGCATTGTGGAGCATCAGTTGCAGGGAAATGTAGTGTTTAATTCCGGCAGCGGTGTTTCTTGCAGTATTAAGTTCAGCGAATCGATTTACAATAAAAGAGTCTAGAAATGCCTGATATTACAAATATACTGCTGGTTGAGGACGAGGCATTGACGGCAATGTACTTAAAGATGGTTTTAAGTAAAGCCGGCTATAAGGTTTTCAGCGTAGTTGCTACAGGCGAAGATGCTTTGAACGCTATTGTACACACAACTCCCGATTTGGTTCTGATGGACATCAGCCTTGCTGGTGAAATGGACGGGATTGATACAGCAATATCCATTAAACAGAAAGTTGAAGTCCCTATCGTATTTATGAGCGGATATCAGGATAAACAGCATATAGAAAGAGCAAATACGGTTGATCCGGTAAAGTATATGATTAAACCCATCGAAACTCCCGACCTCTTATATGTAATAAACAAAATCAAAACGAATCATTCCTGACAAGATTATTTCTTCCCGTTGGCATTAATAAGCATCTTTATTATATTCTGTAACAAACTATAAATCCGTTTTAAAACCGCATCCGGGAAGGGAAATAATGGACTCAGATAAATACAAACAGCTCAAAAACAATTTTATTGAAAGATTGAATTCATCAGAAGAAAATGGATTGAAGTTCACAACAGTATCCGGCGAGACTATTAATGCACTTTATACACCTGATGATGTTAAGTCTGAATCTTTCACCGATGAAGTAGGATTTCCGGGTGAATATCCTTTTACCCGGGGAATTCATACAAACGGATATAGAGGTAAAATCTGGACTATGAGGCAGTTTGCCGGCTTCGGAACTCCTGAAGATACAAACAAAAGATTTAAATACCTCCTTTCAAAAGGTCAGACCGGTTTATCAGTCGCCTTTGATCTTCCTACACTTATGGGAAAGGATTCTGATGATTCAATGAGCGAGGGTGAGGTAGGAATTTGCGGTGTTGCAATCTCATCTCTCGCGGACATGGAAACACTATTCGAGGGAATTCCGCTTGAGAAGGTATCCACTTCAATGACCATTAACTCGCCTGCAGCAATGATTTTTGCTTTTTATCTGGCAGTAGCTAAGAAACAGGGAGTTTCGTTCAATAAACTGAGGGGAACACTTCAAAACGATATACTTAAAGAATATATAGCGCAGAAGGAATATATTTTTCCACCCCAGCCCTCAATGCGTATAATTACAGACATGATCGAATACTGTACCAGCGATGTGCCGTTATGGAATCCTGTATCGGTGAGCGGCTATCATATACGCGAAGCCGGATCTACTGCAATACAGGAACTTGCCTATACTCTGGCTGACGGATTTGCATATATTGAAGATTGTCTGGGCAGAGGTATGGATATTGACTCTTTTGCCCCAAGAATATCATTCTTCTTTAATTCACATCTCGATTTTTTTGAAGAGATTGCAAAGTTCCGGGCAGCAAGAAGAATATACGCAAAAAGAATGAAAAACAAATACAAAGCCAAAAACCCAAGATCATGGTGGCTACGATTTCATACTCAAACTGCCGGTTGCACTCTTACAGCGCAACAGCCCGAAAATAATATTATAAGGACAACTCTCCAGGCGCTTGCAGGCGTCATGGGCGGTACACAATCATTGCATACGAACTCAATGGACGAGACATTAGCTTTGCCGAGTGAAAAATCCGTAAAAATTGCATTGAGAACGCAGCAGATTATTGCCTATGAATCGGGCGTGATTAACACTGTTGATCCGCTTGGAGGCAGCTATTTTGTCGAAAATCTCACCGATAAAATGGAGGAAAAAGCTGAAAAAATATTTGCTGAAATCGATTCTTTCGGTGGCGTGATTCCAGCCATCGAAGCCGGTTATTTCCAGAGAGAGATTGCGGAGTCAGCTTACAGGTATCAGCTTGAGCTTGAAAGAAAAGAAAAATTTGTTGTCGGTGTTAATGAATTTATTGATATGGATGAGAATCATGAAATTCATATTTTGCAGATATCACCGGAAGTCGAAAAAATGCAAAGGAAAAGAATTCGGGACCTTAAAAACAGAAGAGACAATCCAAAGGTAGAAGAATCATTGAAAAAAATTGACCTAGCCGCTAAAAATAATACCAACCTGATGCCGGTATTGATAGAAGCAGCTGAGAATTATGTTACACTGGGGGAAATGATAGAAGAATTAAAGAAAACATTCGGAATTTATGAAGAATCGGTGGTTTTTTAATGATCGGTGAATACTTAAAACTATTCAGAATAAATCACTGGCTCAAGAACATATTTGTTTTTATTCCTATAGTTTTTGCTCAAAGGCTCTTCGAAGTAACGGCAGTTTATAATGCTTTAGGTGCATTTTTATCGTTCAGCCTTGCAGCCAGCGCTGTTTATATTATCAACGATATTGCAGATTCCGATAAAGACAGAAATCATCCCGTAAAAAAGGAACGCCCCATAGCAAAAGGTGCAATCACAATTCAGAGTGCTCTGAGCGCTGCCTTTGTATTAATAGCTGTATCAGTAATTTTATTGACTCAGCTTCCGTTGCATTTTTTGATTGTTGTTGCCGGTTATTTCTTACTTAACATATTGTACAGTTTTTACCTGAAAAATATCGTTATTCTCGATATTATGTGCGTCGCAGCCGGATTTATGCTGCGTGTAATCGGAGGTGCGGTGGTAATTGATGTTTACATCTCCAAATGGCTTATTCTCACTGCGTTATTCTTGTCGCTGTTTCTTGCTGTTATGAAAAGGAAATCGGAACTGAAAATAATTACCAACGGCTTACCGACAAGAACCGTACTTAAACATTATTCAAGCGAATTTATTAATCAGATTTCAGCAGTCACCTCCTCGGCAGTAATTATTTGTTATGCATTGTATACTGTCTCGGAAAGAACTATCAGCGTCTTTAATACGGAAAACCTAATTTTTACGACCATATTCTTTATCTTTGGTATTTTAAGATACATGTTTTTGGTGTATTCGCAGAATAAAGGTGAAAACTCTATCGAAATAGTGATCAAAGATGTTCCTATGCTTGTGAATTCTTTTTTATATCTTTTGACAGTACTTCTTATAATTTATTTATGATTAAATTGAAAAAACAGTATCCTTTTTGTGCGTTATTGCTTGCATTTATTATCGGATGTTCTTCTGCCGAAAAATCAACAAAAAAAGTTGAACTGGAAGAACTGTTTAAGCAGGAAGTGATGTTGAATATAGGTGAAGTTAATGCCTGGATAAATCTTATGCCGTATTCGGAGACACGTTTTCATATTTCTGGTGTTGTGGAAGTGCACGATAAACCTGATTATAATTTTAATTATATTAAACTGGAAACGGTTGATGTAATACAGGATGACGAAGTTGTTTTTCAGATTAAACCGACAAGTCAGATAAGCGATTCAGAATCGGATTTAAGGATTAAAGTAATAAGATTCTCGACCATAAAAGGTGTATTAATGAATCCTCAGCTCGATCCTGATTTACCTGTAAATCTGGTACTTGATTTTTATGACGGAAACAACCACTTAAAATATTTTATTGAAAAAGTTGATGTAGAGACTACTTATTAACGTCATGAGTGAAATTATTGTCCTTATATTTCTGATCTTGTTAAGCGGATTCTTTTCTTCGAGTGAAATGGCATATGTGGTTGCAAACAAAATTAAAATTGAACTGCGTGCCCGTAAAAATAAAATTGCTGCAAAATACGCACACTATTTTATAGAGAAACCTCATATTTTTTTCTCAACCATCCTGGTGTCAAATAATATAGTAAATATAGCTTTTGCCTCGCTGGCTGCCGTATACCTGTTTAATGTTTTTCAGCTGAGTGATATCAATATACTTCTGATTTCTACGGTTGTTCTCCTAATCTTCGGCGAACTTATTCCAAAGTATATTGCACGCGAACTTCCGGACAGATTTGTTTTAATAGTTTCTATACCTCTGCGAATAATAGCTCTGGTAATTTATCCCGTCGTAAAAGTTATATCCTCCATTTCTACTATACTTACAAGATCGGCAAATATTAACGAGGAAAATTATTCATATCTTTTCGGCAAGAATGATTTGCAGGATCTTATAATAGAAAGCTCAACCGTTGGCAAAATTAACCTGGAGGAATCTGATATTATTTCCAGAGTGTTTGAAATGGGGGAGCAGAAAATATATGAAGCAATGACACCCAGAACGGCAATTGTTGGAGTTGAGATACACTCGAGCATTCAGGAGGTTAGAGGTGTTTTTATAGAGAGCGGTTACTCCAAGATTCCTGTCTATGAGGAAAGTCTCGATAACATAAAAGGTTTTGTGCATGCATACGACATGTTCAAAAATCCTGAAAATCTATCCAGCGTTATACGGACTATAAATTACGTCCCCGATACTAAAAAATCTCTTGATATGCTTAACGAATTCCTGGAAAAACAGGTATCAATTGCGGTTGTTGTTGATGAATTCGGCGGTACTGCCGGGATAGTGACTGTTGAAGATATTATTGAAGAGGTACTTGGTGAAATTAAAGATGAATATGATATTGATGAAAATGTATGCAAGAAAATTGATGATAATACTTATGTGATTAGCGGAAGTGTTGAAATTGATCATATTAACGAAGAATTTGATCTGCAGTTGCCCGAAGGCGATTATGAAACAATAGCCGGTATGATTACATCTCATATAGGTCAGATTCCCGAACAGGGTAAAACCCACATCATACTCGAAAAATATAAATTCCTCATCATTCGCTCCGATAAAAGGAAGATTGAACTGGTAAAGCTACAAATTATGCCAGAATAACCGAATTTCTTCAATCTGTATTGAATCATTTTATATAAATGGACATCATATACGAATAAAATTAATATTATTAGTATGGAAATTCTAGGATACATATCTGCCGCCCTTATAGGAGTAGTACTCGGGATTATTGGTGGAGGTGGTTCGATACTTACAGTACCAGTTCTGGTCTATTTATTTAATATTTCACCGTTATTATCTACTTCCTATTCACTTATAATTGTAGGAGTAACCAGTTTAATAGGCGTAATAACTTATCAGAAATCAAAAAATGTCAATTACTCTACAGGAATAGTTTTCTCCATTCCGGCTCTGATTGCAGTGTATCTGACAAGACGTTTTGTTATTCCATCATTTCCCGAACAGATTTTCAGCATAAACGGAGTTGTACTAAATAAAGATATTATGATAATGCTGCTATTTTCCTCGCTAATGGTATTTGCGTCAATTAGTATGATAAAAGACATAACTTTTAATTTCAGCAAGTTTAACCGCAATAATTTTAGCCGGATCTTATTTATAACCTTTGAAGGCTTCCTGGTTGGTTTTTTAACCGGACTTGTAGGAGCGGGCGGAGGATTCTTAATAATTCCTGCACTTGTAGTGTTTGCAAATTTGCCAATGAAACTTGCTGTGGGGACTTCATTGTTTATAATAGCGGTGAAATCACTTATAGGCTTTACCGGTGATTTGGGTACCGGGCTGCAAATTGACTGGTATTTTTTAATAATTTTTACGGCAATCGCAATAATGGGAATGATAATAGGTTCACGGTTATCGCACAAAATGAATGCAAATCTACTTAAACCTGTTTTCGGCTGGTTCGTACTGGGAGCAGGAATTTTAATAATTTTTCAAAATATATTTACAATGGGAGGCTTATAGATGGGTTCAATTTTCTCAACTATATTCGGTACAGGTTTACGGGTGATAAATCTCGATTCTGAAAATTTCGAAAGACAGATGAAGAGTGATAAAAATGCAGTTCTTATGGATGTCAGAACCGATATCGAAAATGCACAGGTTAGAATTCCAAATTCAATTTTAATAGATATATCAAGTCCGGAGTTTATGGACCGGATAATGGAACTGGATAAATCAAAAAGTTATTATATCTACTGCAGAAGCGGTAATAGAAGTTATCATGCAGCCAGACAAATGATGCAGCTGGGTTTTGAAAGCGTCTACAATCTAGAGCCTGGCATTATTGGCTGGCATGGTGAAATTGAATCAGATTATAAGTCGTAGAGGAGAAAATGTACTTTAAACATATTTATGATAAAGGATTAGCTCAATCCAGCTACCTGGTAGGATGCCAGGCATCCGGCGAGGCGATTGTAATTGATCCGCGGAGAGATGTTGAGGAATATTTGAAAATAGCCGAACAGGAAAATCTTAATATCACACATATAACCGAGACTCATATTCACGCAGATTTCCTAAGCGGATCGAGAGAACTTGCAAATATTACCGGAGCCATGTTACTACTTTCTGATGAAGGGGGAATCGACTGGCAGTATCAGTTTCAACATACTGGTTTGAAGGACGGAAATAAGTTTAAAGTGGGTAATCTTTTATTTGAGGTAATTCATACACCTGGACATACACCAGAGCATATCAGTTTTTTGCTTACAGATACTGCTTCCAGTGACAAACCCGTAATGATATTCACGGGGGATTTTGTTTTCGTGGGGGATGTTGGTCGCCCGGATTTACTTGAAGAAGCAGCAGGTATCGCCGGTTCCAGAAAAACTGGTGCGCATCAGATGTTTGATTCGCTCAAAAAGTTTAAATCACTACCTGACTACCTACAGGTATTGCCGGGGCATGGAGCAGGTTCAGCATGTGGCAAGTCACTCGGAGCTGTCCCGAGCTCAACAGTAGGTTATGAAAAACTCGTGAATTGGGCATTGAATATATCCGATGAAAACGGATTCATCGATACTCTGCTGGAAGGACAACCGGAAGCTCCTAAATATTTTGGTATGATGAAAAAACTTAACAAATCAGGTCCCCAAATACTTGGTGGAATACCCCGTCCGGGCAGATTAACACTTGTCCAGCTTAAAGATGCAATAGAAAAAGGCATAAAAATAATTGATACCAGAAATAAACTTGCGTTTGCAGGCGGACATTTACCCGGCTCAATAAATATTCAGGACAATGGCGGATTCAGCACATGGTCCGGCTGGATATTAAATTACGAGGAACCATTCATTCTTATAGCAGATGAAAAGAATATTGAAGACTTAACAAAATCTTTAATCAGAATAGGATTGGACAATATTTACGGTTATATCAATGATATTGACTTGTGGGCTAATCAGGGTCATGAATTGCAGACGGTAAAACAGATATCATGCTGTGAAGTTAAAATGAAGCTGGATGCAGATTACAATAGTATTCAATTGGTTGATGTCCGCGCCAAATCTGAATATGATGAAGGTCGTATAGAAGGATCAATGAATATTCATGCTGGCAGACTGCTCGATAATCTTGACCTTCTGGATAAAAACAAAGATATTATACTTCATTGTGCATCCGGCGACAGATCAAGTATGGGAGTCAGTTTGTTGAAAAGTGCGGGATATGAGAACGTGTATAATTTAACGGGAGGTTTCAATGCTTGGCAGATTGAGTACCCGCATTGCACGGATGACGTTACTATGGAATCTGTAAGTGAATTTCTCTAATCAAGTAATTATAAAGATGCTTTTCTATCATGATACCTGAAGATGAGCCGATAGTAGTTTTCGATGGAATCTGCAATTTATGCTGCGGTATTGTTAAATTTTTAATCCGTATAGATAAAAAGAAAAAACTAAGATTTGTGCCGATTCAGTCCTATAATAAAAATTCTAAAACAGTTATAAATAATCCCGACACAATAATTCTGAAATATAAGGGAGAACAGTATCAAAAGTCCGATGCCGCACTAAAAATATTTTATATTATCGGTAATCCGTGGAAATATTTTCAATTCGCTAAATTCGTTCCGCGAATTATAAGAGATTTTATATATGATTTGATTGCAGGTAACCGCTATAAAATATTCGGTATGCGGGATGAATGCCTTATACCTGACGAGGAAATTAAATCACGCTTTATTCAGTAATAATAAAGTATTTTTATAAGTATTAATTAAGTATTGTGATAAGTAAATGAATTATTTTTGGTATTTTTAAACCTTAAAATACCCGAATAAACTTACATGTTTTTCAGACTTGAACATTCCGATAAAAGCAGTAAAGCCAGAGCAGGCACAATATTTACTGATCATGGTGCAATTCCTACGCCGATATTCATGCCAGTAGGTACACAGGGTACTGTGAAATCTGTGAATCAGGATATGCTGAAAAATGAAATTGATGCCAGCATTATATTAGGAAACACATATCATCTTTATCTCAGACCAGGCACTGATACTATGGAAAACGCAGGCGGATTGCATAATTTTATGAACTGGCACAGACCAATTCTAACTGACTCGGGCGGATTTCAGGTGTTCAGCCTTTCAGATCTAAGAAAACTTAAAAATGACGGTGTCGAATTTCAGTCGCATCTTGACGGATCGAAACATTTTTTCTCACCGGAAAAAGTTATAAATATCCAAAGGTTCATAGGTTCGGATATAATGATGGTTTTAGACGAATGCACACCTTATCCCTGTGAATATGACTATGCACTGAATTCTACAGAATTAACCTCAAATTGGGCAGTGCTTAACCGGGAGGCTTTTGATATTTCGGAACCCAAATACGGGTACAAACAATTTATTTTCGGAATTATTCAGGGGAGTGTATATACTGATCTGAGGGAAAAATCTGCAAAAGATCTGGTGAAACTGAACTTTGACGGATATGCTATCGGTGGTCTGGCTGTTGGAGAACCGGCTGAAAAAATGTATGAAATAACAGATTTTACAACTGATTTTATGCCTGTTGAAAAACCACGCTACCTCATGGGAGTTGGTCGTCCGGAGAATATACTTGAATCGATTGAACGAGGTGTTGATATGTTCGACTGCGTTATGCCAACAAGGAACGCGAGGAATGCGTATTTATTTACATCGAAAGGTGTTTTGACTATTAAAAATTCTATTTATAAAAATGATTTTACGCCTGTTGATGCAGAGTGTAACTGCTATACTTGCAAAAATTATTCGAAAGCGTATCTCAGGCATTTATACAATGCAAAAGAACTGCTATATTTCCAGCTGGCGACAATTCATAATCTTAAATTTTATTTAAATCTTATAAGAGCTGCAAGGGAACAGATTTTAAATGATAATTTCATAAATTGGAAGGACCAAATTATTCAAAAAATATCAAGTAAACTAAATCAGGAGGCTTAATTGTATAATTTACTTGCAATGGCACCGGCTGAAGGCGGCGGTGGCGGAAGTATGATAAGTACTTTAATAATGTTCGGAGCTATATTCGCTATTTTTTACTTCATGATTATCAGACCTCAACAGAAGAGGGCAAAGGAACGTGAGAGAATGCTCTCTGAAATTAAAAAAGGCGACAAGGTCGTGATGAACAGTGGTCTGCACGGAGTTGTAGCAGGCATTGATGAAAAAACATGTCTGATTGATGTGGGAAATAATATTAAAATGAAATTCGATAGAAGTGCGATCGGATCAATCGCTACTTCAAAAGAAGAAAAATAATTTAATAGTTACTTCAGTTATTCATTTATTAAAACCGGTGGCAATGTGAAGTTGAAATTATTACTCTTGGTTTCTGTTCTTACAGCATCATCAATTTTATCCCAGAAGGTATATCTCGGGGAAATTGAAGGTGATATTGATTTGGGACTGGCACCTTATGTAAAAAGACTAATAAGTGAAGCCGAAGCAAATCTGGCTGAAGCGGTAATATTCAGGATTAATACTTTTGGCGGTAGAGTTGATGCTGCAACTCAGATAAAAGATGCTATACTCAACAGCAAAGTGAAAACAATAGCCTTTATCGATAAAAGGGCAATTTCAGCCGGTTCATTGATATCATTGTCGTGTGAGCAAATAATAATGGTTCCTGGAGCATCTATTGGCGCGACAACTGTTGTTGATCAATCCGGCACCAAACAAGCCGAAAAAGCCCAGTCCTATATGAGATCCGAGATGCGTGCCACTGCCGAAAGGACCGGCAGAAGAACGGACATAGCTGAAGGTATGGTTGATGAAAGAATCGTTATTGAAGGACTGGTTGACAGCACTCAACTTATAACATTAACATCGAATGAGGCGTTAAAGTACGGTATCGCTGATACCATTCTCTCAAGCCTGAGCCAGGTTCTTGAATATAATGATATTGAAAATGCCGAAATAATTGAGATTGAAATCGACTGGGCTGAAAATATTGTAAGGTTTATAAGTAATCCGATTATAAGCGGATTATTAATAATGATTGGTCTTGTAGGTCTGTTTACCGAAGTTAAAACTCCCGGCTGGGGCTTGCCGGGTACGGCTGCTGTAATTGCGTTAGCTCTGCTCTTCGGCACGAATTATATTTTGGAGCTGGCTTCAGTCATAGAAATTGTCCTGTTTATTATAGGTGTGGCTTTATTAATAATTGAGATTTTCGTTGTCCCGGGATTCGGTGTCTTCGGTATACTGGGAATACTATTTATGATAGCCGGACTATTCCTTGGGCTGTTAGCCGATTTCCCGCTGATTGATTGGGGAGATATATCCTTTGTGATTATTCAACTTGCGTCATCATTTGTTGCAACATTTATTATGATGCTGATTCTGTCTAGATTGTTACCTAAATCAAATGTGTGGAACAAATTAATTCTTGCAAGCAATATCCGTGCTACTTCCGGCTACACAACTTCGGCACCCGGTTTTGATCATCTTATCGGTTTGACAGGACAAGCATTAACAGATTTAAGACCTTCAGGTACTGCAGTATTTGAGGGTAAAAGATACGATGTTGTAACTGCGGGAGAATTTATAAGCAGGGGGGTGCAGCTAAAAGTTGTTGATGTTTCCGGATCGAAGGTTATAGTTGAAGAACAAAAAGAGTAAACTAGATAAGTTCCAGTTTACTCTTGTTGTTCACAAAGTCTTTCTTATAGACTTTAATAGGATTATTGTCCTTATCAAGTCCTTCAGCGGTCATTTCAATTTCCATTTTAACATTTGTCTCGGAAAATTCGACTACTCCTTTATCCACATTAAAACGAAACTGCCCCGATCCCGATATATCAGGATCGCTGAAGTTGTAATTAACACCTTCCTGATTAACCTGATTTTCCCCCTGCCATGTTATAGAAAGAAAAGCATCGCATAGTGCAAGAGTATCGTTACCTTCTTTGTAATATTCCTTAAGTCTGAAAGTGGCTATGTTTTCGATTTGAAAACCTGCAAGAACTGAGGGATATCTCTGCTCCCACTTACTATTAATCCCTACTACTTGTTCTGATGTTTTTCTGAACAACTGTTCGGTTAAAGGCGCAATGCCTGATAATATAAATTCCTGCTCGAAAGCTTCTAATTGCTCCTTAGACATGCTTTCTTTTGAATTCTGAATTACCAGCATTTCGTTTATAATGGGTTTCACACCGGTAATATCGATTAACTGTCCGTGTTTTGTAACTTTAATACTATACGACTTATTCTTTATAGATTCATAATCCATAAAGAGTTGTCTTTCACGAGTGCTGTAAAGATATTTTGAATCATACTCCACCTTCTGTCCGTTTGCATCTGCTTTGGCTCTGACCGCATTTACACGAACTTTAATATCGGCTATACCGTCCCCGGCAACTTTCTCCACATTGAGTTTAAACTCGTACTGTGTCCACTGGTTCATTGAAGTGTTCATTGCAGTATCAGCTTCAACATGCTGCGTACTGTTCATTTCAGTTGTCAATCTGTAATTAAATTCATCTCCCGGTTTAAACTTGTATTCCAGTAATTTCCTCGGTCCTGATTCAGCTTCAACAGGAACAGTCTGAACCGGTTTGTTGTCTAAAGTTTCTTTTTTTTCGTCACTGCAGGAAAACAGTAAAATAATGCTTAAGAGAATGATTAAAAATTTTCGCATAATATTTCCTTAATAGAGTAAGTATTTGTTTCTGATAACTTTGAATTTATTTAAATCCTCCTGCCATGAAGCGAATAAATTCTCAGGATCTTCATTCTTCATCAAATATTTCCTTAATTTACTGCTGCCGTATAATCTGTCGAGTGAATTTCTTAAACCAAAATCATCGTCATATAAATTTTTTAAGACAAATAGCAATCTAATCCCGAATCTTAATGCATCAATATTTCCTGAATCATCAAAACTGAGGCGTAATCCGAAACATTGTTCATCTTCGTATTTGGGATATTTTGACATTGTATCAATCGAAACAGGTGTAAATTTAACAGCCTCTGCTTTAATATCATCCGGTAGAATTTTTATTGCTTCGCCGAGTAATTCATCTGCATCAATATAAGGTGAACCGAATTTGAGGAACGGTTCATACGTTCCGCGACCTTCTGAAATATTAGTCCCTTCAAGCAGACAAAGACCCGGATATATCAATGCCGTTTCAAGAGTGGGCATATTAGGGGATGGTTTAATCCAGGGAAGACCACAGTCGGAATATAAGTAACGGCGCTTCCAGTTTTTCATTTTAGCAACAAATATTTCTGCGGGATGCTTACTATCAGTCATTCTTTCACCGTTAAACAGCAAAGCAAGTTCACCCATCGTCATACCGTGAACAATAGGTATAGGTGCAATTGAAACGAACGATTTATAATTTTCTTCAATCAACGGACCGTCAAAATAATTTCCGCCGATTGGATTAGGACGATCCAATATAATCAGAGGCAGTTTATTTTCAGCGGCAGCTTCAAGGCAGTAATACATTGTTGAAATATACGTGTAGTATCGTGATCCTATATCCTGTATATCGAATACAATTACATCAATATCTTTCAGCATCTCGGGGCTAGGTTTTCTGTTTGTACCATAAAGCGATAATACTGGGATGCTGTATTCTGACAGAACGGAGTCGGTTATACTGCTGCCGTCCGGGGCTTTCCCGAACAATCCATGCTCTGGTGAAAATATTTTAACCAACCTGGTATCATTAGTATTTAGAAGTGTATCGATTAAATGTGTACCGTTTGCAAGTCTTCCTGTATGATTTGTTACCAGAGCGATTTTCTTGTTTTTAATAAAGTCAAAGTAGTCGGAGAATAACAAATCAGCCCCTATTTCTACTTTTGATTCCGAATTTGAGCATCCGATTATCGTAACCAGAATTAACAGATATAATATTTTAAAAATACGTTTCATATTTAATCACTATAATTTTCGAGTAATTCTTTCCGGGAGAAAAAGTGAGCGATTTCTTTAACCGCGTTTTCATCTGAGTCTGAACCATGAACAATGTTCTGTTCGATACTTTCAGCGTACAATTTACGAATCGTACCTTCAGCAGCTTTCGAAGGATCAGTTGCACCAATAAGAGATCTGAAATCTTCAACAGCGTTGTCCTTTTCAAGTGCTATTGGTACACATGGTCCCGAAGTCATATACGCAATAAGATCGTTGAAAAATGGTCTTTCTTTGTGAACTTCATAGAAGCCACCGGCAGATTCTTTTGTAAGATGTACCATCTTCATTGCTTTTATCTTAAATCCGGCTTCATTTATCTTTGAAATTACCTGTCCTATCAGGTTCTTACGCACACAATCAGGTTTAAGTATTGCCAAAGTCTTATTATTCATTTGTTCTCCGTATTATATCTTAATTATAAAAAACGAACGAAGCTTCAACTGAGAAACTTCGTTCACTTATTTATACTCTATTTAATCAAATTACTTTATCTTTTTAAGTGCTTTTTGCATAGTGATACCGATATCTGCAGGGCTTTCAACAACATGAATACCGGCTTTTTTCATAGCCAGCATTTTTTCTGCAGCGGTACCTTTTCCGCCGGCTATTATCGCTCCTGCGTGACCCATTCTTCTTCCGGGAGGTGCAGTTCTGCCGGCAATGAAACCTACAACGGGTTTCTTAACATGTTTCTTTATATAGGCAGCAGCATCTTCTTCAGCATTACCGCCTATTTCACCAATCATCACTATTCCTTCAGTCCCAGGATCGTCGTTTAACAACTTAATTATATCAATAAACTGTGAACCTACCACCGGATCACCGCCAATACCTATACACGTTGACTGTCCGATTTTAAGATCACTTAATTGTTTTACTGCTTCATATGTAAGTGTACCGCTTCTTGATACAACTCCGACTTTACCTTTTTTATGAATGAAACCCGGCATGATACCGATTTTTGCTTTTCCAGGAGATATTATACCCGGACAGTTCGGACCGATCAAGCGTATATTTTTTTCTCTGATAACATTGTATACATTAACCATATCCTTAGCCGGAATTCCTTCTGTAATGCATACTATCAGTTTTATTCCTGCTGAAGCAGCTTCCAGTATTGCATCAGCTGCGAAAGGCGGAGGGACAAAAATAGCCGAGGCATCAGCCTTTTCATTTTCTACAGCTTCTTTAACAGTATTATAAACAGGCAGACTGAATATTTTAGTGCCGCCCTTACCAGGAGTAACACCCGCTACTACGTTAGTGCCGTATTCAATCATTTGTTGTGTGTGAAACGAACCTTCTCCACCTGTAATGCCTTGCACCACAACGCGGGTTTTCTGATCAAGTAATATACTCATTAGAATTTCCTTAGGAGTTTGATTTGAATGAACAAAATTATTAAAAAATGTTTAAAAAGCCTCGATTAACTGTGAAAGGTCACTCAGACGACTTCATTTTTCAAATAATTGGATTCAATGTAGCTGCTTAATCGGAGCAGTTTCAGCTCTTCAAATTGATTTGCCAGGATTTGCATCCCAATAGGAAGTCCGTTTCCTGCGGAACCTACAGGAACGTTAATTCCGGGAATTCCCGCTAAGTTAGCTGAAGTTGTATAAATATCACTCAGATACATTTGAAGAGGATCCGATGTTTTTTCGCCCAGTTTAAATGCTGTAAAAGGGGAAGTTGGTGTGATTATAACATCAACTTTTTCAAATGCATCGAAAAAGTCTTTCTGAATTAATCTTCTGACTTTCTGGGCTTTTGCATAATAAGCATCGTAATATCCTGCGGACAAAACATATGTACCCAGCATAATTCTGCGCTTAACTTCATCTCCGAATCCCTCAGATCTGGTGTTTGTGTACATATTTATTAAATCATCTTTCTTACCGCTTCTGGTGGTGTATCTTACACCGTCGTACCTTGCAAGGTTTGTGCTTGCCTCTGCAGTTGTTAAAATATAATATGCAGCAATTGAATATTCGTGATGGGGAAGATGAATATCAATAATCTCAAATCCGTCGGTTTTCAGTTTACTGATGTAGTCATACAAAATATCTCTTATTTCCGGATCAAGTCCATCGCTAAAAAATTCCTGGGGCAGACCTATTTTCAGTTTTGTGGCATTTTGGTATTCTGATAGGAAGTCAGGAACTTCTTTATCGGAGGAAGTAGAATCATATTTGTCTTTCCCTGATATTACCTGAAGCAATAGAGAGATATCATCAACGCTTCTTGCAAAAGGACCGATTGTATCGAATGATGAAGCGAATGCAGTTAAACCGAATCTGGACACTCTGCCATATGTAGGTTTAAAACCATAAATTCCGCAGAACGATGCAGGTTGACGGATTGATCCGCCAGTATCCGTGCCGAGTGAGGCATCACAAAGACCAGCAGCAACTGCGGCAGCCGAGCCTCCGCTTGATCCACCGGGTACGAATTCAGTATTCACAGGATTTTTAACCACGCCTCGTGCAGAATTTTCATTTGAAGAACCCATCGCAAATTCATCACAGTTTGTTTTCCCGATAATAAGAGCATCTTCATCAAGTAATTTCTGGACAGCAGTAGCAGTGTAAATAGATTTAAATTTTTTCAGAATATTGGATGAGCAGGTTAAAGGTTTGTCCTTTAAAGCCAGTACATCTTTAACAGCTATAACCATTCCAGCCAGTTTACCATACTTACCGTCATGTATCTTTTCCTCAATCTTTCTGCTCTCTTCTACTACTTCCTCAAATACAAAGTTAAAAGCATTCAGATCTGCGTTTTTATTAATGGAGTCCCTGAAGTATTCAACATTCTCAGTTAAAGATAACTTTCCGTTCTTTATCAGGTTTAATTTTTGGGAATGGGTTTTATATTGGAGCAAAAAGTCCTCAGATTTTATTGCTTATTCTTATCATCTTCGTCATCCAGTTTTATATCTTCTTCAACTTCTTTGACGGCTTTTTTGAATTCTTTCATGCCTTTCCCGATTCCTCTTGCTAGTTCAGGTATTTTTTTAGCACCGAAAAGAAGAAGTATCGCTAAAACGATAAGTATTATTTCAGTTGCGCCTAAGTTTCCAAACATATTATCCTCTATCCTTATTTATATAATTATTTTTTGTCAATGTATTCAACCTGCGCTGGTTTTCTGTTTATAATCAACCGGATTGCTGTCACGGAAAACCAATAAATACAGGTATCTTAAAACTCCAAATATAATATGAAATGACACCAGGTAGAAAAATGCTACTCCTTTAGTGAGAACAATCGCAATAAGAGCAGCAAGTGATATTGAAATTACCACTATTTTTGCTGACAGAGTCAGGTACTTAATTTTCGGCAATGTATTATATCTTATTTTACTTATCATAAGAAAAGATAATATCAAAACAACAGGTATAACGATGTAAGAGAATGGAGTAATTAAATTTACACCATTATAAAAGAATAACACAATCGATGAAATTGTAACTGCTGCTACCGGTACAGGCAATCCGCTAAAATCCAGTTTTGTTTTAATATTCTCCAACTGAACATTAAATCTTGCTAATCTGAATGCACCAAAAAGCAGAATGAAGGAGCTGATAATTAATCCTATTAAATCGTAATTAATCAAATAAACCTTGTATATGAGAAATGACGGAGCAAAGCCGAAACTGATAACGTCTGCAAGTGAATCAAGTTCAACGCCCAGTTTGCTGCTTGTTTTCAAAATTCTGGCGATTATGCCGTCGAGAAGATCAAAAAAAGCTGCCACAAAAATAAAAATAGCTGCAAGTTTAAAGTTATGTTCGGCAGCATAGATAACTGAAATGAATCCTGAAAATACATTCAGCGCGGTAGCTAGATTCGGGAACACTGACATAGAGAAGGTTAATTTTTTCATTTATTTAACCTGTAAATTATAGATTCTCCGGCTTTTACTTTTTCTCCTTCTTTAACAACAGGAGACCACTCAAGCGGAACGAGTACATCAACACGGCTGCCGAATTTTATCATACCGAATCGTTCACCTATATTTACTTTTTGTCCCAATTCAAGTTCGGTAATAATTCTTCTTGCAATAAAACCAGCTACCTGGGTGAAAAGAACTTTTCCCAGGTCTGATTTAATACCAATTTCCATTCTTTCATTTTCTTTGTCAGCTTTATCGGTAAACGCAGTTAAAAACTTTCCTTTAATGTAGTTTAGATACTCTACCTTGCCCGAAACCGGTATCCTGTTAACATGAACGTCTAAAGGCGACATAAAAATTGATATCTGCCATGCATCCTGATTGAGATATCTGTCGGCCTGGACCTTTTTAATCAACATAACCTTCCCGTCTGCGGGCGAGATTATTATTTCTTTTTCGAGGGGAGCATTTCGATCAGGATCCCTGAAAAAATTCAAGGAAAATCCTAATAATAAAAGACTTAAAATTACCAGTAAATACTTAAATGCAGTGGAATTTGTATAAATTGAAAAGGCTATTAATAAGAAACTAATAATAGCTATTATGCCTAATGTATTGTAGCCGTATTTTGTTAACATGATATTATAAAATAATTATTTTAAAATACTTAAAATAGAATAGTAAATGTAGTATTTTCTTCCAATAATTTCTTTGTATTACTAATTTTTCTTAATTTTATAAATTAAAAGAAACATAGAATACTAACATGTAAGGAGGTTAAATGAAACCCAATTTGCAGGGGATGATGAAACAGGTTCAGAAAATGCAGGCTGAGATGGAGAAGGTTCAGAATGAACTGGCAAATAAATCTGTTACAGAGGATGCAGGTGGTGGCATGGTAAAAGCCACTGTTAATGGCAGGAAAGAGCTTATAAGCGTTAAAATAGAAGATGAAGTAGCAAGCGGAAGTGACAAAGAGATGCTGGAAGATCTGATTGTTGCCGCCGTTAACAAAGCGCTTGAATCAGCCGGTAAAATGGCTGAAGAGGAGATGGCAAACGTAACAAAAGGCATGATACCTCCCGGATTTAATATCCCCGGATTATAAATGACGATACCGGAACCACTTGAAATATTGATTGAAGAATTAAGTAAATTACCCGGCATTGGTAAGAAAACTGCACAACGTCTGGCATTATTTTTATTAAGAAGCGATGAAAATTATATATCCAGACTTTCCGATTCAATTCTATCTTTGAAAACTAAAATAAGACAATGCAGTATATGCTTTAACATTACCACAACCGAAATCTGTGATATCTGTTCAAGTCCTAAAAGAGATCGTAGTATAATCTGTGTTGTGGAGGACATAAGTGATATAATTGCAGTTGAAAGAACTAATGAGTATAACGGTTTATATCATGTGCTCGGGGGAGTATTATCTCCTTTAACCGGAAGAGACGTAGATTCCATAAGAATTAAAGAACTTGAGGAGCGTATTAAAAACGGAAACTTCAAAGAAATTATCCTTGCTCTTAACCCGGATACAGAAGGGGAAACTACATCATTATATATTGCAAAACTTTTCAAGGAAAGCAATTTAAAGATAACACGTATCGCCAGAGGATTGCCAGTGGGCGGTAATTTAGAATTTGCTGATGAAGCTACGATCGGACGTGCAGTTCTTAACCGTGTTACAATACAATGAAAGAATGGTTCAAAAAATGGTTCTCATCAGATGAATACCTTAGCGTCTATTCACATCGGAATGAAAAAGATGCACAGGATATCATCAGGCTTATAACAAAAACCCTTAAGCTCAAAGAAAACGCAAATATTCTTGATGCTGCTTGCGGTGCCGGCAGGCATTCAATACTGCTGGCGGAGAAAGGTTACAACCTCACTGCTTTCGATCTCAGCAGAAATTTATTAAAAATTGCAGCTGAAAATGCCTTAGATCTCGGAGTGAATATTAATTTTATTTGCTCTGATTTGAGATATGCTTCATTCAGAAGGAAATTCGATCTTATCCTGAATATGTTTACAAGCTTCGGATATTTTGATAATGACGATGAAAATTTCAGTTTCTTTAATAATTCAAAATATTTTCTCTCATTTAATGGTTATATAGTTTTAGACTATTTTAATGAGAAATTTCTCAAAAATAACCTCGTAGCTTTCAATGAAAAGAAGATTAATGGCAAAATAATAAAGGAAACAAGAAGCATAGTCGATACTAGAGTGGTTAAAAAAATTGCAATTGAATATGATGGTAAAGATCACATATTTTATGAAACGGTTAAAATGTATAAAGTAGAGCATCTCGAAAATACTTTTACAAATATGGGTTTTAAGATTGAAAATTTATTTGGCGATTATAAAGGCAATGTTTTCGATCAAAATAATTCCGAGCGACTAATAATGTTTTTAAAGAAATGAAGTACTTCCTGATTCTATCAATGTTATATTTAACCTCTTGTGATTTATTAACCACAAGAGATCCTGAGAAGCCATCTGCCCCGAGAGACGATTTCATTACACCGACTCAGCCCTCAATTCTGTTTCAAAATCTTAAAAATTCATTTCGTCAGAAAGTTGTTGAGAACTACCTTCAATGTTTAGCTGATGAGGCGTTTTCCGACGATGAATTCAGGTATATTCCGTCAGCTGGCATTTCACAATCAGAAATATTTATCGACTGGGATGTAAATGCAGAAAGACAATATTTCAATACTCTGTTGAGCCGCGTTGAGCAGCAATCCGAAATAATTCTTGAACTCAACAACGAAGAAAAAACAATAAGCTCCGACAGTGCCAGATACCAGTTTGAATATGTATTGAAAGCAGTCTATGTTGGAGCATCCGAGGTTACCTACAAAGGGAATTCGTTGTTTACTGTGAAAACAGATAGGAGATCGAACTGGGTTATTACAAAGTGGGAAGATATAAAAGTAGATGATTACCCGAGCTGGAGTGAATTAAAAGGGAGTAATTATTAAAAAAGTAATTATATATTCACTTGGGACTTCAATACTTTTTGTCATTATAATCTCATGCAATCCTTTTAACTATGAGTTGGACAATTCATTAGGAAGAGATGGGACATTAATAACTGAACAAGAAAATGTTGAAGGACTATTTCAGAATTTCCTGTATTCTTACACTTTCAAAGACACGACTATTTATGGTAAACTGCTGGAAAAACAGTACAGCTTTGTCTACAGAGACTATGAAAGAGGTGTAGATGTATCCTGGGGCAGAGATGAAGAAATGAAAGTTACCGACGGACTCTTCAGAAATTCGCAGCGCCTGGATTTGATATGGAATAATATAGTTTCTATGACAAGTGATTCAACAAATATTATAAGAAGTTTTAACTTGACAATAACGTTTAATCCCACAGATATTGTATTTATAGAAGGAAGAGTAAACCTTGATCTTGTTAAAGTTGGTGAAAAATGGCAGATCCTTAGATGGATTGATGAATCAAATTTTTGAGGGATAATATGATCTATTACTATTTCAAAGAAGCATTCAACACATTCCGGAAAACTAAATTGTTTTCCTTTGTCGCAATTATTTCTTTGTCTTTATCAGTTTTGTTTTTAACGGGATCACTTTTGCTCATGTTTGCTTCATCCGAAATAAATGAAAAATTAAAAAAGAAAATTGAAGCAAATCTTTTCTTAAATGATTCCGTCTCAGTGACCTCTGTAAATAAAATTAAAGCCGAAATTTCTGAAAGCGAATATATCGCGGACATAAACTATATATCAAAAGAAGAGGCTGAAAAAAAATTTATTGCTGAAACGGGTCGCGATTTCCGGTCACTGCTCGAAGCAAATCCGTTACCGCAATTGCTCGTAATAAAATTCAATAAAAATATCAATGAGCAAGAGTTAGAAACTATCATAAACGAATTAAAGGTTATTAAAGGTGTGGACGATGTGGTTATAGACTATAATCTTGCTATTACTTTGCTCAACTATCTCAATTCTGCAAAAGTGATAATCTATTTATCAGGGTTTCTTATGCTTATTATTTCAGTTTACCTGATTTATTCAAGCAGTAAAATGTACATACTCCACAATAAAATCCATTATAAAACCATGAAGCTTGTAGGAGCTAAATTATCCACACTCAGAATACCATTATTTATAAGAGGAGTTATACTTGGTACTGCAAGCGGTGTACTATCAGTAATTATATTCAATACGATTTTGATCACTGTACGGCAAATTTCTGTTCATTTTGAATTTGTAAGCTTGACTTATTTTATTAACTTTATTTTAATTATTTTGGGTATAATACTTGGACCGATAGGCACAGGTATTTTCAGCAAAAAGCTTTCTCTTAAAATTGATACCAGTAATCAATAAATTCTATGGCAGTTGTGAAAAAGAATTATATTTTATTGATTTTATTCCTTACTGCATCTGTTATATGCGGACAAGTTAAAGATTATGAACTTGGAACATCTCAGTCCGGCTTATTTAACAACCAGGGTGGATTTTATGATTATTCCGACCCGCTGAGTATTAATATAAAAGTTGCTGTTTGGGGATTTGTAAGATATCCGGGCAGATATGTTGTCCCTGAATACACTACTATTACTGATCTCTTCTCGCTTGCCGGAGGACCTACAGACGATGCTCACCTGGAGGACCTCAGACTCTACAGGACGAATGAAGATAAAACTCAGCAACTTTTTAAATTCTCTTTTGATGATCTGATGTGGGAATCATCGTTAAAAAGTATTCGAAAGGACGTTCCGGATCTGCAAGCAAGTGATATTCTTGTAGTTCCGGGAAGTCCAAGGTTATATTTCAAAGACTGGTTCTCTATTACATTGTCTATTGTTTCAACATTGATTTCTTTGGCAATTCTGATATTAAATATCGTCAGAAATTAGAGGTACATTTTGGAAAACAGAATATTTCATAATCTCAGAGAGGAAGAAGCAAGTTCTCTTAAAGATTATATTAATCTTATTAAACTGAATATTATACCGATACTTCTTATTAGCTTAACAGGATTAATTGTTTCTGTTATTTATGCATATAAAGCAATAGATATCTATAGCTCAACAACAGTTATAAAACTTCAGAAGCCTTCAGGAAGTATATTGAATTCACCGCTAATACCTGAATTTAACGACTGGGGAAGCGATAGATTTATTGCAAATGAAATTGAAATACTTAAAAGTTACCGGATGAAAGAAATTGTAGCTTATGCTTTAATTGATTCTTTCCATGCGATTAACAATCCCAACAGTTTTTATCTGCTTATTGAGAAACCGGAGGATACCTTTGGCAAAACCAACGATATTACTCCAAAGTCCGTTATAGAATTGATTTCATTAGTAAATAATGCTACTATTGAGCAGAAGCGAGGATTGGATATAGTGGAGATCACGGCTGAATCTCCCTCTCCGTTTGAAGCTGCACTTATTGCGAATACCTACGCAAGCAATTATGAAAAGCTCAACCTTAGATACGAAAGACAGCAATTAATAACCGTAAAAAATTTTCTTGAAAAACAGCGTGAAGAAAAACTTAATGATCTGGTCCAGTCGGAAGAAAATTTTAAATCATTCCAGGAAAAAGGCGGTATTGTTGCGATTGATGAACAGGCTAGAGCCTTAATAGACGTAATAACAGATTTTCAATCACAAAGAGATGCAACACAGATCGAATTGGTAATAGCTGAAAAAAGTCTTGAACAATATAAAGAAGAACTTGCAAGACAAAATCCGACAATTGCTCAGTACATCGAGAGTTACGCGAAAGAACCGAGAATTAAAAGACTGCAGGAGAATATTTCACTTCTCGAATCACAGAGAGATCTTGCTCTCGCAAATACACAGGGAGCAATGAGAAGAAAAGAACTTGTAGATGATTTTGACTCCCGGATAAACGACTTGAAAGTCACACTTGATGAACAGCTATCTGTTTATAAAGCGAGCATTTTTGCATCTACTCCCGAAGAATTAAAGGAACTTTCTCTGAAAGTCCTGGAGGAAGAAATTAAAAAGGTTACGTTTAAATCTAAATATGAAAATCTTGATAATATTGTAAATAGATATGAAAAACGATTTAATGAACTTCCAAGACAAACTATTGATTACGCACGCTACCAGAGAGAATTGACGGCTTATGAAAAACTATATCTTTTGGTGGAAGAAAAATATCAGGAAGCGCTTATTAATGAACAATCAACACCGGGTAATGTTTTGATTATCGATAGAGCCATACCTCCGCTGAATCCCTCTAAACCCAACAGGATGATGATTATAATTGTAGGTCTTATTCTTGGAGTAGGGATGGGTCTTACATTTGCATTCGTTAAGAATTACTTCGACAATACGGTAAAAACTCCCGAAGACATTCAGAACAATAAGTTAAATGTACTTGCATGGGTCCCGCAAATTGATACTATTGACAACAATAAGGATTTTGAGTTTATTGTTGCAAAAAAGCCTGACTCAATACACAGTGAAGCATTCAGAGCTTTAAGAACCAGGATACAGTTTTCAAGGGTAAAAGAAAATCCGATCAAAACGATCTTAGTTACTTCATCAGCTCCGAAGGAAGGTAAAACCTTTGTCGCTGTTAATACTGCCGGCAGCTTTGCTCAGGCAAATAAAAAAACAATAATAGTCGACTGTGATTTAAGGAAACCGAGACTCCATAGTATATTCAAGATTCAAAGGTTTCCGGGTTTCAGTGATTACTTTTTCGGACAGGCTTCTCTTGAAGAGATAATTCATTCATCCGAAGTGCCTAATCTGTCATATATAACCTCAGGAACAATTCCTCCGAATCCTTCCGAAATTTTATCTTCAGATCAGATGGAAGCATTTATCCAAAGAATTAACAGTGTATTCGATGTTGTGATATTTGACTCCCCGCCAATTATAGCAGTAACCGATTCGGAAATTTTATCACGCTTGGTCGATGCGACTATTCTGGTAGTCTCGGCAAACCAAACCGAAATTGAACTCATGAGAAAGTCTAGTGAAATGATCAATCATGAAAAGAATAGTTTTATAGGAGTTCTCCTGAACAACTTTAGTTATAAAAGCGGCTATGGATCATATTATAAGTATTATTATTACTACTCTCAGGGCGGGAATGGTTCTACCAAACGAAAAATTAAAGTCTAGCAATGAGTAAAAGAAAAACTGCTGTTGTGACAGGAGGAGCCGGATTCCTTGGTTCTCACTTGTGCGACAAATTATTGGCGAATGATATTTCGGTAATCTGTGTTGATAATTTACTTACTGGAAGTCTTCAAAATATTTCACATCTCTTCGGTAACGATCATTTCAAGTTTATTAAGCATGATGTAACAAATTTTACACATATTCCAGGAGATGTTGATTTTGTCCTCCATTTCGCCTCACCAGCAAGCCCAATCGATTATTTGGAGTTACCGATCCAGACATTAAAAGTTGGTTCGTTAGGTACACATAAAGCACTCGGATTGGCTAAAGATAAAAACGCTGTGTTTCTGCTTGCTTCTACATCGGAAGTTTACGGTGATCCTGAAATCCACCCTCAGCCCGAAGACTACTGGGGAAACGTTAATCCTGTAGGACCACGCGGTGTTTATGATGAAGCCAAAAGATTTGCTGAAGCAATGACAATGGCATATAACAGGTTTCACCATGTTGATACAAGAATCGCGAGGATTTTTAATACTTATGGTCCACGGATGAGATTAGATGATGGCAGAGCTCTGCCTGCATTTGTATCTCAGGCACTTACAGGTAAGAATATTACCGTCTTTGGAGACGGGACACAGACAAGAAGCTTCTGTTATGTTGATGATTTAATTGATGGAATATTTAAACTACTGATGTCGGATGAAACAAATCCGATAAATATCGGAAATCCAGCAGAAATTACTATAGCTGAATTTGCCGAGGAGATAATTAGAATTACCGGAAGCAAGAGCAGAATTGTATTTAAACCTCTTCCTGTTGACGATCCGAAAGTTCGTCAGCCTGACATAAAGAAAGCGCAGGAACTTTTAGGATGGGAACCAAGAATAAGCAGGGAAGAAGGATTAAAGACGACTATTGAGTTTTTTAAAAAACAACTAGCGATTAGTTAAAAAAAAGGCGATTCAAAACGAACCGCCTTTTAATGCATCATTTAACATTCTATTAATACATTCCACCCATACCCGGATCAGGCATAGCTGGCATTGGTTTTTCTTCCTCTTTCTTTTCATATACAACTGCTTCAGTTGTGATAAGCAGAGAAGAAACCGAAGCTGCATTTTCCAGAGCAGTTCTTGTAACTTTTGTAGGATCAATTACACCAGCTTTAACAAGCTTCTCATACTTTTCAGTTGCAGCATTGAAACCGAAATCATCTTTACCTTCAAGAACCTTGTTCAATACAACCGCACCTTCAAGACCTGCATTGTTGACAATCTGTTTTAATGGTTCTGCAAGTGCCTTCTGAATAATTTTTATACCTGTAGTCTGATCTAAATTGTCGCCTTCAATATTATCAAGCACTGAAATTGCTCTTACGAGGGCAACACCTCCACCTGCAACAATACCCTCTTCAACAGCAGCTCTTGTGGCATGCAGGGCATCTTCAACTCTGGCTTTCTTTTCTTTCATTTCTATTTCAGTAGCAGCACCTATTTTCAACACTGCAACACCGCCCGATAACTTAGCCAGTCTTTCCTGCAGTTTTTCTCTGTCATAATCTGAGGTTGTTTTTTCGATTTGAGATTTTATTTCATTTATTCTTTTCTTTATATCGTCACTTTTTCCTTCACCTTCAACTATTGTAGTGTTGTCCTTATCTATTACAATTTTCTTAGCCGATCCAAGATATTCCAGAGTAGCGTTCTCTAATTTGAACCCTCTTTCTTCAGAAATAACTGTACCGCCCGTCAGTACGGCTATATCTTCGAGCATTGCTTTTCTGCGGTCACCGAAACCGGGAGCCTTAACTGCAGCTACTTTAAGAGTTCCGCGCAATTTATTTACAACCAGTGTAGCAAGCGCTTCGCCTTCAAGATCTTCAGCAATTATCAGTAAACTTTTACCTGCCTGAGCAATTTTCTCGAGAACCGGTAAAAGATCTTTCATAGCCGAGATTTTTTTATCGTGAATTAGTATATAAGGATTTTCAAGGATGGCTTCCATTGATTCTGAATCGGTTACAAAATAAGGGGAGAGATAGCCTCTGTCAAATTGCATACCTTCAACTATATCCAATTCCGTTTCAGTTCCTTTTGCTTCTTCGACTGTAATAACACCATCCTTACCAACTTTTTCCATCGCGTCTGCTATCAGATCACCGATTGTCTTATCGTTATTTGCTGATATAGAACCTACCTGAGCAATTTCTTCTCTTCCTTCAATATCTTTTGAAACTGATTTCAAATGCTCAACAACTTTTGATACTGCCAGATCAATGCCTCTTTTTAAATCCATAGGATTTGCACCCGCAGTAACATTTTTAAGACCTTCCCTGAAGATTGCCTGTGCAAGTACGGTTGCAGTTGTTGTACCGTCTCCGGCAACATCACTTGTTTTTGATGCTACTTCACGCACCATTTGTGCACCCATGTTCTCAACGGCATCTTCGAGCTCTATTTCTTTCGCAACTGTTACACCGTCTTTTGTAACAGTCGGTGCACCGAATTTTTTATCGATTACTACATTTCTTCCTTTCGGACCTAATGTAACCTTAACCGCGTTAGCAAGTTTGTCAACTCCTAATTTAAGTCCGTTACGCGCTTCAGCACTGAATTCAACTATTTTTGAAGCCATTTTTTTCCTCCATTTATTTAATTAAAATTATCTTTCAGAATTTGATGCAATAAATCAGCCTACGATTCCGTATATATCACTTTCTCTCATAATCAGATACTCATTGCCGTCAACATTTATTTCTGTACCGCCGTATTTACCATATAGTACCTTATCACCGACTTTAACGGATAATTCAACCAATTTTCCTTCTTCGTATTTGCCGGGACCGACAGCTACGATACTTCCTTCTATAGGTTTTTCCTTTGCCGTATCAGGCAATATTATACCACCCTTGGTAGTTTCTTCTGCATCTTTTGGTTTAATAATAACTCTGTCTGCCAAAGGTTTAATCTTAAAATCAGCCATCTTAACCTCCATTTTGATTAGTTCGTTTTATATTAGCACTCAGTAATTGTGAGTGCTAATATAAGATACAATGTGCATTTTGTCAAGAGTCTCTATTGGAATAATTATGATTACAGCTTAAAAAGCTAGTTGGATATCAATACAATGAATAAATTATCGTAATTTTTAATTGCAAAAAACTTAATAAAATGTTTTAAATAGAGAACATATTATACATTGATTTAATTCTAAATAGTCTTAAATTGTTGTTATAATAAAGACATATACGTCTACATTGATAGATGTTTCTTTACATTTATTATAAAATAACACACACATGTAATGAGAAGACTGCAATATCTGACTGAAAATCCGCATATTTTACCCAATTCTGAAATATTTTTAATCAAAAAATGATATGAGAATTTTATTCTACAGAAATCTCATTATTTTATTCTTCGTAACACTACTAATAGTAAACGGACAGGATAAATTTTGCAAGCAAAACTCAATTATGAAATCTATTGGAGAACCGTCGGTTACAAAACTGAATATAAACTATATTTCAACATGGATTTACAATAACGGCAACAGCGACAGCGATCCTCATGGCAATTCAGGTCTGACATACCCAAAAGGAAGTGGGAAAACATGTGTGTTTCAAACGGGACTGGTTTGGGGAGGAATTATAGATGGAGAAAAAAGAGTGGGTGGTTCGACTTACAGGCAAGGTATAGTTCCTGGAAGGATTCTGCCTGATGGTACTGCGGCAGATCCGGATGATCCCTGCGTCAGGATTTACAGGGTAAGACCTGACTGGCGGACAGGAAACTTGTTCTCTGAAAAGGAAGACGAGAACAAATCAGAAAGTGAAATAAGAGCACAATACGAAAAAGACTGGAGCGAGTGGCCTGCTGATCAGGGAGCACCGTTCGAAGACATTGATCTGAACGGAGCTTATGATCCCGATATTGATATACCGGGATTCCCCGGCGCACATCAAACAGTATGGTTCGTTGCGAATGATTTAAATGATTCAGTGACGATTCATTTATATGGCTCGAAACCGATGGGAATAGAGATGCAAGCAACTTTCTGGGGGTATAATATTGTAGGCGCGCTCAGCAACACGATTTTCAGAAGGTATATATTAATCAATCGTAGCGTAGACAAATATGACAGCACGTATGCGTGCATCTGGTCTGACATAGATAATGGCGATGCAGGTGATGACTTT
>JAFGMI010000020.1 GCA_016927595.1 Melioribacteraceae bacterium | reverse complement strand
TATTTTCAATATTAGTTTTATTGCTGAACCTGTATGAAGGGATTTAGAATACATCTGACATGCTGATAAACTTTTCCCTTAAATGTAAAATTCATCAGGCTCAGGCATTCCATTTAATATTTTATTAGAAAGGTAAAAAATGCAAAAAATTTTAATAGTTATTAATGATGCACCCTACGGAACTGAAAAGGCTTATAATGCACTGAGAATGGCTATGACATTGCAAAAAGAACACGGCGACAATGTGGAAGTAAAAATTTTCCTTCTTGCAGATGCTGTTTTTTGCGGACTGCCAAATCAAAATACGCCTAACGGATTTTACAATATTGAAAGAATGCTGAAATCCGTAATACACAATGGAGCAGAAGTAAGAAGCTGCGGTGGTTGTTCGGAAGCACGCGGAATTGATAAGCTTGTTTTCATTGAGGGTGTAAAGTTGAGCAATATGAAGGAATTTGCACAATATACAGTTGATTGCGATAAAATATTTACCTTTTAATCTTTTTATCTTTACTACATACGAATGCATAAATGGTCTGTATTGAATGAAATCAGGTTATAGATGTTAATAAAATATTTTTTTTCATGGTTCGGATTAATGGTTATTGCTGTTCTAAACGGCGGTTTCCGGGATGCAGTTTACAAAACCTGGTTCGGCGATCCTGCGGCGCATCAGATATCCACTGCAATCTTACTGCTTATGATTACGATATATTTGTTTTTTCTTACAAGGGTATGGCCTATCAAATCCGCAAGACTTGCCTGGAGTGTCGGTTGGATGTGGTTTATAATGACGGAAATATTCGAGTTTGGTATGGGCAGATTAATTTTAAATAAATCGTGGGATGAGCTGTTTTATATGTACAATATTTTCCACGGGCAGCTTTGGTTATTAATTCCACTATGGGTATTAATAGGTCCGTACGTTTTTTATCGTGCTAAAGAGAAATAGTTTTATTTAATATAACAAGCATAATCATTTCAGGTCTATCCCTGTTGAGCGATCTTTAACGGTAATATTTTATCCCGATGAAACGTTTCTCTTAAACGATTATCCAAAGGATTAAAACTGGAAACTGAAGCTGACGAAAACAGCTCCAATCCTGCATGCTTTTCTTTACTCGATCCTGACGGTAACCCGGTACTTGTCGATCAGCATGTTTAATCGGGGGAAAATGGTCTTTGTAAAGTTTGGTTTTACTTACAATTAAAAAATGAAGCTGACACAACTGTATAAACACAAACGTTAGTAATAAGCGCGGATTGATTCTGAAAAATGAATAGGGTTAATCGTTAAATGCAGCATATTTCATAAATGTTTTGAAAAAAGAATTGGTTATAAAAATGGCAGCCCTAAAAAGAGCTGCCTAAAGATACTCTATGAATAAAATATAATTACTTCAGATCGAAACGGTCAAGGTTCATAACCTTATTCCATGCAGCAACGAAGTCTTTTACGAACTTTTCTTTTGCATCATCCTGTGCATATACTTCAGCTATAGCACGCAATTGAGAGTTAGAGCCGAAAACCAGATCCACACGCGTCCCCGTCCATTTAAGTTCCTTGGTCTTACGGTCGCGTCCTTCAAATGTGTATTCTTCATCATCTGCCGGTTTCCACTCTGTAGCAATATCAAGCAGGTTTACGAAGAAGTCGTTGGTAAGCGTTCCCACATGATTTGTAAATACACCATGTTTCGACAGATCCGCATTGGCACCCAGCACACGCATACCGCCGATCAGAGCAGTCATCTCCGGAGCGCTTAGTTTAAGCAGCTGTGCTTTGTCAACAAGCATTTCTTCTGGTGTAACTGTGTAGGCTTTCTTCCTGTAATTCCGGAAACCGTCAACCAGCGGTTCAAGTACTGAGAATGATTCCACGTCTGTCTGTTCCTGAAGTGCGTCACCTCGTCCCGGTGTAAATGGAACAGCAATATCATAACCGGCATCCTTCGCAGCCTTTTCAACACCCGCACAACCACCTAGAACTATCAGGTCTGCGAGTGAAATCTTTTTATTGCCAGATTGAGAGTTGTTGAATTCCTTATGTATTCCTTCAAGAGTTTCAAGCACTTTTGCAAGCTGAGCCGGATTATTAACCTCCCAGTTTTTCTGCGGTTCCAGACGAATCCGCGCACCGTTTGCACCGCCTCTTCTGTCTGAACCCCGGAAAGTTGATGCAGATGCCCATGCTGTTGAAACGAGCTCGGTTACTGAAAGTCCTGATGCGAGCAGTTTAACTTTTAACGCAGCAATATCATTTCCATTTACGAGTTCATGTGTAACTGCAGGTATTGGATCCTGCCATATTAAATCTTCTTCCGGCACTTCAGGACCCAGGTAACATGCTTTAGGTCCCATATCACGGTGAGTAAGCTTAAACCATGCACGTGCGAAGGCCTCAGCGAACTCTTGCGGATTTTCGTGGAAACGTCTTGATATAGGCTCGTAAACCGGGTCGAAGCGCAGCGATAAATCGGCAGTGGTCATCATTGGTCTGTGTTTTTTTGAAGGATCATGTGCATCCGGAATCATATGCTCTTCCTTAACGTCCTTAGCAAACCATTGCCATGCACCTGCAGGACTTTTTACAAGTTCCCATTCATAGCCGAACAACATATCGAAGTAACCGTTGTCCCAATTAGTGGGATTCGGTTTCCAGGCGCCTTCAATACCGCTGGTTGTTGTATGAAAACCTTTTCCGGAGCCGAGTTTATTTGTCCAGCCTAAACCCTGTTCTTCAATTGATGCAGCTTCGGGTTCGGGACCTATAAGTGCCGGATCGCCTGCACCATGTGCCTTCCCGAATGTATGTCCGCCTGCTACTAATGCCACTGTTTCTTCGTCGTTCATAGCCATACGGGCAAATGTTTCGCGTACATCACGCCCGGAGGCTACAGGATCGGGGTTGCCGTTAGGACCTTCTGGATTTACATAAATTAAACCCATCTGTACGGCTGCCAAAGGATTTTCAAGTTCGCGGTCACCGCTATACCGCTCGTCTCCCAGCCAGGTTTCTTCTTTACCCCAGTAAATATCTTCCTCGGGCTGCCAGATATCCTCCCGTCCCCCGCCGAATCCGAATGTTTTAAACCCCATCGATTCCAGTGCGCAGTTACCAGCAAGTATCATAAGATCTGCCCAGGATATTTTGTTGCCATATTTTTGTTTGATAGGCCAGAGAAGCCGTCGGGCTTTATCTAAATTAACGTTGTCGGGCCAGCTGTTAACCGGAGCAAACCGCTGGTTGCCTGTACCTCCGCCGCCTCGTCCGTCGGATGTACGGTATGTACCTGCACTGTGCCAAGCCATCCGTATCATAAGACCGCCGTAATGACCCCAGTCGGCAGGCCACCACTCTTTTGAATCTGTCATAAGCTTATACAGATCATTCTTAATCGCAGCGAGATCTAATTTCTTGAATTCTTCCGCGTAGTTGAAATTATGATCCAACGGATTTGACGCCGGTGAATGCTGATGAAGAATTCCCAGGTTCAACTGATTCGGCCACCAGTCACGGTTAGTTGTGCCGCTGGCAGCACTATGAAACGGACATTTGCTTTCCTCGTTAACATCGTATGCTGTATTTCCAGTTTTTTTTTCTTTTGCCATTTTTATTCCTCTAAAATAATTATAGTGTTTTTGAAGGTAGTTTCATTATGATAAATATAATTTATATGCGTAGTCGGATTTAAGAAATTAAAGGATTATTTATCCTGTAACAAGATAATTTACCCCTAAAGTTCAACAATCGGGCATAATTCTGACATATTTTTAAATATATTTCTGTTAAATTGGCACATACAAGAAGAAGATAGCAAGTACCCCGAAACTCAGGCACTAGCTCTCTAAAAAAAGGAATTGTTATTCAAAAAACAACTTTAAAAAGAAAAATTATGGAAGAAGAGAAAATTGAATTCAGAAAAATAGGGGTTATCCGTTCTCCCCATAAAACCCCCGAAGGAATTCCGATACAGCCGGTAGGTGCAGAGGGTGTAAAAGCCGAAATAGAGCTGCTGGAAGAATACCAGGAAGGATTAAAAGACTTAGAGAATTTTTCACACTTAATTGTAATTTATCATTTTCATAAATCTCAGGGGTTTGATTTAATAGTCAAACCATATCTTCAGGAAGAAAGCCACGGAGTATTTGCTACGCGTGCACCGAAGCGGCCTAATCCGATCGGCTTATCGGTACTTAAACTGAATAAAATTGTAAATAACGTACTATATGTGGAAAATGTTGATATTCTGGATGGGACACCGGTTTTAGATATAAAACCATACGTGAGCAGATTTGATTTTGTGCAAAAGGAGAAAATAGGATGGCTGGAAAATGAAATTCACGAATCACGTGAAAAAAAATCGGACGGCAGATTCAGATAAACTTTATTTACATTAAGACCAGAAAATCAGAAATGATGCACAGAATTTCTCTGATTTATTTTGGCTACTGACTGTAATGGTCAGTCAATAAGATTTTAAGATTTATATAATATTAAGTTCTTATTATATTAAAATCCATCTTCTACTGATATTGGAGTGAATAAATGAGAAAGATATTTTTAATACTGGTAATGGGATTATTTACAACTGTAATACCCGCTCAAAACAGAGTTGTTCTGCATCCTGATTCAGCAACAATTAAGATCAGCCGGCATATTTACGGGCATTTTGCCGAGCATCTCGGAAGAGTGATTTACGACGGTATATATGTGGGCGATAACAACGCTAAAATTCCAAATACCGGCGGTGTAAGAAACGATGTTATTGAAGCTCTTAAAAAACTAAACATTCCAAACCTGAGATGGCCTGGCGGATGTTTCGCGGATACTTATCACTGGAAAGATGCAATTGGTCCTAAAAGCGAAAGGAAGGCTATTGAAAACCTGTCCTGGGGCAATTACCGGGAAGACAACAGCTTCGGTCCGCACGAGTTTCTTAACATGTGCGAGCTTCTCGGTGCTGAGCCGTATTTAGCCGTTAATATGAACAGCGGAACTGTGCGGGAAGCTGTTGAATGGGTGCAGTATGTGAATCACGCAAACGGTACCAGTTACCTCACCGACCTTCGTGAAAAATATGGTCGCGAAAAACCATGGCGCGTAACTTATTGGGGTATAGGCAATGAATCGTGGGACTGCGGCGGACATATGTCCGTTGATTATTATGTTAACCTGTATAAACGATTTGCTACTGCGATGACTAACTACTTCAATTCCGAGAATCTTTTCAGAATCGCCGTCGGACCGGGATTCCCAGATTACAACTGGACTGAAACTGTAATGAGAGATGTTCCCGCCAGGCGTATTGAGGGATTATCCATCCATCATTATGCAGTTAACTGGCAGCACAGAAGTTCATCGTACGAATTCAACGATGATGAATATTTCATGATAATGGAGAAAGCCTGGTTTATGGAGGAGTTTATAAGGAAGAACAGTGAGGTGATGAATAACTACGATCCGGAGAAAAGAGTCGCGTTGATTGTAGATGAATGGGGCGGCTGGTATGATCCCGATCCAAGGGGAAACGGCGCTCTCTATCAGCAGAACACTATACGCGATGCGATGATTGCAGGTATAACGCTGAACATCTTTAATAACCACGCCGATCGTGTAAGAATGGCAAACCTTGCCCAGACGGTTAATGCGCTTCAGTCGGTGATCCTGACCAAGGATGAGAAAATGATTTTAACACCGACATATCATGTGATGGAGATGTATAAAGTTCATCAGGATGCAATGCTGGTACCGGTCAGGTGTACATCAGAAGATTTTGTGCATGGTAATAAAAAACTTCAGTCTGTATCTGTTTCCGCTTCATTAGATGATTCGGAGAAAATGCATATCTCTCTGACGAATATTGATAATGATAAACCAAAAAAGGTTGAGATAGATTTAAATGGATTTAACGCTAAAAATGTTTCGGGCAGAATTTTAACTTCAGGAAAGGTTCAGGATCATAATACGTTCGAATATCCCGGAAAAGTTGTTCCTGAAAAATTTGACGATGCGGTTCTGTCTGGTAATATTCTGATTGTTAATATGCCTCAGAATTCAGTAATTGTTCTGGAACTGAGTGAGTTATAAGATACAACTGAACAGGTACGTGTCTGGGTCTGCCACTCTGCAAAGAAATGTTGGAAAAACATGGTGATGAAATATGGTGTCAAAGCTAATCCGGCAGAGGAACTGTATTTACATTCACACTTCCCCTGATGACCCATATAAAATTGTTAAGGGTCGGGAAACGGATTTAACTTCCTTCAAGAATACATATATTAAATAAATCAGATCTGCATGCAATTAATTTAAAGGTCTTCAGTTTAAGATAAAGCAACAAACAGGCAAATGTAATTCTGCATGAATATTGAGGGGAAATATATTAATCTATATATTTACATCACTTTAAATTGCCTGTACTCGTTTTTGAGGGAATTATGATAGTACTCGACCTGGTGTATAATTTGTCCGTGCTGATTGCATTAAGTATACTCTCCGGATTCATTGATACGCGTTTTAACAGGAATGAACTAACGGGAAAGCTATTGCAGGGTCTTTTATTCGGCGTAACCGCAATAATCGGTATGATGTACCCTTTTGTTCTGAGAGAGGGTATTATTTTCGATGGACGATCAATAGTTATAAGTCTTTCCACACTGTTTTTTGGTCCGGTTACCGGAATTATTACATCAGCCATGGCAGTAATATACAGAATGGTAATCGGCGGCGGCGGTGTATTGACGGGCACTTTGGTAATCCTCTCTTCATTCGTTATAGGATTCCTGTTCCATTTATATAAACAGAGACTTAAGGAAAGGTACATCAGCAACGGTGCATTATACTTATCGGGTCTGGTAGTACATGTTGTTATGTTAATGTTAATGTTTACACTCCCCTCCGGAAGTATTGCCGAAACTTACGAAACAGTTTCATTCACAATATTAGGCATATATCCGCTTGCCTCACTGATAATTGGAAAAATATTATTAGACCAGGAGAAAAATTTTAATTTTCTTATTCGGTTAAAAGAAAGTGAGGTAAAGTACCGCGATCTGTTTGATGCTCATCACGATGGAATAACGATATTCGAAATCAACGAAGATGAAACACTTTCAAAATTGGTTGAAGTAAATGAATCAGCCACCGAATTAATTGGATATACCAAAGAGGAATTGTATAAAAAATATGTAGATGAAATTGAGAGGAAAATTCCTGAGAAAGAACTTAATGATCGGATAGCGACATTAAAAAAAGAAGGCTATGTTAATTTTGAAACCAGGCTTATACATAAATCCGGCAGTCTTGTACCTGTTGAAGTTACAGCACTTGTAATAAAATATAAAAATAAAAAGGCTGTAATGAATATTGTCCGTGATATTTCCAGGCGGGAAAAGGCTCTGGATGAACTGGAAAAAAGCGAGAAAAAATTCCGTGAAATTTTTAATTCCAGCCTTGAACTTATGTTTATACACGATCATGCGGGAAAGATACTGGATGTCAATAATGCTGTTCTGGAAAAGTACGGTTACCAGACTACTGAAGAATATATAATGAACTCGATTGCGGATATCAGCGCAAACATTGGTGATTATACTCAGGAAGTAGCAGAACGATTAATAAAAAGATCTATAACCCAGGGTCCTCAGAGGTTCGAATGGCTTGGGAAAAGTAAAGACGGTACAAATTTCTGGTTGGAGATACTGCTTAAGAAAATCGAAATAGACGGCAAGGAAAGGGTACTTGCGGTCGGACGCGATATAACCGAAAGAAAGGAAGCCCGTGTAAAACTGGAGCACTCTCATGATCTGCTGCAGTATATAATCGAACATGACAGAGCAGCTGTTGCTGTTCACGATACTGAACTAAGATACATTTATGTGAGTCAGAGTTATCTGAAGCAATATAATGTAACTGATCCGAATATTATTGGAAAACATCATTACGATGTTTTTCCTGATTTGCCGGAAAAATGGAGAGAGGTACACAGAAAAGCTCTTAAGGGTATAGTTTCCAGCGCTGAAGATGATCCGTACTTCAAAGAAGACGGCACTATTACCTGGACACGCTGGGAATGCCGTCCATGGTATAATGCAGACAAAACAATCGGCGGAATTATTGTTTATACTGAGGTAATCGATCAAAGGAAAAAAGCCGAACTGGCTCTGCAGGAAAGCGAAGAACGGTTCAGACGCTTAGCTGAAAATGCACAGGACTTAATTTACCGTTACGAGTTCTCTCCCGAGAGAGGCTTCTCCTATGTCAGTCCTGCAGCTACATCAATTACCGGATATTCACCTGAAGACCATTATAATGATCCTGATCTGGGATTTAAAATCGTTCATCCTGACGACCGCCAGCTATTAGAAAATACCGCATCGGAGATTAATGATTTCAGCAAACCGCTGGCAATCAGGTGGATAAAAAAAGACGGGAATATAATATGGATAGAACAGATAAACATCCCGGTTTACGATGATGCCGGCAACCTCATTGCACTCGAAGGCATTGCAAGAGATATTACCGAAAGGAAACAATCGGAAAAAGCGCTTATTGAAAATGAAAGGCTGAGCGCAATTGGACAAACCGCAGCCGCAGTTGCTCACGACTTCAACAACTCGCTTCAGGCGATTTACAGTAATCTTGAATTATGTCTTATGGATAAAAGCATTCCGGGTTCGGTAAGAGAAAGAATAAGCACCGTAGAATCTATTGCAAATGATGCTGCAACAAGAGTCCGGATACTGCAGAAGTTCGGCAGTGATTCGAACAGAACGAATCAATTTCAGTTATTAAATTTAAATAACATAATAACGGAAGTCATTGTTCAATCAAAATCACTTTGGAAAGACGAAGCACAGAAAAGCGGGATCTACATAAAGGTTGAGACCCATCTTGAAGAGATTCCCAATGTAATGGGAAACGCATCGGAACTAAGAACAACTTTTTATAATATCATAAAAAATTCTGTTGAAGCCATGCCGGACGGTGGTACGATTACGATAAAATCGGGATTCAAAGCTGATGCTATCATAATAAATATTACTGATACAGGTATCGGCATGGATGATAAAACCAAATCTCGTGTATTTCAGCCATTCTTTACTACCAAGGGTTACCAGGCTGGAAGAGGCATAGGCATGAGCGGCGTATTCAGCATTATAAAAGATCATAAAGGCAGCATAGAAATTAAACGCACCAAACCTAACGAAGGAACTACAATAGAAATCATTCTTCCTGCAAGTTATAATCAGGATCAATCGATTGAAAAAGAAGACACAGAATTAACAGAAGAACAAAACCTTAGTATTCTTTGGGTAGACGACGATCAATTAATCAGAAATGTTGCTTCAGATATGCTGGACGCTATTGGTCACTGCGGTGATGTTGTGGACTGTGGCGAGAAAGCTTTGGACTTGATGAAGAAAAATAAGTATGATATTGTGGTAACCGATATCGGAATGCCCGGTATGAACGGATGGCAGTTAGCCGATGAGATAAGAAAGATTGATGAAAGAATAAAATTAGCTGTTCTCTCAGGCTGGGGCTCGCAGATTGATGATGAAAAATTAAAAAAACATAAAGTTGACGGCGTATTACCAAAACCTTTCCAGATTAAGCAGCTTACTGAACTAATCTGTACTATCAGAAAGAAAGATATAATTACTAATCAATAGTTATTCTGACATCTCATAACGCAGACTATGTATTATGTGTTAGATTGTGAGGCACAATAATTCTGAATGTCGTGCCAAACACTTCATCGGATTTCAGTTCGACCTTCCCGCCAAGATACTTTTCAACCAGTAATTTGGCACTGTATGTCCCGAATCCCCTGTTCGAACCTTTAGTCGAAAACGTTTTATGAAACAATTTAGACCTGATATCCTCAGGGATTGAATTCTTGTTGTTTACATATATATACAGTTTTTCATTTATCATTTCAGCGCTTATTCTTACAGCCTGATTATCATCCGATGCTTCAAGCGCATTTTTAAATAAGTTAAACACCGCTCTGTAAAGCAAAATATAGTCCGAATTAACCTCCAGCAGATTCGGGCAATCCAGATATTTTTTTATTTTCCTGAATTGGGACTTGTACGAAAATGTGCGTACAAGTTTATGGAGCATTTCATGGACTGAAAACTTCTCACAATTGACTACGTATTCCCCGTTTTCGGATTCTGTTACAATGCGCTGATAATTAATCTGTTCAACCAGTTCATCCGCCAGTTTCTTTGTCAGATTTTTAATTTCTTCTTTATCATGATCTTCATAATCATTATAAATACTCCAGAGATTTTTAATTGAAGCAGCTGTATTCAGTATATCATGAAAAAATACTTTTTCCAGAACTTCCTTTTGTTTGATCTGACTGATATCCGTAATCGAAACGATGGTATAGTAATTATAATCAAGCACATACGGACTCGCTGTAACTCTCACATCGATAGACGAACCGTTCTTTAATTGTAATTTGACTTCACTTTCCTCATAGCACGATTTATACTGACTTCTCAGAACCGTTATAACAGCATCGCAGTACCTGCAGTTATTAGCTGTTCCGCAGCCACCTTCAGTTAAATCCGAATAAATACATCCTATGGCTTCTCCGGCTCTTAGTCCAATGATCTTTTCCATTTCGGGAAACTTAAAAGTTTTTAGAAATTTACGGTTTGCATATACTATCTGCCGGTCATCATTAAGGATTATTACCATATCTGATCCTATATTCAGAAAATAATCGACAGGTTGTGTCCTGCTTAAGAATACATAATCATTTATCACTTTGTTTCTGGGTTGTCTTTCGGCGGCGGCAAAACAGGTATTCATTTGTTTCTCTTAAAAATAATACCCGGGGAAATTAAGCGGATCAAACTCCCCCGGGCTGTGGGTTATCTAGTTGTTAATAAATTTTCCATTCTCCATTACTGAAAGTGACGATCTGTCGCTGGTGCGATTCTTACTTAATCTGAATTTACTTACCAGGTTCTGCAGGTTGACAGTCATTCTGTTAAGATCTTCGGATGCTTTAGCTATCTGCTGAACTCCTGCTGCAGACTGCTGGGTCACTGAACTGATTCCTTCCATACTTCTTGAGATTTGTTCAGCTGCGGCTGACTGTTCTTCACTCGCAGTTGCAACCTGTCCTACCATATCAAGCACGCTTTGAGAAGCTAAAATTATTTCTTCAAGCGATTCGCCGGCTTTGACTGCAAGTTCTTTACCATTATTGGCTTCATCAGTGCCTTTGTTAATCGATGTTACTGCACCTGAGGTATCTTTCTGAATGTTCGTAATCATTTCTGCTATTTCTTTTGTTGCCTTTGTTGTTCTCTCCGCCAGTTTACGAACCTCGTCCGCTACTACTGCAAAGCCTCTGCCTTGTTCACCGGCACGCGCCGCTTCAATTGCAGCGTTTAATGCCAGCAGGTTAGTCTGATCGGCAATATCATCAATCACCTGAACTATTTCACCTATTTTATTGCTGTTAGCCCCAAGCGCAGATACTGTAGCAGCAGCCTCGGCAACAACTTCGGCTATCCGGTTCATTCCGGTAATTGTCTGTCTAACTACATCACCGCCTTCCGTAGCAACTTCACCTGCCCGTTTGGATCCATCGGAAGCTGACGAAGCGTTTTTAGAAGTCTCGATAATTGTTCCCGTCATCTGTTCAACAGAACTTGCAACTTCTGCAGCCTGGGCACTTTGTTCCTGAGCACCGGCAGCCATTTCTTCTGAACTTGATGATATCTGCGCACTCGCACTTGCGGTTGCTTCAACAGCTTCGCTTACCTCGAACAGAACGCTTTCCAGCGAGTCGCCGAGGTTGTTGATGCTGTCTTTTATTGCTCTATGATCACCTTTATAATCAGCCGTAACACGTACTGTCAGATCTCCCTGTGCCATTTTTGCAAGAGCTCTGGAGCCGTCTTTTACAGGTAAAATAACCGCATCGAGCACGTCGTTGAATCCGCCGATAATTTGTTTGTAGACACCTTCAAATTTTGAAACATCTCCTCTCTGATCGAGACGTCCTTCTTTTGCATCTTCTATCAATCCTTTTGCCTCGGAACTTAGATTATTAATATTACCTCTTACCTCTTCATAATTGTCTATTCCTGCCTGAGCTTTTGTAATCATTTCATCGACTGACCGCGCTATATCTCCGATTTCATCTTTTTGAGTAAATCTCAAATGTTTAGTCGCCTTTTCAACTTTCGCGGTTAAATCACCATTTGCCATTGCAATAAGTCCGTTCCCAAGATTAGTAATACAAACCGACTGCAGCTGCTGTATTCTGTCGCCTACAATCAGAACAGGTTTTACTATTGCATTTGATATCATCCATGCGAAGAAGGAACCTAGCAGTAAAGCAAATAAACTAACCAGAACTACAACCAGGTTGCCCGATGCATTAGATGCCTGAAGAGCCGGACCAAGTTCATCCTGTTTATCTTTATATGCTATTTTAATCTCTTCAATTTCAGCCGATATTTCAGGTCCGATTTTATCGAGCGTATTTTTAACAAGATCATTGCGTTCCGAAATTATTTCAACTACCCGCTCAAATGCATCAGCATACTTTGCTTTATTCTGATTAATGCTGCTTCGTCCAATACGATTTAAATATGTATCTGCATTCGCGAATTCTTCCCTGACTTTTTCAGTACTTTCAGTTTTATTATCGTCAAGAAATTTCATTGCATAAAGTCTGGCAGCCAGCATAAACTTAATCGCATAACCTGCATTTTCATTTCCCTGATTATATAAAGGCGTTAACTGATCGTTAACGATAATAAGTCCTACCTTGTTAAGAACATTATTCACAAGATTATTTCTTTCATTTACAAGTTTAACTACATCGTCAAAGGTCTTCTCATATAAATTTGCATTTTCGTCAACATGTTTAATTTTTCCCAGACGTACTTTATCATTTATTACCTCTACAGCATTATGAATAAGGTTTTGAAAGGCTTCTTGTCGTTTATTGTATTCGTCTAAATATTTATCTTCTCCTGTTTCTATAAAGTCTTTAACCTGAATACGCATTTCCAGAAGATTGGCTTGAATACGACCTAACTCGTTTGTATTAACAGCAGTATTACGATAGTCAAGAAATCCATCTGTTGCACCGCCGATAGTAGTGTATGATGTAACGCCTACAACTGCAAGCATTAGAAGTACAATAGCAAAACCCCCGAATATTTTTTTCTTGATACTTAGATTGTTAAAAAATGTTTTCATTGTATTCTCCTTTTAAGCTACTTTATTAAATTGTTCGATATTAACTAACTTATTAATGTCGAGAAGAATAAGGAGCCTTTCTTCAAGTTTAGCTACGGCAGTTATATAATCCGAATCGATACCCGACACGATTTCAGGAGGGGTTTCAATTATTTCTTCCGGGATCCTGAGCACTTCATTAACTTCGTCTACCACGAAACCCAGGTGCTTATCAGCCAGCTCAGCCACAACTATCCGGGTCTGGTTATTATATTCCTTCCTCTCCATTCCGAGTCTTAATCTCAGATCAATTACCGGTATAACCTTGCCGCGTAGATTTACTACACCTTCTACATAATACGGTGCGTTTGGCACTTTAGTAATCTGCATCATCTTATTGATTTCCCGCACCTTGAAAATATCGATGCCGAATTCTTCGCAGTTAATTTTGAAAGTAACCAACTGAAGAATATTTTCAAGATTTTCCGTTTTACTCATAACCGTTCTTCCTTTTCTTGTGAATGTATTTTTTATTAATTAAATACATATCCTTGTCTGTAATTATCTGCCGCCGTTTTAATCAACAACAGGCAGCATAATAGTTACAGTTGTTAATTCCCCGAAAATGCTGTCGATGGTAAATGATCCGTTGAACATTTCAAGCGCTCTTCTGACCAGTGTCAATCCTATGCCTATACCCGGATCGGCATTCATATTCTCATTGAATTTAGCAAATGACCTTAATTTATTTAAGTCTTCTTCTTTAATTCCGCATCCGTGGTCGAGTATACTAATCGTGTAATCATTTACGTCACGTCTTCCTCTTATATAAATCGGGGTGTTCTTCCCGGAATATTTTACAGCATTCTCCAGCAATTCGCTTATAGATTTTATCAGGAAATTTTTATTCATTTTTAATTCTGATGGCTCGATTTCGAGGAATATATCATCAAGCCTGCCGTATTCGTCAAGTTTTTTTCTGAAATTATCAAGGAATAAGGAAGAATCGATCTCACAAAAATTTTCGCCTAAGTTTTCCAGTGCCTGATCGTTTTCATATAAGTCTTCAATCTCTGCGTAAAAAAGAAATTTGTTTATCATGCTTAATAATCTGTCTGCCGAACTATGAATAGATACAGCAATTGATTCCAGTTCTTCACCATCTATCGACTCTAAATTTTCTTTTATCAGATCCGTATAGCCTAAAATCGGAATAAGCGGGGTTCGTAATTCGTGCGGCAGTTTATTTAATATTGCATGCCTGAGGTCATGGTAAGAGCTCTGTAAAAGTTTGCGCTTTTTCAACCTTACTTTTATCGACTTGAGCAAATCATCGGAATTATACGGCTTAAATATGTAGTCATCTGCTCCCAGGTTCATTCCCTTACGCATATCTTCAAGATCACTTTTAGCACTAAGAAATAAAATCGGGACACCCGAAATGTCCTGCCTGAATCTGATTTCTTCCATAAATTGGTAACCGTCCATCTGGGGCATCGAAATGTCGGATAGAATAAGATCAACTTTAGAGGTTTTAAGTTTTGCAATAGCTTCAAGACCGTTGCCTGCAACGCAGGTTTTATAACCATTCCCGATTAAGAGTTCATTAAGATTATCCTGTAACACTAAATCATCTTCTACAATTAAAATTGTCTGCATTATTTGCACCTTTTTTACAAACAATTTTCGATTTATTTGTGATACTTTTTATTGTGAAGTTGTAAAAGGCTGAATTACCGTGTAAGCGGTATTATGGGAAGGTGAACGGATTAGCAGTTAATCATATTTCATTCCTTAGCTTTGAAGAAAACCTTCTGCTTATGATAAGAGGTTCATCAAAGTTATCAAGGTGTACACGGAAAGTGTTGTTGAACCATTTTTCCATACGGATTATATAATTTGAATTTATAACCGTTGATCTGTGTATTTGAATGAAATCTTTTGATGGCAATGTTTTCAACCAGCTCGTAACGGGTTTTCTGGTTAATATCCTTTTCTTTTCAACTGTATTAATAATGGTATACTGATTGCTGGCCAGTATACAGACAATTTCAGATATACGGAGATTAACGGGGTTATCATGCAGATTTAAGAATATTCTGTCTTTGTAAGAATACTCACCTTTATCCGTTTCTTTCGCTTTGCTATTCAGCGTTTTAACTGCCAGCAGATTTTTCTTTTTAGCCAGCCTAGTTTCTATTGCCTTTATTAATTCAGAGGCTCTGTAAGGTTTGAAAAGATAGTCATCGGCTCCCAGTTCCATGCCCCTGCGAATATCTTCTCTTCCGACTTTTGCAGACAGGAATATAAACGGAATCCCCTTCAGTTCAGGGTTGTGCGTAACTATTTCCAGCACCTTATATCCATCCATATTTTTCATCATTATATCGCAAATAATAATATCGGGCTTTTCCTTTCCTGCTAAAACCACACCTTCTTCACCGGATGATGCATTAAAAACGTTATAGTCAAATTCAGTAAGCAGATTACTGATGTTTTCACTTACGTCCTGATCGTCTTCGATTATAAGTATTTTTGTTCTTTCCATAACTAGTTCTTTTTTATTGGCAGTTGTACCGTGAATGTTGATCCTTCATTTATTTTGCTTTTAACACTTATCTCTCCGTTGTGCAATTCAACCGACTTTTTAACTATCGATAGCCCCAGACCGTTACCTCTGGTATCCTTCACATTATTGGCTCTGAAAAAACTATCGAAAATATGATCGATTTCATCTTCCGGTATGCCCATGCCGTTGTCCGTTACTTCAAAATAAATATCACCTTTATTTTCGTATGTAATCAATTTTATTGATGTATTTACAGGTGAGTATTTTACAGCATTCGATAAAAGGTTATTAATTATAAACCGCAGTATTTTCTTATCAACTAAAAAGGTATCATTTTCACACTTATGATCATATAAGATTTCATGTTTCTCATTTGAGAGTAAACGCGCTTCTTTAACCAACTCTTCGCAAAGGTCGTGTATGTTCACTTTTTCAAGATTCAATCTGAGCCGCCCGCTTTCAGCCCGGCTGAGAATTAAAATATCATCCAACAATTGAATTAAATAGTCAACCGAACTTTTTATCCGCCCTACATGGACTTTAAACTTGTTCTCGTCCCATTTTCTGCCGAACATTTCCAGCAGTTCTGCCGAAGAGAATATTGAAGTCAGCGGTGTCCGGAATTCGTGCGAAGTGGTGGACAAGAATCTGGTTTTAAGTTCGCTTAATTCCTTTTCCCTTTCCAGCGCACGTTTAATTGTTTCTTCGATCTCTTTTTGTTTTTCAAGCTGATTCGCAAGTTCAACATTCACACTTTCAAGTTTATTGGTTCTTTGCTTTACAAGCTCTTCCAGCTCTTCTTTGTGATCTTTCAATAAAATTTCGGATTTAATCCTCTCGGTTATATCTATAGCTATACCCACTATCTTGTCTACCGATCCCTCTATACTGTAAATGGGCACAAGGGATAAGTCATAATAGCCGCCTTGCTTTTCTACAACTTCATGATGCATCTTTCCTTCAAATACACTTTCTATTTCTTCAATTGAACCAACCTTAAATAATTCCTCGAATCGTTGCCCTATAATCTTCTCTGAATTAATATCCAGGTCTTCCAATGCCTTACCTTCACACAGTGTGAACGTAAGTTCAGTGTCGAGAGTAAATATAATTGCATCTGCATTTTCAATTATTACACTTAATTTCTTTTCATTCTCTTCAAGAGCAAGCTGCGCATTTTTCTCTTTGGTTATGTCCCTGTTGGTCCCTCGTCTCCCGAGAAATTTATTATTCTCTATTATTGGTCTGCATGTATGTGAAATCCATTTCACTGTGCCGTCTTTAGTCTTTATTCTGTACTCAAGCGTGCATACTTTTTCTGAGTCGGTATATTCATTTTCAAAATGTTCCTTAACCACATCGTAGTCTTTGGGATGTACAATATCAAGGTTAAGTTCGGGATTCTCTTTAAACTCATCGATACTGTACCCTGTCATGGTTTCGCAGGAAGGAGAAATAAAATTATATCCTCCATCCGCACCCAGCCAGAACTCCCAATCGTAGGTATGATTAGCCAGTGTTTTATACTTGAATTCACTATCGATAAGTTTTCTTTCAATTTCCTTACGCCCGGTAATATCGTGAATGATCGAAAACAGATAGTGGTTTCCGGCAATATTTATAGGACCGGAATAAACTTCAACATCTCTTATTTCACCATTGCCGAGTTTATGTTTAAAGATAAAATAATACTTCCCCTCCTCCTCTGCCCTTCTCATTTCATTAAATATTTCAGCAGGACTGAGTATATTAATATCATCAACTTTCATCTTTATAATCGACTCATAATCATACTTATAATAACTGCACGCAGCGGGATTAGCATCTACTATCGTACCGTTTTCGGGATTGATAATAAGCATAACGGCATGATTATTCTCAAATAGCGACCTGTAACGATTCTCGCTGTTTCTCAATAATTCTTCAGTCTTTTTACGTTCTTCAATATCCTCAAAAACTGCCGTCACTCCAATTATTTCATTATTCTGATCCCTTAAAGGAGCGGTAAAGAGAGATAAGAATAAATCTTTGCCTGTTTTTGATTTTCTTCTTATTTCAATACCCTGGTGAGATTTTCCTTTTACTGCCGAATCAAGATGCTTTAAAAATTCCTCTTTTGTATCTTCGCTTATTATCGGATTGAATTTCCCAATAACTTCCTCTGCGCTCCAGTTGAATAATTTTTCAGCTGCCGGATTATAAGTTAAAACCACACCTGTTTTTGATATTGACATTATAGGCAAAGGCGACGATTCCAGAATAGAACTTAATTGTTCTGATTTTTCATGCAGCTGGCGTTCTGTTTTTTTTCTTTCCGAAATGTTCTGCAGAATAGTAAGCGAGAATAACTCATCATTAATTTCAATAGTCTCTGAATTAAAAATTGCAGTTATAAAATGACCCGGAACTGTTTTAAGAATAATTTCAAAATCAGTTAATCTTTTATTTTCAATCTGTTCATTACGAATTCTTTGCCGGTCAGTATCAGATGTAAAAATGTCGAGATCATCAATATATTTACCGGTAACATCAGATTTTTCGAATCCAAGCAGATTAAGGCAAGCCCTGTTTGCATTAATTATCTTTTTATCGGTAATTCTGACTAAAACCATAGCGTTGGGATTTGAATCAAATAGCACCTTAAACTTATTTTCAGATTTGCGGATTCTTACAATATCCCGTTTAACCAGAAAATAAATCAAAACTGCCGTAACCATTACGTAAAATAAACCCTTGATGGTTTGAACTGTCTCCGGTTGCAGATTTATAATACCCGAAAATGTTATCCTGTCCGAAATAACAATCCAAAGCGTTGATACAAGCAGGAATATGACTGAGATTTTAAGATACGGTTTGTTTTTTAGTATTTTTAATTCCGGCATCAAATAATCGGGGATTATAGTAATTTGATTAAACTGCTCTAATACACTATCGGAAATAATGTTAAGATGTTAATTATTTAATTAAAGCACACAGTTGCATATATTGCAGGTGTGAAGATAAAAAGTGTGTTAGTAAATCACAATAGTTTTCGCATCATCCGGGCTGGTCGCTGGAATTAAACTAACAATCTCACTGAAATAAATTAAAAGTTTTTAGCTCATGCTGCTCAAATGATTCTAAATCCGGGCTATTCTAATTAAGTCTTTAGAAAATATTCCATTAAGATAGTAGTGAGTATGTTTTGTACTTAAGACTTTGTCATCCGAAGTAAAAAGGGCTGCCAACTTATTTAGCTACAAGGTTTTATATCGTGAGTGCTGCCGTTCTTTCACCTCGGTTTCGCTTAGAAGCTCGTCGATGAAGTTTTGTGATTCGGTCATGCATACCTCCTTAATTTGTTATTTGAACAGATACAGTCTGCGGAC
>JAFGMI010000019.1 GCA_016927595.1 Melioribacteraceae bacterium | reverse complement strand
TATTCAGAAAGATCGGTGTAAACGGTATACCGCAACTATTAAGAGTTTTTATACGTGGTAATACCGAATGTATTGATGGGGAATATTTGTACTATGATGGAGATAACATGCAGACACTATATTATAGTGTAACGGCAAAATATAACTTCACCAATCAGTATTCCGATCATACCTGGCTCATATGTTCAGGGGGAGACTCTGGTTTACCTGCGCTCTGGAAGGAAGAAAAAAATTCTTCTGCATATGTTATAACAGAATATTCAGTATCAAATTATCCCAACCCATTCAATCCATCGACAAATATCAACTATCAGCTGAAGGAAACCGGTCATGTAACAATTAGGGTTTATGATATGCTCGGCAGGGAAGTAGCTGAACTTGTAAATGAAGTGAAAGACATTGGAATTTACAGCGTTGAGTTTGATGGTAGTGATTTAACCAGCGGTGTATATTTATATACTATTAGGGCGGATGCGCTTAGCGAAGGAAACCGCGGTTACACAGCCAGTAAAGAAATCCTTTTGATTAAATAATTGTAAACTTAATTAATTGTCCATATGTTCTTTGCCGGGGCTGCTTATAAATTAATAAAGTTTAATTCAGGGGCAGGTTAATCCTGCCCTTTGTCTAATCATAATTTGCCGGGTTATTGAAGAAACTTTTTTAAACCGTGTAATAATTATTTTATAAATTAACAGAAGTTGTGAAATCTTATAGGGGCTAAAAACATGTCCGGAGAAAATACTTACACTTTAAAGTTGGGCGAAAGCGCGAAAGTGAGACCCGGTATTCTGAGGGCGTCGGTTTCGGTTATTTACACCGGAATGATAAGCGCGGATGTTTACTCGGTAGCAGTAACATGGACTTCCGGAAACAACTCAATGGCATATAACCTTTATTTCCCGAAACACCGGCATGAGTTATTAACACCGAAGGGACATATCGAGATCGATTACGTCTCGACCGATGAAATCCGGTTTTCTTATTTCGATGATTAGAATGAGCAAGTAACTCAAAGCCGGATTTTTCTTATGAAGAAAGATTCCTTACAAATTATTTTTTAAACTTCATTTAGGATTCTGGTGTAATCTTCATAAGGATTATAATAATATCCTTTTAATAACTGGGACTATTTTCTTGCAAGGTTGCTCAAAACCATTTAAAAAGGACATAATCGCTATCCTTACCAAGACTTGATTCGTAATATTTTGTGAACCCGTTTCCTATCTGCCGGACTGGAGTTATAATATAATTAACAGAATAATCGTATTATGAAAGTACTTGAGCAGATTTTCGGGGTCAATTATTATCGATCCGGTTTTTGAACTATACTCTGAAAATTTATATTATTTTTTGCTAAATTATTGTGTACATATTACACTTATTAAAAATTGTAAACAAAAGGAAAACGGCATTATCATGAAAAATTCTATGCTGATAATATTATTCTTCTCATTGATAATAGTAAATGCGAAATCCGATTCATTTGCACAGATAAAATACCCCAATCCAGGTCCGGCAGGTGTTCTTCCTGTTGCACTTGCTGATAGTATTGCGCCTGATAATTACGGCATGAGGGATTTGAACTCTTTTGAAATTTCCCGTGAGATGATACCAGGCTGGAATGTAGGTAATTCGCTGGAAGCTATTGGCGGTGAAACAAATTGGGGTAATCCGAAAATCACACAGCGGTTGATAGATTCCGTAAAAGCTGCAGGTTTTAATACAATCCGGATTCCCGTCGCATGGAGCAAGTTCTCTGATGAATCTACTTTCACGATTGAGTACGACTGGATGATACGTGTTGAAGAAGTGGTAAATTACGTACTGATTAATGATATGTACGCAATTATTAATATTCACTGGGACGGCGGATGGATGCAGCCCACATACGATCAGCAGGAGTATGTGAATAACCGGCTTGCTGCAATGTGGGAACAGATAGCTGTTTTCTTCCGCGACTACGACGATCATCTGCTATTTGCCGGTACAAACGAGGTAATGGTGGAAGGCGATTATGGCACTCCGAAAAAGGAATATTATACCGTACAGAATGGATACAACCAGACATTCGTAAATACTGTGCGTTCAACCGGAGGGTGTAATTACTACAGGCATCTGATAGTACAGGGCTTCAACACCAATATAAATTACACATACAGCTATTTTGTAATGCCTCAGGATGTAGTAGAGGGTAAACTGATGCTCGAGGTACACTATTATGATCCTTACAACTTTACACTCAATACATCCAGCAACATTACGCAGTGGGGTATGTATGCTACTGATCCTCAGAGAACTGAAACCTGGGCTAATGAATCGTATGCCGATGCTCAGTTTCAGAAAATGAGAACTAAATTTATCGACAAAGGCATAGGAGTCTTGCTGGGTGAATACGGTGTTATTTCGCGTATCAGTATGGGGAGTGATGAACTCAACCGGGAATTTGCGGGGTACCGTAAATACTATATGGAATACATTACCACCTCACTTGTAAATCACGGACTGGTACCGGTAGTCTGGGATAACGGCTACCTGGGCGATTACGGTTTCGGCCTGTTTAACCGTTCAACCGGCGAGAAAGTCTATACTGATATAATCAATGCACTTGTTAATGCTGAAGACACCACAAACATTACTGATGTCGGAATAAACAGGGAGTATATAAATCCGTCGGAGTATTCACTGGGACAAAACTATCCAAATCCTTTCAATCCGAGTACTAAAATAGTCTATTTGCTTGGCAACAGCGGTTTTACACGCATAACGGTTTTTGATGCGCTTGGCAGAAAAATTAAAACACTCGTTGAGGATGTAATGCCAACTGGCAAGCATATCGTTGAATTGAACGGTGACGGACTTGTGAGCGGTGTTTACTATTGTCGTATGACTGTAAACGATTTTATGCAGACAAGAAAACTGCTTATCTTAAAGTAATATCAGATCTTAATGACATAAATTAAAAAGCTTAACTATGAATTAGAAAGCGAATTGCTATAAATAATTTTCTTTAGTGTAATATTAATTATCCGACGGATCTTTATTACAATTTAATTTTGTATAATTGCAGTAATTAAATTGGATTCAGCAATGCCATCATTTCAACACACCTGGTTGCCTTTTCTTTATCTTTATATAGTTGGTGGATTATTTTTTGGTTCGGGCATGTATATCATAAAACGGACCGGATCGATCGATCTCCATAAAAAAAAGCACCGCTTCTGGTGGAATGTTATGATTTTCGGTTATTTCTATTTTGTTATATTTCATGCCGTCTGGACTTTGGTTGCACTTTATTTATAGTTATCTATTTATTACTGCAGCACAAACCTGCGCTGATAATATTGTGCTCCATATCAAGTTCAATCTATAATTATAGCAAACGTATTGATTTCAGTTCAGCTTATTTTAATATTGAATCCAGGCTCAATTTAATTACTGGCATTTCTTGTTCTTCGGATATATGATGTTACAAAGTATAAATTCTTAATCTCCCGTAAGGAGTAGAATTAGTTATTAAATAACGGAGGCAATATGAATGGAGTTGCAGTAATATTAATTGTAGCGGTTATGGGATTATACGCAGCAGCTTTTTCGGGGAACTCTGAACTTTCGGGTTCAGATAATATTACGAGCAATCAAAATGGTCCGGCTCCCAATTCCGGCGACGGCATACCGGACGGCAGTGGTAATGATGCGCCATTCGGACCTGTAAAAGGGAATTAGTAACGTTTTGCAGAAGAGTATGGTTTAACCGTACTCTTCTGTAATTTCTGCAAACTGACTGATTATAAAGATTTTTTCTCTCTTATCTCTCATTACTTACATGCCTGAATTTAACACAGCAAAATCTGCCTTAATCGATCCTGTTTTTAATATTCTTTAAAAACTACAATAAGAACCGTATTCGAACTACATGAAACGCTTTTAGTTCTTTCCCAGTAAGCGGAAGTTTGGGATGTTATATTATAGGCAAAATTAGTTAATCCTGCGCAGGCATCATTTCCCCTCAGTTCCCCCGACAATGTGCTGGGCAGATTGTCGGCATAGTATATGAGTGGAACATTTGTTGCATCAATTTCGTATGTAGTAAAAGATGCATTGTCATCCTGCGTTTCACTGATGCTGATATTAGTAGCAACTAAAGTAACCGGATCCACGGTGATACTCATTTGCCCTGAACGCTTGGGATAAGCATCCTGTATATCCCAATCAGCTGTAAAAATATTACCGCTGAAACTTCCCTCTGTTTTTGCGTAAGGAATACTGTAATTTCTTTCTGTAGTGTATTCGTAGTTGTTCGATGTTTCCTGAACTACAGAAGAGTTAAACAGTCCCACAGCACAGTATTTATATTTCGAAAAATCAATAGTTTCATCTTTTGCAAGACTGACCTTTAAGTTCACAGCTTTCATATTTACATAAGGATTGAGCCATCGATGATTCGTCACCATTGCCAGAAAATACCAGCCATCATCATTCAGTGAACGGATATCGTTTACTATGACTTCCTCCTGACCTTCACCGATCTTTTCTATTACCGAGCCCTTGTATTTGTAGAGTAATAGATTCAGATCAGGATCAGGGGTAAGATTGAATTTTATATGTGTCCCCTCTTCAACATAAGGAAGTTTAAGCTTAACATTGAACAAAGCAGCGGAGAGATCTGAACATTGTGAAGAAAACTCCTTGAGTGTGTCGCTGCTCGAAGCAAATTCGAAAATCTGTGTATCATTGTCCGATGCAATGGTTAACGGATTTACATCATTATAAACCTGACCTGATAAATACTTGTTAAGAAAGTCCCGCCACCAGTATGATGCCGGATCATCAACCGAAATCGTTACAGATTCGATGGGGTGAGAACCTGCCCGTATTTTATTATAAATATCTATGATACTGCTTTCGCCAAGATACTTTATCAATCCCGACATACCGTATCCGTAGCCTTGTGCATCTGCAATAGGTCCAATTCCCATTCCTTTAAAAGGTGCTGTAATCTGTCCGTCTCTTACTGATGAACTATAGCCGGCTTCATCAGAAAATTTCTCCTCGCTCCAGACTGCAGTTGCCTCATCCAGCCATAAATGTGCCGGCGCAAACTTGGCTTTTGAAATTCTGTTGCGCGGGTCGTATAATCCCTGAATTAAATGAAAAAACTCGTGCCCGGCTGTGAGACGCATCGATTTTGAATCGCTAATCTTAAGAGTGTTGAACTCAAGAGTGCCATGATTATCACCCCATATTGATGCAACCGAATGTCCGAACTCTGCAGAATCCATTTTACGTAATGTAACCTTAACCGGGTAGTTGGTCCGGGAGGAGTAGCTGAAACCCAGACTCATTATCTTTGTATAGGCTTCTTCGAGGTATTGGGCTAAATTATCTACATCCTGCTGAGCTGTGTTTACCGGATGGAATATTTCGAAGTGACCACCGCTGCTGATGGTTGTTTTACCCGTTAAGACCTGTAAAAACACAGATAATCCGCCAGATTTTACTTTGCTTAATGTGTTGTCATCTCCGGACGGTACAGGAAGCTGGCAGACCAGACTTCCTGAATCCTCGTTCGTGTAAAGTATAGTATAACCGGTAAGTATAGAGTTTATGCTTTTTATATAACCATCTGTCCCAGCTGAAATGAAGTTTTCTCCATCAGCATTCTCAGGTTTTTTAATCTTGATCGTAATAGGCTGCGTATAAGTTTCAGGAATACCCTGCAAAATATATGTGGGGGATACAGTATTTTCGTCAGTTATGCCCTCATTCTCAGCGATCGAAAGATTAAGTTCTGTTTCCGAACTGAACGATCCTGGCGGAACCGATACTTCAACAAAATCATTTGATACATTCCCGCCGGCAGTTCCGACTGAGGCAGTTTTAGTATTAGTTTCATCCTCACCTGAGGACGTAGGGGAATCTTTCTCACATCTGATTAATAATAAGGATATGATTATTAAAGGAATAAAATACTGGCGCTTCACCTCTGCCTCCGAAATTGATTAAATAAGAAATAATTCCTGTTTCGGTATCGTGATCTGTTGTTGTCATCATTTAAATCTATCAGAGTTAACAAATATTTACAAGACGAAATACTGAACATAAATATCCAAAATTAAGTCAAAATTATTAAATGAATTATTTCAGGCTTACTTCAAATCACATTTTTGCTGATAGAATATTGGAAATCATTTGACGGGATATTAACATAAATAATCCGGTTTTCAAATTAATACTTACTTTATATTCTAAAGTAAGATGTTTAATTTTAATTGTTGAATATTTGGACTGCTCATCCGGTCCATTAAATAAAAAATTTAAGTATAAAAAACAGGATCGATTAATGTCAGATTACAAAATTATTTGGACCAAGATTGACGAAGCGCCTGCGCTGGCTTCATATAGTCTGCTTCCAATTGTAAAAGCCTTCACAAAAGAAACAGGTGTTGAAATTGAAACCAGGGATATATCGCTGGCAGGAAGAATCATTGCTAATTTCCCGGAAAGACTGAAGAAAGATCAGAAAATACAGGATCATCTGACACAACTGGGTGAACTGGCTAAAACACCCGATGCAAATATTATAAAATTGCCGAATATCAGTGCGTCAATCCCTCAGCTTCAGGCAGCAATTAAAGAACTGCAGCAGAAAGGATATGATATTCCGGATTACCCTGAAGAACCAAAAACTGATGATGAGAAGGCACTGCAGAAAAGGTTTTCCAAAGTGCTGGGTTCTGCTGTAAATCCGGTGCTTCGCGAAGGTAATTCCGACAGAAGAGCTGCAGCATCGGTTAAAAGATTTGCTAAAAAGTATCCGCATAAAATGATGAAACCCTGGCCTGAGTCCGGGTCGAAGGCAAGGGTAGCTCATATGAATGAAAAGGATTTTTACGGCAGTGAAAAATCCAGAACAATGGATAGTGCGGCGAATGTAAGGATTGAGTATGTTGATAACAAAGGCGGCTTAAATATACTTAAGGAAAAATTGGCATTACTTGAAGGCGAAGTTATTGATGCTTCTGTTATGAATATTAAAGCTCTTAGGAAATTTTATGCAGAACAGATTGATGAAGCTAAGAAGGACGGTGTACTGTTGTCGCTCCATCTTAAAGCCACAATGATGAAAGTATCGGATCCTATTATGTTCGGACATGCCGTATCTGTTTACTTTCAGGAAGCTCTTGATAAACATGCTGATACATTGAAAGAGATCGGGGCAAATGTTAATAACGGTTTGATGGATGTTATCGAGAAACTTAACAGGCTTCCGGCAGATAAAAAAGCAGAAATAGAAAACGACATTAATAAAGTCTACGAAACGCAGCCACAACTGGCAATGGTCGATTCCAGAACAGGCAAGACAAATCTGCATGTACCCAATGACGTTATTATAGATGCATCCATGCCGAATGTTGTACGCGATGGCGGGAAGATGTGGAACAGGAATGATGAGCTGCAGGATTGTTTGGCTATGATTCCTGACCGATGTTATGCTACTATCTATAAGGAAATTATTGAGGATGCTAAAACCAAAGGTCAATTTGATCCTGCAACGATGGGCGCTGTATCCAACGTGGGTCTGATGGCACAGAAAGCAGAGGAATACGGTTCGCATGATAAAACATTTCAGGCTGAAGGCGAAGGCATTATAAGAGTTGTTGATGAAACGGGTAATGTGCTGCTTGAGCAGCCTGTCGAAACGGGGGACATATTCAGAATGTGTCAGACCAAGGATGCCGCTATAAAGGACTGGGTAGGTCTTGCTGTACGCAGGGCAAAAGCATCAGGTTTACCCGCAGTTTTCTGGCTGGATGAAAACCGGGGACACGACGCGGAGATTATTAAAAAGGTTAAGCAATACCTGCCTGATTATAATACCTCAGGGCTGGATATTAAGATACTTAAACCAGTTGATGCAATGAAGTTTACTCTCGGGCGAACGCGAAAAGGTCTTGATACTATATCTGTAACCGGCAACGTACTAAGGGATTACCTTACAGATCTCTTCCCAATACTTGAACTGGGTACAAGCGCCCGAATGCTTTCAATCGTTCCTCTGTTGAACGGCGGCGGATTATTCGAAACGGGTGCCGGCGGCTCAGCGCCGAAGCATGTGCAGCAATTATTAAAAGAAGGACACCTTAGATGGGATTCGCTCGGTGAATACTGCGCATTGGTGCCTTCACTCGAATTAGCTGCGGAGAAAGCCGGAAATGAAAAAGTCCGCATACTTGCCGAAGCTCTCGACGAGGCTGTAGGAAGTTACCTTGAAAACACAAAAACTCCTTCCAGGAAAGTTAATGAAATAGACAACCGCGGCAGTTCGTTTTATCTGGCTATGTACTGGGCTGAAGCGCTCGCCAAACAGGATAAGGATAATGAAATGAAGGCACGTTTCGGGGAAGTCGCAAAACAACTAAAAGAGAACGAAGAAATAATTAATGATGAACTTCTGGCTGTACAAGGAAATCCGGTTGATCTCGGCGGTTACTTTCTCCCGGATGATAAACTTACTGAGAAAGTAATGCGTCCAAGTCCGACATTAAATGCGATAATTGATTCGATGTAATAACAATTACAGATCAACATATAATTAAACCCGGATAAAATTCCGGGTTTTTTATTATAAATTCACTTTTAGTATAAAACCCGAAATCCCAGCCTTGTCAAATTATAAAATCCGGAGATTGTAATTGCAGATTACCCGCGCTTAATTTCTTTTGCACATTTCTTAAATCAAAATTTGATGATAAGCGCCGCGAAATAACTAACATCTTATCAGCGATACATTGTAATATAGCTTAACTGATTGATTCTAAGCAGATATTTGAAAAATAATCCACAGAACAAGAAGTTTCATTAATTAGATTTTAAATATAATGATTGCCAATATTGAAATGCATTTATATATTTATAAAGAGTATAAGGGTCAGATTACAATCCAGCATTCAGGAAATCCGAATGAAAAAGAAAAAAATTCCCGCCGATATTAAATCACCTTTAAAAATCTCACTAATTTATCTGGTAATATCAGCGCTATGGATATCGCTTTCAGATAGAATAACTTTTATATTATTTGAACACCCCGATGATTACGCTGAAATACAACTTATTAAAGGTATTATATTCGTTGTTTTATCTTCGTTAATAATATTTACACTTGTAAAAAGAGATACCGGCATAATTCTAAATAAGAATGAAGAAATTTTAGAGAATGAAAAACTATTCCGAAGCGTATTTGAAGATGCAACGATAGGTAAGTCGATAACAAAACTGGACGGTACTTTAAATAGCAATAAAGCATTTGCCGACATGCTGGGATATACACTGGATGAATTTAATAAAAATAATTGGCAGAGATACACGCTCCAGGAAGACATTGATAAAAGTGAAAAAGCAGTTAATTCTCTGATTGAAGGGAAAGAATCGTCTGTTTCTTTTGAGAAGCGATACGTACACAAGAATGGCGGAATAATCTGGGCAAAAGTTCATTCTAAACTACAGAGGGATAAGAATGGCAATCCCGAATATTTTATTTCATCGGTTTCGAATATTACGGAACAGAAAAGAATTGAGGGAAATCTCAGAAAGTCGGAAGAAAGGTTTAGAGATATTGTCGAAAATGCTCCAGATCCTATTTTCATTCAAACCGAGCTAAAGTTTGTTTACTTAAATCCGTCTGCATGCAGACTATTCGGAATAAAAAGCCAGGAAGAACTTCTCGGGACAAATGTAATGGAGCGCTTTCATCCAGCCTTTCATAATAAAATTATAGCCCGCATCAAGAAATTAAACGAAGAAAGAAAATCGGTACCCGAGCTTCAGGAACAGAAATTCATAAGAGTTGACGGCAGCGAAGTGTGGGTGGAAACTGCGGGCGAACCAATAACCTACGAGGGGAAAAACGGTGCCCTTGTATTTGTACGGGATATATCCTCGAGGAAGGCTGCTGAAAAAGCATTAATTGAAAGCGAGAAGAAGTTTAAGGATCTTTTCTACAATCATGCTGCAATTAAGCTGCTTATAGATCCTTCAGATGGTTCAATTATAGAAGCAAATAAAGCTGCTGCGAAATTTTACGGATGGAGCGTGGAAGAATTAGTTAAAATGAATATTTCGGAAATCAATACTCTGCCGTTCGAAAAACTAAAAACTGAAATACTAATTGCCGAGCAGCCGGAGAATACTCATTTTGAAATGCTTCACAGAAAAGCCGATGGTAACATATGTGCGGTTGAAGTATTCAGCAGCGGAATTGAAATAGCAGGTCAAAATTATCTCCATTCAATAGTACATGATGTTTCGGATAAAAAAAAGGTAGAGTCGCAGATAAAACTTTTAAGCCGTGCTATTGAACAGAGTCCTGTAAGTATAATTATAACCAACTCTGAAGGAATTATCGAATACGTTAATTATCACTTAACCAGGGTAAGCGGTTTTGAAAGAGAGGAACTTTTAGGTCAAAATCCCAGAATCTTTAAATCCGGCAAACAGATAACTGAATTTTACACCGAACTATGGAATAATATAAAAGCAGGGAAAAGGTGGGAAGGTGAATTGCAAAACAGGAAAAAGAACGGCGATTTATTCTGGGAGTACGTAATTATTTCGCCCCTTATTACTCCGGAAGGTATTATCAGTCATTTTATAGCTGTAAAAGAGGATATTACCGAAAGAAAAAGAATGCTGGAAGAATTGGTTGTTGCTAAAGAGAAAGCGGAATTATCCGATAAATTAAAGTCCGAATTCCTGGCGCAGATGTCACACGAAATACGGACACCACTGCACGGAATAACGAGCTTTGTACAATTACTGAAGGATGATCTGGGAGATCACCTGGACCCGGAAAAGAGAGAAATGTTCGATTCGATTGATATCGCAGGTAAAAGATTAAGAAGGACGATAGATTCTATTTTAAACATGTCGGAATTAACATTAAAGAGTTATACGCCTGGTTCAGATAAGGTTGATTTAAATCTTATTCTGAATAACCTTATTAGAGAATCAAAAACTCATGTTGAACTGAAAAAACTTAGTATTGAATTAATCAATGAATTGGCTGATCCGGTAATAGTTGGCGACGAATACAGTATTATTCAGATACTGACTAACCTGATTGATAATGCCTTAAAGTATACCGATGAAGGCAGAATTCGTATATCACTGGAAGAAGCAGATGAAAGTAAGCTTAAAGTAGCAGTTGCGGATACAGGCAGAGGAATCAGCAAAGAATATCTGAATGAACTTTTTAAACCGTTTACGCAGGAAGATAGTGGTTATTCCAGGAGATATGAGGGGAACGGACTTGGACTTGCTTTGGTAAAGGAGTACTGTAATATAAATAACGCTGAGATTTCGGTTCAAAGCGAGAAAGGTGTTGGTTCCACTTTTACGGTGATTTTCAAAAGATCCCCGTAATAGTATAATAAATAAGTTGTGTAACATACTTGTATCGTTACATCAGAATATTGTATCAATTATTTTAAAGATTATTAAGTGGTTATATTAGAAGTCCCAAGAGGATCAGTCTGCGTAATGACGAAGCGTGAAAAATAAATGTATAAAATTTTCTCCCCCGGCAACAGCCGGGAGAGAAAGGACAGTAATTACCTTTAAGATTACGCCCTGTTCAATTAATCTATTTTAGAATCTACATTTCCAATCTAATGCCGGCATAAGCCATTCTTCCGCTCACCGGTCCCCAGACAAGCGAAGCGTCGAAATACTCGCTGTCAGGATTAAACGGATCAATTATCGGATCATTCTGGCGTACATCAAATAAATTTTCTATACCGATGTACAGATCGAATCCGAAACTGAATCTTTTCGTAATCTGAGTATTAGCTATAAGGAAATCCGGGGATTCAGGGTCATTTAATAATTTACCCTCTGAATTGAATACCGATGGTATACGTTTTGAGCCGAACCATTGAAGCGTCAGGTCAAAAGCCCATCCCTCGGTTTCTATATAATTTTCAGTTGTATAACCGATATTAAAAAGCATTCTGTGTTCGGAGTTGAGAGGCTTGGATTTCCAAACGCCGTTTATTTTTTGCCTGACATTAAGATACCTGTAAGCAATTCTGGTATCAATTCTTTCAAACGGTTCAATGTTAAGTTCAGCCTGAAAACTGTTTGAATTGATACCGTTTTTCACATCGCTGAATATCACTGTGCCCGGATCACTGTCGATGTCGGCAATTAGAGCATTAACAAACTGAGTTCTGTAAAAATCCAGACTCAAGGTAGCTTCGCGCCATTGATAAAGGAAATAGTGAGTAATATTAAAGCCGAAATTCCACGCTTCGTCCTGACCGAGTCCGTAACCATATGAATGATCAGACCTTATTGCAGTCTGGCGCGAACTTACGAACACAGAGGAGTATTCGGTAAATATATTTGGCGTTCTGTATCCCTTTCCTGCAACACCGCGAAATACCCAGTCGGGATCGGGCGAATATCTTAGATGAAGTCTGGGTGTGAACATTGTTCCGTAAAAATTATGTTCATCCACTCTGAATCCCGCAACTGTGGAAAAGGATTCTTCTGGTGAATAGGTATATTCGAAATAAGCACCCGGAATTCTTTCAATCCGGTTATAATCTGCGCCGTTAAAAGTCTCGTCAAATTCATCAAACAGGAAACTAATTCCCGTACGGAACTTATGGTGCTCGTTGAACAAAGAGGACTGGTAAATCAGATTTAAAAAAACATTTGAATGGGAGCCGGTATAGTCACGATTTCCGTATAACGACTTATTATCGAATTTATTGAAAGCCCACTGGAAACCGATACTTTTATAACTGCTGTTAGGGAAAATATAACCGGCTTTGCCATAAACTCTGAGATTTTCATTTTCACTTTGGAATCTGAATACGTTCTGAACGGAATTATTAATTCCGTCAATAGTACCGCCGTTTTTCTTATCACGGAAATATTGGATACCCATCTGAGACTCAAAATCACTATCGCCAAAATATTTCCATTTTTGTAACACATTGAACGTATTGAATCTAGGTAAATCCATGAAATTGTCTTTGTTTATATCGGATTCAGACTGCCTAGAGCTGGCATGCAACAGGGTAATTGCAGATAATTTACTGCCAAATTCTTTGCGAAAATTAAAATTTCCTTCGAACCTCTGATCATTATTACCATAGATGTTGATCATTGTATTTTTTGCTAACGGATCGAACGGTTTTACCATGGCGACATCAACTTGCCCTGTAATTGATTCAAATCCGTTAACAACAGATCCTATTCCCTTTGAGACATTTATCGATTCAATCCATGTACCGGGAAGGAAAGTAAGTCCGATATTCGAATTCAATCCTCTCAGATATGGAATGGCTTCAAGAGTTTTTTGAGTATAAGCTCCTGAAAGTCCGAGCATTTCAATCTGTTTAACACCCGTAATAGCATCGGTAACAGACACATCAACAGAAGGATTGGTTTCGAAACTTTCCGAAAGATCGCAGCATGCTGCTTTCTGAAGTTCCCGTTTTGTAATAACATGCGTATGTTCTACCGCTCTGTAGTCCAGAACAGTTGTACTGCGTTCAGCTGTTATTTCAACATCTTTAACTTGCCCGGCTGAACTTTTCAGAGTTACCTCAATATAGGAGCGACCACTTACATCAATTGTATCCGATTCGTATCCGACAAAACTAAATGCCAGTAAATTTGAATCTGTATTTTTCGGAATACTGAACAATCCGTCGGAATTACTGGCTGTACCAACAGCAGTACCGATATAAATTATATTCGCTCCGGGGAGAATACTTTTATTTCCATTCCCGTCAATACCGTATACCTTTCCGCTTAACATATCCTGTGCGGGAATTGAGAGAAATGAAAGAAATATAATTGTTAGAATCATTACTTTTTTCATAACGCTATCCTCGATTTAAATATTACAGCAGAATTTTAATGAGTTTTCGGATTATCTCTGAACATACAGCACATAGGCAGTTTTGCATATACTGAATCAGGGGCTGTTACATCCTCAGTATCATGTCCGACCGCGGCAATCCGCTGTTTCAAAGAGTCGAGAGAAATGGCGTCTGAGTAAGCAATTTTTAAGTTTTTTGACTTCTTATCCCATTTGGCAAACTTTACTTCTTCAATATCTAACGCACCTTCAATTCTTTCCTGACACATATTGCAGTTGCCAAAAACTTTTATGTTAGTTTCATTAATTTTTTCTTGTCCGATTACATTTATACCTAATAAAGTCAGAACAACGAGCGTATAAATTTTTACTGCTTTCATATCAAACCTCTCTTTAATGGTTATGATTTCATAAAAACATGAAACAGAGGCAACCTGTTTTCATGAAAAATTATTAATTAAAAATCTGGAAGAATATAATTGTGTTTAAAGAGAAGTTCTAAATCAGAAGCACGGAGGATTTTAGATAGATATCATTACTGAAAGAAAAATTTGTTGTATGATGCAGACGATAACTTAAATCACTGGTTAAATCTTTTACCAGCTCAGCATTTAAAACCAGAATTACATCTTTTTCAATACTATAATCAGTATGTATTAAATTATAATTATCCTGGATCTTTATGGTTCTTATTTCTGCAACGCAGCAGGTTACCTCGCAATTCTCGCAGCAGCACTCACAGGAAGCTGGACCTGAGTACTGTGTGAACACAACCTGCTTCTCTGCAAAATAACCATTACAATAGGTGTTGGAAAATGTGATGCCTATTGTAAAAGTAAGGTACAGTATCGAAAATAATATGTAAAGTATTTTTTTCATGATTGTTTATACTGCACGAGTATACAAAAGTTTCTTTAAAATAGAAAGGCATATTTATTAATTACATTACTTTGCCAGAATCAGAAGAGTACAATATGCAAGATGAATTGAGTTTGTCTGAAAAAAAACTGGAAATTACTTCATGGTAAAAATGCTAAGACCATTCCACCTGGTTTTATTGTCGATTCTTCAGTTATTGGTACCAGAGATTATGAGTGCGGAGTTAAGTATGTTATAGGTTATACTTTCCATCATTTTGAGCAGATGCCTAATAAATATATTGGAGTAAGTACTCCTCACAATTCGAATCCTTCGTGGCAGCAATTATTTAATGATTATGGTTTTACACAAGTTGAAATCAGTGGTCCGGATGAGTACGAAATTGCGGATAATATTGGATTTGAGGATAACAACATAATGGTTGGATCAAGTAGGGATTATACAGATTATTTAGTTGAAAACCTTAATATGGTTGGTTATTATCATATAAATGAACCATATGAGCGTGGGACCTTTAATCTGTCGGATATAGTACATGCATCGATTAAAATAGCTGCTGAAAATCCAACCGCCAAATTATTTCTTTCTAGTTATAAATGGCCTACATGGTTTTATAGTTTCCCAACTTTGTATGGTGAAGTATATTCGCAAGCCTTAATCCCTGTTAATACTTTTATCAAGTGCGATCAATATGAGGCTGACGATTATTTTGGTGACTCGAGAGATTATTGGTATGAATACGTATATTATTATGGGCTGTCAAACATATATACTAATTGGATGGAAATAAATCGAAGTGTTGGTCAGTTTCAGGAACTATTTGGTTATGCCAATAATCATAGCATGAACAGACTTTGGTTATGGGCGGGGACACAAGCAAATCCAACTCCAGAGAAATTTACGTATTTTTGCAGGCAAGCATGGGCAACGTTTTGGCTTAGAGGATTTGCACAATACTATCAAATAGTATATAGATGTCAATTACCTGATCCTTGCGATTGTGATCCTAACTCTGATGAGTTTTGGTACGTGGATGAAATATATGAATATACTAATGTAATTGAAGTTTACCCTTACTAGATGTCACTAAAATGAGAAAAATACTGTTATATTTCTACATATTAGGATTTTTATCGTATTGGCCTGTCTCGGCACAGGGAATTAAAGGAAGCCCTACTTATGGAGGTAAAATTATTGTAACGAAACTTTACCACTACGGTGATGAATATCGATATAATCCCAAATATCTAACCTTACCTGAATTATATTTTTTCGATGTCAAATTAGGCATTATTATTAACTTCGAACCCTAAATGAATTTGGAGTTTCGCACTGGGTATTCTTATGGCGGAGATTATTCAGGATTGGATTTTGAAGTGTTGCTCAGATATAAAATTATAAACGAATCATTTTCTATATGTGGAATTATAAACCTAAATAACAATGCTGGTAGTGAACGTGGAGGTACGCTAATTTATAAATACACAAGGAGTGGCTATTCTCTTAATCCCGGAATTGGATTAGATTATTTATTAACTGAATGGCTTGGTGCTGAGCTTTTCTATATTCATAATATCCAAAACTATTATGGCTACACCCATTATTATGATTATGGAAGTTATAAGTATTATTATTATAAGAAATATCTATACCATACTTTCAAATTTGGTATAAGATATATTTTCTAGATTTGCCGAAAAAAAACTTAATGGGGGAGCCAACCTCCCCTTATTTATTCTATCAAAAACTGCAAATTATGGATCAAAGTTGAAAATGCACTAGTCAGCAGAAAATTATTATAAATATTAATAAGCGTTAGAGCATTCGACTTAACTTCTATTCAACAAACAAGGACCTGCAGTATTTATAAATAGGATTTGATAGAATATAAGTATTGTTTTGTTACTATTCTGTTACCCGTAAAAAGATAAAGCCTTGTAAGTAAACGACTTACAAGGCTTTCTTTGTAGCGGGGACAGGACTTGAACCTGTAACCTTCGGGTTATGAGCCCGACGAGCTACCAATTGCTCCACCCCGCGATATAATTTTATTCGCGTTTTGTTTATCAACATTTCAAATAAGGACTCCAAATATATAAGCTGTGTTGATCAATGTCAAATAAATGACTCATTTTAGAAAAATATTGTAAAATATTTCATAACTTCACTTATTTTAATACATTAATTTTTCTTAAACCATATGCTTCAATCTCTTGAAATAAAAGACTACGCTTTAATCGAGAATATCCATATTGATTTTACCAAAGGTTTGAATATTATTACTGGTGAAACAGGCGCCGGTAAATCAATACTTATCGATGCAATGGGTCTGCTTCTTGGTGAAAGAGCTTCGTCGCAGGTAGTTCGCAAAGATGCTTCAAAATCAATTATTGAAGGTATTTTTGACATCAGGGGTAATCATAAGATAATTAAATTGTTGAACGATAATGAAATTGAGAATCTCGATAGTCTGATTGTGCGACGTGAAATTTCAGTTAAGGGTAACAACCGTTGCTTTATAAACGATACACCGGTACAGCTCTCGCTCATTCAGGAAATTGGCAATCTTCTCGTGGATCTGCACGGTCAGCATGATCACCAGTCATTATTGAAGTCCGGTTATCATCTCGAAGTAATCGATGATTTAGGTGAACTCAGTGAATTAATTGAAGCATATAAGGTGCATTACGTCAGAATATCGGAGTTGACCAAGGAATTATACCTCATAAAAAGTAAAGAGGAAAAACTTAAACAGGATAGGGAGGCATTCGAATTTCAGTTAAAAGAAATTGATAAAGTATCCCCGAAAACCGGGGAAGAGGAGGATCTGAAATCTCATTTGAATTTGCTGGAAAATGCTGAGAGTCTGTATACTCTTTCTACCCGATTGTATGAACTGGCATACGAAAACGAAGAATCAGCCTACGACCTTATAGGAAAAATGAATCATTTGTTGGCTGACCTTAATAATATCGATTCCGTATTTGTTGAAAAAATTACAGATCTTGACGCCGCCGCTGAGATAGTAAAAGATATATCAGACTTTGTAAGAAGTTACCGCGATAAAATTGATCTTGAATCGAGCCTGCTCGATGATACGAGAGAAAGATTAGGAGCTATCACACTGCTTAAAAAGAGATATGGTGGAACCCTGGAAAAGGTTCTTGAACACCGAAGCAAGCTTGTTGCAGAACTTGAAATAGCTCAAAACTTTGATCAGAAAATTAAAGAACTTCAACTCAGTCTGACGTCTGAGAGGAAAGCAGCCGGCGATGCGGCTAAAAAGTTGTCCGGTAAAAGAAAGTCCACGGCAGCTCAAGTTGAAAAAGATATCGTTGAAGTTTTGAAGACTCTCGGAATAAGTAATCCTGAATTTTCCGTAAGGTTCACCAGTCATAAAGTCGCTGATGAAAATGTAAATCATGTTTTAGTCGGAAATGAGAAGTATAAGTTCAACGCTAATGGAATCGACGAGATTGAATTTCTTATATCAACCAATCTCGGGGAGGAATTGAAACCACTAGTAAAAGTTGCATCCGGTGGTGAAATTTCTAGAATTATGCTTGCATTAAAAACCGTACTTGCAAAAACCGACAGACTCCCGTTACTGATATTTGATGAGATCGATACGGGAGTAAGCGGTCGTATCGCTCAGAAAGTAGGTAGTTCTTTGAAGGAGCTTTCCAGGTTTCATCAGATTATTTCAATTACTCACTTACCCCAGATAGCCTGCCAGGCTGATTCGCATTACAGTGTGTTCAAGATGCAGCTGGGAAGCAGGGTAGTAAGTTCAATAAAAAAACTGAACGGGGAAGAACGTGTGAATGAAGTTGCCAAACTCCTGAGCGGCGAGAAAGTTACCGATGCAGCTTTAAAGAGTGCGCGTGAATTACTTCAGATATAAACGGGACTTGAAAAGTCCCGCCATACTCAGCATTCAACTTTTACATATACTGTAACGGACTGCCCATCGATTAAAGGATTGTTATTTTCGTCGATAGTTCTTGTTACCCCGTCAACTTTCAGTTCACCGAAGAATAGGCTGCTTGTATCAAACTCATCGGTCTCTATAATTCCATCATCTGTAATTGTAACATTACCCGAATAATTTTCGCCGTCGTATTCAATGCTTACATGATAAGTGCCCGGAGTAATGGTAACTGTTCCGTTTCCATCCTCAACCTGTCCTGTTTTAATATCATCAGGGTTATCAATATTATAATAGGTGTAACCGGCTCTGGATAGAGTTGCTACAACCGGTGGACTGCCGCTTATTTCGCATACTCCAATGGCGCTGAAATCAATCGTGTATGTATCTTGAAGCTGATTCAGATCAAACATCAGAGCATTATCTCCGCACTCGAGCGGCGAAAGATAAGCAACCCTTGTCCCTTCATATTTTACTTCAACGTACCTGTCCGGGAGATTATCAATCACTTTGTTTTCAAGAATGTAGCCGTTTAAAAATTCGGAACCGCTTACAGTAATGGGAGAGGGTGTAGTTTCACTGCTTACGAATCCGAAATAAAGTTCGAATCCGTAAGATTCAATTTCGGTCTGGGTAGTAATTAGTTTTACATTACATGTAGTAACTGCAGTAGATGTTATAAATGATTTACTGCCGAAACTATTATTAGAATTTGAATTTGTTGTTATGTCAAACGCCAGTCCAGAATTAACCAATAACATTTTTGTAAGCTGAGATACTACAACGCCTTCGCCTGTTTTAGCATAATTGCCTGTGTTTTTATCAAGCGTTCTCAGTTCGACACGATCCCCGATCTGATACGGACTGCCTGTAATAGGATTTATAAGTGTCGGATCCACAGGTACGATAATATTTATACTTGCAGTTGTAGTGACATTTGCTGCCGTGTTCCCCGACTGATCATTGAAGGATACAGTAACCTGCGCAACGGGAGCAACTGTTTGGTTATCTGTAGTTGTTACGGTTGATGGTGCAAGATTGTCGTTCGATCCGCTTATCGGAACAGTCTGAACTGTTGTTGTAATATCGCCGGTGAGAGGCTGACCATCAGAAGCAGTCATTTGAGTCCCGGCAGGAATAGTAACCGTCGTTCCGTTATCTGTAGTAGCTGTAGCATCCTGCTGTACTGTACCTGTATTGTCGGCAGTTCCTGCTGAAGCGTCTCCCTGATATGAATTATCAGGCAAATTCGCTTCGCTTACCATGAATCTGGTGCGCGACTGAACTCCCTGCGAATAAATATAAACATTCGAAACATCTGTTTCGTATGAATCCGATTCAATTTGAACCGTTACTATGAATGGTTCATTCTCATTATATACCGTACCATCTTCAATGCTGAATGTGATAAAACCACTTGTCGTATTAAATACTGTTTTGTGCGAGTTGTTTACATCAATTATTTTTGAGGCGTTGCTTCCGTTAAATCTTACTGTTACATTATTACGGATTATTTGATCAGTGACAGCATCCTTAATGAACAAGTTTACAATCGATTCCCGCGAAATAGTATTTAGTCGTACCTCCAGACCTTTAACAGGATCTGTAATTTCACAGCTGGATATTATAATAGAAAATATGACTGATGCAGTAATGAGCAAAGCAAGTAAAATTTTATTGTTGTTCAAATCTTCCTCCTGAACTAAAACTTGTAAGTTAGACCGAGCGAAACAATCGGATACCATTTAAACCATTTCAGATTATTTTCTAAAGTCTGTTCCTGATCAGGGGCTGCCGAAGGAGAAATTAAACCAGTTGCAGACAAACCGATATTCGGTGTTCCCTGATACATTGTGCCTAAATCGAAAGTAAATTTAAAACCGGAATCACCGGATAGAGGATTGCCGATGCCGACTCCAATATATGGTGCGAATTTGTTGAAATCGACTTTTGCTGTCATTGTCCCCAGTTTTTCCGGAGTGTATATATCACCGCCGATAGTGTATGTCTTGGTTGGGACCAGATTTATTTCAGCTTTGTTCAGATTCATCAGCAGACCTGCGGTTATTCTGAAGGTCTGTCCGAAAGGAAACCAGTCGGTTAACATGGCTATGGATGATAAATCAGCATCTGCGACATAAGTGTAATCCTCAGTACCTCCGCCGCCATTCTGTGAAATTGAAAACATGGCAAATCCGATTCTTGCGTTCATCGTTGTGCCGAATGATCTCATTCCCTCAACAGCCACGCCAAGAGTACTGACCCGAAGGGCAACTCCGTAATCCTGCGCATTAATATATGAACTGAGGAACAACAGGAAAACAATTATTAATGATTTAATTTTTTTCATCAATTCCTCCGTTGCGGTCGGTTTTATCAAGCATTTGATGATAATCCGTCCTATTTTAGAATCAATTTGCCAATATAGTTTTATGAATTTCGAAATTCAATGAATTATTCGATAATTTAAAATGATTCACAATTATTTAAATTGAACCGATATGCAAGATTTATCTTTATACATACATATTCCATTCTGCGATCACAAATGTATATATTGTGATTTCTATTCTATAATTAAGCATGAGAATATTAACCAGTACTTCAATTCGCTTCTTACAGAACTTTCATTCTATTCTGAGAATCTGAAAAAAAAATATGTTATTAAAAGTATTTTCTTCGGCGGCGGCACCCCTTCGTTCGTGAATCCGGAATTATTGAACAGTGTTATTACTAAGATCAGAGAAGAATTAAATGTCGATGACAGAGTTGAAATAACTATGGAAACTAATCCAGGAACGGTAGATAAAAATAAAATATTGTTGGTCAAATCTACGGGCATTAATAGAATATCAATTGGCATTCAATCGTTCGACGAAACAGAGCTGAAATTTTTAACGAGAATTCATGACAGGGAAACAGCAATTAAAACAGTGTATGATTTTTATGAATCCGGTTTTGAAAACATAAGTATTGACCTTATGTTCAATCTGCCAGGTCAGACAAAAAGCGTCTGGACTTCAAATCTTAAGCAAGCGGTTGAACTTCCCGTTAATCACATATCTGCCTACAGTCTGATACTTGAGAAAGGAACTATACTTAATAAAATGGTTCTGGACGGGAAAGTAAAGATGCAGGATGAAGACTATGATGCTGATCTGTATGAACTCGCAATACAATTTTTATCTGATAATGGGTACCGTCAATATGAAGTGTCAAACTTTTCAAAAAAAGGATTTGAGTGCTTACACAACCTTGCATACTGGAGGCATAAGGAATACCTGGGTCTAGGTACTTCCGCTCATTCCTTCATCAACAATAAAAGATGGTGGAATTATTCAAGCTTAAGAATGTACATGAATTCAGTGGCATCAAAGGGGTATGCCGTAAGAAGCAGCGAACTGCTGAAGCCTGATGAATTACGTGAAGAGTATGTAATGCTTAACCTTAGAGGACCGGGACTGAATTTAAAAGAACTCTACGTTAAATATGGGAATACATGGTATGAGCACAATAAAAAATATATTGACAAACTTTTCCAGTCAGGATTTATAATTCGCAATGATAATTTTATTAAATTTACATCCAGGGGATATGCATTGTGCGACGAGATACTTTCCAATTTTCATTAACAAATTCGGTAAATGATGTTTAAAATAAAATTACACTGGCAGATTCTTATTGCATTAATTCTTGCAGTTGCTTTCGGTTCGTTATTTCCCGAGGCTGTCGAGTACATTGGCTGGCTGGGCGATTTATTCCTTCGTGCCTTAAAGATGATAATCGTACCGTTGATACTTTCGTCTATAATATCCGGTGTTACCGGAATCGGGAATGCAGAAAATTTGGGTAAGCTGGGTTTAAAAACTATTACTTACTATGTTTCAACATCGATGCTTGCAATCGTTGTCGGATTGTTCCTCGTAAATATTTTTCAACCCGGTGTTGGTGCCGATCTCGGATTGTCGAAACAGGTAGAAGAACTTGCAGGCACTAAAAGGTCATTCGGTGAAACTCTGCTCAACATAGTTCCGGACAATATATTCGGATCATTTTTAAATGCCGATATGCTGGCTATAATATTCTTCTCTATTCTGTTCGGATTTTTTATAACGCAGGTATCGGACAAATTTAAAAACCCATTAACCAGTTTTTTCGACGGTATGTTTGAAGTAATGATGAAGATTACAATGTTCATTATTAAATTTGCACCTCTCGGTATATTCGGTATAGTAGCGAAAACTGTAGCACAGCAGTCCGATCTTATACATCTGATTGAAAGAATGGGACTCTATATGTTTGTCGTGCTGCTTGCACTTGTTATACACAGCATGATTACGTTGCCTTTGATAATAAAGACTTTCGGCAAGGTTAGTCCCTGGAAACATCTGCGGGCGATGACCACTCCGCTGCTCACGGCTTTTTCAACATCATCTTCGAATGCCACCCTGCCATTAACTATTGATGCGGTGGAAAACAACTCCGGCGTTTCCAACAAGATCACCAGTTTCACACTGCCGCTGGGAGCAACGGTTAACATGGACGGTACAGCACTCTATGAGTGTATCGCGGCTATGTTCATCGCCCAGGCTTACGGAGTTGATCTTTCGATAACACAGCAGATAATAGTAATGATTACAGCTTTGCTTGCATCGATAGGCGCAGCAGGAATTCCTATGGCAGGTCTGGTTACAATAACTATAATCCTTACCGCTGTCGGGCTGCCGCTTGAGGGTGTGGGTTTAATATTGTCGGTCGACAGAATACTCGATATGTGCAGAACAACGGTTAACGTTTGGAGCGACAGCTGTGGCGCTGTTGTGATCGCAAAATCCGAAAATGAAACTCTTAAAATTGAATAGGGGGAAACTTATGAAAAAGATGAAAAAGAAAGTTGCAATCATCGGGTGTGGAAATATCGGCGGTTCTATTGCCGACGGTCTGTTCAAATCGCAGATCATTGATCCGAAGAATGTATACCTCACCAAACGAAATACGGATAGACTGGAATATCTACAAAAGGAGGGATTTAATGTAACCGACGATAACAGACTAGCTGTAAAACAGTCAGATATTTTAATAATCGCTCTTACTCCGCAGCAGCTGGATCAGGTTTTATCGGATATTAAAGATGTTATTAATCCCCAAAAACATACTCTTTTATCCGTCGTTTCCGGAGTAGATATAAGCAGATTAAAAAGTTTAACATACGATGAACTGCCGGTTGTGAGAGTTATGCCTAACACTGCAATTGCAATAAGAGAATCGATGACGTGTATAAGTGCCGATGACAGGGATATTACGGCATTGGAAACAGCAAAAGTTATTTTTGATCAGCTCGGTAAAACAGTTGTGATTCACGAAGATCTAATGGTCCCTGCAACATCCCTTGTTGCCTGCGGTGTAGCATTTTTTTTAAGGGCTATTCGGGCTGCATCACAGGGAGGAATAGAAATAGGGTTTCATGCTGATGAGGCAATTTTTATGGCTGCTCAGACCGCCAAAGGTGCTGCCGGATTATTGCTGGAGAAACAAACTCACCCGGAAAAAGAAGTTGATAAAGTTACAACTCCGCGCGGATTAACAATTTCGGGATTAAATCAGATGGAACATCATGGTTTCAGTTCCGCTATGATTAAAGGGATTGTTACGTCTGCAGAGCGCGCCAAGACACTTTATTCAGAAACAAAGTAGGTGTATATGAACGAAAATAAAAATCATGTTGTTGCTGCAGCTATTATTTCTGCAGGTCTAATAATAAGTGTAATTATAATTTCGCTTGTCTGGAAATCTGCACGCTCATCAGATCAGACAATAACAGTTACCGGTTCCGCGAAAGAGGCAATAGTATCGAACCTTGGGATATTAAACGGTACTATAAACGTAACAAGCCGCGATCAAAAAGCAGCCTATTCGGAGCTTGTAAAAATGATACCCATAGTAAAGGATTATCTGAAAGCTGAAGGTATACCTGAAGAAAAAATAGAGTTTTTCGCAATCGATAATTATCCCGTTTACCAGCTTAATAGTCAGGGGTATCAGACGCAAAATGTATCGCACTATATCTTCAATCAGAGATTCAAGCTGGAATCTGATGATGTTCAGCATATCAAAGATCTTTCTTTATCTATGAGCGAACTAATTAACGAGGGGATTAATATTAATTTACAATCTCCACAGTATTTATTCACAAATATTGATGAGATGAAAATTGCTATACAAGCTAAAGCGGCAGAAAATGCAATGCAGCGAGCTTATAAAATTGCCGAAGCCACAGGTCGTTCTCTCGGTCCTTTACGAAGTGCCAGGATGGGAGTAATACAAATTACACCAAAGAACTCAACTATGGTTTCGGATTACGGTTACAATGATACAAGCTCAATAGAAAAGGAAATTACTGCCGTCGTAAGCGCTTCTTTCAGTATCGAGTAATTTATATCTGGGGATAAGCATTTTGAATAAAAGAATTCTGAAACTTGCAGTCCCCAATATTTTAAGTAATTTATCCGTACCACTTCTCAGTTCAGTAGATACGGCAGTTGTCGGTCATCTCGAAGGCATTTATTATCTGGGTGCCATCGCTATAGGATCGATGATTTTTAATTTTATTTACTGGGGTTTCGGCTTCCTGAGAATGGGCACTACAGGTATTACCGCCCAGGCATACGGCAGTAAGAATAAATTCAGGATTGCTGAAATCTTTTTCAGATCACTTCTTATAGCGGTAATAATCGGAATTATTTTAATCGTACTGCGACCGGTTATTTTACTGGTTTCATTCAGTCTGATTGACGTTTCATCTGATGTCAGCAGATACGCCGTTAGTTATTTTAATATCAGAATTTTGGCAGCTCCGGCCACACTTGGGCTGTATGTTTTTCACGGGTGGTATCTCGGTATTCAAAATGCGAGAATACCCTTAATTCTTACCGTATTTGTAAATATCTTGAACATCGGCTTAAACCTTTTGTTTGTTTACCATTATGATATGAAATCGGACGGTGTTGCCTTAGGAACCGTTATCTCGCAGTATTTCGGATTGATTATGGCATCATCAATATTCTATAAAGGTTTCAGGGAATACCATATTTTCATTAAAATAAAAACGCTTCTTAACTCAATCGAGCTGAGGAAATTTGTACAAATCAATTCCGATATATTCATCCGGACTTTAATGTTGATATTTGCTTTCAGTTTTTTTATTGTAAAATCGGGTGAGATGGGCGATCATATTCTTGCTGCAAACACTATTCTTTTACAATTCTGGACTATACTATCTTATGGAATTGACGGCTTTGCTTTTTCAGCGGAAAGCCTTGTAGGTATGTTTCTTGGTTCAAGAGATAAGAAAAATTATTTTAAAGCAATACGATTTTCTTTCTACTGGGCATCGGGTCTTGGATTTATTCTGATGATAATTTACTTTGTATTTTCAGAAATGCTGATTGCTGTTTTTACATCAAATGAATTCATACAAGGAATTTGTTCAATTTATATAGGCTACACAATCGGGGCACCGGTTCTAAACAGTGTTTGCTATATCTGGGACGGTATTTATCTGGGCGCAGCCGTTACAAGACCTCTGAAAACTTCAATGGTTGTTTCAGCTCTTTTCATTTTTCTTCCCATATTCTACTTTCTTGAACCATATTTAGGAAATCATGCCTTATGGTGGGCATTGCTTATTTTCATGGCAGCCAGAGGAATAATTTTGACATTTTATTCTAAAAGACACGTTTTTTCACTTATTTAAAATTCATTGAATTGTTTTATATCATTATTATTTCAAATAATCTCATAAAATTCTTCTTCCATTTATACTTATCTATTTCCTTGCTAATTGCACCAAATAGTAGTAATTTTAACATTCTAATTCGCCCCTTTGTGGGCGATTTTTGTTTGTATGAACTTTTTATCAAAAAATATCGTAGAACAAATCAGGGAAATTGTTGAAAAAAACAATTTTTTTCTGATTGAATTAATTGAACGGGGAAATAGGAACAATCCAATATTTGAAGTTTATATCGATAGTTCATCTGATTTAAATACTGATAGTTGTGCTGTTGTGAGCCGGGCAATTGCAGAGATCCTGGATGCTGAATCGTCTGTAAGCAGTAATTACAGGCTGGATGTTTCATCACCCGGCATCGATCGTCCGCTTCAATACCTGGAACAATATCCGAAAAATATCGGTCGGAGATTTGAGGTGAAGTTCAGATTATCCGGTGAAATAAAAAAAATAAACGCTAAACTGGAATCTGTCAGCGGTAATAAATTGTTATTTTCGGGCAATAAAAATGAACAGTACCAGATTGACTATGCGGATATAATTAAGGCAAAAGTTTTAATTTCATTTTGACATTGGAGGAAGAATAAATGAACACCGAAATAGTTGAATCTTTTTCTCAGATGGTACGTGAAAAGAGTCTTGATAAAGATGTTCTTGCAGGTATTATCGAGGAAATTTTCGGGTTAATGGTTAAGAAAAAATATGGTCCTGATGCCAATTTTGATGTCGTGGCAAATATGGACAAAGGCGATATAGAAATTTTTCTTGAACGTACTATTGTTGATGAAGTTGAAGATCCGAATACTCAGATCAGTATAGACGAAGTTAACAGCAGAGGCAATGATGAAGAACTTGAAGTGGGAGACGATTATGTCGAGGTACTTGAGCTTTCTAGTTTCGGAAGAAGGCTCATTAATTTAGCCCGTCAAAGTCTTAATCAGAGGATAAGAGAGATAGAAAAAGAGATTATCTATAATGAGTACAGCGAAATGCAGGGCGAAATAATAGTGGGAGATATCTATCAGGTTCGCAGAAACGATGTCTTGATCAACCATAATAAAAACGAATTGCTGCTTCCCAGGTCTGAACAAATTCCTAGAGAAAAATACAGAAAAGGGGATACGATAAGAGCCGTTGTAAAAGAAGTAAAGAAAACACCGAACGGACCGGTTATAATTATTTCCCGCGGTGACAACTTATTCCTCAGAAGGCTTTTTGAAATTGAAATTCCTGAAATTTACGACGGTGTTATTGAAATAAAAGGAATTGCACGTGAACCAGGTGAAAGAGCTAAAGTTGCAGTTGAGTCCCAGGATCAGCGAATAGATGCAGTGGGTGCCTGTGTGGGAATGAAAGGTGTTCGAATTCATGCAATAGTAAGGGAGTTGAATAACGAAAATATCGACGTTATAAATTATTCCGATGATCCTGTAGTTTATATTCAAAGGTCGCTCGCACCTGCCAAACTGAAACAAATAGACATCGATGAGGATGCAAGGAAATGTACAGTTGTCGCTGACAGCGATCAGGTATCATTAATTGTCGGAAGAAACGGTGTGAATATCAGGCTGGCGATTAAACTAACAGGTTATGATATTGAAGTTATCCGTGAAGAAAAACCTTTTGAAGAATACGAAGACGATATTGAACTCGTTGATCTTAAAGAGGAACTGGGTGCTGAAACCGTTGATTTACTGATAAACAACAGGTACGATACTGCTGTGGAAGTGCTTTCCGCGGGCGTTGATGAACTATCGGGAATCGAGGGTTTGTCAAAAGAAAGAATAGAAGAAATAATAGAAATAATTAAGAACCAGTTCGAAGAAGAAGAAGAGTAGAACTATAAATTAGGTTGCCTTTTATGTCCGAAAATACTAAACAGAAAAAAATACGTTTGTACAAATTCGCTTCGGAGTACAATTTAGCAACAGATGCGATCATTGAGTTTCTTGAGCAGAAAGGTCATAAGATCAAGTCTCATATGAGTGTATTGACCGATGAAATGCTTTCGGAAATTTATTCTCATTTCAAAAAGGATATTGAGAAGGCGGAAATTCATTACAGGAAAATTTCTGAATTTCAGAGGAAACGTACTGAAAAAGAAGAGAAAGCTGAGGCTGAAAGCGTTGATGTTTCAGCCGAGAAAGAACAGCTCGTTGCGGAAATTGAGGAAGAAGAAACTGAGAAAGAGAAGCAGGTAGAAACTGAAACCGAAATTATACCTGAAACCACAGAAGTAGTTGATGTGGACGAAGAAACAAGTCCCGTTAAGGAAGTTGAGGAAGAAGACGAAGTTGAAGTAATTGAAGAAAAAGGTAAAACGTTTAGAACCAAAACAGAAATTGAATTTGAGGAAAAGAAAAAAGGACTTACAGTTGTCGGTAAAATTGATCTTGAGCAGAAGAAGAAGAAGAAAGGTAAAAAGGAAGAAGAAGTTAAACCGTTAAGTAAAGAGCCCGATAAAACTGAGGTTAAACCTGCCCAAGCTGCAGTAAAAGAAGAGACTGAAGATGATGTTAACAAACGCAAGAAAAAACGGCTTAAGGCAAAAGCAAGAAAGAAAGCAGATTTATCTTTTGAAGAACAGGTAAAAGCCAAAAAGCTTAAGAAGCTGAAAAAACAGGAAGTTGATAAGCGTGAAGTGGAAGCTGCAATTAAGCGCACAATGAGTACAATGGAAGATTCAAGTGTAGGCGATAGAGCGGCATTCCGTAAGAAGAAGAAAAAAGAAAAACAGGAACTTGAGGAACAGAAACTTATTCAGAAACAACTTGATAAAACCAAGATTCATGTAACAGAATATATGGCTGTAAGTGAGATTGCGAATTTAATGAATGTGCCGGTATCTGAAGTTATTCAAACATGTATAGGGCTTGGTTTAATGGTTTCAATCAACCAGAGGCTTGATGTTGAGACAATTACCCTTCTGGCAGATGAGTTCGGATTTGATGTTGAATTTGAAGAAGAGTTTACATCGGAAGTTCTCGAAGATGTTGAAGATGATCAGGAAGACCTGCTTCCAAGACCCCCGGTTGTTACAATTATGGGGCATGTCGATCATGGAAAAACTTCGCTTCTCGACTATATACGTAAGGCAAATGTTGTTGCTGGTGAATCGGGTGGTATTACACAGCATATTGGCGCATACAGGGTTGAAGTTGAGAAGGATAAATACATTACTTTTCTCGATACACCTGGTCACGAAGCTTTTACAGCGATGCGTGCACGCGGAGCTAAAGTAACAGATATTGTAATTCTTATTGTTGCGGCAGATGATGCTGTTATGCCGCAGACGGTCGAGGCTATAAACCATGCTCAGGCAGCAAATGTGCCTATAATTGTAGCGATTAATAAAATCGATAAACCGAATTCAAATATTGAAAAAATAAAACAGCAGTTAGCTGAAAGGAATATACTGGTTGAGGACTGGGGAGGAAAATACCAGTGTGTCGAAATTTCAGCAAAGAAGGGAACCAATATTGAATTATTAATGGAAAAAATTCTTTTGGAGGCGGAACTTCTCGACCTTAAAGCCAACCCGGACAGAAATGCCCGAGGTGCTATTATTGAAACCAAACTTGAAATGGGACGTGGTATTACGGCAACTGTACTTGTTGAGAAAGGCTCGATGAGTATCGGTGATCCGTTCGTTGCAGGCAACTTCCATGGAAGGATTCGTGCCATGTTTGATGAGAGAAATAATAAAGTCGAAATAGCAACACCGTCTACTCCTGTTGTTGTTCTCGGATTTGAAGGCTCGCCGCAGGCTGGTGATAGTTTTGTTGTGGTCGATTCCGAACGAGAAGCAAGGGATATAGCCATAAAACGTCAGCAGATCAAACGCGAGCAGGACCATCGTCAGGTTAAAATGATTACCCTCGATCAAATTGCTCAGCAAATTAGTCAGGGCGGTTATAAGGAATTGCCTTTAATTGTAAAAGGTGACGTTGACGGAAGTGTTGAGGCACTTGCAGATTCGTTTATGAAATTATCTAATGCTGAAGTAGCTGTAAAGGTTATTCATAAAAGTGTGGGGGCTATATCCGAAGGCGACGTATTGCTGGCTGCGGCTTCTGATGCTATTATAATAGGTTTCCATGTGCGCCCGAATATTAATGCAAGAAAACTTGCGGAATCGGAACACGTCGATATCAGGCTTTATAATGTTATATACGATGCAATTAACGAAGTTAAGTCTGCACTTGAAGGCATGCTTTCTCCTGTGCTCAGCGAAGAACTTGTAGCGACTATTGAAGTCCGCGAAACATTCAAAGTTCCTAAGCTGGGAACGGTTGCCGGGTGTTATGTACAGGACGGTAAAATTAATCGGAATGATAAAATACGTCTTTTCAGGGAAGGTGTTGTTATTTACGAAGGTAATCTTGCAAGTCTTAAAAGGTTCAAAGATGATGTGCGTGAAGTTGATGCAGGCTATGAGTGCGGTTTGAATATTGCAAACTTCAATGATATTAAAATCGGCGATATAATCGAGTCGTATAAAGTGGTAGAAACCAAAAAGAAACTGGCTTAAAAATGTCTGTAAGACTTAAAAAAATAAATGCTCTTTTAAAGGAGGAATTAAGCCTCATTTTTCTGCATAAGCTGCAGGATCCGTCATTAGGTTTGATCACAATTACATCGGTGAAAGTAAGTCCCGATGTTAAAATTGCCAAGGTATATGTTTCTGTTTTCGACAAAGGTCTAAGAGAGCATATTCTGGAAAAATTGAATGAAATAAAATCTCTGATAAGAGGACAGCTGGCACAACGTGTAAGAAATATGAGAAGAATTCCCGAATTGAATTTTTATCTTGATGATACACTCGATTACGTAGAAAAAATAGAAAACATCTTTAAAGAAATCCATAAAGATGATAACAAAACAGACGAACAAAATTGATCCGGCTGCGTACAGCGAAGGATTTGAAATTCTGATTGACAAGAATTTTGGTGTGAGTTCTTTTTTTATTGTTAACCGGATTAGAAAGTTGACCAGAATTAAAAAAGTTGGTCATGCCGGCACATTGGATCCGAATGCAACCGGTCTGCTTATCATCTGCCTCGGTAAAAAAACCAAAGAGATCTATAAATACCAGGATATGGATAAAGTATACAGCGGTACTATTACTTTAGGTAAAAGAACAGAATCTATGGATAGTGAAACCGCGGTAATTGAAGAAAAAGATTACAATTATATAACAGAACAAATTGTAAACGATACAGTTGAAAAATTTATCGGTAATATTGAACAAATTCCGCCGATGTATTCCGCAATTAAGCATAAAGGTAAGTCACTGTATAAATACGCAAGGAAAGGTCTGGTTGTTGACAGAAATCCCAGGCAGGTAAATATAAGCAGGTTTGATATAACCAAAATTAACATGCCGGACATTACCTTTACAATTACCTGCTCGAAAGGAACTTATGTTAGAGTACTTGCAAATGATTTCGGAGATCAACTCGGCTGCGGGGCTTATTTGAGTTCTTTGAGAAGAGAAAGGATTGGTGAATATTCTGTTGATGAATCATTAACGCTCGATCAATTCTCCGGTCTTTTTGAACGAAATAAAAACGAATTTAATATTACCGGTCATACTGTTTGATGCAAATACTAAAAAGTTTATCGGAAATAAAAAATAATAAAAACACTGTTCTGACGGTTGGAACCTTTGATGGGCTGCACCTGGGTCATCAATCCATCATTCAAAGACTGATTACCAGTGCAAGGCAAAATAATTACAGATCAGTTGTTGTTACTTTTGATCCGCATCCACGAACAGTAGTTTCGTCTGATTACCGGGTAGGTTTGTTAACAACTACTGATGAAAAAGTTGAAGTTCTTTCAAAATTTGAAATTGAGTTTTTACTCATTCTGGAATTCACTAAGAAATTTTCTGAATTGTCTTCTGTCGAATTCATTAAAAATTATCTGGTAGACGGTACAGGTATTTCTGAATTTATTATCGGGCATGATCATAAGTTCGGAAAATCAAGAGACGGTGATGAATCAACATTAAAAAAACTTGGTGAAAGGTATAATTTTAATGTTGAACCGGTTGAGCCGGCTTTGGTGAATAACGAGCTTGTGAGCAGCACCAGAATCAGAAAGTTTCTTGAAAGCGGACATCTTGAAGAAGCACATGCTATGCTTGGAAGAAGATATTCTTTCAGTGGGATAATTGTTGCTGGCGCTACACGCGGAAGGATTCTGGGTTTTCCTACAGCAAATATAAAAATTAACAGCGACAATAAGCTGCTACCCCAGAATGGCGTATATGCTGTGGAATGTTTTCTGATGGATGAACTGATTTACGGTATAATGAATATTGGATACAGACCTACATTTGAAAGTGACGGTGAATTGGTAATTGAGGTTCATCTTTTTGATTACAGCAAAGAGGTTTATGGAGAGAACATTAAAGTAAATTTAATTGAACGTTTGAGAGATGAAAAAAAATTCGGTTCCAAAGAGGAATTGATTTATCAGATTAAAAGAGATAAAAGAAAAGCCATCCAGATTATTGGGGCATTAATTAATCCTGGTTAATTCTGGGGTTACATTGTATAATAAAATAACAGGAGTTACAAAATGAACTTAACAAAAGAAGAAAAACTTGAGATAATCAAGAAATACGGCGACAATGACCAAGACAGCGGAAAAGCTGAAGTGCAAATCGCGTTATTAACAACCAGAATAAACAAACTAACTGATCATTTCGGCGAGCACAAAAAAGACCATGCTTCACGCAGGGGTCTGATGCAGATGGTTGGTAAAAGAAGAAGACTGCTAGACTATATTGCTGGTAAAGATATAGAAAGATACCGTGCTATAATTAAAGAATTAAACTTAAGAAAATAAAAAGGATGTGAATAATGATTTATAAAAAAGAAATTGAGATCGGCGGGGAGAAATTAAGCATAGAAACTGGTCGATTTGCGAAACAATCGAACGGTGCTGTTATGGCTAGATACGGTGATACCATGGTGTTAGTTACCGCCGTAGCGTCCGGAGCGAGAGATGATATTGACTATTTCCCTTTATCTGTTGAATACAGGGAAAGGTCATTCGCTGCCGGAAAATTTCCCGGAGGTTTTATAAAACGAGAAACCAGACCGACCGAGAAAGAAATTTTAAGTGGAAGGCTGATCGACAGACCCATCCGCCCGCTGTTTCCTTCATCATACAATAATGATACTCAGATCGCTGCGTTTGTTTATTCCTATGACGGGAAATACGATGCCGATGTTATTGGCGCCGTGGGAGCTTCTGCAGCACTCGTTATTTCCGATATCCCGTTTCTCGAACCGATCGGCGAAGTGAGAGTCGGAAGAGTAAACGGACAGTTTATAATTAATCCCTCGGTTAAGGAGATTGAAGAAGGCGATATGGAACTGGTTGTTGCGGGCACCGAATCATCAATCATGATGGTTGAAGGCGAAGCACGTGAAGTAAGTGAAGAAGATCTGCTCGAAGCTCTTAAAGCTGCGCATACAGAGATCAAGAAAATTGTGCAAATGCAGCATGAACTCAGGGAAGAATGCGGTAAACCGAAAATGATGGTAGAGGAAAAAGTTATTGACGAAAATCTCGTTAAAGATGTAAACGATTTAGCTTACTCCAAATTCGAAGAAATTGTTGGTTCGGTTCTTATAAAGGATGAAAGAGCGAATCGTAATAGTGAACTGACGGAAAGTGTTCTGGAGCAGCTTGCAGAAAAATATCCCGAACAGGAAGGTAATATTAAAGAACTTCTGCACGATATAGAAAAAGAACTAATGAGAAAACAGATACTGGAAAAAGGTGTTAGACTGGATGGAAGGAATACGACACAAATCAGACCTATTTCCATTGAAGTAGGAATTTTGCCAAGGACTCATGCTTCCTCATTGTTTACGAGGGGTGAAACGCAGAGTCTTACAACTTTAACTCTCGGCACAAAGGGTGATGAGCAGATTATTGACGGTTTGAACGATGAGTTCAAAAAACGATTCCTGCTTCACTATAATTTCCCGCCGTTCAGCGTAGGTGAAACCGGTCGTTATGGTGCGACAGGCAGACGCGAAATAGGTCATGGCAACCTTGCAGAGCGTGCACTTAAAAACATGGTGCCGGCCGAGGAAGTGTTTCCATATATCATAAGACTTAATTCCGATATTCTCGAATCCAATGGTTCATCGTCAATGGCAACAGTTTGTGCCGGCTCTCTTGCATTAATGGATGGTGGTGTCCCTGTCAGTAAGTCTATTGCAGGAATTGCTATGGGTCTTGTTAAGGAAGGCGAGAGCTATGCAGTTCTATCGGACATTCTTGGTAATGAAGACCACTTGGGCGACATGGACTTTAAGGTTGCCGGTTCAAGCGATGGCATCACTGCTTTCCAGATGGATATCAAGATACAGGGAATATCATATGAGATTATGGAGAAAGCCCTTGCTCAGGCTAAAGAAGGTCGTATACATATACTGTCTAAAATGAATGAGGTTCTTGCTTCACCACGTGAGACTATATCTCCGCTTGCACCCTCATTACTATTCACTAAGATTAACCCTGATAAAATTGGCACTCTGATCGGTTCTGGAGGAAAGACAATTCAAGGTATCCAGAAAGAATACAGTGTTGAAATATATATTGAAGAGGATGGTTCCGTAAGCATTGCAGGTACAAATTCGGAACTTGCAAAAAAAGCAAAAGAGTATATTAAACTGCTTACAACTGATCCGGAAGTAGGTAAAAATTATAACGGCAAGGTAGTTAAAATTGCCGACTTTGGAGCTTTCGTTGAATTCCTTCCTGGAACCCAGGGACTGCTTCATATTTCCCAGATCGATAACAAAAGAGTCAATAACGTTAAGGATGTGCTTAAGGAAGGCGATGAGGTACGAGTGAAACTTCTAAAGATAGAAAATGGCAAAATGAGTCTTTCGAGGAAAGCATTACTGAAAGAGCAGGAAGAAACTGAAAAGCAGGAATTAAAATCTGAGAATGCTGAATAGTTTTTATTCAGCATTTTTTGTTTTAAATCCTGAAATGTTTCTGAAGAAAAGAAATGAAAATAGGTAAGCTCGATCTTGGACATAAATTATTGGTTGCACCGATGGCTGATATTACTGATGCTCCGTTCAGACAAATATGCAAAGAATATGGTGCCGGTCTCACCTTTACACAGATGGTCAGTGCTAAAGGAATTGTTAATAATAATTTCGACACCCTAAGGCTTCTGGTGTTTTCAAGAGAAGAAAAACCTATCGGCGTACAGCTATTGGGCAACGACTCTTACTACCTCAAAAAAGCTGTAAATGAATTACAGAATTACAAACCCGATGTAATTGACTTCAACTGCGGCTGCCCGGTTTCAAAAGTAACCAATCTTCGTATGGGGGCGGCACTTTTAAATGATTCAGCCGAGATCGGAAAGCTTGTCAAAGCCATGGTGTCTGAAGCAGGCGATATACCTGTATCAGTAAAATTAAGACTGGGCAAAGATAAAAGACATATAAATATAATCGACAATGCTCTTGCCGCGCAGGATAACGGAGCTTCATTCATAACTATTCATGCCAGAACAAAAACTGACAGGTATTCAGAAGATCCGAAATGGGAATGGATTTCGAAGGTTAAGGAAAAGGTGAATATTCCTGTTGTAGCGAATGGATCGGTTTTTCAATCAAGAGATGCGTATGATCTGATGCATGAATACGGAAGTGATTCAGTAATGGTAGCCAGAGGTGCCTTGGGTAATCCGTTTCTTTTCAGGCAATTTAATAAGTTAATGGAGAAGAATATAGTAGAACCTGATCCGGGAATAGAGGAATTACAGGCGATAGTTATTAAACATGTCGGATTGCTTGTTGAAGAGTACGGGGAAGAATCCGGTGTTAACAAGTCTAAAAAACATATAGTCTGGTATTTTAAAAATCACTCAGGTATGGATGAACTCCTCGATAATTTATTTGCGTGTAAAAGCAAACAACAGGTGATTGAATTAGTATCTGACCATTGTTTTAAGATTCAGGAAGGTATTTACAAAATAAAAGATCCGGAAAGTGTACGTAAATTATTTAAAGAAAAAGTACAATTCTGGTTTAATGAAGAAGCGAAATTAAACTAATAAATTTTAAGAGTTTTTAATGAGTAAAGAAATTATAATAAACTCCACCTCCTCCCAAACAAGGGTTGCTATAACCGAGGGAAACAAGCTGGTGGATTTTTTCATCGATCATCCTGAAAAAAGAAGAATGGTCGGAAACATTTACCTGGGCAAAGTTGCCAGAGTACTTCCCGGTATCAGAGCTGCTTTTATTGATATCGGTCAGAAACATGATGCATTTCTTCATTTTTCCGATATCGGTGATAAACTTGACGATATGAGGGAAATTTTTGACGAGGATGATGACGAGAGTGATTTCGATGATGATGATCATTCAAATGATCCCGATACCCAGCAGACACATGGCGATAGGAGAAAGAATTCAGACGATGATAAAATACGAAACGTTCCCAAGCTTCATAAAAATGAGGAAATTATTGTTCAGATAATTAAAGAACCGGTGAAAGGCAAGGGTGTAAGAGTAACATCATCTATTTCAATTCCAGGCAGATTTTGTGTACTTCTGCCGTTCGATAATAAAATCGGAATTTCCAAAAAGGTGATCGACTACCGCGAAAGAAGACGGCTTCGGAAAATTGCACGTGAAATAATTCCCAATAATTGCGGGCTTATTGTAAGAACGGCTGCCAAAGATCAGCTTGAAGAAGCTGTAGCGGGGGATCTTAAATTCCTGGTAAGCACATGGAACGATATTCAGAATACAATTAAAAACAGTAGTCCGCCTTCACTGGTGCATGAAGATCTCAGTACAACAGTTAGTGTTATCAGAGACCTGTTTACACCTGATGTATCGAAGATATTTATTGATTCGAAAAAAATGTTTAAGGAGATCAGAGATTATGTGCAGTTTATTCAGCCTGAATACGCAAACAGAGTTGAATACTATAAAAGCGCAACACCCATTTTTGAAGAATTTAATATAGAAGAACAGATTAAAGGTTTACTGGGACGCAGAGTTCCGTTGCCTAGTGGTGGTCATATTGTCATCGAACATACAGAAGCTATGGTTGTTATTGACGTTAACAGCGGAAGATATGCCGCGAAGAAAGACCAGGAATTGAATTCACTCAAAACTGATCTGGAAGCGTCGAGGGAAATTGTACGGCAATTAAGACTGCGCGATATTGGCGGACTAATTGTAGTTGATTTTATCGATCTCGAAGATGAGAAAAATCGTAAAAAGATATATGATGAACTCAGGAAAGAATTTAAGAAAGACAGAGCTAAAATTGCGATGCTGCCGATGACTGAATTCGGATTGATGCAGATTACCCGGGAACGTGTAAGGGAGAACATACTTCAGTCAATGCATGAGCCTTGTCCCTATTGCAATGGTACGGGATTAGTTACCAAAAAATCGAACCTGATTCATGAAATTGAAGAATGGCTTAAAAGATATAAACAGGATAAGAGATCGGCACCGTTAACATTGCGGGTTCATCCATCGTTGGGAAGCGAGCTGAGAAAGGGAAAAATTTCATTCTTTACAAAGATGAGATTTAGATTTGTTTTCAGATTGAAACTTGAAGAGGATGAGAAAATCGGGATTCAGAGTTTTCAGTTTATCGAAACACGCTCAGGTGATGATATAACAAATAATTTCACTCAATAGCGAATGTTCGGCATAATATATAGTTCAGTTTTTAGTATTTTTAAAAAATAATTTGTAAAAAGATTGGAGTAACAAATGAAGTTTTTTATCGACACTGCTAATATTAATGAAATTAAAGAAGCAGCTTCTTTGGGAGTTCTGGATGGTGTAACAACTAATCCGTCTTTAGTGGCTAAAGAAGGCAAGGACTTTAAGACTTTATTAGACGAAATTATTAGGATAGTAGACGGTCCAATAAGTGCAGAAGTAGTTTCGACAGAATACGAGGGTATTATAAAGGAAGCTGAAGAACTGGCAGCAATTCATAAAAATATTGTCGTAAAAGTTCCTTTGATAAGGGAAGGTATTAAGGCTGTTAAAACTCTATCTGATAAAGGTATTAAAACAAACGTTACGCTTTGCTTTTCAGCTGCACAGGCATTGCTTGCGGCAAAGGCTGGCGCAACCTACATTAGTCCTTTTGTCGGCAGACTGGATGATATAAGTCATGTTGGTATGGATCTTATTGAAGATATAGTTACCATATATGAAAATTACGGTTTTACAACACAGGTACTTGTCGCCAGTATCAGACACCCGCTGCATATAATTGAAGCAGCTATGATTGGAGCTGACGTGGCAACAATTCCTTATGCTGTAATTGAAAAGTTGTTTAAGCATCCTCTGACTGATATCGGATTGGAAAATTTTTTAAAAGACTGGAAAAAATTGAACGGATAATTCATTATGAAACAAACGAAATTTTACGACATTCATGAAAAACTTGGAGCAAAACTGGTGGATTTCGCAGGCTTTAAAATGCCTATCCAGTATACTTCAATAATTGAAGAACATAAATGTGTTAGGAATTCCGTCGGTGTGTTCGATGTTTCGCATATGGGAGAAGTTAAAGTAAAGGGTGAAAAGGCTCTTGATTTTGTCCAATTTATCACGGTAAACGATGCCTCAAAATTAGTTCCGGGTAAAGTGCAGTACTCTGCGATGTGCTACGAAGACGCAGGTATTGTTGATGATTTGTTGGTTTACAAAATTAACGATAATGAATATATGCTGGTAATAAATGCCTCGAATATTGAGAAGGATTTGAGATGGATGAATCAGAATAATTCCTTTGGCGTAAGCATTATTGATGAGACTGAAGAGTATTCTTTACTCGCAGTACAGGGACCTTATTCCGATCAGGTGGTAAGAAAACTATACCCCGAATCCGGCAGCCTGGAGTATTATACATTTACGACAGCTGTCTATAACGACATACCATTGCTGATTTCTAGAACCGGTTATACGGGTGAATTGGGATATGAAATATATTTTAAAGGAAATGTTGAACAGGCAGAGAAAATTTGGAATGATATTTTTTCATTTGGGCATGAATACAAAATTAAGCCTGTCGGACTCGGAGCACGGGACAGTCTGAGGCTGGAAATGGGTTATTGTTTATATGGCAACGACATTGATCAAACAACCAATACCCTGGAAGCCGGGCTGGGTTGGATTACAAAATTGAAAAAGGATAATTTCATTGGGAAAAACTCGTTATTAAAAGTAAAAGAAAACGGACTTAAGAGAAAACTTGTTGCAATTACTTCTGATGAAAAATGTTTTCCCAGACACGGTTATGATATTACTTTAGAAGATAAAAAAATCGGGGTCGTTACCTCCGGTATGGTTAGTCCGGTAACGGAAAAACCAATTGCACTCGCCTATGTTGAAATTGATTACGCTTCAGTTGGCGGAGCTGTTAACTTTTTAATAAGAGGCAAAGAAATACCGGCAAAAATTGTTCAACTTCCTTTTGTAAAAAAAATAATATGAAAACACATGTTTTGTTATCGCCACAGAACGTTGACGAATTATACTTCACAGGTAAAACAACCGTATTTATCGATGTTCTCAGGGCGACCACAGTAATCGTAAATGCATTAAACTCTGGAGCCCGTGAAATTATTCCTGTCGGTTCTGTGGACTTTGCCATGAAAATTTCCGGGAATGCCCGCGGCGGTCAGACTTTATTATGCGGTGAACGAAATACTAAAATGGTTGAAGGTTTTGATCTGGGTAATTCTCCTTTAGAGTATCATGAAGATGTTGTAAGGGGAAAATCAATAATTCTTTTTACTACAAACGGATCGAAAGCCGCTCTGAAAGCAAAGTTTTCCGAAAACCTGATCGCATGTTGTTTTAATAATCTGGCAAGTGTAGCCCGGCGTCTTGTTAACCTGGGAAAGGATGTTGAAATACTTTGCGCCGGATCAAACGGAATGTTTTGTATTGAAGATACAGTTTGTGCGGGTTTGCTGATAAATGAAATTGAAAAATTAAATCCTGATATAGTATTGACAGATGCTTCTAAAATCAGCGTTGTGCTTAATAAGGAGTTCGGACAGAATATTAAAGAGATGCTATACAATTGTGAACACGGTAAACTGCTTATTGAGAACGGATTTGAAAAAGATATTGATCATTGTGCTGAATTAAGTAATATAGATCTAGTACCTGTTTTCGAAAACGGAGTTATTAAATCCGGATTAATAGAAACAGCTGAAAATAATTAATACTATTACATGTCTAAGAAAAAAAATATTTTACCCAATAATGACAGTAAATATTTTTCAGTAACAGTTGAGAAAAAGAAGAAGTTATTGGGCTTATTCCTTATTGTTGTAGCGCTGCTGTCATTTATAAGTATACTTACTTTTTCAGTAAATGATAAAGATAACCTCGGACATGCATTAAACGATTTTTTCAAAATCTTCTCACCGGATAACGATTTTTCGAAACGTGCTTCAGAAATCCGGAACGCACTTGGATTATTCGGTGCCTATCTTTCCAACTTTCTCCTGAATTCAACAATAGGTTATTCTGCAATTGTTTTTCCGGTAATACTTTTCGTTTGGGGAATAGCAATATTTAAAAAGCACTATTATAGAATATCGGTATACGTATCAAACTTTTTGCTTTCGGTTGCGTTGATAATCTCATCTTTATTCGGTGTATTTAAATCTGAATTTGAGATGCTGGAAAACAACAATGAAATTTACGGTAAAATCGGACAGTTTTTAGGTGCTGCAATCGGCACTTTGCTCGGTGGATTGGGAAGTATTATCGTACTTATTGCATTGCTCTTGGTAGCCTTTATAATTGCATTTGATATAAAATTTGAGAAGATATATTCATATGTCAAAGAACTTTTCACCGATTCGTTCGAAAAGAAAGAAGAAGATTCAAATATAAAGATTCGTAAACCCGAACAGGATGACGATGAGGCTATAGTAAAACCAAAGAGGAAGAAACTGAAAATCCTCTCGATGTTGGAAGATGAAAGTTCGGGTGAAAACATAGTCCAACCGGAAGAGATTACAAAACTTCAGGAAGAAACAAAAATAAGAATTGTCAAAAAAGATGAAGATTTAAAAGTTATTGAACCGGAAACGATTAAAGATGAGATAGAACCTCAGATACCGAAAATTAAAGAGAAAGAAAACATAGCGAAGAATAAAAAGGATGTTTCGGAGGAGGAATCCGAATTACCGGAGCAGTGGGAAGAAAAATTAAATTATAAACCGCCCAGAGCAGATCTGCTTAATCCTGTGAAGGAAGAAGATATTAAAATTCCCGAAAAAGAACTGACGCAGAATGCAGAACTCCTTAAAGAAAAACTTGCACTTTTTGATATTCAGATAAACGATATATCGGTTACACCTGGTCCGGTTGTAACTTTATATGAAATAGTTCCGGCTCCGGGTGTGAAGATAAGCAGAATAGTCTCCCTGGAACACGATATTGCACTTGCACTGGCTGCCAGGGGGATAAGAATAATTGCGCCGATTCCAGGTAAAAGTGCCATAGGTGTTGAGATACCTAATGAAAAATCTGCACTTGTAAGCGCACGCAGTATCATCAGTAAATTAAAAGATGTTAAAGCTGAGCTGCCGCTGGCACTCGGTAAAACAATTGTCGGCGATGTATATATAACCGACCTGGCTACCATGCCTCACTTGCTAATTGCCGGATCAACCGGTTCCGGTAAAAGCGTAGGCATAAATATGATGATTACCAGCCTCATTTACGCCAAGCATCCTTCAGAGGTTAAATTCGTTATTGTTGATCCGAAGAAAATAGAGCTATCATTTTACGGAAGACTGAATAAACACTTTCTTGCTGTTTCACCCGATCTAGATGAAGAAATAATTACAATTCCGTCTAATGCTTTGCTTGCTCTTAAAGCCGTGGAGTACGAGATGGAAAAAAGATATGATAAGCTGGCAAAGTTAGGTGTGAGGAATATTGTTGATTATAATGCAAAAGTATCGGATCCGCGTAAACGCCCCCCGGATACCGACAAGATGCAACATTATAAACTACCGTACATTATAGTGATTATTGATGAACTTGCCGATCTGATGATGACTTCAGGAAAGGAAGTTGAAGAACCTATTGCGAGAATTGCCCAGCTAGCAAGAGCCGTGGGAATACATCTTATTGTTGCGACACAGCGGCCTTCGGTGAATGTGATTACCGGTGTTATCAAGGCTAATTTTTCGGCGCGTATCGCTTATCAGGTTGCAACGCGGATTGATTCCAGAACGATATTAGATATGAATGGAGCTGAACAGCTGCTCGGAAGAGGCGATATGTTGTTTTTACCCGGCGGTATGCCGAAGCCGATCCGAATTCAGAATGCATTTATTACAACCGAGGAAGTTGAAAGAGTAACCAATTATATATACACACAGAACGGATTCTCGAAACGATATTTTCTTCCTTCAATGTTCGAGAAGAAGCAGTCAGCAGGCGGAAACTTTCTGGCGGATTTAGACCCGATGTTCGAGGATGCTGCGCGGGTCATTGTTCGTCATCAGCAGGGTTCAGTATCACTTCTGCAAAGGCGCCTGAAACTAGGCTATTCAAGAGCTGCACGGATAGTAGATCAGCTAGAAGAAGCAGGCATAGTCGGTCCTTCCGAAGGAAGTAAAGCAAGAGAGGTAATTATTGAAAATGAGGATCAACTTGAAACCTTACTTAAAAATTTATAAGATGTTTTTAATAGTGAGTTTATGGATAGCCCCGGTAACGAATGCTCAGAATGCTGAACAGCTTGTTAAGGATGTCCAGAACCGGTATAATATGCTTGACAATTTTAGGTCGGATTTCGAACAAATAGTTTTTAATAAAGACGGTAAAGAACTTATAAGACTAGATGGTGAGTTTATCTATACAAAGGAAGGGAAATTTAAGATTGATTTTGGAAATAAACTTATTATTTCCAACGGCGAATTTGTTTATAATGTAGATAACGATCTTAACCGTGTAGTAATATCATCATCGGGCGACAGATCGAATTCTTTCTCTCTGGATAAATTTATTTTTGAAATACCGGATCTTTGTGATATCGAGTTAATACAGAATTCACCCGATAAGAAAAAATTGAAATTTATTCCTAGGAATAATATCGGATTCAATAAGGCGGAAATTACTCTGAGCAAGAAAAATATTGTCAATAAAATTGAAATAACCGATTTTACAAATAATGTTATTGTGTTCGCTTTAAGTAACATAAAAATCGACGAAGATATAACCGGTGTATCTTTTAATTTTAATCCTTCGGAGGAGGCAGAGATCATTGATCTTCGATGAAGGGTACAAACAAAAAATTAAAAAAATTGCCGGATATACATTGCCGTTTATCCTTACTGTTGTGTTGCTGTACATCGCTTTTTACAACGTCGAATTGTCTGAATCCCTGGCCGCTATTGCTGACATTTCATTTATTTGGCTCTTCATATTTCTTATAGTATTCCTGTTATCACATTATTTAAGAGCGTTGCGCTGGAAGGTTATATTAAATTCAGTAAATCCGGATACATCAACCCTTAATCTTTTCGCTTCCGTAATGGTTGGCTATGGTGTGAATTGTGTCGTTCCAAGGCTGGGGGAATTCTACAGGGCATTGTTCGGAGGCAAGTGGGAGAACATATCAAGGTCATCCATGCTCGGGACAATTATTATCGAGCGGGTAATAGACCTGATAATTCTGGGGATTTCTGTACTTGTGAGCATTGCAATTTACGATGGGAATCTGCTTGTTGATATTTTATGGCTTAAATCTGCCCTTATAATCGGTTTTCTGGTATTAGGAATTATAATTGTCATTATGTATCTGCTGATAAAAATGAAAGAAAAATTCGTAAATATTACGGTAGGACTTATAGCGAAATTTTCTCAAAAATTATCTGTAAAATTGTCATACGTCCTCCATATGCTTATCGAAGGATTCAGCAGTTTAAAAGGTAAAAAGAATTATCTTGTAACGATTGTTCATTCAATACTTATAATGCTCATTTATGGGTTTACTTCATATATAGCTTTTTTTATGCTCAGGATGAATGAGATTGCTGATGTTAATTTTAGTATGGCATGGGTTGTAATGACGATTTCGGCATTCGGAATTATTATACCAACGCCGGGTGGAACAGGAAGCTATCACCTTATTGTTAAAACAGTCCTTGTCTCGCTATATGGCTTCAGTGAAGAAATCGGTATTGCCTACGCACTTGTGACACATGCAATTTCAGTAATCGTTTTTGTTTCCTCTTCATTCGGACTTATATTTCTGGCTAATTTCATCAGGGTTAAAAAAGGACTATCTAAAGAAACTTTTATTAGCGTAATAAGAGCGGGCGGGGAATCTCAATGAAAAGATTAATACTGGTACTATGTTTAATCGTTACAATAAAGGTCAATGCACAATACGACATAGCTGCAGGTATGGGTATAAGTTTTATTAATAATTCATCGCTTCAGGATTATATAAACAGCACTCTGTCCGGCGATGAGGTGTCAACTTTTAATAGTGCATTTGAAGTTTTTCTGGAAACAGATGTAAGTTTAACACCAAAGTTTCAGATGGGTTTCGAATATGTATATTCACTTTTTTCCCATAACGCTCCCCTTGGAGGTATAGGTCAGTACGATATTACATATGCGCACCACAAACCGTCTGTACTAGCCTACTATGTTATTCCGGGTAGGGGATATAAATTCAAATTCGGCGCAGGGGCAGGTTACAGATATGTTGATCTCGACGAAAAAATACTCGCCAGTGTAAATTATACCTCGTCGGGTTTCGGTTTGCTTGCCAGAGTTCAGGCACACACAGCACTTAGCAGCAGCTTTTTTGCCAATATTGGTACAACTTTAAGATACGACTTAGCAGGCGAAGTAGCTAATAACGGAAATAAAATTTACAATAAATTTTTTGAGGAGAATGTTAACATTAATTCTCTTTCTATCAGCATTAATCTCGGTGTATCATATTTTATAGGAAACTAGTTTGTCGGTTCTCGAAGCTATTCTTTTAGGACTTATCCAGGGGCTCACGGAATTCTTACCGATCAGCAGCACAGGTCACTTAACAGTTGCAGGGAAATTATTCAACTTAATTGATCCCGAGAATCCGGAACAATGGACTGCATTTATTGCTGTGATACAACTTGGTACTCTAATAGCGGTTCTATTCTATTTTCGGAATGACCTATGGAATATTTTGATTTCATTCAGCAGGGATAACATCATAAAGCCTAAAAAGTTTTTCAGGCAGGAGTACAATTCAAAACTCGGTTGGTACATAATATTAGGCAGCATTCCCGTGGTCATAGTGGGCCTGGGTTTCAAGGAAATAATTGAAGGCTCGCTGACAAAAAATTTATACGTTATATCAGCCAGTCTTATTACACTTGGTATTATTCTGGCTGCTGCCGAAAAACTTGGTAACTTCAAAAAAGACATGAAAGATATTAACTGGGTTTCATCAATAGTAGTGGGCATCGGTCAATGTCTCGCACTAATACCCGGTTCATCGCGATCCGGCACAACAATTACAGCAGGTATATTTCTCGGGTTTAAACGAGAAACTGCTGCCAGGTTTTCTTTTCTGCTTAGTGTTCCTGCTGTACTGGGAAGCGGATTGCTGGAATTTTATCAATCACTGGAATATCTGGACGAGCAGGGATTAGTTACTCTTGCGGTTGCAACCTTTGTATCAGCGTTAAGCGGTTATCTCACAATCGCTTTTTTATTGAATTTTTTAAAAAGTCATTCTACTTATGTTTTTGTATTTTACAGAATCGTTATCGGTGTGATAATACTTATACTTCTTAATTTAAATTTAATCACAGCTTAAGGAGATAAAGATGCAAAAAGCTATTTGGTATTTTCTGGCACTTGTATTGTTCCTTGGGTGCGGATCGCCTGAGAAAGAAACAAATGCTCAAGATTCAAACAATAATCAAAATAAGGAAGAAATTGTGAAAAATCTGATGTCGTTAGATGACAACCAGATATTGGTTGCCGTTTTTGAAACTAATATGGGTAAATTCGAAATAGAATTATTTGCAGGGGATGTTCCTAAAACAGTTGAAAACTTTGTAGGTCTTTCCACAAAGAATTATTATAACGGTGTTACGTTTCACAGAGTGATAGACAATTTTATGATTCAGGGCGGTGATCCTACGGGTACCGGGCGCGACGGTGAAAGTTACTGGGGCGGTAAATTCGAAGATGAATTTAAAGTGCATCTCAAACATGATGAGGCAGGAACTCTCTCGATGGCAAATGCCGGTCCGAATACAAACGGAAGTCAGTTTTTTATAACGCTTGTCCCGACTCCCTGGCTTAACGGGAAACATACGGTGTTTGGTAAGGTGATTTCCGGAATTGAAGTGGTGAAAGCTATAGGAAAAGTTCCAACAACGAAACCATATGATAAGCCCGTCAATGATGTCGTTATGGAAAAAGTTACGATTGAAAAGCGAGATAAATAATTACAAGGTTGGATGAAAGAAAAAGAATTCTTCACATCCCGCTGGGGTTTGATTTTAGCCACACTCGGCATCGCAATTGGTACCGGCAATATCTGGAGGTTTTCCAGAATAGTTGCACAAAACGGCGGAGGATCTTTTCTTATTCCATGGGTGGTTTTTCTTCTCATTTGGTCTGTTCCGCTTATAATTACTGAATTTGCTATAGGCAAATCTGCACGAATGGGTCCGATCGGTGCGATATCTAAAACTGCTGGTAACAAGTATGGATGGATGGGCGCATTTATCGCATTGGTAACAACCGCGATAATGTTCTATTACTCTGTAGTTGCCGGCTGGTGTATCAGATATTTTATTTCAGCTGTATCGGGAGAATTGCTCAGTGTTCATAATCATCTTGATTACTGGAACGAGTTTTCCGGCGGGTACAATTCAATCTACTTTCACTTCACTGCAATACTGTTATGTTCGGTTGTGGTGTACAAGGGAGTCGTCAAAGGAATAGAAAAAGTAAATAAGTTGCTGGTATCATCTTTAATAATTATTCTTTTCGTTTTATTTGTGCGAGCCGTGTCATTGCCGGATGCAATTAACGGAATTGAATACTTTTTTACTCCGTCGTTGGAGTATCTTTTAAACTACAAGGTCTGGCTTAATGCACTTACTCAGAATGCATGGGATACGGGAGCTGGCTGGGGATTAATTCTTACTTATGCTATTTACATGCGAAAAAAGGAAGATATACCTTTAAATGCGGCGCTTATTGGTTTTGGCAATAATTCTATTTCGCTTATAGCAGGAATTACAATATTTTCAACAGTATTTGCACTCAGCAGTGTTGATGCAATGAATCAGATCACACAGTCCGGTCCGGCAAATACAGGTCTTACTTTTATCTATCTACCCATACTTTTCGGACAAATATCCGGTAACATGACACTCAATACTATTTTCGCTTCATTATTTTTCCTCGGGCTGACGTTTGCTGCATTGTCATCTTTAATTTCTATGGTGGAACTGAGTACGAGAACCCTAATTGATTTCGGAATGCAGAGAAAGAAATCTATAATTATTGTCGGTTCACTGGGGTTTATTTTCGGTATCCCTTCGGCATTAAGTATTGATTTTTTTACTAACCAGGATTGGGTTTGGGGAATCGGACTAATATTAAGTGGTGCTTTTATTGCTTTTGCCGTACGAAAATATGATGTTGAAAAATTCAGGAAGGAAATAGTAAACGGATCAGGTAGTGATATAAAAGTCGGGGGATGGTACACAGTTATAATTAAATATCTTATTCCCGTGCAGGCTGTGATACTTCTGGGGTGGTGGTTAATTTCATCTGTTTCGTGGGAGCCGGAATGGTGGAATCCCTTCCATACTGAAAATGCAGGGACCTGCCTGCTGCAATGGGGATTATTTATATCGCTTTTTATAGGGCTTAATCGATATATTACAAGAAAAACTTTTGCTGATTAAATGAGCACTTATACTGTTATTACGATAATAGTTGTTCCGTCGATTATTTGGGGCGGATTTATATTCTTTCTGCGCAAAGCAGCAAAAATGGAAAAAATAAAGAATAAAGATGGCAGCTAAGAAAAATAATACTGAATCGGTTTATAATCTTTCCAACTATTTAAACGAAAATTCTCTTTTGCCGATATATTTCTTTTTTGGTGAAGATTCTTTTACAATATCAAAAGCCGTGGCCAAAGTTCTGGAGATAGCCGAGAAGAAAATTACCAGCGATTTTGATAAGCAAATAATTGAAACATCAAAAGAATCGATAGTATCGGATATTGTTGATGAGGCAAGCGCATTCCCGTTCGGTGGTGAGAAAAAAATTGTGCTTGTTAAAAATTTTGAAAATATATCCGAACGAAAAACATTTGCCGAGTATGTTAACAATCCTGCAGAATTTACAATACTTATTATTTCCCAATTCGGTAAAAAACTGGATGACTCAAAGGAACCTTATCTTTCACTTTGCAAACAGGGGTATATCTTCGAAGCACATGAATTAAAAGGTGTTGAATTAAATCAGTGGATCCGGCGAGAAGTTAAATCCTTGGATATGAAAATCTCAGAAGAAAATGCTTGGACATTAATAGACCTGGTAGGGGAAAATAAATCTCTTCTACAGATGAATCTTCTAAAATTCGCTGACTACATACCAGGCGAGGAAATAACACCCGAAAGCATCGAAAAACTTACCTCTGTAACCAAAGAATTTAATATTTTTCACCTCCAGGATGCAATAAGCAGCGGGAATAAATCAAAGTCGTTGGAAATTGCTCTGAATTTACTGCATAATGGTAACGATCCAGTGTATATAGTAACAATGCTTTCAAAGTACCTGAACACTGTAGCCAAATCAATTGAATTATCGTCGAAAAAAATGAGTGAGGCAGAAGCTGCAAAAGCAGCCGGAGTATCTTATTTTTACTATAAAAATTGCACAAAAGCAAGATTTTTAAAATCTCATAAAAGATTATATCAAATATCTGAAGCTTTGCTCTCAGCTGAAAAATCCATAAAAACATCATCAAGTAATTCCAAAACCATTTTAACCGTATTGATTTCGGATATGTTCAGATAATCACATAAATTTATTGTAATTTTGTTCTGATATTTTAAAAAGTTACCCATAAGTTGAAACAAAAAATCTTATAAAAAGTATAAACTCCATTGAAACAAAAATTATTTTCGTTATCTGATGAAGAGCTGATAAAAGAATTTCAGGACCACAATACAATTGAGGCATATGAAATTCTTGTTAAACGGTATAAAGATCCGTTGATGAATTTTGTGTACAGGTTCGTTGGCAATAAAGATATTTGTTCCGATATTGTTCAGGATACCATGATTAAATTTTACCTGAACAAAGATTCTTATAAATCGTTTGCTAAATTTTCCACATGGATTTATACAATAGCCGGAAATCTTGCAAAAAACGAATTAAAAAGAAGAAAAAGAAGAACTGTTCTTTCACTTCATAATGATGATGAAGAGAGAACAATTCAAATCGAAGATAAAAAGTTCTTTGCGCCGGATGTCACTACCGATAGCAGCATAAAGGGAGAAATGGTTCAGAGAGCGCTTTTGAAAGTTAAGCCGGTTTACAGAGAAGTGGTGATTTTAAGAGATATTCAAAATTTTTCTTATGAGGAAATTGCCGAGATTACAGGTTTATCAATCGGTACCGTAAAATCGAGAATAAACAGGGGGAGAACACAACTTCAAAAATTGTTAAAAAATATTTACAGAGATTAGCCTATGAAAAACAACTTCTACAATGACGGAGAAAGCCAATTCAAAGAAATCCGCGGTGTTTTAAAACAACTTCCTGCCATAAAAGCCCCCGATAACTTTGAATACAATCTTATGACGCGGATACATAACAGGAATTTCGGTTCAAAATCAATCCGCGAAAGTAAATATACAGTGTTCGGATTTCTTAAACCGGCACTTACTGTTCTGACATCTGCAGTTATTATTTTCTTTGTTGTCGATTATCAGACAACTGAAATTGAGGACCCACTGTTGACTGAGCCTCGTATTCGCGAAAATTCAGTAAATTCCGGATCATCTGAAAAACAGAATGTCAAAGAATTCATGGTTACCGATAAAAATAAAAATAATAAGCAATTGAATAATATAAGTTCTGCTGATAATTCTAATATCACACGTGTAGTATTGGGAGAAAACGATGTGATTTCCGAGGAAAAACTGGATTTTCCTTTTCCTGACAGATCATTTGATCTTGATACCCGAATGAGAACTGAATCTAGTGTCCCGGCGAATAATGCTACAACGGTATTAGCCGGTACCGGGGCAAACAGAATTCAATTTGAAGGCTTCTATAATAGACCACAGCTGTCCAAAAAGGTTGTTGATTCTCTCAAAAATATAGATTCACTCGGTGTTAAAAACGAACGGCGGGACAGTGTGCTCAAAAGATAAGATAAATTGTTGAAATGGAAAAATTTATTAGTTATATTTATAAGCTAAAATAAATACATATGGGATTTGACATGAAAAAGAATATTCATCCATCAAATTATAGACCTGTTGTTTTTAAGGATATTTCTGCTGATTATGCGTTTCTGACTAAATCGACCGTACATACAAATGAAACTATTGAGTGGGAAGATGGTAATACATACCCGCTGGTAAAACTGGAAATTTCTGATAAATCACATCCTTTTTTTACCGGTAAGCAGATGATGCTTGACTCGACCGGGCGTGTGGAAAGGTTTAATAAGAAATACGGACTTAAGAAATAATTTTTGTTTTTAATTTTGAATTATAGCCGCAATTAGCGGCTATTTTCTTTTTAAACAACCTTTCTTTAGTAATCCCTTAAATTTGGATTTTGATTCTTTTACTGGTTATTTTATTATCTGTTTTTATGAAAAATTACTTTAAAATCGTTTAGGAATTCTTCGAAAATGACTGAAATTGTAAATTATGACGGACTAAATCTTTACGAGGGTGTTCGAGGTATTGCTGTTAAAATTCTTAATAGAATAGACAGAACCGATGCATATCTTGATAAAATGCTTGAAACTGAAATCAGAACCTCTGAATTAAAAGGACACGATAAAGCCCTCTTATTCGAAATAGTGCATGGTGTTATTAGAAATCTTGGCAGGATTGATTGGATTTTAAACGGATTTTATAAAGGTCAGTTCTCCAAATGTATTCCGAATGTAAAAAATGCTATGAGAGTTGCTCTTTATCAGATTCTATTCCTCGACCGAGTACCAGATTACGCAGCTGTTAATGAAGCGGTGGATTTTGTTAAAAAACTTCAGGGCAAAAAACCTGCGGATCTTACTAATGCTGTACTGAGGAATATCATCCGAAATAAAGAAGGGATAAGATATCCTGACCCCGAAGAGGATTTACTGGGTTATTACAGTACTTACTATTCGCATCCCTCCTGGCTGGTTAAAAGATGGATAAACAGATTCGGTGAAAAGCAAACCGAAGAGCTGCTTAAAGCAAACAATAATAAACCGTCCCTCTATTTAAGAACTAACACAATACTTACTTCCACAGAAGAATTGAAGAAATTGCTGGACAGCGTTCAATTGAAATATACTGATGGAAAATTTCTGCCGGATTTCATCAGGCTCAATAATCTTTCGAACATTGCGGACTGGGAATACTTCGGTAAAGGCTATTTCTCGATACAGGATGAAAGCACAGGTTTCGCATGTTATCTGCTAGATATTCAACCTGGTCAGAGAGTACTTGACCTTTGCGCAGCGCCGGGAGGAAAGACCGGATTACTCGCTGATCTGATGAAGAACAGTGGAGAACTAGTTGCACTTGATAAATATGAAAGCCGCCTGGACATTTTGAAGAAAAATATGGAACGTCTCGGGGTTACCAATATAACGTATAAAGCAATTGATTCGAGTGAATATAAGGACAATCAGTTTGATAGAATACTGATTGATGTTCCATGCTCAGGACTGGGTACACTAACAAAAAAACCCGATATAAAATGGAAAAGGGATATAGTTGATATCAGAAAATTAAATATTTCCCAAAGTGAATTACTGGCAAACGGGGCGAGTCTTTTGAAACCTGGCGGTTGCCTTGTCTACAGTACATGCACAATCGAACCGGATGAAAATTTTGAAATTATTAAGAAGTTTTTGGAAAATAATCCTAACTTTGAGTTGGCGAGCGCAAAATCTATTTTCAAGGACGAACTCATCGATGAAAATGGTTGTGTTCAAACGTACCCTCACATTCATCAGATTGATGGAGTTTTCGCTGCAAAACTAAAAAGAATTAATTAATTATTATTGTCTGATTATGATTGAAGATCAATTAAAAAAATTTTCTGGTGAGCTTAAAAAAGCAAGAGAAGGATTAAATTTAACAATTCAAATCATGCATCAACGCACGAGGATTGACGCAAAATTTCTTAAAGCTATAGAAGATGGAAATTTTGATGTTATTGATCAGGTTTATTTACGCGCATTTATAAAAGGCTATGCAAAGTGTGTGGGGCTTGATGAGCATAAAACAATAAAAAAATACGATTTAGCAAAAGCCGGAAAATTAATTGAGGATGAGCCGGGGAACGTTGAACGCCAGACAAACGAATCAGAGCCAGATTCCGATCAAAGTGTTGAGAAGAAAAAAGTAGTGTTTACATCTGAGAATGTTGCAGCCCCGGTCTACGAACCAAATGAGAATAAAAAAATTAATCCTAAATTAATTGTAATCTCCGTCTCTGCACTCATTATACTGGTATTGGCATATTTCCTTTTTATTCATGACAGCTCTACACAAATAATTAAAGAGAGTATCAAACAGAACGGCGAAAACGTCAGAACAGATAGGTTTGAAATTATGCTAGACGATACCAGCCAGGCACCGCAAATGGAAACAACAATCGAACGAATGAGATTAGATATTAACGCATCTGATAGAACCTGGGTAAGAATATTGAGCGACCAAAGAGACCAAACCGAGTTTACACTGTTGAAAGACGAATCAAAAACTATTTATGCAGACTCGGTATTTAACCTTCTTATTGGAAATGCAGGCGGTATAACACTTGAACTAAACGGTAAGAAAATTAATCCTATTGGCAAATCCGGAGAGATTAAAAACATTAAAATAGATTCCTCCGGTGTACAATATTTACGTATTGAAGCTAATTCCTCAAATGAAAGAAATTGAGAAAAGAATATCGGGACTACGTCGTGAAATAAATCTTCATGACTATAACTATTATGTTCTGGCTAAACCTACAATATCAGATTTTGAATACGATTCATTAGTAAAACAGCTTGAGTCTTTAGAAAAAACATACCCTGAATTAATTACACCGGATTCACCAACTCAGCGTGTAAGCTCTGACCTTTCAAAAGAATTTCCACAGGTTAAACACAGTGTCCCGATGCTCAGTCTTTCAAATACATATAATGACGACGAGTTAATTGCATTCGATAAGAGAGTAAAAGAAGCTTTAACTGAAAGTGAAAGACTGCAGTTAGAATATGTAGTGGAATTAAAAATCGACGGTGTATCTGTCAGTCTTTCATATGATAAAGGGAAACTGGTGCGTGCAGCTACGAGAGGCGATGGTACTACAGGAGAGGAGATCACAAATAATATCAGGACTATAAGAAGTATACCCCTGGTAATAAATGAGAATGCGGATGATAAAATTTTTCGGTACCCTTTTGAAGTTCGGGGAGAACTATTCATGAGCATTGAAGGCTTTAACAATCTTAACAAAGAACGTGAATTAAAAGGTGAATCAACATTTAAAAATCCCAGAAATTCTACTGCCGGTTCAATAAAAATGCAGGATCCAAAAATTGTTACACAAAGACCGATAGATATTTTTGTTTACTATCTGCTTTCGGATGATATCAATTTCAGATCACAATCTGAAAACCTTTCGTTACTGGAAAAGCTTGGATTTAAAGTTAACAGAAACTATAAGGTTTGTAGGAATATTGATGAAGTTATGGAGTTTTGCAATTACTGGGAGAAGAATAGGAAGCAGCTGCCTTATGAAATTGACGGTGTAGTAGTAAAAGTAAATAATATACGGTTTCAAAATAAGTTAGGAAATATTGCTAAATCACCGAGATGGGCTGTTGCTTATAAATTCAAGGCAGAGAAAATCAGGACAAAGCTTTTAGCAGTAAACTGGCAGGTTGGCAGAACAGGTGCACTTACGCCGGTTGCAGTGCTGGAACCTGTATTTTTGGCGGGTTCGACAATAAGCAGGGCAACTCTGCATAATCCGGATGAAATTGCGAGAAAGGATATTAGGGAAGGTGATTTCGTATTCATTGAGAAGGGAGGCGATGTAATTCCAAAGGTTACTGCTGTTGATTTTGGAGCGAGATCATCCGAACTGAGGAAGATAATTGCTCCTGAAAAATGTCCTGTTTGTAAAAGTAAATTGTATAATCCGCCCGGAGAAGTCGCAATATATTGTGAAAATACCGAGTGCCCTGCGCAGGTGAAGGGACGGATAATTCACTTTGCTTCAAGAGGCGCTATGAATATTGAAGGATTAGGCGAAGCCATTATTGATAAGCTTGTAGATATAGGTTTACTAAAATCTTATGCTGATATTTATACCCTACATCAGCAAAAAGAAGATATGATTCAGCTTGACAGATTTGGGGAGAAGAAAGTCGAAAACCTGCTAAAAGCAATAGAGGAAAGTAAAAATAAACCTTTTGAAAAAGTATTTTATTCTCTGGGCATAAGATACGTTGGAGAAGGCGCTGCAGAAAAAATAGTATCTCATTTTAAGAAACTTGAAAATATTATGAAAGCTTCCTCAGATGAAATTGAAGAAGTACATGAGATTGGACCGAGCATCAGCAATAGTATAAAAAGATTTTTTAATGATTCACATAATATTGACATTATCGGAAGATTGATTAAAGCGGGCTTAAAATTTGAGTCTGAGTACTTAACTGATAAATCAAATAAACTGTTGGAGAAGTCTATAGTTGTTACCGGTACCTTAACGGGGATGTCGAGAGAACAGGCGAAAAAAATTATTCTTGAAAACGGGGGAAAATTTGTCTCGAGCGTGAGCAGCAAAACAGATTTCGTACTGGCTGGTGAAAATCCAGGTTCGAAATATGAAAAAGCTGTTAAATTGGGTATCAGAATTATAGATGAAAATGAATTTCTCAAAATAATATCCGGCGAATAGAATGTTAGAGGCACTGAAGAAAAAGCTGGCGATTTATCAGACCAGAAGGTTGCTCCGCAATAGAAAATCGTTGGAGATACCATTTAATGGATTTTTTAGAAATACAAATTCTGTTTTATTAATCATGCCGACAGATAACAAGCTTTTTGAAGATGCTTACGAAATAATTAATTTTCTTCTGGAACAAAATAAGGATTTAACCGTCTTTCTCTGCGAAGAAAATTTGAATTATCTTACAATGAGAAAGCATTTCAAAGCGTTTACTTATTCTGAGGAAGATAAATCATTTATCAAACTTCCGTCAAGGAATTTTCTCGATAAAATAAACCGGTTAAGTTTTGATATGGTAATTGATCTAAATTCAGATTTGGAATTATTTCTGGCTATATCTGCCAACTTTGTTAATTCGAAAATCAGAGTCGGATATGTAAATGAATTTTCGGATATGTTCTACAATTTTCAGATTCCCAAAGAAAGAAATAATGAAATTTCACAAAGAAATTTGTTAAATTCATTAAAGATGTTTTAAAGTTTTTTCATCCATTTACTAATAAAAAGCAAGAAAATGAGCGATAATATCAACTTTGAACTAAAAAAAATAAACGACGTTTCAATATTCAAGTTAAATGAAAAGCGTTTCGATTCTCAGATTGCGGGCTTGGTGAAAGGTGAATTTACGATTCTGCTGCATGCGGATGACTCTAAAAAACTAATACTTGATTTATCAGAAGTCGAATATTGCGACAGTTCAGGTTTAAGTGCTATTCTTTTAGCTTACAGAATTTTACAAGCTGGAGACGGACAGATAAGACTCGCATCCCCTACAAAAAATGTTAAGAAGCTGATCGAAATCTCTCAGCTCGACAGAATATTACCGATATGTAATACTGTGAACGAAGCGATCAGCGAATTGTCAAACTAACGGGCTTCCTTAGTGGACCGCACAATAGACTACATTATTATAGCTGTTTACATGGCTGCGATTGCATTGTTAGGAATAATTAAAGGCGGCAAGCAGAAAAGTGTGAAGGATTATTTCCTGGGAGCAAAATCGGTTCCATGGTGGGCTGTTTGCTTTTCGATAGTTGCAGCTGAAACCAGTACTTTAACATTTATTTCCATTCCCGGATTAGCTTATCTGACAGATTTCAACTTTCTGCAGTTAACATTTGGTTATCTGCTGGGAAGAATTGTAATTGCAGTTTTTTTTCTGCCCTCTTATTTCAAGGGAGATCTTAACACCGCTTATGCGTATCTCGAAAACAGATTTGGAAGCAAAACCAGGTCGTTTGCCTCGGTTGTATTTTTATTTACAAGAACCGCAGCAGACGGTGTCAGGCTCTTTGCAACCGCTATTCCGCTGAAGCTGATGCTGGATATAAGTTACCCTGCTGCAATTGTTATTATCGCTGCAGTTGCGTTATTGTATACTTATGTTGGTGGAGTAAAGGGAGTTATTTGGGTTGATGTAGTTCAGATGTTCGTATATCTGGGGGGCGCCGCGATTGCAATATTATTTTTATTAAGCAATTATCTGCCCGATGGATTCGGAACACTCTTAAATTCAGAAATAATAAACAAAAAATTTGAGGTAATTAATTTCGGTTTTTCCGGAGGAATCAAAGAATTTTTCGCTGATCCCTACACGCTGGCAGGCGGATTGCTGGGTGGAGCATTTTTATCCATGGCTTCACATGGAACAGATCAATTAATTGTGCAAAGATTATTAACGGTAAAAAGTCTAGCTGACAGTAAAAAAGCTATTATTGGCAGCGGGATAATTGTAATTATTCAGTTTGCTGTTTTCTTGTTTGTTGGTGTAGCTTTATTTGGGTTTTATGGTACTTCTGATTTAAGCTCGATTGGATTAATTAAAGCTGATGAAATATTTCCCAAATTTATAATTGAATCACTTCCTGTTGGTATATCGGGATTCATAATTGCAGGTTTGTTTGCAGCAGCATTATCTACACTGGCTGGCTCTATGTCCTCTCTATCATCATCAACTATGCTGGATCTGTACAAACCGTTCAAAAGAATTAAATCCGATACAGACGAATTAAAAATATCCAGAATGTTTACCATAATGTGGGCGTTCCTGCTGGTATTATCCGCGATCTTTTTCATGAACTCGCCTCAGGCTGTAGTTGAACTTGCATTAAGTATCGCCTCTTTCACCTACGGAGGATTATTGGGTACCTTTATGCTGGGATTATTTGTTAAGAGTGCTAAGCAGGAAGATGCTCTTGCAGGATTTACGGCTGGAATTTTGATTATGATTACAGTTATCTCACTTAAATTGGTAGCCTGGACGTGGTTTACACTTGTCGGAGTTCTCGCTACAGTAATTGTCGGGAAACTCCTCAGTATTTTATCACATAAAAAACATTAAACTATTCTCACATAAAAATGTACCTGGGACTCAATACATACGATTGGCTTGTTATTGCAATATATTTCTGTATTGTTTTTATGATAGCTTTCTTTTATACGAAGAAAGCCGGAAAAGATACCAGCCAGTTTTTTTTGTCTGGCAGGAACATGCCATGGTGGCTCGCAGGAACCGCAATGGTTGCCACTACCTTTGCTGCAGATACTCCGCTCGCAGTTACCGAGCTTGTTGCCAAAAATGGTATAGCAGGAAACTGGTTATGGTGGAATCTGGCGATAGGAGGTATGCTGACCGTTTTCTTTTTTGCAAAACTCTGGAGACGGGCTGGTATTTTAACTGATGTGGAATTTGTTGAGATGAGGTATTCGGGCAAGCCTGCAGCATTTCTTAGGGGCTTCAGAGCTTTGTACCTTGGTTTGTTCATGAACAGTATAGTTCTTGCCTGGGTAAATAAAGCTATGGAGAAAATATTTCAGGTTACAATTCCGGGAGTTGATGCTTTTTTACTTGTGATAATTTGTATGGTACTTATATCGGTCTATGCTTCAGCTTCAGGGTTGCTTGGCACAGCACGCATCGATGCACTTCAGTTCTTAATTGCAATGGCAGGCTGTATTATACTCGCTTTTATTGTGCTTGATATTCCTGAAGTCGGCGGGATAAACGGTATTAAAAATCAACTCTCAGATTGGGTGTTTGAATTTACACCGGTATTAGGAAGCTCAAGTATAGATCCCCTGCTGGGTGGAACGCTCGCAATAAGTGTTGGCGCTTTCATCGCACATATCGGGCTTCAATGGTGGTCGTCCTGGTATCCCGGTGCAGATCCGGGCGGCGGTGGTTATGTGGCACAGCGGATTATGTCGGCTAAAAATGAATCTCATTCATTATTTGCAACACTATGGTTTACCATCGCTCACTATTGTGTAAGACCGTGGCCATGGATTATAGTTGCATTAGCAGGTCTAGTTCTTCTGCCCCGGTTCAGTGCTGATCAGATTAAAGATCAGAATATTATTAACGAGTATTCGGCTGCATTTGAAATATATCAGGAACATCTGAGCACCAGTTCCGATCTCTCGCTATATTCTGATAATCCGGAGCTTCTTCACAAAATAAAAGCCTTTGAAAATAAAGAGTTCTTCGAGAGTTATGAAAATACTGTAGATCCCGGGAAAATATTTCCCAAGTTGATGGTCAAATATCTGCCCGAAGGACTACTTGGATTGCTTATCGCCGTATTTCTGGCAGCATATATGTCCACTATTGCTTCCCAGCTCAACTGGGGTACATCGTATTTAGTGAACGATTTTTATAAGAGATTTGTGAAACCCATGGAAAGTGAAAAGCATTATGTTTTTGCTTCGCGGATAATAATAATACTATTGATGATTTCGTCACTTCTGATTACTAATTATCTGCTTAATACAATTTCAGGCGCCTGGGAATTTATAATTAACGCAAGTGCAGGTATAGGTGCAGTACTGATACTAAGGTGGTACTGGTGGAGAATTAATGCGTGGTCTGAAATTTCAGCAATGATCGCACCGCTTATTATTTATCCCGTGGCTCATTACGGTTTTGACCTGCAATCACCACTAACATTATATCCAACAGTAATTGGCACTACAATTATATGGGTTTCAGTAACATTATTGACCGAGCCGACAAATGAAAAGGTGTTGAAAAATTTTTACTATAAAATTCATCCGGGCGGATACGGATGGAAAACATACAAAGAGCGTTATCCTGAAGTTATCAGCGATACGGGTTATGGTAAATTGTTTATTAATTGGATTGCCGGTGTTGTTGTTGTTTATGCTTTTCTTTATTCAACAGGTCAGTTTATATTTATGGAATATAAAGCGGCATTCATTTCGCTTTTTATAGGGATTATCGCTGCGTTTTTAATTTATAGAAATTTATTCAAGTCGCCGGCTGAAAATTGATGTTTACAAAAAGAAATCTACAAAGACTAAAATTAATTGTGTTTGATCTCGACGGCACATTATTATCAGATGATAATTCAATAGGTGATGAAACAAGGGAATTAGTAAATGAGCTTAAATCGTTCGGTGTTAAATTTTCCTTTGCTACGGGAAGGCTGCATAGTGCAATAATAGGGCATGCTGAAACCCTGGGACTTAATAATCCATTAATTTCACTTGATGGATCTTTAATAAAAAATTATCCATCCGGAGAAGTAATTTTTGAATCAGGCATACCTCTCAGGCACATGAAAAAAGCCGTTAAATACGCTGACAATTTATTATTAAAATTTGCATTATGCCACGGCGATGCTATATATTATACCGAACTTAATTCCAGTATTCCGGATATGCTGGATAAATTCGGTGCAACGTACGTTGAAATTAATGACTTAGATTGTTATTTAGATAATACACTTGAATTTGTAGTTGCAAGCGAGATGAGAGAATCTGTAAGAGCATTTCATAAAAGAATGATGTTCCCGTATATGCTGGGAATCAGTACATCTTTTTATAAATCGCATCGAAGAGGCGATCTGTATTATGTGGAAGCAAGAAAATCGGGAACCGACAAAGGAACTGGTCTTAAACGATTGTCAAAACACCTGAAAATACAAATAGATGAAACTGCAGTGATGGGTGATTGGTACAATGATCGTGAATTGTTTAAAACAGGAGCGCTATCAATTGCCGTACAAAATGCAGTGAACGAAATTAAATATCATTCGAATTATATTACAAAACGAACAAACAATGAAGATGCTGCGGCGGAATTTTTAAAAATGGTATTGGAAGCTAAAAAACAATGATATTAACAAGTGCATCGGAAAAAATTAAGAGCAGCAAGCGCATAAGAATTTTGTTATTGCTGGTTACCATTATCCTGATAGTTCTTATGTTCCCGAAAGGGGAATCTTTGGAATCGGAAGTTGTTGTAAATTCTATCTGGATTGAAGATGATCTGATTGCATCAACATCTTTCGAAATTCTTAAAGATCCGTTGGTATACGAAAGAGAAAAAACAGCTGCAGCCGAAAGAGTCCACGATATCTTTGTTAAAAATGCGGATATACCCCGCAACGCGATTGATTCCTTGGGGAAATACAATAATTTCCTGCTGGAAACTCTGGATGAAGATATATTCGCTACAAAAGAAAACTTTGAGCCGATAACATTTCTGTCTCCCGGATCATATGATGCATTCAAGGAAATAAGAAAGAGTGAAAGTTTATTCTCAGGTAGAGCTCCTATCAGACTGGGTGATTTGTTTTCACTGGCTGAACAAATTATGTCCCGTGTTTACAGAAGAGGGTTTATTGATGTCGAGTCAGACCAATTAGGGAAAGACAGCATATCTGTAAGAGAGGGTAAGTTTCAGAGAGTTATCCCCAAGAAAAACTTTTATGATCCAAACTCCGTTTTATCGTTAATTCAATCCAGGGTTGAGAGGTCCTTTAACACTTCGGATGCTGTTAAGAATGCTTTCGTCGAGTACATTTCACATTTTATTTTACCTGACATTCTGTTCGATGAAAATCTCACAGATGCTGCAAGAGAATTGGCAAAAAATAAAGTGTCTTCCAATAAAGGAATTGTTAATGAAAATGAAAGAATAGTTGCAAAACATGACAGGATTACTCCCGAAATAAAGGAGAAAGTTGATTCATATAAAATTGCCAAAGGAGTGGATAGTGATTTCTGGAGCAGATTCGGACAAAACCTGGGCAAATTTCTTCATGTAGTACTGATTCTCTCTTTATTTGTTTTGTATATATACTTGTTCAGAAAAAAGATTTACAGCGACAACTTTAAAATTTTGTTGATATCTATAATAATACTCCTTGTAAGTTTTACGGCTTTTCTTGTTTCACAGCTGAACGTTTCTGGTCCGGTAGAACTTTTAATTTTGGTACCTGTAGCTTCGATGCTGCTTACAATTATATTTGATTCGAGAATAGGTTTCTACGGAACAATTATATGCGCTCTTATTGTCGGTGGTTTGAGGGGAAATGATTACGTGCTTGCTGTTATGAATATAGTTGCAGGTGGATTTGCCGCATACACTGTAAGAGATATTAAAAACCGGAACCAGATTTTCAGATCTTTCATGTTCATTTTATTGGGTTATGTAATAAGTATTGCCGGATTCGGTCTGGAACGGTTTGAGACTATCGACAGACTTTTAGTACATGTTGCGTTCGCTGCATCGAATTCTATATTAAGTCCTGCGTTAACATTCGGACTTATTATTTTCTTTGAAAAGATCTTTAAAGTTACAACTGACCTTACGTTGCTCGAGTTATCGGACTTCAACACACCACTGTTAAAAGAATTGGCAAGAAGCGCACCGGGAACTTTTAATCATTCAATGACGATTGGTTCAATGGTAGAAAGCGCAGCAGAGGTAATTGGTGCGAATGCTATACTTGCACGCGTGGGCGCATATTATCACGATATCGGCAAGATAGAAAATCCCGACAGCTTTGTTGAGAATCAAATGGGTGAAGGCAATTTACATGAAACCCTTAAACCTGATAAAAGTGCTCAGATAATTATTGATCACGTCAATAAGGGGATAGAGATGGCTAAAGAACATAAACTCCCTCATGAAATTATAGATTTTATCCCAATGCACCATGGTACTTTAGTTGTAATGTTTTTTTACGAAAAAGCCAAAGAGCTCTACGGAGAAGAAAATGTGAATAAAGAAGATTACAGATATCCGGGGCCGAAACCGAACACCAAAGAAACCGCCCTGTTAATGCTGGCGGATGCCTGCGAATCCGCCGTGCGTTCAATGATGGAACCTGATCCAACCAAAATCGAGAACATGGTTAATAATCTTGTAAAAGTAAGGATTGATGACGGTCAGCTTAATAATGCCCCCATTACTTTTGGTGATGTCAGTAAAATTAAAGAACAATTTGTGAAAATTTTAATCAGTCATCATCATAAAAGAATACGATATCCAAAGCAGGACGAGATGGAAAATAAAACTGCTGAAACGAGTAATGATTGAATCCTTTCTTAAAGAGTATCTTACTTACTTGCGACTGGAAAAAAACCTATCTGATAATTCTGTAGAATCGTATAAAAGCGATTTGTCGAAATTTATACTGTACATAAAGAAAATTGGCATGACAGATTTAAATTCTGTAACAGCCAGAAATATATCCGAATTCTTTGACCTTCAAAGGAAGGAATCTATAAGTACAAGTACGTCAGCGAGATACTTATCAGCGCTGAAAGGGTTTTTCTCATATTTATATGATCAGAGCTATGTGGAGAACGATCCAACTGATATACTATCATCAGGAAGACGAAGGAGAAAACTTCCTGCTGTTTTATCAGTTAAGGAAATCGATAAAATGTTTGATATACCTGATGTTAAAAAACCCTTAGGAATTCGTGACAGGGCAATGCTTGAAATCTGTTATTCATCCGGATTAAGGGTATCAGAACTGATAAACCTGAAGATTAGTGATTTACTTTTTGATGATGAGGTTATTCGTGTTCTGGGAAAAGGATCCAAGCAGAGAATTGTTCCGGTTGGTAGGAGTGCAGTAAAATGGGTAACTGAATACATGATCAAAACAAGACCACTGCTTGAGAATAAAATTAAAAGCGGAAACATCATTTTTCTGAACAAGAGGGGTACGAAATTATCCAGGATGGGCGTTTGGAAAATATTTAATTATTGTGCCAGGGAAGCGAACATAACAAAAAATGTTCACCCTCACACCTTCCGGCATTCCTTTGCAACACATTTACTTGAGGGGGGTGCTGACCTGAGAGCCGTTCAGGAAATGCTCGGGCATTCCGATATTTCAACCACGCAAATATATACTCATATCGACAGGGATTTTATTAAACAAGTTCATAAGGATTTTCACCCAAGAGGAGGCTGACAGTACGGTTTATAAATTCATATCTCCCTAAATTTCCTTATTTTTAATATCATTTAATAATATTTTTTTATTTATAAATATGACTATCAGCGGATTTTCTTTTGTAAGAAACGGAGTCAAATTATACTATCCAGTTGCCGAATCGATAAAGTCGATTCTGCCCATCGTTGATGAATTTATTATAGCAGTTGGCAAAGGGGACGAAGACGATTCAACACGTTGTGAAATTGAGAAAATAAATGATCCCAAGGTTAAAATAATTGATACAAATTGGGATGCAGCCTATTTTAAAAAAGGGATCATCAACGCAATTCAAACAGATATTGCGAAAAATCAGTGCAAGGGAGACTGGCTGTTTTACCTGCAGGCAGATGAAGTGGTTCACGAAAAATTTCTGGATAATATTTATAAACGGTGCGAGCAATTACTCGGTAGGAAAATTATTGAAGGTCTTGTTTTCAGATATAAACATTTCTGGGGTGATTATAATCATTATCACAATGGACACGGATGGTATCCCCATGAAATAAGAATTATTAGAAACTTACCTGAAATACATTCATGGCAAAGCGCTCAGTCTTTCAGGAAATTTGAATATTATGATAACCCGCGTCAGCCGGAAGGACATTCCAAATTAAGGGTTGCCAAAGTTGATGCTGAAATATATCATTACGGCTGGGTTCGTCCACCACATCTTATGCAGAACAAAAGAAAAGCGCTCGATTCTGTACATTGGGGAATTAAAAAAGCAGCGGATTATTATGATAATGCATCAAGTGAATTTGATTACGGACCCCTTAACCTGCTCGCCGAATTCAATGAATCTCATCCAAAAGTAATGAAAGAGATGATATCGAGGATGAACTGGCAGCATAAGCTTCAATTCTCAGGGGAAATTAATAAATTAAGAGAACCGCATAAACATGAAAGAAAATTGTACAGGTTTTTGTCTTTTATAGAAAATACTTTTATGGGCGGTAAAAGGTTTGGTGAATTTAAAAACTATATACTTGAAACCGAGTAATTAATGAATGAGAAAGTATTAATAATCCCTGATTTTCCAAACTGGGCACTTGATAAAAATGCCAGAGACCTTGTGAAATATAATAAATCGGGGCTGCAGCTCGATATCTGTTATTATAATGAATTTGAGCAGAACTGGAGAAAATATTATGATCAGTACGATATATTATTCCCGATGTACCTCGGTTCTTTTAAGTCACTCGTTGATAAAAAGATACCGACTGATAAGGTAATTACAGGAATACGATCGTTTCACAGATGGGACAAGAAGAAAACTCAACCGCCAGGATACAACGCAAAACCTCCGCGCAAAATTATCAACTTGTACAGAAAAGCCCTGCTTGTAAATACGCATTGCAAAAAACTCTGGTATATTTTTTCAGAATACTTCAGGGTAGTGCATACAAAATATACATGTGACCAGGAAATGTTCTATCCGCTGGAAAAGAAGAAAAACGATAAACTCGTAATCGGATGGACGGGAAGCCTGACTAATCATCCAAATAAAAGGGGCTTCCATGAATTTATTAAACTCATCTGTGATGAACTTGATGGTGTTGAATTGAAGGTTCAGGCTAAAGAGGATAACTTTATTACAGACGATAACCTGATGCGTGACTATTATAACTCGCTGGATTTGTATATCTGTGCATCGAGAAGCGAAGGTACGCCGCGTCCGGTTATTGAAGCTGCAGCATGTGGAGTGCCGGTTATTTCAACTGATGTTGGAATTGTTCCGGAACTCATAGATGACGGCTTTGACGGATTTATTGTGGACAGAAACTATAATGCGATAAAATCAAAGATAAAGTGGATATCTGAAAACAGGGATTTGCTGCCGGAGATTGGGATTAGAATAAGGGGGAAGATGGAGAAGGAGTTCAACTGGAATTACCTTATTACACAATGGACAGATTATTTCAGATATGCGATTGAACTATATAAGCTCAGAAAACAAGGGTTTGTAAAATAAAAAAGATTGCTTTAATAAAAGACAATGACAGGTTTCATGAAACTTATGAACCGATTTTGAATGGACTGGGGTTTAACGTTCAGTTGCTGGATGTATTTAAGCTGGCGGATCATGAGAAGTTATTTGATGAAAGCTGGGATGGACTAATTTGGAGAGCTAAGCATAATCCCAAAATTAAAAATCTTGCTAAAAAGGTTATTTACTATTTTAATATTGAAAGAAAGATTCCCACGTTTCCTTCATGGAAAAGTTACTCGCATTATGATGATAAAATTATTCAGCATTACATTTTTAGGAATAATAATATAATTACTCCAAACACTGTGGTAATTTACACGAAAGCTGATGCTTTGATGTATATTGAAAATTCAGCTTTCCCGATAATTTATAAATCTGCCTACGGTGCGGGAAGTTCTAATGTCGGTTTGCTCGAATCTGAAAGAAAAGCAAGTAGTTATGTCAGAAAGGTTTTTGGAAAAGGGATTCAGACTTTTTTTAAAAGTGAAATTCAAAAGGGATACGTTTATTTTCAGGAGTATATTCCAAACTTGAAAGGCGATTACAGGATTGTCTGTTATAACGATGGAACGATGACCGGATTTTTCAGAGAGAACTCGGAGTCGGCATTTGCAAGCGGAAGCGGTAATAACAAAATTGTTGATCTTGATACCGATTTATTGAAATATGTTTATGAAATACATACCAAACTGGGTAATGAAATTGTTATGTCTTATGATGTTCTTTCGACTAGTACAAAGTATTATTTAACGGAGATGAGTGTGCTTTTCGGTGATCTTACTAGCCTCATTCACTCATCCTCTCCATTCTATAAAATTAATAATGGTGATGTAATAAAAATTGATCTTACCGGTGAAGACAGACATAAGCGGTTCATCAGATTATTATTAAAAACCTGGGGCTGGCTTGATTAAAACATCATTGATAATAACAGTTTATAATAGATTGAATCTGTTGAGAAAATCATTATTGTCTCTTAATAATCAAATAATTAAACCGAACGAATTAATCTTGTCCGACGATGGATCAACGGAAGATATTGTAAATGGTATAAGCGGGATAATTAAGACTTTTGGTTTTCCGGTTAAATTTGTCAGGCAGGAGCACAACGGGTTCAGACTGGCACGATGCAGGAATAATGGGGTTCGTAATGCGGATGGCGAGCTACTGTTGTTTTTAGATCAGGACCTTGTAATAACAAAAAATTACATTGAAAAATTTGTTGCAAATTATAAAAGCGAAAGATTTTTAACAAGTTATCCGATCAGATTGAACGAAGAGCAAAGCTCTGAGCTTACAGAAGAAAGAATATTGAACTATGATTTTACAAATATCATAAAAAGTGATCAGATAATAAAAATCAGAGCGCAATTCAGGAAAGATTACCTCAGCTATATTCTTCACAGGTCGGGTCTGCAGAAGGGGAAACCTAAATTACGTGGAGGAGCCTGTGCAATTGCTTTAAAAGACTTTGAGAGAGTAAACGGATACGACGAACACTTTATGGGTTGGGGTAATGAAGATGATGATCTCCGTAGAAGGTTGTATGAAGCGGGATTGCATGGTTATAATCCTCACAAAACGGAATTCCCGATGCATCTTTATCATAAACCCTTTCATGATAATGGTAAGCGAGTTAATCAGGATTATAATGATTTTCGGAAGCTGGAAATCAAAAGGGGAGAATATAAATGCAAGTATGGTTTGAATAATACGCTTGGGGATGACAAAGTTGATGTTACAATTATCAATTAATAGAGCATCTTGTGATGAATAAATTATCCGTTACAATTATAACTAAAAACGAAGAAAATAATATAGCCCGCTGCATCGAATCAGTAAAATGGGCTGATGAAATATTAGTTGTTGATTCGTATTCGGAAGACAAAACAGCAGCGATTGCTGAAAGCTTTAATGCAAAAGTAATTTTAACGGATTGGAAAGGATTCGGTGCTACAAAAAGATTTGCAGTTGATGCGGCATCGAATGACTGGATACTTTCGATTGATGCTGATGAAGTTGTGTCTGAAGCCTTGAAGGAAAAAATTATTTCGATTCTTAAGCAGCCGTCTGCCGACGGATACCATATTAAACGAAAATCTTTTTATTTAGGCAGGCAAATTGTTCATTGCGGGTGGAATAGTGATTATCCTTTGAGATTGTTTGACCGAAGAAAAGGAAATTTCAATAATAAAAACGTACATGAATCTGTGGAGCTACATGGAAACAGAAAAAAGCTGGAAGAAACAATACTACATTATACATATCCTACTGTTGCATCCCATATCTCAAAGATGAACAGATATTCGGACCTGAGCGCACAAAATCTGATTGAGGCGGGTAAAATTTATTCACCTTTAACTGCGGTTCTGTTAGGTCTAAACAAATTTCTTAAAATGTATGTTTTGAAACTTGGACTTCTCGATGGTGCGGTAGGTTTTCTTCTTTGTCTGAATTCGGCATATGGTGTTTATTTAAAATACGTCAAGACATGGAAAAGCAGAGCATAAAAGTATTGCATATCGATACTGAAAAAGACTGGAGAGGAGGTCAACAGCAGGTTGCATATCTTCATGAGCATCTTTTTTCCGAAGGGATAGATTCATTCCTTGTATGTAAATATTCTTCAAAACTGGGTGAGTACTCTTTAAAGCATAATTTACCTTACAAAGAAATTCCGATTCATAGCGAAGCTGATTTGATAGCGGCATTTAAAATCTCCCGTATCTGCAGATTGAGAGGTATCAATATAATTCATTGTCATTCAGCACATGCTTTATCTATTGGTATTTTAGTAAAATTATTCTGCAGTAATGTAAAACTGATAGGTGTGAGGCGAGTTGATTTTAATATTGGTAAGAGTTTTATCAGTAAGTGGAAGTATAATAGTGCAATGGTAAATAAAATAGTATGTATTTCGGATAAAATAAGAGATGTCTTAATAAATAATGGAATCGATTCTTCTAAGCTTTGTCTAATTCATAGTGGTGTTAAAACTGATAAATTTAACAAATTCGATCAGGGACAAAGTTTCCGTCGGGAGTATGGAATAGATTCCGGGAAAATGATTGTCGGCACAATTGCTGCCTTCGTTGGTCATAAAGATTATTCCAATTTACTCCATGCAGCAAAAGAGGTTTTGGATAAAAATAAGAACACAGTTTTTGTAGCCGTGGGTGATGGGAAATTGTACAAGGAGATAATTGAACTATCGGAAAAACTCGGACTTGATCCGAACTTTATTTTTACAGGGCAGAGAAGTGATACAATTAGACTGCTTAAATCATTTGATGTTTTTGTCCTGGCCTCAAAAAAAGAAGGCTTGGGAACCTCGCTACTTGATGCACAGGCTGCTGGTATACCTGTTATTGCAACTGAGACAGGCGGGATTCCAGAAATTATCACTCATGGTATAAATGGAATACTTGTTCCTCCAAAAGATTCAAAGAAGCTTGCTGATGCAATTATATTTATTTTGAGTAATAATGAAGTCAGAAATAAACTGGCGAGTGAAGCAAGAGAAACTGTAAAAAGATTCGACATAAGCAGTACCGTTGAGAAGAATATTAAACTGTATTTGGAATTGCTTGAGGAATGACTTGAAGAAATATTTATTTAGCATGTTTACTGAAGATGACCAAAAAAGCTTTAAAAGAATTTTAGTTATTAATACAGCTTTTATAGGCGATGTAATACTGACATCCCCACTGATAAATGCACTCAGGAAGAATTTCCCTGAATCAAGCATAGATTTTCTACTGATACCTGAGACTAAAAATGTATATGAGCGTGATATAAGGATAGATAAGGTCATAGTGTTTGATAAAAGAAAAATAATAGCCCGTGTAATTCATTTTTTTTCTGTAATTAAGCAATTGAGACGCAACAGGTATGATCTGGCTGTTTCGGTTCAAAGTTCTCTTACATCATCTCTATTGATGATAATGGGTAATATAAAAGAGAGGGTTGGATTTCCCCGACAGAATTTACTGACAAGATCTGTAAAACATGTTCCGGGTTTACACATGCGTGAGAGAATATTAAGACTTATGAATGCCTTTACCGAAGAGAAGTTTAGCACCGACACTGAATTGTATATTCCGGAAAGCGATTTATTACACGTAAAAAATATTATAGGCGAGCAAAAAAGCAAATTTATAATTGCAATAGCTCCCGGCTCCGCCAAGTTCACTAAACAATGGCTTGAAGAATATTTCATCGAGTTATGTAAATTATTAAAAGACATAAATGCAACGATATATTTAATAGGCGGTAAAACAGACTATGGTTTAAGTGAAAGAATAAAGAAGGGATCAGAAAATAAAAAGGTATTTAATTTATGCGGAAAAGTAACAATCATACAATCCGCAGCTTTAATAAAATCGGCAGATATACTTTTAAGTAATGATAGTGCGCCGCTCCATCTGGCAAACGCGGTTAAAACTAAAGTGTTGGCTATATTTGGTCCCACCATAAAATCGCTGGGCTTTTATCCTTATCGTGAAGATGATAAAATTCTGGAGGTGGAACTTGACTGCCGACCATGCGGTAAACACGGTGGTTCAGCTTGTCCTTTGGGTCATTTTAATTGTATGAAAAATTTAACACCGGATTATGTTTATAAAGAAATAATATCGGGTTTAAATGCAAAGCAGTAATACTCCTGATAAAATAATCATCTTAACGTCGGAGAATAAGTTTTTCGGACAGACGCGTAAACCATGGGTTAGTATTGATATAGAAAAATTTACGCAAAAACTCGGAGCCTGCGGAATCTATTCATACAGTGATATTGTAAACCGAAACATCGAAGTAGAAAACGCATTCATTGTTTATACATTCAGTCAGAAAAACAACCAGCGCAATTATATTCAGGATACTTTATTATTATTATCCGGGAAAAATGTGCTTCTGCCCTCGTACGATCTGTTGCTGTGTCATGAAAATAAGGGTTATCAGGAATTATTCAGGAAACAGCATGGTATCAAATCTCTTAATGCATATTATTTCAGCAGTATTGAAGAACTAAATAATTATACTGTTACGTATCCCTGTGTTTTGAAGACCACGGATGGCTCAAATGCTAAAGGCGTATATCTTATTGAAGATGAGAATCAACTTATAAAAATACTAACCAGATTCAACCGGATAAGTATTTTGAACAAAATAGATTTGTTTAGAAGAAAATATTTCAGGAAAAATAAAATATATAAGGAATATCCTTACTACAGCAACACTGCCGATTATTACGAGTACGGTTCTTATATAAAAGGTACAAAGAGATTTGTACTGCAGGATTACATACCGGATCTGCATTATGATTTCAGGGTGTTGATATTTTACAATAAATATTTCGTAACAAAAAGATTAAACAGGAAAGGCGATTTCAGAGCCAGCGGAGCAAAGATATTTGATTTTAATATTCAGGCGGATCATGCGCTATTGAATTTTGCCAGATCGTTATTCGACAAATTCGATACTCCCATACTTGCCCTTGATATTGCATATGATGGATCAGCATATCACTTGCTTGAATTTCAGGCTTCTCATTTTGGTATAAGTACATTGATTTCCGGTAAGAAGTATTATGTTTTTGAAAATAACAATTGGAAGGTCTGCCTGGAAAGAGATTCGATTGAAGTTGAATATGCTGACGCGGTTTTGAATTATCTTAATGCAAAATACGGTTTTTGAAAGTGAACAAAAGTATAGTACTTATCACATGCAGGGAAAGGTTCTTCGGACAAACCCGTAAACCCTGGGTTAGTATGGATACTCAAAAAATAATTTATGAGCTGCAAAATTACGGATGGGAATTAAACGAGTACTCATTCGATGATGTGGTAAATAAAAATATAAATCTGGAAAACAGAATAGTATTTTATTCTTTCAGCCAGATTACGGATTACAGAAAATATATTAAAGATGTGATTAGACATCTTAGCAAAAAAAACACAGTCGTTCCCGGATACGAATTACTGGTATGTCATGAAAACAAGGGTTTCCAAAAAATATACTTCAACAATCTGGGAATTTCGGAACCCGAGACCAAATATCTGAGCAGCGGAAACGAAATACAAGGTTTTAATTTATCTTATCCACTGGTATTTAAAACTCTTGACGGTTCAAACGGCAAAGGTGTGCATTTGGTGAGCACCGAAAACAACCTCAGAAAAATATTAAAAAAGTATGATAGAATCGGAGCTATTGATAAAATGGATTTACTGAGGCGGAAATATTTCAGATTAAAAAGAATCTATAAGGAATACCCGGAATATAATAATAAACAAGACTATGAATTATATAAGAGGTATGTGACCAATAATAAAAGCTTTATTCTTCAGGAATATATTTCCGGATTAAGCTTTGATTTCAGGGTTCTTATAATTTATGACCACTATTTCGTGATGAAACGATTCACAAAAGGTAAAGATTTCAAAGCCAGCGGTACTAAAATTCAGGATTATAAATACAAACCCGAAAAAGCATTGCTGGATTATGCTGAAGCAATCATAAAAAAGATTAATACCCCGTTTGTTTCGCTGGATATATTACAAAAAAATGGCAGGTATTATACAGTTGAGTATCAGGCACTTCATTTCGGAATAAATGTAGTAGTGAAAACTAAGGGATATTATTCTAAAAAGCATGATGGTGATTGGGAGTTTATTCCCAACAACAATGTGATTGAAGAAGAGATTGCGTACGGATTAAATAAATATCTGTCAAATAATTTAACGGTTTAATGGTACTGTCGGAGATACTTTTTAAACTGCCGTATTTTATATACAGCATTCTTTATAAATATCTTGGAAAAAGTAAGAATGCTGTGTTCTATTGTCATGACATACATGACTACTATGTATTGAATCCCGTTCAGAAATACCTCTCCAATATTCCTTTTGTTGTTAGAGACTTGGCGACTCATAAATTGCTTGCAGACAAAGGTATTAAATCCGGAATATATCCGGTTGCCACTGATGCAGTGATTATGGCAAGACATGCTTTTTATAAGTTCCCTCTTAAAAACATAGTTAAAATAGGTTTAAGACATGGTCCATATCATTTTAAAAGGATGATATCGCCCGTGAGATATAACAAATTTGATTTATTTCTTTTTACTTCGAATGCCGAACTGCAGCAATCTGAGAGTATTGGTATAAGATGCGGTGAAGCGGTAGGCTATCCTAAAATAGACCCTCTATTTGACGAGACTTTTAACGAAAATTATTTGTATGAATTTAAGAGAAAACTGTTTAATGAACCGGATAAAAAAACCATAATGTTCTCAGCAACCTGGAATAAATCGGGAATGTCAGCTATAGAAAGGTGGTTTAATAAACTGGATAATTTAACGGATGAATATAACATTGTCGTTACATGTCATCCTTTAACAAATGGATTGTATAAATCTGTTTTAAGAAGTAATCAGAAAATAGTATTTACTGAAAATGAGTCACTTTTACCGTATTATCTGATTACTGATCTATTTGTAAGCGATACCAGTTCAATAATAGCTGAGTTTGCAGTGCTCGACAAGCCGATAATAACATTTATTGTTAATAAAGCCGGGAGGCTGGATGATGAAATTATAAACATAATCAGTGAAGTATCTTTCAGAGTAGAGACTTTCCAGGAGCTGGTTAAAATAATTCCTTACGCTCTTTCCAATCCGGATAAGCATAGCGATAAGCGAAATTATTATAGCGGATTAATGCTGGATAAACTTGACGGTAAAGCCGGAGAAAGGGCTGCAAATCTTATCCGTGAGTTTCTATCCTCTAAAGGGATAATTGAACAATAATTTGATAACAGTGGTTAATTCGATATTTTTGTGAATAATAATCTGCGGATACAGTGAATACATTTAGAAGAATATTAAAGTTTTTTTTCCCTTACTGGAGACATATTGCAACAGCAATAATTTTTTCCTTTCTATATGCTATGCTTCACGGTGCATCGGTTTACTTATCAATTCCGCTGCTGGATACACTTTTTCAGGAATCCGGTGTTCAGTCTGATGTAAAAACTGAAGAAGTAAATCCGCAAAAAGACAGTACTATTGTACCCGGATTTATAACAGATACTTTTAATGATATATCAGAGAAGTTTCGGGAATATATTCTTTCAGGTGATGTAAGTGACGTACTATTTAAAATATGTTTAATTATTCTGATTGCTTTTCTCGGGAAAAATCTTTCGGGGTATTTCCAGGAATATTTTCTCGCCTATGTTGAACAGGGGATTATTAAAGATATCAGGGATACAACGTATAAGCATTTGCATAAGCTGCCGATGAGTTTTTTCAAAAATGAAAAAGCCGGAAACATCATATCTAGATTTACCAACGATGTTAATCTGATCCAGGCCAGTGTGTCGGCAGTATTTTTAAGTCTTTTCCGTGAACCGGTAACAATAATAGTATTTTTAGCCTTCGCATTTTCCATCAGCTGGAAACTAACGCTCTTTGCTTTTTTAATTCTACCGGTGTCAGTTTTTATTATTACTTTTATTGGACTACAACTCCGAAAACAGAGCAAACTGCTTCAAAAAGATCTTGGAAGTATCACAAGTATATTGCACGAGACTCTTGCAGGAATTAAAATAGTTAAAGCATTCGGCATGGAGGACTACGAAAACAAAAAGTTTACCGATCAAACCAAGAAGTTCTTCAGGCGAATTCTTGTTAAAGTAAGAATCAGGACAATAGCTGGTCCTTCAACCGAATTTATTGCGGTTATAGTAGGTGTGATAATTATTTACTACGGCGGGCATTTAGTATTGGTTGAAAAGACACTTAAAGCCAGCGAATTTCTGGGATTCCTGTTTTTTATTTTCCAATTAATGCCGCCAATGAAAGCCATGAGCTCGGTTAATAACAAGATTCAGGAAGCAATAGCTGCTGGGGAAAGAATTTTTGAAGTACTTGATCAGTCGCCCGGTATTGAGAATAAAGATGACGCTACTCCAATTACAGATTTCAAAGAAACAATTGAATTCAGAAACTTGTCATTTCATTATGATGATTCACCGGAACTTGTTCTCGACGGTATTAATTTCAAGGCACAAAAAGGTCAGATCATAGCTTTAGTGGGAAGCAGCGGCGCGGGTAAAACAACACTTGTTGATTTGATCCCAAGATTTTATGATCCTACCTCGGGAAGCATATTTATAGATAATGTTGACATTCGTGAGGTTAAACTGGAAGATCTCAGAAAACTACTCGGGATTGTAACGCAAGAAACTGTGTTGTTTAATGAAACCGTTAGAAATAACATTGCATACGGCTTGCTGGAATATCCCGAGGAAAAAATTATTGAAGCTGCTAAAGCCGCCAACGCACATCGTTTTATTGTGGAGCTTCCTGAAGGGTATGAAACGATAATTGGTGAAAGAGGTACAAAACTTTCGGGCGGACAGAGGCAAAGAATCTCTATCGCAAGAGCGCTTCTCAAAAATCCTCCGATTATGATATTCGATGAAGCAACTTCAGCTCTTGATAATGAATCCGAAGTACTTGTTCAACAGGCAATTGAAAGACTTATGGCAGACAGAACAACTTTCGTGATTGCACACAGGTTAAGTACTATTCGTAACGCTGATGTGATACTTGTTCTTGAAAAAGGTAAAATTGTACAGGTGGGTAGACACGACGAATTAATTAAGAACGCTCAAGGAATATATAAAAAGTTGTATGCGTTACAATTCAGGGATAATTAAAAGGGACGAAAATCAACTCGTCCCTTTGTAAAATACTAATTGCTGAATGCAAGCCAGTCACCCCGAATACCATGTACTTTTGAATCATCCCAGGTTGCTAGTTCTATTATAAAGCCGTCCCTCGAGATTGCTTTAGCACCGACTTCGTACCTGACTCTTACACCATCTTTAGTATCGGCGTTAAGATAAGTTACTGTAACAATCACCTCGGGTGTTGTTTCAAACGGTTTTTCGAAACGAACTTCAATAGTGTGGACTCTTCTGCCAGATCCTTCATTCAGTGAATAACCTTTTGCCTGGTAGTTGGCTTCGTATTTACCAGTTTGAATAGTCTGCGCATTCACAGTTGAAAAGAGAAAAATTACAGTGATAAGCGTTAAGAGAAAGGACAATTTTTTCATAATTTCCTCGATTTATATGATTAGCACTCAAACATAAGAAAAAATATTTTATTTCGAAATTGATAATATGTAATTTTAGCTAAGTAAAAGAAAAGCTAATATGAAAATCGGAATAATACCAAACGTTAGTAAAAAGAACATCCTGGATTTTGTGTATTTTATAACAAATCGTCTTAGAGAAAGTAAACTTCAATTTGTAATTAGTGAAGCTTTTCTTGCTTCATTTGAAGTACTTCCTGAGGCGCTGCAGAAGGCGGAATACAATAATAATGATGAAATATTTAAAGATTGCGACATTATTATTTCGATTGGCGGAGACGGGACCATGTTAACAACCGCCTATGATGCGTTGAAATATAATTCCCCGATAATCGGGATTAATTTCGGGAAGCTTGGATTTCTTGCAGAGCTTGACGATCACAATCTAAATGAGCTGATCGAAAATATTGTTGAGGGGAAATACATCATCGAGGAAAGGATGGCTCTGGAAGCGGTGGAATTAAGAAGCAGTCAGAAAAAATTATATTCGATCAATGATTTTGTTATCGATAAGGGAAGATGGGTGAAAATGATTGATCTTACTATAAAGGTGGATGATGAGTATGTTTCTACTTTTGCGGCTGACGGTATAATAATAGCTACTCCAACCGGCTCAACGGGATATTCACTGTCAGCAGGGGGACCAATTGTAAATCCAAAAGCCAACGTTATAACAATTAGTCCGATTTCGCCGCATACTCTAACTATGCGTCCACTGGTTTTATCGAGCGAACAAAAAATTACAATTACGGTAAACTCAGCTCATTCGTCGGTACAGGTTAATTGTGACGGTCAGCGCGTTCATTATTATGATCCACCGGCGACATTTGAAATACGTAAAAGCGAGATGCCGATTAGGCTGATTCATATTCAATCAACAAATTATTTTCAGATTCTCAGGAAAAAACTTTACTGGGGGTTGGATGTGAGGAATAATCAAAGAAACAGGAAATGATAAAAAAGGGGCAATGGTGTGCCCCTCTCAATTTTCGTTATACTGAAGTTGAGTTATTTTACTTGCCGATAGTTCCTTACTCTTTTTAGATTTTCCGTTGCTCTTATTTACAACAGTTTTCTTACCATTATCTTCACCGTTACTATTATGAGTATCTCGGTAAATAAAATTTTCATACTTGTAATTTCTTAATATTATTTTATCGCTGTCTTTATGGAGGACGTAATCCGGGAGCATCGGTATTTTTCCGCCGCCGCCGGGTGTATCGATAACAAAGTGAGGTATTGCCAACCCGCTTATATGCCCTCTTAATCGATCCATTATTTCAAGACCTTTATCGATTGATGTCCTGAAATGCATTGCGCCTTTTGTCTCATCAGCCATGAACAGGTAATAAGGGCGAACTCTTATTTTTAATAGTTTTAACAACAACTCTTTCATCACTTCAGGATCATCGTTTACACCTTTCATAAGCACAGCCTGGTTACTTACCGGGCATCCGGCATCCACCAACATTGAGCAGGCTTTTGTACTCTCTTCGGTGATTTCCCAGGGATGATTGAAATGAGTATTTACATATATTGGGTGATATTTTTTTATCATTTCGCAGAGCTTGGGCGTGATTCTCTGCGGCAGAACACAGGGCATTTTTGTGCCGAGTCGTATGATTTCCACGTGCGGTATTTCTCGCAGCCTGCTTAGAATACGTTCAAGCAAATAATCGGTAAGCATTAGAGGATCACCGCCGGAAAGTATAACGTCACGTATTTCTTTGTGCGATTCGATATATTTGAATGCTGATTCCAGCTGCTTCATCGATATTTTATCTGAGTTGCCGACTTTTCTTTTTCTGGTGCAAAAACGACAGTACATTCCGCACTGACTTGTTACCAGGAACAAACATCTGTCTGGATATCTATGGGTAATGTTGGGTACGGGACTCATTTCATCTTCATGCAATGGGTCTTCAAATCCATCCATATCCTCCAATTCCATTTCATCGGGGACACACTGACGCCAGATTGGATCGCCCGGATATTTAATAAGACCAAGGTAATAAGGATTAATTCTTGCCTGAAAAAATTCATCAAGTTTTTCTGCAACACTCCTGTCAATACCGAATTTTTCCACCAACTGATCGACAGAGTGAATACTATCCCTAATCATTTGCTGCCATAATTCCATTTGATAATCCTTTACGTTATTAGATATTTGCCAAAAATTATTAAATCATCGTTTTTACTGTAAAAATCTTTTATCTCAGCTACTTTAGAATAAAAATTTCTCAGATAGAAATTTCTGGTCTTTTTATAGGAATCTTTAGATGATGTTTCAATCAGCAGCCACCTTCCGTTTTTACTCTCGACGAATTTCTCTGCATGTTCCAGTAATTTTTTTCCGAATCCGTTTTCCTGTTTAAGCGGATCAACTACTATCCAGTACAGATCGTATACACCGTCTGTTAATGCTCTTTTACCTAAACAATAATAACCAACTACAGTATTGTCCAGTTCAAACACATTTGTAATGTAACTGTATTCGCCAGAGGAATTTAATGATTCATCAATAAGCTCAGTTGCCACTTCTTTTTCCTCAGTGCTGAATTCATCAACCCTGTTGATAATTCGTACTAAAGCATCGCGATCAGATTTTTTGATGGCTCTTATCACTGATATTCCTTTTTAATGCGAAACCTGCCAGACGATTTAATAAATCATCGTAAGTAATGCCGGCTGCTGTTGCTGACCTTACGAATCCCGTATCGGGAGAAATATCCGGATTAGGATTAACCTCAATTACATAAGGCACATTATTTTTATTAAGTCTTATATCCACCCTTGCATAATCCCTGCATCCCAATGCCTTATATGCAGCAATAGCGGTCTCCTTTATCCTTGTTTCAACCTCTGCTTTTAAAGGAGCAGGACAAACTGGTACTGAGTTATTAAAATATACGCTGCTTGGAGACCATTTAGCCTCGTAGGTTACAATCTTTGGCAACCCCTTTGGCAGTTTGTTAAATGTAATCTCCGAGATAGGAAGAACTTCGTCGCCAAGTATTGAAATGTTTAACTCTCTGCCTTTTATGTATTCTTCAAGAATAATATCCTTTTTGTAGTTCATGGACAAAAACTTGCATTGTTTTTTCAATTCTTCAAAATTATATATTACAGAGTTTTCCGAGATACCGATACTGGCATCTTCGCTTATAAGCTTTGTGATAATCGGATACTTAATTTTTATGAATCCCGGTTTTATACTATCTTTAATTGTAATTACCTGGAAAGCAGGAGTTTTAATGCCCTTAAACGTCAGAAGCTGTTTAGTTCTTCTTTTATTCAAACAGTTACCAAGACTGAGTGAATTATTTCCAGTATACGGAATTTGCATTATATCGAACATCCCAGTGACAAAACTCTCGTAATCAGAATCGCCTTCAATCGACTCAACGAAGTTAAATATCAAGTCCGGTTTGCTGGATTGGAAAAGTGAAATTACTTTTTTAATATCGCGGGTGAATCCAAGGCTTTGAACAGATGAAAAACTTTTCTGCAGAGAATCCTGAATAAAATGTAAGTTTTTCTTAAAGTCAGTTTCAGACAAGTCAACCCTTTCTTCATTGGAAGAAGAATCCTTGCCTATATAATTTGTATAGAAGCTCACTGGTTCGTTGTAACAGATTAATACTTTTTTATCTAGCATCACACCAAGTTGTATCTTTTTAATGCAAAATAGAGAACATTATTTATCAGCTCACTGTAAGATAATCCCGAAGTACGTGCAGCTTTAGGATAACAAGAATTGTTTTTAGGATCCGGTAAAATTCCGGGCAGAGGATTAACTTCAATAATATTGGGAGTACCGTTTGAATCCAGGCGTACATCAATTCTTGCCCAATCCCTGCAATTAAGAATCCTGTAAGTATTAAGAACTAAATCTTTAATGCTGTGTTCCAGATCACTATCTATATCTGCCGGACACTTATACATTTCAAGCTGATGATCCGGACTATCGAATATCCATTTTGCTTCGTACGAATATATTGGATGAACTCCTTCGGGAAGAGCGCTGAAATTAATTTCAACTATTGGAAGAACTTCAGTTTCATCTTCATTGCCTAAAACAGCTACGGTAAATTCGCGTCCCGGCAAGTATTCTTCTGCTATAAAATACTGCTTGTAATTCTTGACTTTTAAGTCCAACTCACCATTCAATTGTTCATAACTGAAAAGAAGCGATGAATTAAAAATACCTTTGCTCGATCCTTCGCCTATCGGCTTGAAAATTACAGGTAGTTTCAGATCGGATTCAAGTAATTCATTTTTGGAACGGATAACTTTAAATCTGCTGTTGGTAATTCCGTAGTAACTTAAAATTTCTTTTGTTCTGGCTTTATTCAGGCAGATAGCAAGCGTGAGGGGATCCGAAGCAGTGTATGGAATACCTAACATATCAAGCATAGCTGGTATCTGAGATTCGCGGCTGATTCCGTTGGCACCTTCGGCAATATTAAAAACTATGTCAGGTTTTTCGGTTAATAATTTATTGTATGCATCGTTGTTAGCGTCGATTAAAACAACTTCGTGATATTTTTCGAGTGAAGACTTAACTGCATTAATTGTTTCCCATTCATCCCATTCAGCGTAGATGTCGTTAATCTCATTTTCATTAATTAATATCGGTGACTCGGAGTTATTAGAGAGAGTAATTTGCTCTGGACGTATGTTATATGTTAGTCCAACTTTAAAACTCTTTTTTGTTTTATAAATTTTTATAATAACTCCAAAAAATTTACTGCAATATAACTAATTAAATTATATTTGCAATAGCTCTCAAAAAAAACAATTTTGCTAAAGCAAAAACAATTACAATGTTTTTAATTGTAAAAAATTTTAATTGCAATTGCAGCCTTTATTTATGGGGTCAAAGATAAGGTAAGATCACTTAGGTATTTATTCATTAAAATTTTTCTTAGTAAGAAATTTTTTTCTTCCTTCAGGGAAAAATCATTTTTGACTAGATTGAATGCATCTTCTTTAGCTTGGTATAAAATTTCTACATCCTCTATTATATTGGAATACTTTAAATCCGGAAGACCGCTTTGTTTCGTCCCAAACATATCACCGGGTCCCCTTAGTTTTAAGTCGATCTCCGATAATTCGAAACCGTTTGAATGATTAATCATCGACTGAAGTCTTATATGCGTCTTATACTTTTCCCTTTCAGCCGGAGACAACAGATCAACAGACAGATTTTTCGGCAGGCTGTATTTTATAAATTCTTCTTTCGTTACCAGAATGCAATATGATTGCTTATTGCTCCTGCCCACTCTGCCGCGCAATTGATGAAGCTGTGATAGTCCGAACCGATGGGCATCATTAATCAGAATCACGGTGGTATTAGGTACATCTATACCAACTTCAATCACCGTTGTCGAAATAAGAATGTTGAAATGTCCATCTGCGAATCGGTTCATAACAGATTCTTTTTCCGTCCACGGCATTTTACCGTGCAATAAACCTACTTTATAGTCTTTGAATACAGTCCTCTTCAAAGAATTAAATTCTTCCATTGCGGATTTAAGTTGCAGTTTTTCTGAGTCCTCGACCAACGGATATATTAAAAATGCCTGTTCATCGTTATTAAGTCTTTCGATAATAAATTTATAAATATCATTAAGTTTTCTTTCACTCCTTAAAGCTGTTTTAACCGGTAACCGCTCATCCGGAAGTTCGTTAATGGTCGAGATGTCCAGATCACCGTATGTTGTCATAGTCAATGTTCTCGGTATTGGAGTAGCAGTCATTACAAGTACATGGGGATTAACACCTTTATCAATTAATTTGTATCTTTGTGAGACTCCGAAACGGTGCTGTTCGTCAATCACAACAAGCCCAAGTTTACTGAATTGAACCACGTCTTCGAATAAAGCATGGGTTCCAATCAAGATCATTCTGTCATTGGTCTGTAAATTCTCTTCCAATTGTTTTCTTTCCGATCTGCTTGTTCCTCCTGTCAGCAGACGGATATCAACATTAAAATTTTTGAGGTAATTTTTTATATTATGATAATGCTGCGAGGCTAAAACTTCTGTAGGTGCCATTAATGCTGCCTGAATACCATTTTCAACTGCGGCAAGCATTATAATCAAAGCAACAATTGTTTTACCGCTCCCCACATCTCCCTGAAGTAAACGGAACATAACTTTTCCGGATTTAAGATCTGCACTGATTTCATTAATCACTTTTTTCTGTTCAGATGTAAGTTTAAAATTTAGATTTGAAATAAATTTGAGGATGGAATCGGAATTCACTTTATATCTGAATTCTGATACTTTTTTATGCATGACAGTTTTTCTAACCGCTATCATCATCTCTATGTAAAATAATTCCTCGTATTTAATTCTTCTCAAAGCTTCATGGAGCAGATCAGTGGATTTGGGGAAGTGCAGGTTTTGTATTGCATCAACAATATTAAGAAGTTTATTTTTAGTTAATACCTCATCTGGTAAAGTTTCTTCAAGCTCTTTCGCATACTGGAGTACAGCACTATATATTATTTTTCTGAGGCTTATATTTCCTATATTAGTTTTTTTCAATTCATTTGCCAGTTTGTAAAATGGTATTATTCTCCCTGTATTCATAAACTCACGACGCTCATCTTCTTCTATCTTGTCGAAGTCAGGGTGAGCGAACTGAAGATGACCGTATTTTGTAATAACAGGTTTGCCTGAAACTGCATAACTCTCACCTGATTTAAATAAATCCTTAATAAATCTTAATCCCTGGAACCAAACACAATCGAAAGTTCCTGCTGAATCGCGGAGTGTTAACTTGAGTATCGGTTTTCTTGAATAACTTATAACATCAGTTCTTTCAACGGTACCGATTAATGTAAACTCCGAATCGGATCCCGCTGAAATGTAGCGACGTGCAGCCGAAGAATTCAGGATAGTCGAACGGTCCAGATATTTTGTCGGGAGATAGAATAATAAATCTTCAATAGTTTCTAAACCGATTGACTGGAATGCTTTAACTCTTTTCGGACCGACATTCTTTAAGTACTGTATTGAGCCGGATAATTTATCGGTCATAATAAGCAGTTTATTTTATTCAGGTTAAATATAGGAAAGAAATAATAAAAGGGCAGAGATTAAAGTTCAGGCTTCATGTCCCTGGTCATTAAATCGTAAGTAATCTTAGACGGATCCTTTTCAAGAAATAAAATCTGATGTACTGCTGATATGATTGGTACTTCTACATTATTTTTCATGGCGAGTTCATATGCAGATTTACAGGTTTCGACTCCCTCAGCAATCATTTCCATCGATTTAAGAACATTCTTAAGTTTATTACCTTTACCTATCTGTTCTCCGACGTATCTGTTACGACTGTGTTTACTCATACAGGTTACTATTAGGTCACCCATTCCGGATAATCCCGAAAATGTTAGCGGTTCGGCTCCGAGCGCAATTCCAAGTCTCGATATTTCCGCAATTCCTCTGGTCATAATAGCTGCTTTTGTATTATCGCCGAATTTTGCACCGTCCACTATTCCGGCACCGATTGCTATCACGTTTTTTAAAGCACCGCCAAGTTCAACACCGACAATATCAGTAGAGCTATAAACCCGGAAGTAGGATGTCATAAATGCTGCCTGAATTAAATGTGCAGTTTTCTCGTCCCTCGAAGCTGCCACTACAGCTGTGGGAATTTTCCTGCTGACTTCTTCTGCATGGCTGGGTCCAGACAGAACACCTATATTTGAATTACTTAAGTTCTTCAACTCACTCTTCAGCACCTGATCTACTGTCAGCAGAGAATCTTTTTCGATACCCTTTGCGACACTCACGAATGTTACATCGTCGAAACTCTCCTTTGGAAAATCCTGAACTACACTCCGCACAAATTGTGAAGGAACTGCAATTACGATCATATGCTTGTTTTTAACAGCATCATTAAGTGAGTGCGTAATTTCTATTTCATCGGGGATTTTGATACCGGGAAGGAAGATTTTGTTCTCTCTGATTTTAAGTAGTGTCTTGGCGTAGTTTTTTTTAAACTCCCAGAGAGTAACTTCGTGGCCATTGTTAAATAACATAATAGCCAGTGTGGTTCCCCAGCTTCCCGCGCCAAGAACGGATATACGCATTACTTTTACTTGTTTTTTCTCTTTAATGAAATTTTGTTTTCAACACCCTGTATTAATCTTTGAATATTATTTCTGTGTGTATAAATAATTAAAACCGCCAGGAGTATTGAAAAAGGTAGAATAGTATGGTAACCCACCACATCTGCATTGAAAATATTCTCTCTTACAATCATGATTAAGGGAATCGAAATTGCTGCAGTAATCGAACCAAGTGATATATATCTCGACAAAGAAACTACAAGAATAAAAATTCCCAGAGCAAGAAGCATATCTACAGTTATAATTGTAATTAAAAATCCAAGAGCTGTTGCAATACCTTTACCGCCTTTGAAACCGGCGAATATAGTCCAGATGTGTCCGATAACAGCTCCAAGACCAGCCATAATTTGTACAAGAGTGAAATCGTCGAAAGGAGTTTGATTAGGGAAGGGAAAATCACCAAAATATAATCGAGCAATTAAAATAACGGCAAGAGATCCTTTTAGTGCATCAAGGATTATCACCAAAACACCATATTTCCATCCCAGGACTCTGAAAACATTGGAGCCTCCGGCATTGCCGCTGCCATGTTCACGAATATCGATGCCCCTTACAATTTTACTTACAATAATACTAGTGGGGATAGAACCAATAAGATAAGAGAGAATAAGAATGACTAAAAGATTTAACATATTACTTCCCGAAATTTTCTAAAAATATTGATTTCACTTACAACTTACAATCAAAATAACCTCAAGCTTTATTCAATCAAACTCTTAAATATCTTAATATCCTCATCGGATGTAACCTTAAAATTTAAGGGTGAACCTTCAACAATTTTCACCTGATAGAATGCCTTTTGAACAAGCATCGATTCATCGGTCCCCAGAAATCTTTCCGATTCTGCTTTTCGCATTGATTCCATGAGTATATCATATCTGAAAATTTGAGGAGTTTGAGCATAAAATATATCTGTCCGGTCCAGGTATGAATCCACGGTATCACTTCCTTTAATCAACGTATCTCTAGCTTTAAGAGCGACCACAACATTATCGTAAATTTTTGCAGATTTTACTGCTCTCTCCAATAATTTTACCGTAAGCAAAGGGCGGGCTGCATCGTGAACAACAATAAGATCTTTGGAATCAGCTGAGATCGACTTTAGACCGTTAAATACAGAATGTTGCCGTTCGTTGCCACCCTCAACTATTCTTAAAATTTTACTAAAAGAATATTTTGATTTAATTTGTTCAATAAGATTAAAGTACTCCGGCTTGGCGACTATAATTATATCGTCGATAAGATTACACTTTTGAAAAACTTCAATAGTAAATGCAATCATTTCCTTTCCACCGAATTCCAGATACTGTTTGGGAATCTGGTGCGAAGTTCGGGTGCCGCTTCCGCCGGATGGTATTATTGCGTGAATTTTCATTTATATTATAAGCATTGCATCGCCATAACTAAGAAAACGATATTTTTCCTTCATAGCTTTTTTATATGATTTCATTAAAAAATCATAACCTGCAAATGCAGCAGAAAGCATAAGCAGAGTTGATTCGGGCTGATGAAAATTAGTTATAAGCTTTTTAGTTATTTTAAAATCATACGGTGGAAAGATAAATTTATCCGTCCAGCCGAAATTCGGTTTTACAAAGCCTTCCGCTGTAACGCTGCTTTCAAGCGCTCTTGTAGAACTTGTCCCGACAACAAAGATATTTTTTTTAGATGTCAGTGCTTTATTGATCATTTCAGCAGATTCTTCAGGAATTTCGAAATACTCGGAATCCATTTTATGCTTTGTTAAATCTTCGACTTCAACAGGTCTGAATGTGCCCAGCCCTATGTGAAGTATTACTGTCGCTATTTTTATTCCCTTTTTCTTTATCTTCTTAATCAGTTCGGGTGTAAAATGCAGCGAGGCTGTAGGTGCCGCTACAGAGCCGTCGTACTTTGCAAAAATAGACTGGTAGCTTTCCTTATCTTCAGCAATCACCTCTCTTTTAATGTATGGCGGAATTGGAGTTTGTCCGATTTTTTCGATAGCTTCAAAAATATCTCCGGCGTCCTCGTTGAATCTGACAGTTCTTCCTCTTGAAGTTGTATTGTCTATCACTTCACACCAAAGATTATCATTGAAATAGATTCTGTTGCCTATTCGTACTTTGCGAGCCGGATCTACAATTACATCCCAGATGTTTTCCTCTCTGTTCAGTTCACGTAAAACGAATACTTCTATCTTGGCGTTAGTTCTCTCTTTTTTACCGTACAAACGGGCTTGCATTACTTTTGTTTCGTTAACAACCAAAACATCACCTTTCGTCATGTAGTCGATTATATCGGTGAAGTTTTTATGGTCAACTGATTCAGTTTTCCTGTCCAGAACCATCATCTTTGCACTATCTCTCGGCTCTGCCGGAAATTTTGCAATTGATGTCTTCGGCAGATTATACTTGAAATCTGACAATTTCATATTTTCTCCTTTAGATCAGTTGCTACTGTTTCATACTACAAAATAGAAGAGCGGCACTCTTACAATGCCGCTCGCTCTAAAGCATTTATTTTTTCTTACCAGCTTTCCCGGTTGCCACCTTTCTGGGGTTCTTAAGTGCAGCACGTGCTGCAGCCAATCTTGCTATTGGCAACCTGAACGGCGAACAACTTACGTAATCCAAACCGGTTCTATGACAGAACTCTACCGAACTCGGCTCACCGCCATGTTCACCACAAATACCAACTTTGAGATTGGATTTTACTGATCGTCCTTTTTCAGTTCCCATTTCGACTAACTGACCTACACCATCCTGATCAAGAGCTTCGAACGGATCTCTCGGTAAAATATCTCTCTCCACATAGTGAGGCAGGAATTTACCGGCGTCATCTCTCGACAGTCCGAATGTTGTCTGTGTTAAATCGTTAGTGCCGAAACTGAAGAACTCGGCTACAGTTGCTATCTCATCGGCAGTTACACAGGCGCGAGGTAATTCTATCATTGTCCCAACCAGATAGTTAACCTTTTTTCCTTTTGATTTGAAAACTTCCGCTGCAACTCTTCTTACTATTTGCTCCTGAAGTTGTAATTCGTTAACGTGACCTACAAGCGGTATCATAATTTCCGGAAGAACTTTAATTCCTTTTTTAGCTACATTTACGGCAGCCTCAAAAATAGCACGTGCCTGCATTTCAGTTATTTCAGGATAACTTACACCCAAACGACAGCCTCTGAATCCCAGCATCGGATTAAACTCATGCAGAGATTCAAGTCTTTCTTTTACTTTTTTAACGGGTATATTTAATGCATCTGCAACTTCCTTCATTTCTTTTTCAGTATGAGGCAGAAACTCATGAAGCGGCGGATCCAATGTCCGGATTGTTACGGGTCTGCCCTCCATTACTTTAAATATTCCTTCAAAGTCTTTACGCTGGTGGGGAAGCAGTTTAGCCAGAGCTTTTTTCCTGCCTTCCTCGGTATCTGACAAGATCATTTCGCGTACTGCAAGTATTCTGTCGCCGCCGAAGAACATGTGCTCAGTACGACACAAGCCTATACCCTCGGCTCCGAAAGCAATCGCATTCGCCGACTGATCAGGCTGGTCGGCATTGGTTCTTACTTTCATCTGTCTTACATTGTCAGCCCAGGTCATAAGGTCGTTATATGTTCTGAATATATCCGATTTCTTGGGACTCAATTCCTTTGTTAACAGAACCTGAACTACTTCGGAAGGCTTTGTCTGGATTTCGCCATTAATTACCTCACCGGTGGTACCGTCTATGGAAATGTAGTCTCCTTCTCTGACCACAGTATTTTTACCTTCGACACGCATCTCGCCCTTTTTATAATCAATCAACAAAGCGCCGGCGCCGGCTACACACACTTTCCCCATCTGACGAGCTACAAGTGCAGCATGCGATGTCATTCCGCCTTTGGCAGTTAGTATGCCATCCGAAGCATTCATACCTTTAATATCTTCGGGAGACGTCTCAATTCTTACCAGAATTACCTTGTCGCCCTTTGATGCCATTATTTCCGCATCATGAGCAGTAAAAGCTATTCTACCTGATGCAGCACCGGGACCAGCGTTTAATCCCTTGGTTAATAATTTACCCGATTCAATAGCTTTTTGTTTTTGTTTGATGTCGAAAATAGGTCTCAATAACTGATTCAACTGATCCGGCTCTATTCTCATTAAAGCTTCTTCTTTCGAAATTAATTTCTGGCGGACCATATCGACGGCAATTTTTATTGCAGCAAACCCGGTTCGTTTACCAACGCGACATTGAAGCATCCACAATTTATTTTGCTGAATGGTGAATTCGATATCCATCATGTCTTTGTAATGTGTTTCGAGTCTGTTACGGATCTCATCGAGCTGTTTGTAAATTTTAGGATCATCTTTTTTCAATTCAGCAATAGGAAGAGGGGTTCTTGTACCAGCAACTACGTCTTCTCCCTGAGCGTTGAATAAATACTCTCCGTAAAATACATTTTCACCGCTGGCAGGATCGCGTGTAAACGCAACGCCGGTTCCGCAATCGTCACCCATATTTCCGAATACCATCGATTGAACATTTACTGCAGTACCCCATTCAGCAGGAATACCGTTAAGTTTTCTGTAAACAATTGCTCTTTCATTCATCCAAGAACGGAAAACAGCACCAACAGCGCCCCACAGTTGCTCTTTGGGATCATTCGGGAAATTATGCCCGGTTTTAGCTTTAATTTCTTTTTTGAACTCTTCAACCAACTGTTTTAAGTCATCGGCAGTAAGTTCGGTATCCAGTTTAACACCTCTTTTTTCTTTTTTCTTCTCAAGAATTGCTTCGAAGGGATCGATATCTTTTTTATCGACAGGCTGCAGACCAAGAACAACGTCTCCATACATTTGCACGAATCGTCTGTATGAATCATATGCAAATCTCGGGTTATTAGTTTTTTCAATTAAAGCGAGAACGGTTTCATCATTAAGACCAAGATTGAGTATGGTGTCCATCATTCCCGGCATTGATGCTCTAGCGCCGCTTCTTACAGAAACGAGCAACGGATTTTTCTTATCTCCGAATTTTGCGCCCATTTCTTTTTCGATGCTAGCCAGAGCTTTCATGACCTGCTCTTTTAATTCTTTCGGATACCTTTTCTTATTATTGTAATAATAGGTACATACTTCTGTAGTAATGGTGAAGCCTGCAGGTACAGGTAAACCGATGTTAACCATTTCAGCCAGGTTTGCTCCTTTACCTCCGAGCAGGTTTTTCATATCTGCCCGTCCTTCAGCCTTTTTACCACCGAAAAAATAGACATATTTTGGTGTTTTCTTTTTAGCCATTTAAGCTACCTCCTTAATAAATTGATGATATTATTTAGTTGTTAAAAACTTTTTCAAGTTCGCTCTTAAATTCTTCTTCATTATTCAATTTCAATCCTATCTTAAGGTAGTAAATATCTATATCGTCCAGTTCGCGCGAGTAGTTGGTTAATTTTACTGCATCCTTCTGGGTAGTCAGAACTGAAAAAGAATTAGTGTTGTAAAATTTTCTTCTTATATTTTGTACCTCTTTCAATGTATAGTTTTTATGATCCGTGAATAACAGTTTGTTTTTAATATCAATGGAGTATTCTTCAAGGATTCTCAGAAACGAATAGGGTCTTGCAATTCCACATACGACAAGGCTTTTTTGCCCCACGAAGTCTTCAATTGAATAACCATGATGTGTTTTTACATCATAAATTCCCTCGACCTCGTAATGTCCTTCTAAAACCAATTTATCTTTCATATATGATTTCATTTTTGCAGGTAATTCTTTTCCTTCTGAGAATTTCCTGTTTATAATAATAATGTCAGCTCTTTTCAGAGAGGAGAATGGTTCCCTCATAACACCGAGCGGAAGTAAATTATGATGCAGTACAGAATTTTTCAGCAGGAACCTCTGGTCTATCATTACAATATCAAGATCCCTGTAAATCCATCTGTGCTGGAAGGCATCATCCAGGACAATTACATCAATCTTATTGACATCTTTTATGAACCGTTCGGCTCCTTTTACTCTTCTTTCAGAAACTGCTCCAGGTACATTGCATTCATCCGTAACAAGATACATCTCATCTCCGCATTTATCTGCAGGCATTCTCTCACCACTGCCGTTATTAATCAGCTTATAACCTTTGGTAGAACGACCATAACCTCTGCTCAGCACACCAACTGACTTATTCATACTTTTAAGCAGATTGACAACCATAACAACGGCGGGTGTTTTGCCTGAACCTCCCAGAGTCAGGTTACCGATGGATATTATTTTAGTATCGATTTTTTTTGACACAAAAATACCACGGTCGAAAAGCCAGTTCCGAATTCCAATTACCGAGTAGTAAATAATTACAGTCGGTGCTAAAAGTATTTTAATTATATTTAACAATATCTTCAGCTTCTTTATCAATTTTTTGTAGTAATTCTTCACACATTTTTATTTCTAAATCCGTTTTATCCCGATCATCATTTTTCTCGATTATAGCAGGATCAGAGAAAACACAAACAGCCTTACTAAATGGTTTGGGAATCATAAATTTATCCCAGCTTTTCAGAGAGTAATATTCCGAGTATCCAATTCCAAGCAGTATTATTGGAATATTATTTCTCTGGGAAATTATAACAGCACCAGCTTTCATCTTGTGCGGAGGTCCCGTCGGTCCGTCGGGTGTAATTAGTAAAGTATTGCCTTCTGCCGCAGCTTCCGATGATTTATTGAAGGCTTCTTTACTCCCATCTCGACTCGAACCTCTTATTAATCTGTAATTCCAGCTATGAAGAAGATTTGCCAATAGATTCCCGTCTTTACTTCTGCTTATCAACGCAGTATACGATCTGTCTCTGAAAATGTACCATGGGAGCAGCATTTTACCATGCCAGAAAGCGATTATAAAGTTCTGTCCGCTATTCATCAATGATTCTACTTGAGTATAATTTTTATACTCAATCTTTAACGATTTACAAAGAACACTTATAACCGGACGTAAAAACCAATTCCCTGCAGCCAACAATAGCTTTTTTCTTAAAGTGTTCAAATCATCAACCCTGACTGCATATAATTTTTGCAGCTAAATCAGCCGGGATTTTCTTTCCCAGTATGCGCTTTATATTTTGCAGCTCTGCTTTAATCTTCTCAATTTCTTCCTGATTATTAAAAACGAAATTTAAATAACGATATATGTTTTCCGGCGTGAGATCTGACTGGATAAATTCCTTTACTACCTTTTTACCGGCAATAATATTGGGCATCGCGATGCTTGTTATATTGACCAGAAACCTGCCGATTAAATAGGTTAATTTGGTTGTAGCATATGCCACAGCAAAAGGTAAACCTATTAATGAAGCTTCCATCGTAGACGTACCTGATTTAATAATCCCGAATTCCGAATGTCTTATTAAATCATATGTTTGATTTTTCAAAACTCTGAATTTATTTGTATCATAATTGTTGAAGATCGACTCATCTATATTATTTGCACAAGCAACTACAATTTGCATATTAAACTGTTCCGAAGCTTTGTATGCCCCGTTCAGAACAGAGGCAAAGATCTTTTCTATTTCATGCTTTCGGCTGCCCGGCATTATAAGAAGAATTTTTTTCCCCGGTTCAAGGTTGTTATCGGAGAAGAAATTGTCGCGGCTACGGTATTGATGTTTTTCCAGGCGAGCGATCAATGGATGTCCAACAAATTCGGTATCTACTCCTTCATTTCTGTAAAACACTTCTTCAAAAGGGAAAACTACCAGCATCTTGTCCACTCGATTTTTAATCTTTTTAATCCTGTGTTTTCCCCATGCCCAGATTTGCGGTGAGATGTAATAAAAAATCTTTACACCTATTTTTTTTAATTTTTTTGCGAGATTCAGATTGAACCCCGGATAATCAATAAGTACAGCTTTCTTAATATTGTTCTCCTTAACGAGGGCTAATATGTGCTTTTGCACTTTAATTATGAAAGGCATATGTCTTACAACCTCGGTGAATCCCAGAAAAGCCATATCCTTTGTATGAAAACTTGCTTTTAGTCCGGCTTCTATCATATTATCGCCGCCGACGCCAAAAAATTCCAGTTCGGCATCAATCCGAATCATCTCGTACATTAATGAAGCTCCATGTATATCACCGGAAGCCTCTCCCGCTATTATCAATATTTTGCTCAACTTATCCCTGCTGGTATACTTCTTTTCTTTTTAATTCAGCCTGATGTCTCTTCCTCAAGCGCCTTCTCGTTCTTAACTCTTCTATCATGATTTTAATTTCACCGAAATTATTAAACGGGAAATATGATATTCTTTCTTTTTCACAAAACTTGAGAAGCGAATTTTTTGCAAATATATAATCAACATACTGAGCCGGACATGTATCAGAGTAGCCGTCGCCAATATATACGGTGATATCATCATCCGAACTATTGTTTATAATATGATTCCTTTTACAATTTGCACACATTTTGCACTCTTCATCGGAATACGGGAATACAGGTTTAATTTTATTATCATCCGTCTTTATCATTCTGTTTGAGTAAACATTAAGATGATCAAGATTATTTTTTGAAAATATCCTGTTTATGTAATAATCCAACCCGTCACTCAGAACAAAAAGAGCAATACCATTTTCGTTACAATATCTTTCAAATTCAAAAAAAGTCGGGTCTATTATTATTTCGTCAAGGAATACATCAAATTCTTCTTCGTTAAAATCTGAAATAGTCGCACATAATAATTCCCAGGATTGTGTCGACGTTATCTCTTTACTAATCCATCTTTCTACAATTTTTCGTGCTTCCCGGGCATCTCCGAATTTAAGAAACATTTGCTCACCAACATCCTGTGTTGTGATAGTGCCGTCAAAGTCTATAAATATCTTGAAATTTCTTTTGTCCGGGATTAAAGTCATCTTAATTCAAATTAAAATCATCATTGAATTGAACGCCTGCTATTTTTGAAATACCTTCTTCCTGCATTGTTACACCGTACATATTTTCTGCAGCATTCATCGTTCTTTTATTGTGAGTTACTATTATAAACTGAGTGTTGGAGCTGAACTCTTTTAGCAGTTTAGTGAATCTATCGATGTTTGCATCATCTAGAGGCGCGTCAACTTCGTCTAATATGCAGAACGGACTCGGCTTGACCAGATAAATTGCGAATAGCAGGGCAGTTGCTGTAAGTGTTTTCTCACCGCCTGATAGCAACTCAATGGAAGTAGGTCGTTTGCCCTTGGGCTTGGCCATTATTTCTATCTTTGCTTCCAACGGATCAACTCCCTCCTGGAGTATCAAGTCGGCTTCATCGCCTGGATTAAATAGTGATTGGAATATTTTTATAAAATTTTCCCTTATCTGTGCAAAAGTATCCAGAAAGAGCTTCTCGGCTGCTTCATTAATTTCTTCTATGGTTTTAACAAGATCTTTTTCCGATTTTATAAGATCATCCCTTTGCCTTGTTAAAAACTCAAGGCGCTCATTTTCCTCTTCATACTCCGAGTACGCCAAAAGATTTATAGGTCCGAGTGATTTTAACTGCTGTTTGTATTCGTGAACCTCATCGGAAGCATATTTAAAATCAAATGAATCATTATCTTCAAATTCTTTAAACTCGATATTTAATGAATATTCCTCCTTAATATGCTCGAGCATATTCTCAAGTTTCATTTTCAGTTCACTGATTTGAATATCGAGTTCATGCATAGTGTCGGATATTTGCTGCCTTTCGTTTCTTAACTTATTTAATTCAGTTTCAAAACCGGAGGCTTCGGTTTTCACAATACTCAGTCTGTCTTTTATTCCGTTCTCCTCATTTACGAGTTTGAGGCGGAGATCGTTTATAACCGAAAATTCACCCTTCTTTTCTTCGATTGTATTTTTAATTGAAGAAATCTCTTCGTGGATACTCACTATTTCTTTTTCTCTTTTATCAATAGCAAGTTTTATTCTTTCTTTGCTTTCATCAAGCCGTTTAATCTCATTCCTTTCATTTTCCAATTTGCCCAGGAGTCTCTCGAGATCCAATTTCTGCTGATTCTGCTCTGAGACCATATTGTCATACTCATGCTCGAAATGTTTCAGTTCCGTCTCAAACTTTGCAAGAGCCTCATTAGCACTTATTTCGTCTTTCTTCAATGTACTTATCTCATTTTGAATAAGAGCAGACTGATTATCGATTGAAGTTGCATCTCCGGCTAAGGATTGAATCTTCTTCTGTGCAGATTCTATTTCTTCCGAATACTTATTTTTTTCAAATTCGATTTGAGAAATTTGTTTGTCTATGTTATTAAGTTCATTAAGCAGAAGCCTTCCTTTGTCGGAAATATTTTGGAGATTAATTTTCTCCAGTGATTCAGACAGTTCCGAGATATAATTCTGGAGCTTTTTCAAATTTTGTTCGTAAAGCGGCAGCTCGCTTATAAGATCTTCAAGCTGCTGTTTTCGCCCGAATAGCGTTTCATCAGCCTTTGGAAGAGAGCCGGCTTCAACAATTCCATTAAATCTGACCAGGTCACCGTTCAGCGTTGCAAATGAAAAAGAGGGGTACTTTTTTGATAACTGAATTGCTGAATCCAGCGAATCCGTGATTGCGGTTTTATCCAGGACTTTTTTAAAATATGCCTCCCACTTCGGCTTCGTTTCGACAAAATTAAATGCCCATCCGATAAACTTTTCGTCCCTCTCAATTTTTCTTTTCCTTCGTGATTCAGAATAGCCTATAATCTTTTCCATGATCGATGAATTCCTGTTTTCAACACCGTTAAGCAGAAAGAATGAGGCTTTACCGAGATCGTTTTCCTTGAGGAATTTAATCGCGGTTTTAAGGTCATCAATATTCTCGATCAACAGATTATTTAAAACGAATTTGAGTGCTGCTTCAAGAGCGAACCGATATTTTTCATCAGTTTTGCCTACGTCAGCAAATAGAGTTTTTTCCTTTTTACTCCAGCCTTCATTTTCAATCAACAGTTTTGAAGCTTTGGATACTCCTTCAAGATTTGAAATCATCGTTTGGAGTAGATCAATTTTATTTCTTAAGGCGTTTATAACATTTTTTTCGTCAAGCTCTTTCTGCCTAAGATCTGAAATTTCCGCTTCTATCCTCTCTTTTTCTTTTTGCTGCGCCGATAAAAGCTGATCAGTTTCATCAATATGTCTTTGAGTTAATTGTTTCTCATCCGATAGTTCTTCAAGGAAACCGACTGACTTGGCAATATTGTTAGTGGTTTTCTGAATAAGCAGGTTAAGTTTTTCAATCTCTTCATTTGTAATCGCCAAAGATTTTTTCAAAGCGTTTAAATCGTTTTCTCTATAATTTATTTTTTTGTGTATCTCTATAGCACGGTCAGAATAATTTTTTAACTGATCCTTTTTCAAATCAAGCTCAGTCTTTTTCTCACTTAGAATATTTTCCGTACCGTTAATTTTTTCCCTGCTCGAATCTATTTTCTGCTCAGCTTCTAAAATAAGTTCCTGGGTTTGTTTGATATCTTCATTGGTATCATTCGATTGTGTTCTCAGTTCATTCAATTCGTCTGTATATCTTTGAAGATTATCGGAAAGTGATCTTTCTCTTTCTTCTGCTACGGAAATTATATTCTGGATTGAATGCAGCTTTTCAGATTCGGAACCGAGCTCGCTTTGTTTTATTGATAATTCTTCCTCAATACCTCTTATTCGTCCCCGCAGTTCGATGAGACTGTTTTCTATTCTTTTAATTTCAGAATCAACAAAAAGCTTCTTCTCGTCAAGTTTATATTTTTCCGATTCAAAGGCTTGCCTGCGGATTGAATCTCGTGAAAATTGTCTCTCCGCCAATTCAATTTCTTTTTCGCGGAGTATGGACTGAATCTGATTATACTTATCTGCTTTTTTAGCCTGCCTCTGCAATGACCTCACGTTTTTTTCAACTTCAGCAACAATGTCGTTTACTCTTATTAAATCGGCTTTAACTTCATCAAGTTTTTTAAGGGATAATCTTCTTCGCAGCTTGTATTTATTTACTCCCGCTGCTTCCTCGAACATATTGCGTCTTTCATCGGCTTTGTTGCTCAAAATAGTTTCAACCATTTTCAATTCTATTACCGAATATGCATTTGTTCCCATACCGGTGTCCATGAAAAGGTTTGTTATATCTTTAAGTCTGCAAATGTTCTTGTTTAGTAGATATTCACTTTCACCTGATCTGAAAATTCTTCTTGTAATTGTTACTTCCGAATATTCGGTAGGCAGCACATTCCTGTCGTTGACCAGGGTGAGAGAAATTTCCGCCATACCCATCGGTTTTTTATTGCGTGTGCCGTTGAATATAACGTTTTCCATTTTATCACTTCTCAGAGTACTTGATTTTTGTTCACCAAGCACCCATCTTATTCCGTCTACAATATTGGTTTTTCCACAGCCGTTTGGACCAACTATACCCGTGATTCCCTTTGTAAAATTAATCGAGGTCTTTGACGCAAATGACTTAAAACCAAATATTTCCAGTTTGGATAGATACAAGAATTATTCTCTCAAAATAGTTGAAATTGTTTTAATGTAGTTATGATGTAATAAACGGTTGAATGCTTGAGCTGAAACCATAAAATAACAGAACCCGCCAGTACTGTAAAAAACAGCAATGAATAAAAATATACTGCTGTTTTTGATGTGTCGAATATTACGTACACACCCTTTAAAATTCTCTGGAGAATCCAAATAAAATAGAGAATCAGAAATATAAAAATGTATAAGTTAATTATGTGCGCTTCCAGTACTCTGTATAATACTATTTTAACAGGCAGCAACAGAGCAAGTGGCAAAAATGCCCATACAACAACAAAGTAAATATTCGAGTAGTGTACTTTCGTTTTAACAAAAAAAGATGCCATCTTAATCACAAGTGCAATGATTAAAAAGACTGCCAGGGTAAATATAAATCCATAAATAAAAGATGAAACAGGATCCCATGCTAAGTAGCTGAAAGCTTTTGTAAAGAATGGTTGCGCAAAAGTTATTAATAATTTTTCTGTAAGTACACTCGACTTGAAATAGAAAAACAAATTAGTCAATAATAATGCATGTGAAGCTGCAAGCACGAACATAAGAACAATTGTATGAAAACCGCTCAGTATCCTTTGGTCGCGTATGTCCGAATAAAAATTGTAAGGACGTAATAAGGCTCTTGTAGCATCTTCTCTGAATTTTTTCTTGGAATTAATCAAAACGCCCATTACAATTGCAAGGAATAAACCCGTGAAAATTATAAAGATTGGTGAATCATCAGTTGCCGAGCCGATTGGTATTGTAACCCGTTCTTTATTTGTTAATTTGGAATTTATAACTTTATATGTAATACTACTAGGATTTTTGTTGTCATCAATAATTCCAATTTGATACTGATTCTCTTCATTAAATTTTGTAACGATTGAGGTATACTCACCAGAGTAGTTCGAAAAAGAATTTATAAAAAATCCCGACATAGATTTGTTTTGTGAAATATTTATAAGATCCTCAAAATACTTTGCTTGTGCCTCTGTGCTGTTTTGATCAAGATACCCGGAGCGTGTCCCTCTGAAATTCGGATAAGTTACTTCACTTAAAAAATCGTTTTTGTCAACTCCGTTTAATTCATTTTCCAAATTCTCTTTAAATAATTCAATGCCGTAAAGATCAAGATATTTTATATCAAGAGAATTTTTTGCACTGAATGAGGCGTATGTCAGTTTACCGCTGTAATTCTTTATCTTTTTCGACATTCCAGATAAAAACTCTGCATGAATGGGGGAGTCTGGTATATACGAAATTCCTAAGCCTATTGCGGCTACAGGACCTAAACTGGAATATTCCGAAAGAAATTTATTCAAGAGGCTGTTTACACGGTAAATGTAGTCTTCTTTAATTGCGAATTGTTCGGGGAGCGAATATACCGGCAATTCTGCAAAGACTAAAAGACCTAATTCCTGGCATTTATGGATAACAGATTTGGCTGGAATATGCTTTGCGAATCTAACTGAATTAAAACCCATTCCCTTTATAAACTCTAAATCAGAAAATATCTGTTCCCGATATGACTTGTAAGTATCTAATCTGTTATCTGGTATGTATACAATTCCCTTAATAGAAAACTGATCATGATTAAATTTTAATCCGCTGTCCGTAAACTCAATGGAATAAAAAATGACTTTACGATTAATCTCATCAACGACATTACCATCTGAAAGTAACTCTATTTTAAGTATATACTCGTAAGGGGCTTTGGGATTCCATTGGGTAATATTTGATATACTCAAATTATTGTTAAAGTGATTCTTTCCCTCAGGTTTAATTTCTTTAGTTAAAACAACAGCGCCGTTTGAATTAATCAGAGAAATGGTTAGCCTTAAATTTTGTGCTGATATAGAGTCCAGTTGCTGGGAATTGTTGATAAGACTAATATTAAAACTGAGATTTCCAACATTCTTTTCATTAAGAGTAGTCTTAAGATTCTGAACGTATATCCTTTTTAGAGGTAATACTTCAATCGATACCGACTGTGCAATTCCACCTATATTTTCAGGAAAAAGAAAACGTTGAACAGGTGGTATCGTTGTTTCATCATCCAGCTCATAACTAACAATAATCTTCAGATTATTCGGTTCTTTCGTTTTAAGTAATTCTCTTACCAGATGGACTTCAAAGGGTATTGAGGCAACATCATTTTTAAAGATAACAATATCGTTCAAAAGAACTTCCGCCGAATAATTCAATCCTTCGACTATAAGAAACAATTCTTTTGATTTAACTACATTTTCAGAGAGACTGAATTCTTTTTCGAATATAATTCGTTCAGCGTTCTTAAAAACACATGGCAGGTTTACGGAAGTTGTATTATCTTCAGAATCCTCAGTGTAAGCCTTCCATCCGCTTTCAAGTGGAATAATTTGACGTATTTCACTGAAATTAAACTGGTTGGCGTTATTCTTACTATTGTCGAAAGGTGGTAATTCAATTAATTTAATTTGTGCATTTATAAGCAAAAAATTATAAAAAAACAAGAATTTAACCAAAATGCGGAGTTTTGACATAACCACCCAAAAAATAAAAATAAAACATTAAATATAATAAAGAATCGAGGGGAAATCAATTTGATTGATTTGTGATAAGTCTTTGTAATATAACAACTTATATGAAAAGCCCGTTCGGAAACGGGCTTCTTTTTAAACGGATTTAATTATTGACAGAAAAGAATCGCTTTTAAGACATGCTCCACCAACCAGTGCACCATCTATATCGGGTTGATTAAGCAGTTCAGCTGCATTGTCAGGCTTAACACTGCCGCCATACTGAATTATCAGATTCTCTGCACTTTCATCAGTAAAATTCTCACGGATATAGTCCCGGATATACTTATGAACTTCCTGTGCCTGTTGCGGTGTTGCGGTTTTTCCGGTTCCAATAGCCCAAACAGGTTCGTATGCGATAATTATATCATTCAATTCAATTGCGGACAAGTCTTTTAATCCAAGTGACAGCTGGGAATTTATAACTTTAAAAGTTTTATCATTTTCTCTTTCTTCAAGAGTCTCGCCAATACAGAATATAACTTTTAACTTTTCACTTAATGCCTGCTTAATTTTCAGATTGATTAGTTCATCCTTCTCCTGGAAAATAGTCCTGCGTTCAGAATGACCGATAATAACGTACTCACAGCCGACACTTTTAAGCATTTTTGCAGATATTTCTCCTGTGTAAGCTCCACTATCTTCGTAGTACAAGTTCTGAGCACCAAGTTTAATAACAGAGTTTTTAATAACAGCATTCACACTTTCAAGCGACGTAAAAGAAGGACAAACAATGACTTCATTTTTGTTATAGTCTGCTAATCCAAGCTTAATCTGTGATACTAGATTTATTGACTCGTTAAGATCATTGTTCATTTTCCAATTGCCTGCTATTACTTTCTTTCTCACTTCTGCACCATATTTTTATTTGAAATTAAGATACTGATTCAACTCGTCTTATACCTGGTACTTCACGTATTAATGCTCTTTCAATACCTGCTCGGAGAGTCATTTGTGACATTGGACACCCGACACAAGCACCGATTAATCTAACTTCGACAATGCCATCGTCAGTAACTTTTACAAGTTCAACATCACCGCCATCTGCTTTAAGATAAGGTCGAATAGTCTCAAGAGCTTCGCTAACCTTTTTTTCTATACTGTCAACCATAATAACTCCTTGTTAACCATTAAGATCAATTTCAATATCAGGAGAAGAATTAGAATTTTTCAATTTCTCGAGAGATGATAATAATGTTTCTGTAATTCCGGTAATTATTTTCGATTCTTCGCTTTCTGGGTGGCTGATTACAATAGGTCGGCCTGTATCACCGCCCTCACGAATTCTGGGATCGATTGGAATTCCGCCAAGAAATTCGGTGTCCAATTTGGAAGCAAGCTGTTCACCGCCGCCATGCCCGAATATTTCGTAACGGTTTCCTGTATCCGGCGCAATAAAGTAGCTCATATTTTCAATTATGCCGCAAACAGGAACGTTAACCCGGTGGAACATTTTTAGCCCTTTTTGAGCATCAATCAGCGATACCGGTTGGGGAGTGGTAACCAGCACCGATCCTGTAAGTGGAATAGACTGAACTAAAGTAAGCTGTATATCTCCGGTTCCCGGCGGCATGTCAAAAAACAAATAATCCAGTTCGCCCCACTCAACATCCGTCATAAACTGTTTTATCGCTCCGCTCGCCATGGGACCGCGCCAGATTACGGGATTATCGTCATCTATTAAAAATCCGATTGACATTAATTTTACACCATAGTTTTCAAGAGGAACCATCTTGTTCGAATCAGTACTTTGATAGATTTGCGGTTTTTCATTTATTCCAAGCATTAGGGGAATACTTGGACCGTAGATGTCTGCATCAATTAATCCAACTTTATATCCCTTTAATGCGGTGGATACTGCTAAGTTTACGGCAACTGTACTCTTTCCGACACCGCCTTTACCGCTTGCAACGGCAACTGTGTTCTTTACCCCCGCTAATATTCCTTGTCCCTGCATTAACGAAACCTTTCTAATATTTAAAAAACAAAGTTAAGAAAATTATCAAAAATCTCATATTGGAAATAATAAAACCACCAAAATATTACACTTTTTTACTAGATCAATATACTTGAATATAAAGTTAAGATTCCTTAAATTTATTTTTAATTATGATTACCATTTCAAAAGAGGACTATATAAAGGAAATTTATTCGCTGATCTCTGAAAATAGAGAAAAGATTAGTACAACTTATTTGGCGGATAAACTGAATGTTTCCAGCGCAGCCGTAAGTGATATGGCTAAAAGATTGGATTCTGACGGATTTATTACGTATCAGAAGTATAAAGGAATTGAACTTACCGAAAAAGGTAAGATAATGGCATTAAAAATTTTACGTAGACACAGACTTTGGGAATCTTTTCTGATGCATGTTTTTGATTTATCATGGAACGAGGTGCATGATGAGGCTGAGAAGCTTGAGCATCAGACATCCGATTTTCTAATAAATAAAATAGACGATTATTTGGGAAATCCCGAATTTGACCCGCATGGGGATCCAATTCCCGATAAGAACGGTGTTCTTCCTGAAATTCCTCATAGTATAGACTTATGTGAGGCTGAGATCGGAAAGTTTTATTCTATAAGGCGTGTTGAACATGATAGTAAAGAACTGCTGGATTATTTAACTGGTCTCGGGATTGAACTTTCTAAAGAGATTGAGGTAATTGACAGGCTGAAATTCGACAATTCTGTATCAATCAAAATCGGAAATAATAAAATCAGTTTTAGTGAAATAATTGCATCCAAAATATTTGTTGCTTTAAAAAAGGAAGATCTTGATGGATAATGAGGTTTTTACAACACTGGTAGGATTTCTGCTACTGATACTTCTTTTGTTGTTTTTTCTGCCAGGAAGGGGTCTATTTTCAAAATGGAAAAGGGCATTGTTGGACTCAAAGAGAGTCAGGATTGAAGATGCGCTAAAACATTTATACGATTGCGAATACAATAACACAGGTTGCTCTTTAGACAGTATTTCAGGAAATCTCTCGTTAAAAAGAGATGAAGCCGCCGGTCTCATTCAAAAATTGCAGTCGCTGGGTCTTGTTTCACTTGGCAGGGATAAAATAGAATTAACCGGTGAAGGAAGAAATTACGCACTCAGGATTATCAGAGTTCACAGATTATGGGAACGTTATTTAGCAGACGAAACAAGCATACATGCATCCGAGTGGCACGAGAGGGCGGAGGATGTTGAGCATATCCTGTCTGCCGAACAAGCCGATGAGCTTGCTGCACAGATAGGTAATCCATTAACCGATCCGCATGGCGATCCTATACCGTCTTCAGAAGGTAAAATGCCGGTTAAACAGGGGGTCCCGATAACTCAATTTTGTGTTAATGACCATGTTAAAATTATTCATCTTGAAGATGAACCCAAAACCATATTTGCTCAATTAGTTGCCGAGGGTTTATATGTAGGTCAGCACCTAAGAATTATTGAAATTTCAGAGGAAAGGGTAAAATTCGAGGTCGATGATGAGGTTATTGTTTTAGCTCCTATAATTGCTGCTAATATTTCTGTAGTCAAATTTGATGAAACAAATAGAGTAAGAAGAAACCTCAAAAAGCTGTCTGAATTGAAAGTAGGTGACGGAGGTCTGGTTGTTGGAATATCGAATCTTATTCGGGGTCAGCAAAGAAGAAGGCTTTTGGATCTGGGAGTTGTACCGGGCACAAAAATAAAAGCTGAAATTCAGAGCCTCGGGGGAGATCCGACGGGCTATCGGATAAGAGGAGCAACCATTGCAATAAGGAAAAAACAAGCGTCACAAATTTTTATAAAAGAGATTAATGAATAATTGGAATTTAAATAACAAACAGATGGAACAGTGCGTAAACTGTCCTGTTCATAATATCGATAATCTGGTAAAACTCGGAATTAATATGAGCAATTTCGATTATGTTATTGCTCTTGCAGGTAATCCGAATACGGGTAAAAGCACCATCTTTAATAATTTAACCGGACTAAAACAACATACAGGAAACTGGCCCGGCAAAACTGTTGCACGGGCAGAAGGCGGATTTGTTTATAATAATAATAACTATAAACTCGTTGACCTGCCCGGTACCTACTCATTACTATCAACCAGTACAGATGAAGATATTGCACGAAATTTTATTCTTTTCGGAAAACCTGATGTAACTATTATTGTTGTCGATTCAACCAGGCTCGAACGGAATTTAAATTTAGTTCTGCAAATTCTGGAAATAACCGATAGAGCAATACTTGCATTAAATCTGATGGATGAATTAAAACGCAACAATATGAGCATCGATTTAAGACAACTTGCCAGAGAGCTGGGAATACCGGTGGTTCCAATGGAAGCAAGACAAAAAAAAGGAATGGATGAACTCCTTAAATATGTTGATGAAGTCTCATCAGGAAAATTTATCTGTAAACCAAGAAGGCTTAAATCATTGTCGCCGAAAATTGATAATGCAGTTAACGAGCTTTCAAAAAAAATAAAAGAACAACTGCCGAATTTACCCAATACAAGATGGGTGGCTATGAGATTACTTGAAGGTGATCAGCAAATAATTGATGCATTAAACAGTGGTGAAATAGGAAATCTTGAGCCATCGTTGAAACACGCTGAAGAACCGGTTTAACAGGGGAGTGAGCTTTGGAATGAAGAATTATACCGATATAACTAATCGTGCAAACGAATTAAGATGGGAGATTGGGGAAAGTTTTCACGACTCCATAATCGAGTCAATTTATTCGGAAGCTGCGGCAATATCGAGTAATACTGTAAAAACCAGTAAAAACAAGGATTCATATTCCTTCGATGCCAAGATCGATAAAATTCTGACCAGTAAAGCATTAGGATTCCCAATAATGTTTGTCCTATTGGCACTTGTGTTCTGGGTTACAATAGTCGGATCAAATTATCCTTCTTCTCTGATAGCTGAATTATTACTCGACAATGTTCACCCATGGTTGAAGCAAATCTCATCCGACATTGGTTTGTCTTATTTTGTCGATGGCATTCTGATAGATGGCGCATATCTGGCGATGGCGTGGGTCGTTGCGGTAATGCTTCCACCCATGGCAATATTTTTCCCGATATTTACACTTTTGGAAGATTTCGGATACCTGCCCCGAGTCTCCTTTAATATGGATTTTTTATTCAGAAAAGCAGGTGCCCATGGTAAACAAGCTCTAACAATGGCTATGGGTTTTGGGTGCAATGCCGCCGGGGTTGTTGCAGCAAGGGTTATAGACAGTCCGCGAGAAAGGTTGTTAGCAATTATCACAAATAATTTTTCGCTCTGCAACGGCCGATGGCCCACGCAGATATTGATTGCAACTATATTTATTGGATCTGTTGTTCCTGTGCATTTTGCCGGACTGGCAACAGCTGCTGCTGTTGTTGCGGTTGCCCTTCTCGGTATAATTTTAAGTCTCGTTGTTTCCTGGACACTATCCAAATCAATACTAAAAGGAGAAGCGTCCGCATTTAGTCTGGAACTCCCGCCGTATCGCCCTCCCAGAATTTTACAAACCTTATATACTTCATTGATAGACAGAACACTTTTTGTTCTATGGCGCGCCATTGTATTCGCATTACCAGCCGGTATTGTAATTTGGCTGGTAGCTAACATTAACATACAGGGAATTAGTCTGGCAGAATATTTTATTGATTGGGCTAATCCTCTCGGATTACTGATCGGACTTAATGGAGTTATACTTTTGGCCTACATAATAGCCATACCGGCAAATGAAATCGTGATCCCGACGGTTTTAATGCTTACAGTTATGACAGCAAGATTGTCTGGTATTGGAGAGGGTGCAGGCGTAATGTTCGAACTTGATTCGATTAAGGATACAACAACTATTTTACAAGCCGGAGGCTGGACGACATTAACTGGAATTAATCTGATGCTTTTTAGTCTTCTGCATAATCCTTGTTCGACAACGATTTATACAATATATAAAGAGACTAAAAGTGTAAAATGGACGGCTGTAGCAACTTTTTTACCGTTGATAATGGGTTTTACTGTATGTTTTATTGTAGCGCACTTGTACAGGTTGATTTCTTAAATAGGCTATTTAACTTTTTTCTTTATGGGTTTTGAATTGCTTGAAACAAAATTCATCAGCCATTCCTGCATGTTTAGTTCGCTTTGATTATACACTCTTCTGTTTACAATATATTTACCAGTCGGCAGAAGCAGCCTTGCTTTTTCTGTATCTCTTAATGCAATATCCAGAATATTCTTCTTTATTTCTTCCTTAATCTTAGGATCCTGTACCGGGAAGGTTTGCTCAACTCTTCTGTCCAGGTTTCTCTGCATCAGATCTGCACTACTGAGGTATATTTCTTCGTCCCCTTTATTGTAAAAATAATAAACACGACTGTGCTCAAGAAATCGTCCAACGATGCTTCTTACTCTTATATTTGTACTCAGTTTAGGAACACCCGGAACAAGGCAGCATATCCCTCTTACAATCAGATCAATTTGAACGCCCTGCTTCGATGCTTCATAAAGTGCCGCTATTATTACCGGATCAACCAGGGAGTTTAACTTAAAAATAAGTCTACCTACATTGCCGGCTTTAACATTTTTAATCTCTCTCTGTATTAATTTTAGGAAACTTTCCCTCACATTTATCGGCGATACAAATAGTTTTCTATAAGATTTTTGTTCAGAATAACCTGTTAAGAAATTAAAAATCTCTGAAACGTCCGCGCATATTGCTTCATCGGCCGTAAACAATCCCAGGTCAGTGTATAACTTTGCTGTCGAGGCATTATAATTTCCCGTACCCAGGTGAACATATCTTTTAACACCATCGGTTTCCCGTTTTACAACCAGTGTCATCTTAGCATGAGTTTTCAAGCCAACAAGTCCATAAACAACATGCACGCCTGCTTTTTCAAGCTCTCTAGCCCAGTAAATATTATTCTCTTCGTCGAAGCGCGCCTTAAGTTCAACAAGAACTGCGACCTGTTTTTTTCTGTCCGCTGCTTCTATAAGTGATTTAACGATAGGGGAATCCTGACCCACCCTGTAAAGAGTTTGTTTGATAGCAAGAACATCAGGATCCTGTGAAGCTTTCTTAATAAATTCAATTACCGGATTGAAAGAATCATAAGGATGATGCAGAATTATGTCGTGCTTTTTAATCAGTGAAAAAATATTTTCTTCATCCTCAAATATGGAAGGTGTTACCGGGTGGAATGGTTTTTCCTTAAGATGACTTAGAGGTAAATCATATAGTTGCATTACCGAACTGAGACCGAGAGGACCATCAATTATATGAATTGATTCTTTTGTAATTTCCAGATTTTCGACTAGTGTTTCCAGCATAAAATCCGGCATAGCCTTTTCAACTTCAAGCCTAACCACTGAGCCGAACTTTCTCTGCTTTATATTTTCTTCAATTAATTCAAGAAGGTCGTCGGCTTCATCTTCCTGAATTTCCAAATCCGTATTTCTGGTTATCCGGAAAGTATGAGCTTCAAGTACTTCAACACCAGGAAACAATATTGGTAGATTGTACTTTATCAGATCTTCCAGCCAAATGTATTTGACAGGCTGATGCGAATTGTTTTTTTTTACTGTCGGAATAATATGGTCGACTCTTAACAATCTTGGTAATATACTCGGTATTTTTACTCTGGCAAAATGCTTTTCGCCGTTTTGTTTTTTAATTAAAATCGCAAAACTCAGACTTAAATTTGAAATATAAGGAAACGGTCTGCCCGGATCGAAAGCAAGAGGTGTTAACACAGGATATATTTCCTTGTAAAAATATTCTTTTAGCTGTTCCCTTGCAGTTTTGGAAAAATCTCTGAAGCTGCTTATATATACATTGTTTTCCTTTAGTGCCGGGATAACAGTTTTTTTCCACAAATCATAAATACTCGTCAACAAGGGTTTAACCCCCTTTTCAATTTCCAGTGTTTCCTCCATAGGGGTTAAACCATCTATCGCCGGTTCGAAAATTCTTGCTCTGATTTGTTCTCTTAATCCCGATACTCTGATCATATAAAACTCATCGAGATTAGAAAAGAAAATTGAGATGAACTTAACTTTATCAAGTAGCGGGAGGGAAGGATTAAGTGCTTCTTCCAGAACTCTTCTATTAAATTCGAGCCAGCTCAAATCTCTGTTAAAGAAATTTTCCGGTAGAAAATATTTTTTCAGATTTTCTTTCGATAGTTTCATATGATTCTAAAATAAACAAGATTAAAATATAAACATAATGGATTAAAAGCTGATCAAAGTGTATGAGTTAATTATATCTTTTTAATCGATGAATAATTATCTATATCATAAATAATCTTGGTATCGGGCATTTTCATTCTTTTGACTTTTACTTTGGCGATGTTGAAAAATTTCTCTGCCAGTGTATCATGATAATCGGTAAAGATTATAATCTCTTTAATTCCTGCCGCGATCAGAGCCTTTGCGCACGTTGTACAGGGCATATTTGTGATATAAGCTTTAGCCCCGGTAGTATTCACTCCATGTGATGAACATTGCAGAATAGCGTTCATCTCAGCATGTATAGTTCTTACACAATGGTTATCAACTATCAGACAGCCCGCATCTTCGCAATGCACGTCTCCTGGAATTGAACCATTGTATCCGGTAGCTAAAATCTGCTTATCTCTAACCAACACGCATCCTACATGCATCCTCGGACAGGTGGCTCTTTCGGATACCAGCATTGCAACTTTAAGGAAATATTCATCCCAGCTAGGTCTTTTTTTCTTTTTTACTGGCATTTTATAGTCCTGATTTTTTCCTAAATTTATTAACAAACTATGACTACTGAACAATTCTAAGAAAGTTCTCGTAAGAATTACCGGTAATTAATTCCTGAATTCAGTGGACTTCACACACTGCATATTTCTTAAAATGAATTTCCTGAAAATAATAAATTTTAACCGGGAATAATAATTATATAAAAGCTATTAAAATGATCATTTCAGAAGGGAAGCTGCTGTGTTGAGGGCACAGACACAGCAGCTTGGATTGCTAAAAAATGGAAGGGGTATATTTAATTCAAATAATGCAGTTATAATTAAACAATGATTGTGCCAGATAAATTAAATTATCCGGGACCATACTTTCGGAGTTTATGCACGAAGAGTAATATGGAATGTTGTTCCTTGATTAACCACAGAAGATTTTACATAAATCTTACCCTTATGATAATCTTCAATAATTCTTTTTGCAAGGCTCAGCCCAAGACCCCAACCCCTTTTCTTAGTACTATAACCGGGTCTGAATACATCCTGCCTTTTACGAAGATCAATCCCTTTTCCGTTATCTGAAACTTCAATTTCAACAAATCCATCTGTCTTTTCAAAACTAATTAGTATTTCTCCTTGTTTTTCAGATCCGATTGCATCGAGAGAATTTTTAACAAGGTTTTCAATAACCCACTCGAATAAGTCTGAATTTATCAGGCATTTGAGTGATGGATCGCCCTTAATACTTATATTTACCTTTTTACTTTTTTGAGGGATCCGTCTCTTAAAATAATCGATAACTTTAGTAATTACATCATACAGATTTTCAGGCTGGAGTTCTGTCTTGGAACCAATTTTAGAGAATCTGTTTGTTATCTTATTGAGTCTCGATAAATCATTTTCCATTTCATTTGCCACATCCTGCACACTATCGGCATTGTTGTAGTTCATAATAAGTAATTCCCGCCAGCCCATCAGACTTGAAATTGGCGTGCCCAACTGGTGTGCTGTTTCTTTTGCCATACCGACCCAGATATTACTTTGTTCGGTACGCTTGAGGTAATTAAATGATATATACGAAATGAGTAAGAAAATTACGGCGAATAATATTTGGAGATAAGGATAGTACTTAAGTTTTTCCACAAGTTTAGTATCGCCGTAGAATACCAGCTGCCTTGTTTGATTATTATCAATCACAATCGGAATTGGTTCGTGAATGGATCTTAATTCCTGCGCTTTTGTCTTAAGAATTGAATGTAATTCATCAGCAGAGGTTAGCGGATCAATTTCAATATTTCTGAAATTGATAATTTCACTAACATTATTATTGCTGTCAACATTGGCTAGTATTAAAGGGAAATCAATTTTTTTAATGATATCGAGCTGAAATGTAAAATCAACGCCGGAGAATGAATTCTTTGCAACTGATTCCAGACTGCTAGCGTACAACTGCACAATTTGCCTTTCACGCTCCTGCAGGTCATTGACCAGTATTTGAGTATAAACAAGTGTACCTGTTGCAATCAGCAGAGCTATTAATAGCAGTATCAGTTTTATTTGGAGCGTTGCAGGTCCGCCCGACATCTTAACTTGCATTGTCAATTCCTGGATGATAATAACCGCAAATAGTGCCCGAACACTATGGAAAAAAAGTAAAGATCAAAGTGAAAATCTGAACGAAACTTTTTTCCTATAGAACAATTGTCTGGTCTCTCCTTGGTCCTACAGAGATTATGCTGATTTCAAACCCGCAGTTTACAGAAATAAAACTAAGGTACTCTTTTGTTTCCGATGGAAGTGAGTCATAATCAGTAATATTTGAAATATCTTGTTTCCACCCGGGAAGGGATTCGTAAACCGGTTGGACTTTACTGAGTGAGATTTCCGTTGTCGGGAAAGATTTTAATTTTTTCCCGTTTTGTTCATAACCTACGCAGACTTTAATTTCGTCCAGATTACTTAGTACATCCAGCTTGGTTATAGCTGCTCTCTCGATACCATTGATCATTCTTGAATATTTAACGAGGAATGCATCAAACCATCCGCATCTTCTGGGTCTGCCAGTCGTTGCTCCGAACTCGGCGCCCCATTGTCTTAGTTTTTCTCCTTCTTCATTGTCCAACTCAGTAGGGAATGGTCCAAGTCCGACTCTTGTTGTGTATGCTTTTACGATTCCGAAGATTGAAGTAATCTTCGTGGGCGAGAGACCTAATCCTACACACGCGCCTCCCGAAGTCGGATTTGAAGATGTTACGAATGGGTAAGTGCCGTGATCGACATCCAGAAGCGCACCCTGGGCGCCTTCCATAAGTACTTTTTTCCCGCTGTCGATAGCTTCATTCAGATATAGTGGTACATCAGTGATATACGGATCTATAGCTGCATCAAATGCCATGTATTCCGAAATTATTTTTTCAACATCAAGTTCTTCATGGTTATATACTTTTTTAAGCAGATTATTCTTCTCTTCAAGATTTACTCTTATTTTCCTTTCCAGTTCGTCCCTGTTCAGAAGGTCAACTATTTTGATACCTTTTCGAGCATACTTGTCAATGTAACAAGGACCGATACCCCTTCCGGTGGTTCCGATTTTCTGATCTCCCTTTTCACTGATTGAATCAAGTAGTTTGTGGTAAGGCATTATCAAATGGGCGTTCTGACTAATGAACAGCCTGCCCTTAATGGAAATGTTGTGATTTTCCAGAAACTCTATCTCGTCAAGCAATGCCTTCGGATCAATTACCACTCCGTTTCCAATTACGCACTCACATTCCTCACGTAGTATGCCGGAAGGGATTAGGTGGAGTATATATTGTTTTTCCCCAATCTGAATAGTGTGTCCTGCGTTCGCCCCACCCTGGTATCTTGCAACTATATCATACTTCTCACTTAAAATATCAACAATTTTTCCTTTACCCTCGTCACCCCACTGACTACCGACTAAAACGGAAACACTCATATATTAATCCTCACATTAAGAAAAGGAAGGCAAAAAAAGCTCCGATAAACACCGGAGCTTTAAAAGATATCACTTAAATTTATTTTTATTTAAAACTAGCTACTGCTTTGTCAACAGATTCAAAATGTTCAAAAATGGTGATTAATTTTGTAATAACAAGAAGGCTGTTTATTTTTTCAGTTGCATTCGCAAGCTTTAGTAACCCACCGCCGTTTTTCATTGTGGTGAATCCACTTATTAGCATTCCTAAACCAGAACTATTCATAAACTTAACATTCGCCAGATCAACAACTACGTTTTTCTTTCCATCCTCTAATGATTTGTGAAGTAAATCCTGGAATTCCTGAGCCTCGGGTCCCCCCATTACATTCCCTTTTAATTCGATTACAAGGGCACCGTACTTTTCATTTGTTTTAATTTTCATATTGTCATCCCGGATTAGTTTATTAAAATTTTTCAGAACTGTTCAAAATAAATGAAGAATTAAATATTATTTGATATAAATAATTATATTACCGTACAAATTATTGAATTAACGTGTAAAAATAAAGTTATTCTTGTTTTACGCCGATTAAAATAACAATTTTGACAATAGTGAATATAAATTTTCTTATTGGAACTTCAAATTAAATTATCTCGTCTAAGGAATGGATTTGAATAGTAATTACGAAGAATTATCGGAAAGCGGTAAAGAAATTGAAGATAAAGATTTCGAACTTATCAGATCCTATATTGATGGTGAGGATGCTGCATTCGAGACATTGGTAAATCTTCATAAAGAGAAAGTTCGGAACCTGGTTTATCTTACGCTGGGAGATACCGAGTTTGTTGATGATATTTCACAGGATGTTTTCATAAGCGTATATCATAAGTTAAAAGAATTTCGTTTCGAGTCCAAGTTTACGACATGGCTTTATCGGATAACGGTTAACAAGTGCCGCGATTATTTGAGGAAAAAGCGGGTACGTAGCATATTTACTCCGATAAAAGATTCTCATAATGAATTGAGTGTCAAAACACATTCCGAAACGCTTGATATTCCCGGACTTGTACGGAAGAGTATTCAGAAATTACCTGAAAAATTAAAAATCCCTTTAATATTAAGGGATATTGACGGATTGAGTTATAAGGAAATTGCAGATCAGTTAAACTGTGAAGTTGGGACTATTAAATCGCGCATATTCAGAGCGCGTGAGAGTTTGAGATTTATTTTGGAACCATATCAGAGAGAGTTGAACGCGTAAGACTTATGAAAAGTAGTAATATAAAAAAATATATCCCCTGGATACTTCTTGCCGTACTTACAATTGCGCTGATGATTTTCTTTAAGTACAGCGATAAAGGATATGTTGCGCTGCAGAGTACTGGTAAAGACCTTCTGGCAGAATATACCCGGGGCCTATTTCCGGTATTCTCAAAATCATCTTTGACAGATGAAGACATATTTAACTTTGCTCTTTATAACAGTTTGCCGCTGGATAAAGAAAACAATAAAGTACTACAGCTGGAATCTGATTCATATGGCAATGACAATTATAAAATAGAATCCGTTAAGGGTGATTTCAAAAGTGAGAACTACACTAATTTCAAGAAGCAGTTTGAATTGGATGAAACCGAAGAGAAAAAAATTGACTCGATACTTAATTCATATAAAGATGATTTATACGCTTCAGTATTAATAAACGAGGAAGGTGATGTTGCGTTTGATCCAAATCTTTCAAACCTGCATAAATCTCTGGGAGCTGATATATACAATTTTTCGTTCGACAGGATCAATATTCCAAATTATGCAAACGTCACTCAGCCGAAAAAAGATACTTACAAATCGGTAAGTTCATTTGAATCTGTATCTGATAGTCAACCCAGAAAATATATAATAATGACTCCGGATACCGTGTTCGGATCTGATATTGTATTCGATTCAAAAGAATTATTTACTGCCGCCGAAGAGTTCATTAACCAGGATAAAACCATTGAGGGAAAATCCGGAAAGCTTATTCCAAGAGTATTTCCGGAGAAAGCTTTTATCTCACCTTTATCTCCGGAGGAGTACCACTATACTATTGATTCGAATTTCTGGGAGTTAACAATACCTACCTCCTTAAATTTATCCCAGGATTTACTTGTATACGACAGCCTTAAAATTGAATTAGATATGCTTGCCGAAGAGCTGAATAAAATTAAACTTGGCTTCAGTAGTTCTTTAAATGGATTAAATTTCAAGTATAAAGGTCCTCTGGATAAAGATAATGATGTTGAAATCGATCTGGATTTTGGGAATCTGGGAGCGGTAATCACAGAATCAATTAATGCTGCTATGCAGGCTACCTCTACGGATTGGGAGGCTTTTGGCATGAAGATGGACTCTTTATCGAAAAATATATACACAGAATCAGGAGACAGTCTTTCAATCATCAAATTGAAACAGATTTCGGAAGAATTGAAGAAAGCTAAACGCGAATCGCGAAAGAAAAATCGAAATAATTGATTTAAACGATTAATAAGTCCGCATATTTATGAATCTACCTTTCAACGATCTTATATCGCAGAGGAAATTGGAGTTTACAATTTTCAGCGTTGTCTTAATCCTTATATTCAAAATCGTTTTTCCCTTGCAGACAGAGCTGATAGTAATTGCTATAAATGAGATAATAGTATTTTCGGTCATTTATTTCGGATTTTTAACCTCATCAAATTATACACAGTTAAAGAAAACAAGTCCGATATCACTGGTTGTAAACGCTGGAATCTTGAACGCCATTTTGTTCTTCCTTACTGCTATCTCATCTTCTTTATTCGATGCTATTCCCAAATTAAGTTCAAGTGTGAACCTGATTTATACGTTTTTTTCAATAATGATTACACTGATATTCATCGCATCAATAGCATATATTTTTTCAGTTTTCAGAGAACTCTATTTCTTAAGAGTAAAAACCGAAAGCCAGAAATTGTATGATTCGATGATTATTTTTTTTACTCTGGCATTTTTCTCTGCAATGATACCGGATACGGAAGAGAATCCGAATTTTATAGCTCTTACTTTTTTTGTTGTTTCGATAATTTTAATTTCTTTAAACTCATTCAGAGTATCATGGATAGCATTTCTTCCGAAGAAACAGAAATTATACATTCTATTGATAAGCACCGTTCTAAGTACATTGTTCAGCCTTAACTTTGCATTGAGTTTCGACGAATCTTTCCTAAATCAGTTACTGGTTAACTTTTCACCCGGTCTGCACCTGCTTTACAGAACAATTATGATTTATGGAGCAATCTATTGCGGGATAATTTTTTTCACTTCACTTTTTCATCTCCCGACAGCCGAGGCATTCGACAGAAAAGCCGAGGAAGCATCATCATTGATGGATTTAAGTAAACTGATTACCCAGGTATTCGACTTCAGAGAACTTGCCGATACAATTACAAGTTTGACGGCAAAGGTGTGCAACTCGGATTCAGCGTGGCTTGTTACTATGGATAAAGAACAGCTTAAACTAAGTTCTGTAAGTAATATAGGATTTGTTGAAGCGAATGAAATTACAAACATTTTTGCATCCGAAGGCATACTTAGTGCAGAACAATTCATTGTGTTCAATAAGAAGCAGGTGAAGATTCACATTAAGAATGATATAAGAACATTTGATTTCAGTGCTCTGGCGGTTTCACCATTGAAAGTGCATAATGAGAATAAAGGATTTTTGTTCGCGGCCAGAAAGGAAAATTTCGGTTTTGATGAAGATGAAAAAAAATCAATTGAGGCTTTTGCTGATTACGCTGCAGTCGCACTTGAAAATGCAAAACTTATAGAAGAATCCATTGAAAAGGAAAGACTCACAAGCGAGCTAAATGTGGCGCGTGAAATACAGTATAAAATTCTTCCTAACGAGACTCCCAGCTGCGAAACTCTGGATGTTTCAGCTTTTTTTATACCTGCTTATGAAGTCGGCGGAGACTATTACGATTTCTTTCAACTTGATAATAACAAACTTGGATTTGTCATAGCGGACGTAAGCGGTAAGGGTATCTCCGCAGCCTTTATAATGGCAGAGGTTAAGGGTATTTTCGAATCATTGTCTAAACTCATTGAAAGCCCTAAAGAACTTCTTATTAAAGCTAATAAAATATTGAGCGGTAGTCTTGAAAAGAAAAGTTTTGTAACTGCTGTATACGGTGTAGTTGATAAGAATTCCGGGAAATTATCATTTGCACGGGCTGGTCATATGCCCATATATCTCTGCAGGGGAACAAAAGCTCAGCAAATAATTCCGGGAGGAATTGGTTTGGGCTTAAATTTCGATGAGACTTTCGATGAAACCCTTAAAGAGGAAACCATATATCTGGAAAATGATGATTTGATTGTGTTATACACAGATGGTATAACCGAAGCGAAAAACGTAAAGTTCGAAGAATTTGGATATGAGAGGCTGGAAAAAATACTCTGTTCAGGCAACTTCAGAAATATTGAAGATTTAAAAGACAAAATAATAAATAAAATTAGTAGTTTTACCGACGGTAATTCACAGTATGATGATATAACACTCGTACTTTTAAAGTGGAAGAGTAATAACAAACCATCCGGAGTAAATTGATGGCAGATTTTAACGTATCGACTCGAGAGGTTGGGTCAATTAAGATCATTGATCTTAAAGGATATTTAGACGCACATACTGCACCGGATTTGGAGAGGGAATTTAATAAACTCATCGATTCGCATAACTACAAAGTTGTTGTGAACTTCGACGAATTGAAATACATAAGCAGTGCCGGTTTGGGGGTATTTATGGCTTATGTAGAAACAATGCGCGAAAATAGCGGTGATATTAAATTCTCGAACATGCAGAACGATGTATTTAATATATTCGACTTGCTGGGATTCCCAGTCCTTTATGAGTTCTTTAAAGACGAAACCGAAGCTGTAAACAAATTCAATCAGACAGAGAGATCTTGACAACCAAAAAGTCAAATAAAAAACTGGTTGTCAAAAGTACTACTGAAAATCTCTCACTGGTTAGAGATTTTGTAAAAGAGACAACCAGCGCTGCAGGATTAAGCGAAGTGGATGTAAGAAAAGTAACCCTCGCAGTTGATGAAGCATGTACTAACATAATCAAACATGCTTACAAGTATTCCCCTAATGGCAATATTACAATTCATATAACTGTTGATAACGAAAAGATATCTGTTAAAATAGTTGACGATGGTGGGCATTTCAATCCGAATTTAGTCCCCGAACCCGATCTGTTAAAGCTTCAAAAAGAAAGAAAGGGCGGAGGTCTTGGTATGTTCCTGATGAAAAAATTAATGGATAGTGTTACTTATACAAACCTCACCGGCAATCGTAATCAGGTAGTGTTAGTTAAATTTCGAAGCTAGTCTTAAAATGCTTTCAATAAATAATAATGCAGCCTTACGAAATCTATCAGCGTTAGTTGATTTTTCAAATCTTATTAACTCAAATCTCGAGCTTGATATAATTTTAAATAATCTGCTGCTGACATGCTTCGGCAAGTTTCATACAACAAGAGGGATAGTTGCACTTGTTGATAACGATGGTTTTTTAAAGGTTATGGCTTATAAAGGTTTAACGTGCGAAACAATAAAAAAATTTCCGGAGTGTCAGTTAGAGAATGCCAGGTCAAATGAAGATATGATTCACTTTATCGATTCATCCAGGCTGTTTTTATCTGTCAACATAGAAGTCTCAGGAAGTAAGATTGGTCTGTTGTTCCTGGGCAGACGTTTAAGTAACGAGAACTATACAAAAGAAGATAAGGATTTTCTGAATACCTTGCTGAATATCGCATCTTCAGCCATTCAGAATTCATTGATAGTTGAAAAATTGAAGATGGTCAATAGAGACCTCGATTCTAAGGTGAACCAGTTGAGCTCTCTTTTCGATTTAAGCAAAGAATTCAGCAGTATAATTGATTCAGGAAGGGTAAATAAATTACTTGTATATTCAATCATCGGTCAGCTTTTGGTTACCAAATTTGCAATAGTATCTTGCACCCCCGAAGGTATAAATATTCTTGAAAACAGGTTCTCGAAACTGGGTTTAGAAAAATATATCAAGAATTGCGAAGAAGAGAATTTTACCGGACCGGTCTGCGGAAAAGATGTTGATAAAAATTTTACAGGATTGTTTGAGTTGGGTGTTGAGTTAATTGTTCCCATGCAGATAAAGTCCCGCACGAAAGGGTTGATCCTGCTGGGTAAAAAAACAGGTGGTTCTCAGTATTCCAAATCTGATATTGAATATGTTTCAGCGTTAGGCAGTTTGGCTGTAATATCTATTGAAAACGCAAGATTGTTCTCAGAGGCACTCGAAAAACAAAGACTCGAAAAAGATCTGGAGATTGCACAAAATATACAGAGAAATCTTCTGCCCGATAAAATTCCAGCGATGAAAAGTTTTGATATATCCGCTGTAAATTATTCTGCAAGACAAGTGGGCGGCGATTATTACGACATTGTAAAATTATCCGATACGAGGACGCTTGTTGCTATCGCAGACGTTTCCGGCAAAGGAGTACAGGCAGCTCTGCTTATGGCAAATCTGCAGGCTTTTCTGCAGTCAATCGCAAAGCAGAACATTGCAATCAATGAAGCGTCTAACCTCCTGAATGATCTTGTTTCTGAGAATACAACCGACGGAAGTTTTATTACGTTCTTCTGGGGTATACTTGACGATGAAAGCAAAGAATTTACTTTTGTTAACATGGGACACAATCCGCCTATTCATATAAGAGACCATAAAATTACAAAATTAAAATTGGGCGGAATGATACTTGGAGTAATGCCGACTGTCGCTCCTTACAAGTACGAGACAATTAAGCTTGAATCAAAAGATAAAATTATAATGTTCACTGACGGTATAACCGAAGCGATGAATGTCGAGGGTAAAGAATACTCCGACGAAAGACTGGAAGAGCTGTGTGTTGAAATGGAAAATGAAAGCTCTTCCGAGATTATGGATAAAATCATTACCGATGTCAGAAATTATACAAATGGTGCTCAGCAATCAGACGATATTACGGCATTAGTAATAAAAGTAAATTAAATGAATACCCTGCGCGATTTGATCACAAAATATAGAAAGAGGCTCCTCTGGCCTGTCTCCGCAATTCTGTTTATGCTGGTCGCAGTTCAGCTTTATTTTATTTTCACAATTACACCACAGCCAAATGATGAATGTCTTTGGATTCCGCGTTACACGCCTGAAGGTGAACTGGCATTATTCTTTGAAGAGGTGAAATTCGAAGGAGTGACCTGGAAGGGTGGAATCAGAGATGGTGATCAGCTACTTGAAATAAATGGTCATAAAATTGAAAATTCGCTTGATGCTAACGCTATTCTGTTTAACCTGGAACCGGGCGATACAGCTATTTACAGAGTGAATAGAGAAGGAAGAACATTCGATGCCGAAGTAGAAGTAAAAAAGTTAATACAGATGGGGGGATTAGCCTATACAATCTTCGGTGCGATCTGGTTGCTGGTATCTATAATGGTTATCAGCGCAAAGCCCGACGGTTACACACAGATTCTTTTCTTCCGGATAGGCACCGCATTTGTTCTCTTTACCTGCTTCAATATCCTTGACTCTCAGAACATTTTTAATCCGGTTTTTGATTATACATTTATTGCTGTCGCCTTCGATATAATGCAATCATTCGGAGGTATATTCATACCATTTCTGATGGTGCACTTCTTTTGGATTTTCCCAAGAAAGTTTTCGATAATCGACCGTAAGTTCACCACTAAGGTATTATACATAACACCATCTATTATCTTTATTATTGTTACGTTATTTAAAATCATCTATCTCTATGATAATCAATACCTGCTAGATATTTTTATACAATGGTATGCCCGCTTTGTAAACGGATTAATTTCTATCAGCCTGATTATCGGACTTGTATCATTGTTCATGAATTATTTAAGAATTCAGACCAAGAATGAACGTACTGCAATTTTTATAATCCTGATTTCATACGTTATTGTAATTTTGACTTATGCGTATACAGTTATTATTTACAGTTCACTATCGCGGGCAGAATTTTATAATTCGCCCGAACTGTTATTTCCGGTAGTTCTAACCGCACTTCTGCCCATCGCCTTCGGTTTTTCGATCTTCCGTTATTCATTGATGGATGTAACTGATGTTGTTAAAAACACAATTCTTTATGGGGCTGCAACTTTATCGATCGCTTCAATATACTTCCTTCTCATTTATGTAGTAGGACAGTCGATAAGCAGTGCAATTGGTACACAGTATCAGGGAATTATAGCTGGAATATTATTCATAATTTTTGCCCTCGTATTTCAATCGACAAAAGAAAAGTTTCAGGAAGTTATTACGAGGAAATTTTATCCTGAACAGTTCGCTTATCAAAAAATGCTTCATCAGTTCAGTAACGATGTTGTTACGATTGTTGGTCTGGAAAATATAATAAAGTCAACTTGTAACACTTTGGTTGAGGCACTACAGGTAGATAGATTCGGAATTATGCTTAAAAATAAATCTGGCACAAATTCATACCGGTTAGCTGAAGGCATAGGTTTTTACGAAAATCCGTTTATGCTGAATGTAAATATTGTAAATCTGGCTCAATTTATACTTTCAAAAAAAGATTCAGGTTCATTACTTATAATTGATGAATCGGATTTCAAAGATATTTTTCCTGAAAGTTCTCAAAAACTGGTTGACGAAAAAATATTCACTGTACTTCCGCTTATTATCCAATCCAAAATAATAGGTTTTATGCTGTTCGGATTAAAACACTCCGGCTCGAAATTCGCGGGCAAAGATCTCGAACTGCTTTCGATTGCTGCGAATCAGACTGCAATTGCAATCGAAAATGCAAGACTTTACGAATCGGAGTCTGAAAAACTTAAACTCGACAGAGACCTTGAAAATGCAAGACTGATACAGAACAGTCTGCTCCCGTCAGATTTTCCTTCTTTCGAAGGCTTTGATGTATGCGGGATTATGATACCCGCAATGCACGTTGGCGGTGATTATTACGATCTTATAAAAGTGAGTGAAGATAAACTTTTCGCCGTGATAGGTGACGTGTCCGGTAAGGGATTATCTGCTTCTTTTTATATGTCGAAGCTTCAGACAATGATGCAGTTGTATTGCGACGGAAGTCGTTCGCCAAAAGAGATATTGTCTGAGATTAACTCAAAAATTTTCGGATCTATAGACAGGAGCTGGTTCATTACTGTATCGGTTGCTTTGTTTGATATTAATCAGAATACAATTCTGCTCGCAAGAGCAGGGCATACTCCTCTTGTGGCTATAGGCAGTAACGAAACTAAGGAATATTCACCGAAAGGAATAGGAATAGGTCTTGAAAAAGGGGAATTATTTAACGCAACAATTGAGGAGATACTGATCCCGATAGAAGATAACACATTGTACGTGCTTTTCTCAGATGGTGTAACTGAACTGATGAACTCCAAAAACGAATTTTTCGGCATGGACAGACTATTATACATTTTTCAGAAGAATATCAATTCGAAATGCTTTGAAATACTTAACACATTAATAGGTGATCTTGAATTTCACAAGAAAGATGTTCCTCAAAATGACGATATTACATTTTTACTGATGAAAAAATGTTGATGAGATTTTTAGTATTTGATTTAGCATAAATTATCGGGTCTTTTTTAGTATTTAAACCTATCATAAAAAATTCTTTATTAAAATTATAACTATAATAGTAATACTAAAATTGTCTCTTTTAAGTTGTATCTATTTAATTATTTTTGAGAACATCGTATGAAAAAAATAGTTATTATTTCATTTGCAGCGCTGTTTCTTTACGGCTGTTCTTCTCTGCTGACAACTGAGGAAGATGTACCGGCACTTGAAACAAAAATAAATAATCTGTATGAGGACTTCGAGAACAGAAACTTCAATTTCTTTATTCCCGGAGGTTCAAAAGTAACTGCGATAAAAATTGATTCCATAAAAAAAGAAATTGTTGTTGAAACAAACAAGCAGTTTTCTTATCGATTCTTCAGGGAATCTGATATATCTGAAATATATAATGAAGTCAGGCAGTTCTTATACCCTTATTATGCTGACTTTGATCTCACCATCAAATCAATATCATTTCCCATAGAAGAATTAGTCCCCAATTTTTATAGAAAATATTTTGATATTGATAAATCTAGAATACCTCTTAATTATGCGGCGGGTAAACAAGTTGTTAAAAATCTTAGTACTGTATATGAAACCACAAAGGGTTTGAATGACAGAAACATAGCGCTCTGGCATAGTCACGGATGGTATTATAATCACGATCTTGACAGATGGTTATGGCAGCGGGCAAGATTATTTCAGATGGTAGAGGATATTGGTCCAATTTCGTACGTTCTTCCATATCTGGTTCCGATGTTGGAGAACGCAGGAGCGAATGTATATATCCCCAGGGAAAGAGACGTGCAGGTAAATGAAATAATAATAGATAATGATGTTATCGGGAGTAAGTCGTATCTTGAGAACGGGCAATGGAAAACGGGAAAGGGAAATGCATTCCTTTTAGGAAGTCCGCCATATGAAGCCAACTATAATCCGTTTGAATACGGAACTCACCGGATCGCAGAAACAAATCATGATTCAAGTGCAAGCGTTGAATTTATTCCCGAAATACCGACGACCGGCAACTACGCAGTGTATGTTTCGTATGTAGCATCGGATCAGAATACCGATGATGCGCGTTTTATTGTTTACCATACAGGAGGCAAAACCGAATTCTCTGTTGATCAGACAATGGGTGGATCGACCTGGCATTACCTCGGTACTTTTAAATTTGCAAAAGGAACAAATCAGAATATCGGCAGAGTTTCTGCAGTTAATGAGAGTAATACTCCAGGTAAAACTATTTCAGTCGACGCGGTACGGTTCGGAGGTGGTATGGGTGTAGTAAAACGCGGAGGCAAAACCAGCGGCAGAGCCAAATACATAGAAGGTGCCCGTTATTATTTACAGTTTGCCGGGATGCCGGACACTTTGATTTATAACATTAACAATGATAGTACCGATTACGCAGATGATTATCAAAGCAGAGGCGAATGGGTAAATTACCTTGTTGGCAATCCATACGGTCCGAACAAGGACAGAACAAGAGGGCTTGGTATTCCTATTGATTTATCCCTTGCGTTTCATACCGATGCCGGTATTACTCACAACGATACGACGGTAGGGACGTTATCTATTTACAGTGTTACTGATGATGATTCCAGTTATTTTTTCCCCGACGGAGTATCGCGGCTGGCGAACCGTGATCTTGCTGATATGCTTCAGACACAATTGGTTAATGATCTTCGGTATAAATATGATCCTGTCTGGAACCGTCGTCAGCTCTTCGACGGAAGATACAGCGAAGCCGTAAGACCGAATGTACCGTCGGTACTTCTGGAACTTTTATCACATCAAAATTTTCTTGACAGTAAATTTCAGCTCGATCCGCGATTCCGTTTCGACGCCTCAAGATCTATTTACAAAGCTTTTCTGAAATACATAGCTTATAATAACAGGTTCGATCCGGTAGTACAGCCGCTGCCGGTAACACACATGAATTCAAGAATTAATAAAGACAATTCAGTTACTATTTCCTGGATGCCTCAGACAGACTCACTTGAGTCCACTGCAGTTCCAACGGGTTACATAATTTATAAGAGTATTGGAAAATACGGATTCGATAATGGTTTATATGTAACAGATAATTCTGCAACAATCGAAAATTTAAAGGTTGATCAAATTTACAATTTTAAGGTAACTGCAGTTAATGACGGTGGAGAAAGTTTTCCCTCGGAGATAGTGTCTGTCGGTTTAAAGAAAAATTCAACAACGACTGCACTCGTAATTAACGCCTTCGACAGGATTTGCGGACCAGCCTCAATCGAGACGGAAAAGTTTACAGGATTTCTTGATTTCTTTGATATGGGAGTCCCGGATAAATATGATATCAGTTATACAGGCAGACAGCACGACTTCGATCCGTCTCACACATGGAGAACTGATGATATCCCGGGACACGGCGCAAGTTATGCTAATTATGAAAATAAAATTATTGCGGGTAATACATTTGATTTTGGTTATACACACGGTGAAAGCCTTATGGCAAATGGATTATCATTTGTTACCGTAAGTGATGAAACTGTGGAAAATAAAACTGTGCCCTTAAATGATTATAAATTTATTGATTTGATTTTTGGTGAGGAAAAGGAAACAGGATGGATTAAGTCTTATACCGACTCGCTCGTGGGTAAACAGTTCAAGACATTTAACGATTCAATGAAATCCCGTATTACCGACTATTTATCGGGTGGGGGTAATATTTTCGTTTCAGGATCGTACATTGGAACTGATATGTTTTATGGTCGTAAGAAAGATGATCCTGATATTGAGTTTGTAATGAATGTTCTCAAATACAAACTCAGCAGTAATCATGCAGTTGTAGAAGGCAATGTGGAATCGGCTAATTCAGTTTTTCTTCCGGAAGGGTTCAGTTTCAAATTCAATACTGAACTTAATGACTCAATATATGCAGCCGAGGCTCCTGATGCCATTACAAATACAAAGGACAGCGAGGTTCTGCTTAGATATTCAGAAAATTTATACGGGAGCGCGGTCGGCTATAAAAACGAGTACGGAATTGTTGCATTCGGATTTCCGTTTGAAATAATACTCGGTAACAATGACAGAGATTTGGTGATGAAATCAATACTTGAATATTTGAAAATACGTTAGGATCAATCATGGGAAAAAAGTCTTTTCTGTTATTATTCTTTATTATATTTAACGCTGCATCGGACGCCCAGGATTTATCAGTACTGGATAAACTGGTCGAAAATCATGCTCAGTCCAAGACATTCAGGAATGCACAATGGAGCATTTATGCAAAATATGCTGATGACGATAAATTTATACTCGATTATAACTCAGATCAATCTCTTGCACCAGCTTCAGGACTTAAAGTACTTACATCCGGTACTGCGTTGGAGATTCTCGGTGAAGATTTTCAATACTCTACGGATGTTTTCTATAAAGGTATAATCGATAATTCAGGTAACTTAAATGGTGACATATATTTAGTCGGATCGGGTGATCCGAGTCTCGGTTCGTATATGGTTGAAGGGGCACTCAGGTATGATGAAGTATTAAATAGAATTGTAAATGCTGTAAAAGCAACCGGAATAAGTAAGATTGCCGGTTCTGTTATTGCTGACAATTCTTTATTTGATGAGCTGCCAATACCAAATAACTGGGAATATATCGATATAGGAAATTATTACGGCGCATCAAGTTCCGCATTGACTATAAATGATAATTTATATTACCTGTATTTCAAACCTGCACAAAAAGTAGGAGATATTGCTGAAGTAATCAAAACAGAACCTGTAATTCCCGGATTAGTATTTACGAATTATATGAAAACAGGCAGGGAAGGCTCCGGGGATAACGGTTATATTTACTGCGCTCCACTTACCTACAATGCAATTCTGCGCGGTACTGTACCCAAAGGTAAGAATGAATTTCCAATCAAAGGCTCAATACCGGATCCGCCTTTGTTCTTTGCTCAGTCTTTACAAAATAAACTTATGCAGAATGAAATCGAGGTATCGAATAAACCGGGAATGGTAAACCATAAACAAGACTATGCTGGTGCAGTAAAAATTGTCTCGATTGAATCTCCGCCGTTGAAGAGTATTATATATATATTGAATAAACGAAGTAGTAACTTATATGCCGAACTTCTGTTGAAGATGATTGCTCTTAAAATTAAAGGTACGGGTTCAACTGTAACAGGAGTAAAAGTAGTTGAGGAATTTGTTAAATCGCTGGGAATAAATACGGAAGCACTTAATTTATACGATGGTTCCGGGTTATCAAGAGCTAACTGCATAAGCACTAAAATAATGGTTGAATTCCTGACGGAGATTATGAAGAAAAAATGGTTTGAAAGTTTTTATAATTCCCTTGCACTTGTTGGGGATCCTGATGATATAGGATATTTCAGTAATACAGGATTGGGAACGGCAATTGCAAAGAACGCCCGGATTAAATCGGGAGTCATCCAGGGAGTAAGAAGTTATTCGGGTTATCTTAACGATAAGAATGGGAAAAAAATTGTTTTCTCGATGATAGCAAACAATTTTAGCGGCAGCGCTTATAACGTCACAAAAGCTCATCAGGAAATTATGATCGAACTGGCTAATCTAAAATAAAGAGGATGTAATGATTAAATTATTCATAATATTTATTTTATATACATCAATATCATTTTCCCAGGATAGAGCGAAGATTTCTGAATTCACCAATCATCAGATCGATTCTTTGCTTTCTGAGGTATCTCGACAGAATTTAACGATAACAGATAGAATGAAATTTTATTCGGAACTTTTCCTTGATATGCCATACAATCTAACGTGTGCCGGAGAAGGTCCTTACGCACTTTATGAAACCGAGCCTCTGGTAAATTTTAATGAGACCAACTGCATGGTATATTGTGAGCACGTACTTGCACTTTCCATCTCAGATTCCTGGGATAATTTTTTTAACAACCTTCAGCAGATAAGGTATAAAAACGGGATAATAGGTATGCGCACGCGGAACCACTATACCTTAGCCGACTGGCTGCCCGAAAATAACTGGCTTCTGAAAGACGTTTCTTACGATGTCGGAGGACCTGGAATAAAAAAAATTACAAGGAAAATATCACACAAAACATTTTTTGAAAATAAAGGCATTACAGATTTAAGATACGTTAAAGCTGACAGGACAATTACAATCGATTATATTCCTTTTGAAATCCTTGAGGTTAAGAAGAATAACTTAAAGAACGGTGATATATTATCTTTACTCTTTGCAAAGCTTGATAATATTTTCTCAGCTCATATGTTAATGTACTACGAGAATTCTGGCAATGGATTTATCAGAGAGTCAGCCATGAGCAGAATGACAGTTTTCGACACTCCGATCGACAAGTGGATTGATAAATATTTAGGATCAGAAAAATATCTCGGCGTTTCAGTTATGCGTGTTAGAGCTGAACTAAATACGAACGGAAATATTATACTACCGTGGGATATACACGAAATGAAAAATTCCACGCACTGATGTCCGTCTTAAAACCTAAAAGACAGTTAAATCTGCTTCAGACTTCTGCTATTATCATTGGTCAGGTGATTGGATCGGGAATTTTTATCAATGTTCCCATTGTTGCCTCGATAGCTGGCAATCCGCTTGTTGGCGTGTTTATATGGTTCATCGGAGGATTAATCTGGCTGCCTCAGATATTAATTCTTGCTGAGATGGGTACTGCATACCCTGACCAGGGTGGACCTTATCACTTTATCTATAAAGCAGGTTCACCCTTTTTCGCTTTTATATATACCTGGACTGCTTTTCTAACAAGTGATACACCGACGCTGACAATAATAGGACTGCTTGCTGCTGATGCACTGTCATATTTTTTCCCCGCACTGGGATTATCAATTTATGCAAAAGTATTTGCGGCGTTTTTAATCATCATTTTCTCTACAATACAGTACAGATCGGTTAAAGCAGGCAGCAATGTACAGGTAGCCCTGACCATCGCGAAGCTTTCACCGCTGCTTGCTGTAGTTATAATCGGAGCATTCTTTTTAAATTCAGGTAACCTTGCCACGGAATCTTTTTTCACCGGCATAAACGGTCAACCGGTTACTTTAGCGGTTGTAACTGCAGGAATCTCAGCTACTGTATGGGCATATGCCGGCTTTCTGAATATACTTTATACGTCAGGTGAAGTTAAAGAACCTCGTAAAATACTTCCTAAAAGTCTAATTGGTTCAGTAATATTTGTAATGACTGCTTATGTTCTTATTAGTTTATGCACGAGCGCTATTGTACCTTTTAATGAACTTATCAGTGTTGAAGAAGGAAAATTTATTAATCCGTTTCAATTCATCCCGTTTTCTGCCGATGTTGCAGGCGGATTATTTGCAATTGCTGTATTCGTTTCAATGCTCGGGGTAATGAACTCTTCGGTTATTACACAACCGAGGCTGGAGTATGCTATGGCGCGTGACGGATTATTTTTTAAACTGTTCGGTCACCTTCACCCGCGTTATTTAACCCCTGATTATTCTATCATCATTCAGGCTGCCTTCGGAATAATACTCTTAATAGGTGACCTGGGGGATCTTTTAGGTTATTTCACTTTATCATATGTGCTGCAGAATACACTCGTTTACTTATCAGTGTTTTCGTTGAGAAGAAAAAATGAGTACAAACCCGCTTACAGATCTCCGTTATGGTTTATTATGGCTTCAGTATCGGTGCTTGTACAACTGTATCTGGCTTACGGGACCTTCCTGGCATTTCCTTTGGGTGGAACTCTTGCTTGTGTTTTTTTAATCGGAACAGGTTTACCTTTTTATATATATTTCAAAAGGCGCAAAGATAAAGGATATACGTACGAACAGACTATTTGAGAAGAATTAATTTCTTGGTGACGGAATACTCACCTGCAACAAGTTTATAAAAGTATACCCCCGACTGAAGCCCGGCGGCGTTAAAAATGACACTGTGTTTACCCGGTTTTTTATAACCAGAGTCAAGAACTGCCACTAATTCACCGAGTACATTAAACACGCTTAGATTAATATGTACACTCGTCTTCAGCTCGTAAGTAATATTTGTCGTCGGATTGAAAGGATTGGGATAATTATCGTATAGCATGTAAGAAAATTTCATTTGAGCTTCGTTATTTTCAGAGGTTAGATATGTTCCTCTTAATATTATTGTCCAATTTTTAAGTATGCTGTTTTCATTACCGGCGTAATTTTTAACCGATATGCGCCAGCACCCGAATGCATTTCCATTTACTAATTCATTGTAATCAACATCATACGGTTTGAAGGAACTCACATACTCTTTAAGATCTGAATATTCCGTCCCGGAAAAACTATAAACCGCATCATCGTTGAATCTTATTTTATCATAATATATTGATTCAGAATTGCTGTTGCTGCTCAATATCAGATTATAGCAGGTACCTTCCGGAGTAGTTATAAGAATATCGGTCTTATTCAAAGCAAGATTATCTGATTCAAAGACTATATCAATGTCATCTATTACTATTTCCTTATGAATATAAATTGAATCAACGATTTCTGAATTTTGCGGAATTAAGAGGAAGGGTTCAGAATTAAATCGATAAGCATTCACAATCGTATGATAGTAATAGTCATCGGCAGGGAAGTAGCTCCTGTTTCCGTTCAACGATTTATCCTTTGCTGAAATTCTGTAGCCAAATATATCACCGGTTTGAATACTTAAATCCGCTGAATCTATAGTAGCAATAAAAAGTGAATCATTTATGCGGATCATCCTTCTTGTTTGCGATGATCTGAAATTGACAAAGTATTCTATCTCACCTGAATCAGCCCCTAAGTTATCTGTGACCTTTGCTATGATATCCAGGGGAAGACCAGCCCCGGAGATGTCCTCGATATTTGTTAATGGAGTAATGACCGGAGGTATTTTGTCGGATCCTGCAAAGAATGAAAACGTATAATCCGGTGCACCGGACGGATAATACAGCATATTGTCATTATAATCTTCAATACTGAAATAATAATAAATTCTTACTTCGCTGGTATCAAGAGGAACTACTGTATAATAATTTTGTTTGTCCTCCAGCATAAGCTGTTGTCTGAATATTACACTGTCTGTACTGAAATAAAATATCGGTGCCTCTTTAAGATTAATATCGTATTCGTTGTCAATCTCTAAACCAACATATATATATTTCAATTGTTCTGTATCTTTGAGAGGTGTATGAATAAAATTTACATACAACTGTGGTCTGAAGGATATGCTGTAATTATACTCAACATCACTACGTGAATTAACTACCGGAATAACAACTATCTTAGGCGCTTCAATTGAAATCCTGGGTAAAATGAACTTGTTTTCACCTGTAGCCGGTTTGAATGTTTTTTCGTAATAAACTGTAGAATCACTTATTACTATGTTGTTTACAGAGAAATTAGCGCCGGCACCGTTAAATTCATAACTGAATAAATCGTTATTATCACCAGGGTAGTATTCTATATAATTTGCACCATAGTAATTAATTTCGCAACCGTCAAACTCTGCCGGATAAAATTCAAGTACTGTGCAGATATTCGGATCAGGATAAAATTTTGCTTCTTCGTAAGTAAGCGCCCCGGGTACAAACTTATTCCCGCAGAAATAATTCCATGAAAAATATTCGGGTATAATCACATCGAGCGAACTACCGTATAAACTTAAGATATAATCGAGATCAGGGAAAACATCACTGATCGGAACATTATCTCTCAAATTCCAAAAGTCAGCGTTAAATCCGTTGCCGAATTTTTGTGTCAGAAAATGCATAAAAATGGAATCACTGTAACCATTGCTTAGAGGCAGCGGGCGTGCAGGATTAATAATTTGAGAATCGCTCATGTAGTTGTAGTAGTCGTTAACCTGATCATATATTATTTCTTCCATCCACGTTGCGTCAACTTCCATAAACCAGGTGCTCTCGAATCTCGTGATATAAGCAAATTGAGTTGCGTGTTTGAACTCGTGTGCGGCAGTCACCTTTGCAGCTCCGAGTATATCTCCTTCCGGGTCGTCATTCGGTGGAAAATCCCTGAATGTACTATTCATAATTATTTTAGGCTGTGTAAGTAATGTATAGCCGTAATAGTCAGTCTTCAAGAATTCAATGTTGAATTTTCCGTTATCCAATTTAGGGGCGGTGTATCCAAGTGAATCGATTGTTATGCTCCATGTGTGATCAAAATACTCAGCTACTCTTTCAACGTAATCGGGAATACCATTTGCGTTGTCGTCATCGGGAATAACCGCATTGTCGCCTTCAAGTGTATAATGTAAATCGAAAATACCCGAAGGCGAAGTATATATCTGATCGAGAGAAAGTGAGATTTTATTATTATAGATCATGGAATCAATTTCAGATGTTAATGAAGATGGAAGTGCTGGTCTGATGTTCAAATATTCATTGATTATATGTGTGGCGCATTTTTCCTTCTTCGTGGAAAAATATTTTTTATTAATCCGGCTTTTATCGAATACTGAATAAATCTTCTGAAGTACAGACTGACTTTCAGAAATAATTTTATTATTTACATCTCTGTTGATGAGTGTTAGTGAAGTTTCAAATTGTTGTCCGTTGATTGAAACACCAAGAGATATAATTATTAATAAAATTGCAGTTATATTTGAGCGGTTTCTCATATTTATCCAGTTCAAAACTAACTTCTTTCAATGATAATATCACTGGTAAAAATTATTCACATTTTTGTGGTACGTAATATAAGCGTCACAAAGATAATTATTACTATGCAAATTAATCGTGATAAGGATTGTTTAAATAGAAATTTCAGTTAATCTTTTGAAAAAATCCGATACCGAAATATGCAACAGCCGATATTGCAATACCGTAAATATTTGCATCAAGTTGAAGAGGTAAATCCGCGTCCAGTGCAATAAGTGCTATTGTAGTACCTCCGCCTAAAATCATTGCCCATAGAGCAGAATTTGAGTTACTGTATTTCCAGTAAAAAGCACCGATAAGGGGTATGAATAAGCCTGAGACCATAAAGGCATATGAATAAAGCATCAGCTCTAGAACATTCTGCATTGATGAGGCTAATAATAACGACAAGGATCCTAATAAAAGTGTAAGCACCTGTGAATACCGCAAATGACTTTTCTGATTATTACTCATATTAAAAAATTTATCGAGTATATCGGTCATTACGTTTCCGGATGCCGCCATAAGACAACTATCTGCAGTTGACATGATTGCAGAAAAATAAGCAGACATCATCAAGCCCATTAAACCTACAGGCAGTATAGTTCTTAGAAGCATGGGAAGTCCCATCTCCGGATCAAGAGCAACTGTATTTGAATAACCGAGATATCCGAACATACCATTCTCTGCTGCTGCACGTGCGAATAAACCGAGAAGAACACCCATAAATGCCATTGCGGGATACTCGAATAAACCGGCGATGAACCATGCTTTTTTAGCTTCCTGTTCCGTTCTGCATGCGAATATACGCTGATAAAGCGTCATCCCGACAAACCAAATCGGTACGATAGTCACAAACCAGTTTATAAAGTCCTGCCAATCAAGATTGCTTAAAGAGAAAAAATCTGAAGGGAGTGTTTTCGAGATTGCGGAATATCCGCCGACTGCATTATAACCCAGCGGTATACCGATGAAAATTAATCCGATAATTAAGATTGACCATTGGACAGTGTCTGTATAAATTACAGCTCTTATTCCGCCCAGGAAAGTATAAACAACTACTATAATACCCATTATTATAAGAGCTGTATTCAAGTTAAGATCTATAAAAGAGGCGGAGGCAAGTTTAGCTCCGGCAAGTATTTGAGAACTGGTAAATCCTATATATCCGATTGCTGATATTACGCCGGCAATTAAGGCTACTTTCCTGTCATAAAACACCCCGAATATTTGGGGGAAAGTATAAAGTGATTTAAATTCCGGCATCCTGCTTACTTTTGGTATTAAGAATACGGCGCTTAACCATGCACCGATCAAGCCGGTAAACAGCATCCACGAGCCTGATATTCCCATAATAAAACCCAAACCTCCCAGACCAATTGAAAAACCACCGCCGACGTCGGTTGCTACTACCGATAATCCAATATGAAAACTGCCCATGTTTCTACCGCCTACGTAGTAGTCGTCTGCGTCGGAATTCCTTTTAAGAAAATAGATTCCGATGCTTAGCATTGCAATCATGTAAATAACAAATATAGACAGATCAATCCAATGCACGCTTAATAGATTATTATTATAGATTTAGTTTTTAATCAGAGGAATTACCGGACAATTTTTGCAACGTATTTTGAATTCATTAATCTTGCGACAGCCATATAATTGGGATTAAAATGAATCTGAGAACCGACTTTTATTTTGTTTGACCTTTCTCCTATATCATATACAGTCATATCCGAGGTTGTACCGAAAAATTTTACATTTTTATCTTTGGGTTTAATATTTTCAGCATTCACATCAAGTTCACCGAAATCAACGATGGCACGATAAGAGGTGGAATTATTTTCAACATCCTGCAAATTTGCAGTGCTCCCGATGCTTGCATCCCCGATGTTACCATCCGGGATATATTCCTTCTTTTCAACTTCCAATACTTCGGCCGAAAAATCGAAAGCATTGCCGGATAGATTCATAAACTTTTTGTTGTCGAATGGAGAAACACCCATGAATGCGCTTTCACCTATTCTGAAATGATTTACTCCGACTGGAATTTTCTGCTGATTAATAAGAGGCAGTGTAATTGAACTTCCAGCCGAAACCAGATTAAGTGATTTATTAAATTTTGCTTCGATGAGCATCTTGTATAAATTCAATTGAATAAGCTTGTCGTATGTAGGCTCAACACCATACATGCATCCGAGATTTGTACCGATACCTTCCACAACTATATTTTTTAACTTAAATATTTCCTCGTAAAAGGATAAAATATTTTCTCTTAATATTCCTTCCCGCAATTCCCCAAGTTCAATCATAACTATAACTCTGTGTCTTTTTCCAGCTTTGCCGGCTTCGTCGTTCAATGCCTTTATTGTCCTGTAACTGGTATTGAGTGAGATGTCGACATAATTGATTATGGTTTTTGCAAGATTAACTGCAGGGGGCTTAATATACATAGTAACAATATCGGGATTGATCTGCTTTATGAGTTTTAAATTGGAAATTCTGGAGTCGCCAACCGAGTGAGTAGATTTTATTGAATTATCCTGGAGTATCCGCTCAAGTATTGCACGGTTTCCATTCAATATTTTGGTTACAAGCGACCAGGTAATATTATTCTGATTGAGGTAACTGCTTAGTTTTCGAATATTTCCGATAATAATGTTTGTATTTACCTTTAAAACTGCCATTATGTTCAGATATTCCTGTATCTCATCTCTGCGTATTTGGAAGTAAAACCGATACGTTCGTACAGACGCTTTGCCGGATTGTCGTATTCTACATGGAGTTTTACATCACCTTCTACCAAATCGAGAGCTTTTTCCACAATCTGACGTCCGAATCCCTTACCTCTAAAAGAATCATCTACAGCGACATAAACCAGTATATATTCGGGAATATATTCCGACATACCGGTTTTATTCATTACAAGTTCACCGATTAATTTGTTTTCGTAAAATGCTGCAAGCAGAAATCCGCCGCTCTCTTCAGAGTTATTAAAAGCGTAATCGATGGATTTATTTATTGCTTCCTTAGAATCGCCGAATTGATCGAGATGGTTGTGTAAAAAGTCCACAAACCGGGTTCTTGTTATCGAATCGTCAAAATCATCAACATTTTCAATTTTCTTAAAAATAAGCATGCATATTCTCCAAATAATTTTTGAACTATGAGTGAAATAATCAGATATGAATAAAAAATATTAAAAGTACTTGTATGCCAGAAAGATGGATAAAAACAGTCTGCTAGAGGGGATTATTTTACAGGCTTTGTTTATAATATGTTTTTTTAATGCGATAATGGTTACAACCACACTTTTTCAACATACAATCTAATTTTAATTAAATACGATCTGATAAAAATCAAATAATCATTACAAATATACTCAAATAAAGTAAAAAATGCATGAATTCATTTCATTTATCACATTTCGTAAACTATTTCTCCATCGAATACCGTCGTTTTTACAACAACATCTTTAATATTTTTGGGCTCAATTTCAAAAATGTTCTTATCAAGAACGACGAAATCTGCAAATTTCCCTTTTTTTATACTACCAACAAGATTTTCAGAATATGATGCAAAGGCAGCATTAATTGTGTAGCATTTAACAGCTTCTTCAACTGTTAATTTCTCGTCACCGTTTATACCATCTTTGTATTTCCCGTTTGATGTCTGTCTTGTGACTGCAGCATAGATACCGGTTAAGGGATTTAATGATACAACAGACCAGTCGCTGCCGAAGCACAATTTTACTCCGCTCCGTATAAATGATTTAAATGTATAGGCTTCTTTAAGTCTGTCTCTTCCAATTTTCTTCTCCATATAATCGCCGTCGTAATAAAGATGGTAAGGTTGCGCGGATACAAATACTCCGAGCTTACTGCATCTTTCAATGTCGGCTTTTTTGATATGCTGAGCATGTTCAAGTCTGAACCTTCTGTCCCATGCAGGATTTTGCTTCTCTATTATTTCCACGATATCCAGGATTTCACTCACTGCCCGATCGCCGATCGCATGAATTGAAAGCTGGAGTCTGTTTGCGTCGCAATACAGCATCCAGTCTTTGAGACTTCCGTCCTGCAGAATATCCATTGCAAGTCCGCATGTTGTATTATCATCACTATACGGCTCGAAAAAATATGCTGTTGAAGAACCGAGCGAGCCGTCTGCAAATGCTTTAACTGAACCGATTTTAAGTTTATCGCTTCCGAAATTGTATTGTATTTCAGCATCAGTCAGATTCTTATTAAGTTCAATCGGCAACCTTGAATATACCCTGCAGGTCAGATATCCCTCTCTTTCAGCTTTTTGAAGATGCTTAAGATGGTTTTTATATGTTATATCATGAATAGAGGTAACTCCGAAACGTCTGGCTTCATTCATCGCATTGAGAATTGCACTTTTATATTCTGCGTCTGTGGGGTAAGGAATAACATTGTACACAAGTTCCATAGCTTTGTCTTTTAGAATACCCGTAGGTTCGCCGGTAATAGGATCCCGTACTATTTTCCCGCCCGCTGGATCGGGAGTATGCCTGCTTATTCCTGCCAGTTCCAGTGCCCGTGAATTTGCCAAACCCATATGATAATCCATTCTTACCACAAAAACAGGAGTATCACGACTGAAGTCATCTATCCATTCTTTCCTGGGCAATTCGCCGTTCTTCCAATTTTCATGGTTCCAGTTGCCCTCGGTCACCCATCTGCCTGGATGTCTGGATATATATTCTGCCATTTTTTCCCTGAACCCGGATGGAGTTGAAACACCTGATAGATCAATACTTTGCAGGTAAAAGCCTCCCATCACTATATGTGCATGGGAATCTATAAAGCCTGGAAGCACCAATTTTGAATTCAGGTTTATTACTTCTGTTTGATTATCAATGAACTGATGTGCTTCGGAATTACTCCCGGTGAATATGATTTTATTTCCGGAAATAACGATTGCTTCAGTCCACTTCTGCGAATCATCTGCTGTATAGATTTTACCGTTTATAAAAGCAGTTTTGAATTTCATAAAATTACTGATCCGGATGATTAGTTAATTTCGTGTGCAATATTAACTTGTTTGATTTGAAAATCAAACATAATTTAAAGTGTCGGTAATTATTATATGCAGCATTGTATTAATTAAAATTTTACAGGAATAAAAAGGGTTGATGATGAAGTCGATAATAATAATTTTAATGTTTTGTAGCTCAATGTTTTTTCCTCAGACGAAATACGATGATATTAACACTGCTATTGAAAACGGCAATTATAAGATTGCAGAAGGATTAATCAGCAAGGTTCTTCAAAATGAATCACTTGATGCTGCAGAACGTCTTGATCTGCAATTTCAGATCGAAAGAATGAACAGAATCAGAAAGGACTTTAAGAAAACGAGTGCTGACATTCTCGCGTATGTCCGGAATTATTATCCTGAAGCTGATGAAAAGTTTCTTGAAGAAAGAGAAAATGACGGCACCCTTGAATTTAAAATTATAGACGGTGAAAAATTCTACTTCAATCGTTCTCACACAAATCTGTTCAGAGTGAATAAGAATGCCAAAATGCAAAAGGAAAAAGCTTCAGGATTTGTTAAGAACAGTCTTGACCGGTATCTCGAGAAATATTTACCGGAAGTTGTTAAAACAGCTAAGATAAAAGGAAATCATCTGGTAATGCCCGTATCAATGAAATTAAATTACAGACTGGTTGTTAATGCCGATGCAGTACCTGCCGGGGAAAATATTCGTGCCTGGCTCCCATACCCGCGGGAAGGACACAACAGGCAGCAGTTAATAAAATTAATCCGGACAAATGCTGATGAGTATATAATTGCGGATAATTCGAACTTACAGAGAACAATCTACATGGAGAAAGTTGCCGAGCGGGGGAAACCCACTGAATTCGAATTGGAAGTTTCATATACCGGCTTTAATGAATGGCATTCTCTCAATACTGCTAATCTGAATCCTTATGATAAAAGCTCGGACCTGTACATTAAATATACGTCAGAGCTCGAACCTCACATTGTATTCAGCGATAAAATTAAAGAACTCTCGGAAATGATTGTAGGTGGGGAAACTAATCCTTTGCTCGCGGCAAAAATGATTTATAAGTGGATCAACGACAACATTCCATGGGCTGGAGCGCGCGAATACTCAACTATAAACAATATCTCAGATTATTGTCTATCAAACGGATGGGGCGACTGCGGAATTCAAACTCTCACATTTATGACGCTCTGCAGATTCAACGGCATTCCAGCTAAATGGCAGAGCGGATGGATGCTGCACCCCGGGGAAGTGAATCTGCATGATTGGTGTGAAATTTATTTTGAGGGATACGGATGGGTGCCGGTCGATCAGTCATTTAAATTAGTCGATTCGGATGATGAAGATGTTAAGTGGTTTTATTTCGGCGGAACCGATGCGTATCATTTAATAATCAACGATGATTATTCGCAGCCGCTGTTTCCTGCTAAAATTTTCCCGAGGAGCGAAACAGTAGATTTCCAGAGGGGAGAAGTGGAATGGAGAGGCGGTAATTTATATTTTGATCAGTGGGACTATTTTATGAAAGTTGAATATGAGAATAATTAAGCGGATTAAAAATGATATTTTTTGTTGCTGCTTTTCTTTTTTCTCTTATTCTTACCGTGACGGGTAAATACCGGAATAGAAAATTGTTCGTTATTTTCAAGACAATTACAAGTCTGCTCGTAATTATAATGCCTCTGATTTTCAGGGGCGATTACCCTTTCCCGGTTTTAATTATACTCTGCGGTTTTATATTTGCTATGATCGGGGACTTACTTCTATTATTTCCCGAAAAGTACTTCACTAAGGGATTATTTGCATTTCTTACTACACATCTATGTTACATTACAGGATTTTACTTTCTTTCCGGCAATTTAAATTATCTGGTATTATTAGTAATGCTGCCTGCTTCATTTATTGTATTAAATATTTTCAGAATTGAAAAAAGGGAGCTTCGTAATTACATACTGGTATATATTCTGATTTCCTTCACAACTATAGCGTTCATATATAGTTATACAGAAGTATCTTCAGGCATTGAGTCAATATTAATTTTAATAGGAGCATGTCTTTTTCTAATTTCTGATTTTGTGCTGGCATGGAATAAGTTTAAGAATCGGTTTAAGCTGGCAGAATTTATAATATTGACAAGCTACTATGCGGGACAAATTTTAATCTCTTACGGAATAACAATTCTTTAAAATAAAAAAGCCGGCATCAACCGGCTTTGTTAAAAACTAGAATTCAAGCTTTTTCTTAAAGCGACGGGCATATTCCAGAACAAAAGGACTTGCAACAAACACTGTTGAGTATGTACCGATAAAAATTCCAAATACCAGCGCAAAGGCAAATCCTCTGAGAACTTCCCCGCCAAAGATCAGTAATACGGCAACAACAAAGAGTGTGGTTAAACTTGTTATTATTGTTCTCGGCATTGTTTTGTTAATTGCAGAATTAATGTTCTGTTCGATAGGGGCGGTTTTATGTATCTTCATATTTTCTCTAACCCTGTCGAAGATAATCACCGTATCATTGATAGAATAACCGACCAGAGTCAGAAAGGCAGCAACTACGCTGATTGATATTTCCAGATTAAGACCAGGTATAATACCGTAAAGAAGTGAAAACAAGCCAAGAGTAATCATCACGTCATGGAACAAAGCAATTACGGCACCCAGAGCGAATGCAAACTTAAATCTGAATCCGAGATAAACAAGAATAACAATTAAAGCCAAAGCAACAGCTATAATCGAATCTCTTTTAAGTTCGCCGCCGATTTTAGGACCTACATTATCTGCCTTCTGAACAACAAACCGATTATCAGCAATTTTCTCGCGTAATACCTCCTCTATCCAGTCTGCAACCCCGACTCTTACCAGCAATTTATTATCCTGAAGAGAAGATGTTTGAAGTCCGACTTTAAATAACTCGGTAGACAGTTCTTTAGTTATACTGTCACTTTCGAACTGGTATGTTATGGCATCGTTTGTCTTTTCAACAATGTTTTTCTGAATTCCGGGGAATACCTCTTCAATATGCTTTTCGATTGCAGAAGTAACCCTCCCGAAAACATTCTCCGGGATAGTCTGAAGTTCAGTACGAATTAATATACCGGTTTCACCACCAAAAGTTTTAACCTCTATATTGCCTAATCCAATCTGGTTCAGTTCGTCTCTAACTTCACTGATTGAAATAGGATTTTCAAATTTAAGAGCTATTTCAGATCCACCTTTAAAATCGATACCCAACTCAAGACCTCTCAATACAATACTGATCAATCCTAAAACAAGCAGAGTTCCTGAAAAAATGTACGCAAACTTTCTTTTACTCAGGAAGTCTATATTTAAATTTTCAAATAAACGCATCTATTTACTGTCTCCTTATGTGTAAATAATTATCCTATATTCAATTTAATGCCTTTAGCTGTCATCATTTCTATAGCGACACGTGTTACAACAAATGCACTAAATAAACTACAGACAATACCAATCATCAGCGTTAATGCGAAGCCCTGAACGGGACCGCTGCCGAACTGATAAAGTATAATACCGGTAAAGAAAGTTGTTATGTTAGAGTCGAAAATTGCCGAATAAGAATTTGTATAACCGCTTTCAATCGCTGCTTTAATGGTTTTTCCTGTAGCAATTTCTTCTCTTATCCTTTCATAAATAATAACGTTTGCATCCACAGCCATACCTATAGTAAGTATAATACCAGCTATACCCGGCAGTGTAAGTGTAGCCTGGAAACCGGCGAGAATACCCATTATGAATATGATTGTAAAGAACAAAGCTAAATCGGCAACCGTGCCGGCTCTTCTGTAGTAGAATATCATGAAAATAGCGACGAGTATGAATCCGATCAGAGTTGAGTTGAACCCCTGGTTGATGGAATCCTGACCAAGCGAAGGTCCTACTGTTCTTTCCTCAATTATGTCAACGGGAGCGGGAAGAGCGCCGGCTTTCAAAACTATTTCAAGCAGTTTGGCTTCGTTTAAGTCTTCCATACCTTCAATCACTGAACTTCCATTTGGAATTTTTGTGTTGATTCTCGGAGCGGAGTATACCGCACCGTCGAGTACTATTGCACAATTCTTTCCGATATTGGCGCCGGTAATTCTCGACCATTCTCTCGCACCTTCCGAATCCATATACATGTACACAATAGCTTGTGTAGTTTGAGGATCGATATTCGCTTGAGCATCCGTAATTACACCGCCTGTAAGTTCAGCTTCTTTGTTTACTAGGTAAAGAGCAAAATAATTCTCATTATCCTGAGTGATGGCAGGTTTGGCACCGAATAAAAATTCAACATTATCCGGAATTACATTCATTACTTCCGGACGGCTGAGATAAGACATTATCTTATCTCTATCATTTTCTTTTACAAGAGGATAAGGATAATTCGTACTTACAAGGGCTATCGAATAGAAAGGATGCTCCTTTGCAAATTCTTCCTCAGTCATATCTGCAACATCCGCGCTGTCCTGTGTATTCAGCGAATCAGCTTCTTCACCGGTTTTACCGGCAAGGATTTCATCTATTCTGTTCATGATTGGAATAGCAAAATCCGGTTCTTTGGTTAGCTTAAACTCAAGCAATGCACTACCTTGCAGCAGCCGCTTGGCTTCTTCCTCTTTTGCAATACCCGGCAGCTCTACAATAATTCTTCTCGCACCCTGTTTCTGAATATTAGGTTCCGATACTCCGTATTGATTAACACGATTGTTAATAATTTCAATTGCGCGGGTGACAGCATCAGATTCCTGTTCTTCCAGCCTGGCAATTATATCTTCGTCTTCGTCCCGTATCGATCCGAAATACCTGCTTAATCTTTTACCCTGAGCCTGTATCTTCGAAGCAAGAATAGAAACGACATTTTCTTCAGAAATTCTTGATTCCTCTTCAGCTTCCTTTAAAAGATTCATAAAATCTTCATCTGGATTTTTTACCAGATTCTCGAGCAGTTTAGCAGTATTAACTTCCATAACCAAATACATGCCGCCCTGAAGGTCCAAGCCGAGCTTTACGCGTTTTTCACGCGCGTTCTTTATAGCAGGGTTTGATATCCTTATACTGTCTTCTTTCAATTCAATTATCTGACTAAGTTTAGCGTCAGAAATGGTAGGATTAGATGCTCTGATGCTGTCGGTAATTGAAGTCAGCTCGGATTCAATTTCATTTGTAAATGAATAATCGGCATAAGTAGGGTACAGTAAGTACACGCTTAAAGCAACGAATGCAGCTATCAATATTAATTTAAATCTAAATTCTTTCATTCTATTTTCTGTGTCTTGTTAGTAATTAATCGTATTAATAAAAAACCGGCAATGCCGGTAATCAAACTATTCCCGAACAACCCAGGTTTTAACAATAGCCGTAACGTCCGAATGAATTTTGATATTAATGCTGTATATGCCCAGCGCTTTTATCGGTTCGTCGATTTCAATTTTTCGTCTGTCGATATCATAACCTTTTTCCTTAAGAGATTCGGCTATCATCTGCGATGTAACTGAGCCGAATATTTTATCCTCTTCACCGACCTTAACAGAAATAGTGATTGATACTTTTTCCAGTTCGGCAGCAAGTGCCTGAGCATCTTCGAGTTCCTTCGACTGTTTCTTGGCAAGTTGTATCTTTTCTTCTTCAAGAGCCCTGATATTGCCTGCAATAGCAGGATATGCAATTTTTCTGGGAATTAGGAAATTTCGGGCATATCCGTCTTTTACGGAAACCACTTCGCCGATTTTTCCGAGTTGTTCAAAATTCTTTCTTAATATAACTTTCATCTTTAAACTCCTTATTACTTAACTGCTTCAGAAATATAAGGCATAATGGCAATTTGCCTGGCTCTTTTAATTGCAGTGACCAATTCTCTGTGCTGTTTTGCGCTGAGCCCAGTAATTCTTCTGGGGATAATTTTACCCTGGTCGGTTACAAATTTCTGAAGTCTCTTTGCGTCTTTATAATCTATATAATCTTCTATTACTCTTCTTACTCTTTTTGTTTTCATTTAAGACTCCTTCTAATTATTATCCTTACCGCCATTGATAAGGTCGGATTCTTCATCGGTTAAAAATTTATCGAACGAATTATCTTCGTAGCTTGCGCTGTTCGAATCGTCATTATCTTCTGAAACAACATCGGATTCTTCATCAACAAAATCCGAATCATTTTTCTGAAGTTTATTCAGGAACTGGATTCTTTTGGCTTTAATTTCAACTATAGTTCTGTTTCTACCGTCTTCTGTCTTAAAAGTACGGCTTTGAAGTTCACCATCAATTAACACTGCACTTCCTTTTCTCAGCCTGTCCCTGCAACTGTCTGCAAGTTTATTCCAGGCAACAACACCAACATAGCATACATCTTCCTGCCATTGATTGCTGCTGTCTTTATATCTTCTGTTAGCAGCAATATGAAAATTAACTACAGGTGTATTATTGGATGTTTCTCTAAAAACGGGATCCTTCGTTAAATTACCAGCAACTATAACACTGTTTAATTCAGGCATTTTCAAATCAGCCATATCGTAACCTCCATACTATTCTGTGCTTTCATTATTTGATTGTGTTGATTTCTCCTGACCATCAGAACTTGCAGTTTCGCCTTCCTGACGATTTTTTTCATCTTCAATATACTGAAGAGCTCTCTTATCGAGAACAACTGTTAAATAGCGAATAATTGTTTCGTCGAGTCGGAATGTTCTCTCGAGTTTTGCAATAAAATCCCGTTCGGACTTAAATCTGAGGACAACATAATAACCGGATTTTGATTTCTGAATGGGGTATGCCAGTCTTTTACGCCCCCATTTGTCAATATCGGTTATACTTCCCTCATTTGACTTAATAAATTCTTCAATCCGGGATATGATCGAATCGATTTGTTCGTCTTCGAGTGCGGCGTTTATGATAACCACGCTCTCGTAGTGGTTTGTTTTCATTAATTCCTCCCTATGGACTTAATGGCCTCCGGTCAACTGATCGGAAGCAGGGTTAAAAAATAACCTGTAAATATAAAATTATTTAATCAATGGTGCAATAACTAATGAAACAACAGACATAAGCTTAATAAGTATATTTATGGACGGTCCTGATGTATCCTTAAACGGATCGCCGACTGTATCCCCCACGACCGATGCCTTATGCGCGTCAGAACCTTTTCCGTATTTGAAACCGTCTATCTCTATTTCGCTTTCAATCAGTTTTTTTGCATTATCCCAGGCTCCACCGGCATTCGATTGGAAAATAGCCATTAATACACCGCTGGCGGTAACACCTGCGAGCAGACCTGCCAGCATTTCCTTGCTGATCAGACCTACAATTACAGGAACTGATACCGCCATCAGACCCGGTAAAATCATTTCCACGATTGCTGCCTTTGTCGAAATTTCAACACATTTAGAGTATTCTGCTTTAGCAGTTCCTTCTCTTAAACCCTTTATTTCCCTAAACTGTCTGCCGACCTCAATTATCATCTGCTTGGCGGCACGTCCAACAGCATTCAATGACAATGCTGAAAAAACAAAAGGAAGCATTGCCCCGATGAATAAACCGCCCATTATAACCGGTTTTGCAAGGTCTATCGACACAATATCGGCTTGAGTCATAAAAGCCGAGAAAAGTGCTAAAGCTGTTAATGCTGCTGATCCAATTGCAAATCCTTTCCCGATGGCGGCGGTGGTATTTCCAACCGCATCAAGCTTATCGGTGCGTTCTCTAACCTCTTTCGGTAATTCAGCCATTTCTGCTATACCGCCCGCATTGTCGGAGATCGGACCGTATGCATCTACAGCAAGTTGAATTCCTGTCGTCGAAAGCATTCCAAGAGCTGCTATAGCTATACCATAAAGATTTGCAAATTCGAAGGCTCCGATAATACTTGCTGCAATAATTATAATCGGTAATCCTGTTGACATCATTCCGACACCCAATCCGGCAATAATGTTGGTTGCCGAACCAGTGACTGATTGATTTGCTATTTTAGCGACCGGTTTATAACCAGTACCGGTGTAATATTCCGTAATTAATCCAATAAGTGTTCCAGCAGCCAGTCCGATAATAGTCGCAAAGAAAACACCATCGTTAGTATATTCGAATTCATTATGAATCCAGTTTTCAGGAAGCAAATTTTGAATTATGAAATACGAAGCGACCAGCATCAATCCTGATGTACCAAACTCTCCCATGTTCAATGCCTTTTGAGGATTTCCCCCTTCTTTTACGTTAACAAAGAAAGTACCGACTATGGAAAGGATTATACCAGTTCCCGCAAGAACTAAAGGAAGCAGCACGGCTTCAAGGCTTAATTCAGGTACATCGGGGCTGTAAAATAATGCTCCGAGTACCATTGCACCGATTATTGCACCAACAAAGGATTCGAAAAGATCCGCTCCCATACCGGCAACATCACCCACATTATCACCTACGTTATCTGCAATAGTAGCTGGATTTCTCGGATCATCTTCAGGTATTCCTTCATAAACTTTACCAGCCAGATCAGCGCCGACATCAGCGGCTTTCGTATAAATACCACCGCCTACCCTTGCAAACAGTGCTATGGAAGAAGCTCCAAGTGAGAAGCCTGAAATTACGTTAATTATTTTATAAATATCCCAATGCAGGTTCGAATAAATGATGAACAGAACACTTAAACCCAGCACGCCGAGTCCCACGACATTCATGCCCATTATCGAACCGCCGGAAAATGCTATTTTTAATGCTGGTCCCAAACCTGTACGAGCGGCATGAGTAGTTCTGACATTTGCTTTTGTAGCTGCCATCATACCTAAATACCCAGCAAGTCCTGAACATAAAGCGCCTACAACGAACGAAACCGAAATTAACCATGAAGATTCAGCGTTAGAGCTGTTTGAGATTGCAAGCAGAACAGCAACCGTTATTACAAACACTGCGAGAACCTTGTACTCGGTACGCAGAAAAGCAATTGCACCATCACGGATATTCCTGGAAATTTCCTCCATTTTTTCGGTGCCTGCACTTTGTCTGCTAATCCAGTTATTTTTCAATAAACTATAAAGCAATGCCAGTAATCCGGCAACTGGAATTAAGTATATCAATAAATTCATATTAGCTCCTAATTACCCTCATTAATATTATTGGAGTTATGCACATTAGTAATATTGGATTTACTAAACTCAGACAGCATAAGCTCTATACCGCCTTCAATAAATTTTTCAATAAGCCTTACAGATGAAATAATACTTCCATTTATCAAATCAGTCTCTTCTTTGTTGAATTGAGTTAGGACATAATCTGCCATTGTTCCGTACTCAAAATCATTCCCTATTCCAAAACGCAGGCGCGGAAATTCATTCGACATTACGGTATAAATAATCGAATATAATCCGTTATGTCCACCATCGCCGCCCGATTTTCTAATTCTCAATTTTCCCGGTGGAAGATTAACATCATCGAGAACGACAAGCAGGTTTTTCAAATCGATTTTATATTTTTCTAAAAGCTGAATAACAGCTTGACCCGTTAAATTAACAAATGTTGTCGGCTTGATTAAAATAAAAGGGGAAGCCTTTATAAAGCTTCCCGCATAATAGTAATCATCCGATGATGACTTAAATACAAGTTTATGTCTTTCAGCAAATTTATCGAGTATTTTAAACCCGATATTGTGCCGCGTATTTTCATACTTACTGCCTGGATTACCTATTCCAAGAATAGCACGCAATTATTCGTCTTCTTGAGATTTACCTTTTGATATAACTTCAGGTTCTGCTTGTTCTTCACCTTCAGTTTTAAGCTCTTCAACAGTTTCCTCAGTTGTACCCCGGGCGGCAACAACACCAACTATAACAGTATCCTCAGCATTCAGGATAGAAATGTTTTCAATACCAAGATCCCGGACATGAATCATATCTCCTACGCTGAGCTTTGTCACGTCAATTTGAATATGCTCGGGAATATGACGTGGCAGACATTCAACATCAAGTTTATGCAGGAATGTCTGAAGGTGACCGCCTTCTTTAACACCGACAGCATTTCCAGTTATCTGAACAGGAATCTGCAGTTGCAGGCTCTGACCGACTGTAACACCCTGAAAATCGACATGAATTACTCTGTCTGACACCGGATCAAATTGAACATCTTTAATTATGCATCTCTGCTCGGTTCCATCAATTTTCAAATTTATAATGCTGGTTTCTGCAGTAAAAACCAATGGGTTTAATGCCACTTCGTTTACTGAGAAAGATATTGGTTCCGATCCTTTCAGATACAAAGTGCCGGGAACGTTTCCGTTTCTCCGCATCTGTTTAACAGCACCTTTGGTAGTTATTTCTCTTTTTTGTGCATTTAAGCTTATCTCTGCCATTTTTGCTTTACTCCAAATGATATTATTCTAAAATTCTAACTCTTATCAACATCGAACAACGAGCTTATAGACTCATTATTATGCGACCTGATAATTGCCTCGGCAAATAATTGAGTCGCACTTTTTACTTCGATCTTGGAACTACTCTCGTGAAGAGGAATTGTATCGGTAACATAGAGTTTGTCTATTTCCGATTTCTCAATATTTTTAGTAGCTGTACCCGATAACAGAGGGTGTGTAACGGCACCGAAAATTTTTTCAGCTCCTCTTTCTTTTAGTGCCTTAACTGCCGAAACAAAAGTGCCGCCTGTATCTATAAGGTCATCCACAATTATAACATTTTTACCTTCAACTTCACCTATTACATTCATAACTTCAGCTTTGTTCGGTTCAGGTCTTCTTTTATCAATTACTACAAGTTTTGCATCCAGACGCTTCGCATAAGAACGCGCAATTTTTACACCGCCGATATCAGGCGAAACTATAGCGAGGTTATCTATTTTATTCATGAATTCACTCGTATAAATCGGTGATGCATACAAATGATCGACAGGAATATCGAAGAAGCCCTGAATTTGAGCTGCATGCAGATCCATTGTAATGGCTTTGTCAGCGCCTGCAACGGTAAGTAAATTTGCCACCATTTTTGCTGTTATTGAAACCCTGGGCTGATCTTTTCTATCCTGCCTGGCATATCCGAAATAGGGTATTACTGCAGTTACTCTTTTTGCCGATGATCTCTTCGCTGCATCGATCATTATCAGCATTTCCATCAGATTTTCAGCAGGGGGCATAGTTGACTGAACGATGTAAACATCACGACCACGAATATTCTCTTTAAATTTAACCCAGATTTCACCGTCGCTGAACTTCTTTAATTCAATCTGACCCTGGTCTATATTGAGATATTCGCAAATCTTTTTTGCGAAATTCGGGTTGGAATTACCCGAAAATATTCTTAAATCCTTTCTGAAAGTCATATCGTCAAACATACTAAAAAAAGAAAGATTTCAAATATAAGTAATCCGATCTGGTATGTCAAATTATGAATCTTTGTAATTACCTAAAAAACAATAACTTAGGTGATTCTTTTTTTAAAGATAAATATTAATACAACTATTAATACGAATAAAGCGCTAAAATATATCCAATCGGGTGTTTCTTTAATTTTATATGGGGTAAACTTAACGTAAATCTCTTTGCCTTTTCCTACTTCCGACTGATTAAAAATCCAATATAATTTGTTGTTTGTTCTTTTATCAGCATTGTGTTCGAGTATTTTTCCCGGGATGTAATAAGTGTATTCAAGTGTTAAGGAGCTGTCTTCAAATCCAAATCCTGTCGATATCGGCGTTACGTCGTGCGAAAATATAATCTCATTTTCATCGTCAGTTTTTATAAACGCATACCTGTAATTAGCGAAAGGATTGAGAAAATTAAGCGAATCAACCCTGTTAAAATCAAGCTCTACTTTTGCATGAATTGTAGAGTCCTTGTAATTTTTATAAACCTCAATTTTCTCGATTGCAGTAAAACTGGCAGAAAATAGTTTTTTCAGCGAATCAGGTTCAAAAATTCCGAATTTTGAAATAAGTAAAGAATCCGTCTGTATGCTGAAATTTGTCCAGTAATGCACGAACATTTCACCCGAGCCGTCTGTTTTCAGCTTTGTGATTTGCTCATAATTCAAGCATCCTGATAAAACAATTAGCAGTGAAAGTACGACTGATTTGATGGTATTATCATCTAATTTTATTATACGTTCAAAGTTAAGTAAAAAAATAATTTATTGTGCATAAGTTTGTTTTATGATTGTTAGTATTTATTTTTGCGGTTTGATTAGAAAAAATTTAAGAGGAATAAATGCCGACATATGATTATAAATGTACCAAGTGCGGCGATACATTTGAGTGTTTTCAAAAAATGACTGACGCACCATTAAAGGAATGTAAAAATTGCGGTGGTGAATTGAAGAGATTAATCGGTGCAGGTATCGGTCCTATTTTTAAAGGATCGGGTTTTTACCAGACAGATTATAAATCCGGTGTCAGTTCTGCTGCAGATACATCAAAATCCGCCTCAGCCTCAACGGGTAAGACGAATGATAGTAAATCGTCTGACAACACTTCGAAAAGCAAATAAAAAATCCGGTGAAAACCGGATTTAAAAATCAGTTCCTATTGAAAAATAATACTTAGGTTTTGAAAAACTTTTGATATCATACGCCCACGCTACATCAAATCGTAAGAGAAAGAATAGGAAATATGTTCTTGCGCCGAAACCTGTTCCTATAAGCAGATCATCCGTAACTCTTCTGCCTTTCTCATCCCTGTTGAAAAATCTCAGACTCTTATTGTTTTCCCAGGCAGTACCCGCATCAATAAATGCAGCACCCAGTATATTCTGGAAGAAAATAGGAAGCGGTCCGGTTAACAAGTATCTTATTACAGGTAATCTCAATTCAAGATTTAACAATGAATAGCGTGTTCCAATCTTTTCAGCGTAATTGTATCCTCGTAAGGGAAGAGCAGGTGAGAGGAAAGCAAAATCAGATGCATTATTTAACGGTATATCGCCCGTAGCAAATTCCCGGTTGATCCAATTTTCGGTGCCGCCGAGAAAGAATCGTTGCGGATTGGCTCCGCCTGAATATCCACCTGAGAATCTGACAACGAAAGAATTATCATAAAAAAATCTAAAATATTTTCTGTAATCCCATACCATTGAAATAAAACTCTGTGCAGACCTGCTTATACCGGGGTCGCCGAATAAGGTCAGGTTATAGCGCTCACCCTGAATCGGTGAATAATAACCCCACATCGTATTATCTCTTACAAAACTGAAGGTAGGAACAAAATAGAAATTCGACTGGGTTTTCTCATTAAAATTATCAAGGTTTTCTGACGATACATTCATTGCACTCAAACCGAAATCGAACCTGTAAAATCTATTGATCGGATAACTTGCTGATGCAACCAATCCGTAGTTTCTGAAACGGAATAAATTAGAACCGAATCCCCTTGTAAGGTAAACAAACCTTGCAGTATGAAATCCTTCAATTCCGAAGTTGATCCGGTCGCCCAGATAATAGTATGCCAAGCCGTAGTCACTGTTCTTAAGATCAATCTGTAAACTTGTTACGCCTATGAGTCTGTGATTTCCTAAAATATCACTGAATGAAAGTACAGTTGTTCCAAGCAAACCATAAAGGGTGCTGTAACCTGCGTTGGCATATATCAAATCCGGTGTAAAATTAATTTTGTAGCGGTTAACAAGATAATTGCCGTTATCATCAAGTTTTTCATTAAAGAGATTTTCCTTACTCGCCAAGTATTGGCTGCTGTCTATTCTGAATTCTTCACTGCCGAAAACATAGTTGCTGTAATCAACATTTTCTTTAGTAGTATCTTTGTCCCTGGAAGATTCATCAACAAGTTTGCCGCTGAAAAACTTACCCGGGTTCTTCTGCTCCTCCGTATTTTCTGTATCTATCGCCGATGCATGAATAACCGAATCTGTAACCTCATTCGAAAAAGCATACTGATCCAGATTTACTAACGGTTTTTCGTTTACAACGCTTGCCATATACTCAGTCAGTTTTAATTCGTTACCTTCAGCTTCCATCCCGAAAGGATTTTTAATCATAAATATATTATAACCCTGCTTGTATAGTGAAGTGAATACAAGTTTTTTAGCATCCTGTGATAATGATAATTGGCTGATTTCATTTAAAGAATTTGTTAAAGGAACAGCTTCCAGCTCAACTATTGTATCCACTGAGTCATTCTCACTTAAGACGACGGATTTTTTATACAGGTTGTTTATCCCATTTCTATCGGAAACAAATATTATTTCTTTTCCGTCTGCAGAGAACACAGGGGTCTTTTCGTCACTGTATTGCCAGTTTGAAACCCTGTCGATTTTTTTATTATCGGTATCAATAAGGAATAAGTCAATCTGATGGTAATTATGTCCATACATGCTGAAATCTTTAGGTATCATATCTTTGCTTACATATTCACCCCTGTCAGAACTAAAAATTATTTTCATATTATCTGGCGACCACGCCGGATCATTATCGGAGAAAATATCGTTAGTCAGATTCGTAACTGATTGATCTTTAAAATTATATATATAAATATCGGACTGAACAGCGTTGCTTCCTACAAATGCAATTTTTTCGCCGTCCGGAGACCATGCTACTGATTCAATCCCGTCGAACTTCAATGGTAATTCCTTACTTTCTTCTGTCTCCGTATTTATAACGGAAATTACATCGTACCCGCTGCTCTTAACTGATAGAGCCACATGTATATTATCGGGAGACCAGGTTAAAGCAGGGAATAAAACATTTAATTCTTCAAAGTCATTCGTTCGTCCGCTGCTAATAATCTTTTTTATATTTTCTTTGTTACTCAAATCCATTATGTAAACATCGAAGTAAATATCCCTGTCTGAAATGAACGCAAGTTTATCGCCCATAGGAGAAATAGCAGGACTCGTATTGTAAAAACCGATTATTTTTTTATTGTCAGTAATCCTCTCTGCAAAATCGTCAGGCTCATCTCTTTCGGCAATTTCCGGCCAGTATCTAACTTTAAGATCTTTCTTCCAGCGTTCATTCAGTTCTTCAAGGGTTAAACCGATTGCACCTTTTAATCCTTCCTCCAGACTTCCGCTGTTTTTAATTTTTGTAAGAATCTCACCTACTTTCGGATCGCCATATTTTTCAGCAATGTACTGAAGAACCGATTGACCGCCGCGGTATCCAAAATAGCCGTATAACTGGTCGATATCAGGCAGGAATTCATTAATAATTGCATTTCTTATAAACTGATCGGATTTCGTTTCCCATCCCGATGAAAGATACTCTGCCATACCTTCATGATACCAGTGTGGAAGATTTAACGTTATTCCTTTTGCAATTATATTCTGAACAGTGCCGCCGTATAGCATGTCACGCATAACAGCGTGAACGAGCTCGTGATGAATAACGTGTCTGAATTTTTCGAAGGAACCTTCGAAAGGGAATACAACTCTGTTTTTAAAGGGTTCTGTAAATCCTCCTACGCCCTGACTCAGATATCCATCGGTAGTGTTGGTTTCCTGGAAATCATTATGTGAGTTGTAAAGTATTAGTGAAATCCGATTATTTATTGTGTAATCCAGCCGTTTTTGAAGATCCTCAAGTGATTCTTCAGCTGCCTTGGCTGCAAATTCAGCCGAGCTTCTTCCTTCCTGTGAAAAATATATGTCGAAGTGTTTTGTCTGTATGAAATACCAGTCAAAATTTTTATACTGAACTCTGTTCATTCCGAACTGTCCGAGTACAGACACAGATGAAACGACCAGTAGTAATAAAACCATTATTTTATTCATAACCTGCACCGTTGCTAATTAATTAAAATAAAATCAATTTCCTGTTTTTCTTCATCTACTCTTACTACTTTAACACGTATGCGATCCCCCAATCTATATATCTGTTTACTCGACCTTCCTATAATCGAGTAATGCTTCTCATCCAAAATATAATAATCATCTTCTATGTCTCTCAGCCGTATTAAACCTTCGGCAAGATTTTCATTCAGTTCGACAAAAATCCCGAAATTTGTAACACCCGAAATAATTCCATCATATTCATAACCAATTTTATTCTTCAAGTACTCAATTTGTTTCAGCTTAATCGAAGTTCTTTCAGCAGAAACTGCATTTCTTTCCATGCTCGAGGAATGACTGCAAATATTTTCTAACTCCTTTGCAGAATATGATTCTGCCGAATTATTTTCAAGGTATTTATATAGTAATTTATGGACAATTAAATCCGGGAAACGGCGTATAGGCGACGTAAAATGTGTATAATTTTTAAAACCCAACCCGTAATGGCCTATATTTTCTGTTGAATAGACCGCTTTTGCCATTGATCTGATTGCAATTTCATTAATTACTGCCTCTTCCACAGTTCCCTTTACCTGATCCAGTAATTTCTGAAGTTCTTTAGATTTATTTTTAATCCTGGTATTGAATTTATAACCTAACGAAGTTACAAATCTGGCAAACTCGCTCATTTTCTCCTCTTCGGGAACATCATGCACCCTGTAAATAAAAGATAAAAGATTTTTACCTGAAATTTTCTTAACATGCGATGCAACTGTTTGGTTCGCCAGCAGCATCAATTCCTCAATTAATTCGTTGCTTTCCTGAATTCTTTTTATAACAATATTAAACGGCTTCCCGTCATCGGAAAGTTCAAATTTCACCTCCGGTCGAATAAAATTAATACTGCCTTTCTGTATTCTCCTGCTGCGAAGAATTCTTGCAATTTTATTCAATTCATTTAGCTCCCAGAAAAATTCACCGTTTTTATTATTCAGGATATCCTGAACCTCTTCATATGTGAATCGTCTTTTACTATTTATTACTGATTTTCCAATCCTGTAATCAACAATTGCAGCTTCCGGCGTAACCGTTAAAATTACTGAATATGTCAGCCGGTCTTTAAAAGGAACAAGCGAACAGATATTATTTGACAATTTTTCCGGCAGCATCGGCACAACATTTCCAACGAGGTATACACTCGTTGCTCTTTTTGCCGCTTCCTTATAAACTGCAGTACCTTTTTTTAAGAAATGGCTTACATCTGCTATATGTATACCTATTTCAAAATTACCGTCACTGCGCTTTTCAATCGAAACGGCATCATCAAAATCCCGGGCATCTTCGGGATCAATCGTAAAAACTATTTTATGCCGAAGATCTATTCTCTTGTTTATCTCATCATTGGTTATATCTTCGGTCATGCAATCCGCTTCCGCCATCGCATCCCTGGAAAAACTGAGAGGAAGATGGTATTCCTTCATCACCAGTTTTCTTTCAACTTCGTAAGATCCGCTTTTACCGAGCACCTCTACGATTATACCTTCGGGATTAACACCGTTACTTTCCCATAAGATATTGCTTACAACAACCTTATCACCCACTCCAGCATCATGCAGGTGTTCATGCGGAATATAAATATCTGTTTGAATTTCGTTATTATCGGGGAATACGAAATAAGCAGACTTTCTTTTTACCAGATCGCCAATAATCTCTGCATGTTTCCTCTCCAGCACCTCAATAATTTTTCCTTCTATATTTTTACCGCGCTGCCTGGACTGTAATTCAACCTTTACGAGATCTCCATGAATTGCCGTATTGAAAAATTTCTCTGGGACAAATATATCCGGAACGTCGTAGTCTTTAATGATTACAAATCCGTATGTCCCTTCACGCGATAATTGAAACGTGCCTATAAGATTATTGTCGGGCTGATATGAAAGAAAATATCTTTTTCCCTGTTTGTCCAGGTATCCTTCATTTGAGAGATCGTGGAGCATTTGCTTAAGCGATGCATAATTCTCTTCATTTAGCATCGAAAGTTTTTTTGCAAGTTCTCTCGGCTTAATTTTGTGACCGGGATTTTTCTTAAAGTATTCTTTAATTTCTTTTTTCATTAAAACACTATTAAATATTTTAAACCAAGTTCGTATATATTGTCTTCTGTTCCGCTAAAGTCAGTGATTGAATTTTTACGCTCCATTCTAATAAGAAATTTCGGACTGAACAAATATTCAATCCTTATGTTTGCTTTATTAATATTCTTAAACAGATTAGTATTCTGATCCTTATCGTTTAATGCGGAACTGACCGAATACCTTACATTTTCGATTTTACCTGAAACACTTAATCTTGTTTCCTGTCCGGTAGTGCTTAATTTTATATCATTAATTGCATCACCGACTCTTGAATTTACCAGCGATGTAAGAGCAGAGCCTAAAAATGAATCTGATAATTCCTGTGCGAATCCTGAAAAAGCTCCCTTGTCTTTACTGAGATCGTTGGCGGGACTCCCTATAAGAATAAACGACAAAGCGTCTACCTCGCTGTACCTGTAATCAGGTATATTATCTGAAATATTTTTACTGCCTACGTAAACAAGAATATTATCTTTACTTGCAGTAAGATTCTTGCCGAGTTCCGAAAAACTGCCATTGATTTTCATTTTAACTGCAACGGGTGTGGGAGGTGAATCAACAGTAGTGTAGTAGTCAGTAGTATATGTTGCGATAATATTCAGGAACGGATCAGAAATGCTTGTTTCAAAACGGATGTACCCTTCAGCATCGAGGACTTTGAAAAATTCCAGTTTAGATCCTTCAAGCAGGTTGAACTGACCCTGTGCTCTTAAATCTTCTCCCAGCGATTCGTAGCGCATGTTCCCATCAGCAAGTACAATAAGTTTTTGATTAAACGAGGGAGACAGAATGAATTCAATTTTTGCTTCGTTCTCAATTTCAACATTTATCGAATAATCAAAATTGAAAAATTTTTGAAGGGATTTATTACCTTTAACGGATGATTTCGAATTTACAAGTTTTGCAAATTTAATTTCTTCTTTATCCAATTTTGATGAATCTATTTTAAACGTATAAATTATATCCGAAGATGTATAGGAATTTTGCAGAGGAGAAAATGTTAAGTCGGCTTCTCTAAGTAAAAATGTTCCTGTAAATTTGCTCTTATTTTGTTTATACGTGAAATTCCATTTATCTTTTGCCTGTACGAAGAGATTGCCGTAAATAGCAGGGCTAACCGATTTACTTCTATTCCCAAGCACACCGAGTCCACCGCTAACATTCATGTCGATTTCATTGAGTAAAAATCCATCAAGTTTAATTTTTCCGTTACCTACTAATTCACCGTTCAATCTGGACCCGATCAGGTTTGCAATTTTTACAGAGTCAACAGTAATATCCTTGCCGTTGAAAGTAAGTGAAGCTGCTACTTTATATTCAAGGTTATTAAGCAATGATAAGAATTTTGTCTTACTTAATGATAATGATCCGTCGTAATTTAAATCATCTATTGTACCATTAAGATTTACGTTGCCATTCAAATAGCCTTGCTGCTTACTAATCATCGGGATAAGACTTCCGAATGAGGCGATATCAAATTCGTCTGCCTGCAATAAAACTGTTAAGGAACGTGACGAATCAATAAATGAATTACCCTCATCGGGGAAAAGAGTTACGGGAAAATTTCCTGTAACCAGGAATTGAGGCTCATTAATGTCGGATTTTCTTTCGATAAATTTAATGCTTAAATCCAGATTATCTCTAAAATAGCTGCCAGACAGAAGGAAATTTCCCAGCACCGTATTATTTAATTTTATTTCGCTTACAGTGAAATCAAATACCAATTTGGGATCTTGTATAGTTCCGGTTAAACTGCTGGTTATATTGCCCGTGGATTCAATACCTCTGTTTTTATCATCAAACAAATAATAACTCAGCAGATCACCGGGAATATTATCAATAGAAAAATTAAGATCGTTTTCGCCGATGCTTGTAAAAAGTCCGGTTATCGAAATGGTGGTTGAGTCATTGTAAAGTTTAAAATCTACAAATTCCAGAGAATCGGGAGAAAAGTCGATTAAAGCCTGTTGTTTGTTTTTCCACTGAACATCTTTGTAGTTCAGCAGAGCGCTGTTAATTATAACTCTCTGCATTCCGGGGCTTAATAAAATTGAGCCGTCGAAGCTGGAGGTGAGAAATGTATCAATTTCAGTATCTACGTTATAAAATAATCTGCTGTCGTTAAATATGAAGTCGGCATTGAAATTCTTTACTTTCGAACCGGCGATAATTCTGTCGGAGCTAATCGAAAGAGCGCCGAACAGATTATCAAACGCGTTAATTCTATTGTCCCTGCTGAAATTGATATTACTTTCAAGGTTGGATAAATATAAAATTTCATTATTCCGGAGAGTATAGAAATGATCGAATTCCAAATCCATATTAACCGAAAAATTTGACGAATCGTTATTTACAAATCCGCTTCCGCCGCCTTTAATGCCAAAATCATCTTCGCCCATTAAGGCCGCTATTAGATCAAAACTTTTAAATTCAAAATCGTAGTTAAAAGCTAATTTTTTGCTAACGATATCATTATTTACTGAGATAATAATATCCGTATCCGGTTCTTCAGAATTTATAACGGGATTCAGCTCATCGACTTTGGATGACATTATTTCCCCTATAGTTTCTGACTGATAGGAGATAACACTTATGGCATCTTCGAGAGAAAATTCGCCTTCAATATTAAAATCAATCAGATTCGAACGGAGATTTATTTCACGATGGTTCTGGTTCTTTGCAAGTTGCAATTCAACGGAAGCGTGATCGAAGTATTTATCACTATACGTCGATTCATCAAATTCCAGCGTGAAGTCGCCATTTATATCATCGAGCGAAAAATTTTCACCTTCAGATGTAAAGGTAAAGTTCAGGAATGAGAGATCTTTGCTTTCATCAGTAAATTTTGAAATATCCAGTTGTCTTACATTGCCGGTAAGATTGTATACAGGACTATTAATATCCTGCAAGTCAAGGTTACCAGCTACTTCGCTTCGTGCATCGTTTATAATTCCACTGAAATCAAGTTCGATATTCTTTGATTCAGAAGTGAGTTGCAGGTTCAGAGAATCAAGATCATATCCGTTGATACTGCTCTTATGCGCAATGAAATTTAAATTGCTGTTAAGGTCCGACGGATCGAATCCCGAACCAACCAATCTGCCTTCCGAATTTATCGCAGAATTGATGCTGATAATATTTTCAAGATTAAGATTATCGGTCTTGAACCTGATGTTATAAAGAGGTATTACTGATGCCAGATCCAATTCAGCCTGAAGACTTAAACTGCCTTCAGACACATCAGCATCTAAATCTGCTGAAAAATTCAGGGGAGAACCTTCAAAGGACAAATCAAATCTACTCAGCTCAAGATCCTCGAAATCAGGCAGTTCAAGATCAGGCAGGAGTTGAATAATGTCGTCGTATTGAACCCGGGAATTATTAAATCTGAATTTAATAAACAGATCATCCGGGTGCTGTAAATTTTTTAGTGTTCCTTCGCCGATTAGTTCAGTGTTTTCATAATTTGCAATTAAATTAGTAATAATAAGATCACCGTAATTACCTTCAGCTTCTAATTCAAAATTAACCTTGCCTCTCAGCAGTGAAGTGCTTTCGAGCAAACTTGACATGTCCTCAAATAAAAAAGGTTCAGCCTTAACATATAATTCAACCGGATAGTTTTCAAAATTTTCATATTCCACTTTTTCGAAAAGGTTAAGACCATCAATTTTTGTATCTACTTTCAGGTTAGTGTGACTTGTTTCGAGATTCAATTTATTAATCGAAGTCATTTCATCGGTAAGATGAAAAGCTCCCGACAGGTGAACATGATCAAGTAATTTGATGTTTGAATCGAACGAAAGATTGTTTAATACAAATTGAATATCCTTTGATGAAAAGTCAGCAAATGTCCTTGCTTCTAAATTCAAATTGAGGACTTGTATATTATTAAAATCAGCTTTGCTGTAAATGTCTTTCGAATATAAATTTTCGTAGCTTTGAAGCGAAAAATTCAGATTGGCTAACGAAAGACTATTGATTTGAATTGTGAAGGGAAAAGTGGATTCTTCAGGTTCTGCAATTTTCACCTCCGGACCAATTGCAACTGTATCGTTTGTTTCAGCTTTGGCAAGACTGTTCAGATTCCAGGTGCCTTTTTCAATTTCCCTATAGTTAAAAAATAAATTGTTTACTGAAACTTTCCGGAAGTACAATTTTTTGAGCAACAGATGCAAGGGACTGAAATGCATCACAATTTTATCTGTGTTTAAGACTGTATCGTAATTCGATTCAAGAGTTACGTTTATTAATTTAAGCGACGTAAAAATCGAACCTTCAATATTTTCTATCGACAGCCTGCCGTCAATTGATGAATTGACATTTTCTATTATGGATTCACGAAGGTATTCACGAAATGTCTTTGTCTGAGAAAAACCGAACAACAGAGTAATTAAAAAAATAGCACCCAGAGCGAATAGTATAACCCCATTCACAGTTTTGTGGAATATGGTCCGTTCTTTTTTTTTCTTCTGCAATTTTAATCTTTTTGTAAATCAATAATTTTGCTGATTATTGTACTTGTTGATTGATTATACTTAAACTCGATATTTTTTACAATACCGCCGTGTTTCTCTACAATATCGCGTCCCACAATTTTATCTATATCCCAGTCGGCACCTTTTACTAGTATATCCGGAACGAGCTGCGCAATTATTTCGCCGGGCGTATCTTCTTCAAATACCGTTACATAGTCAACAGCTTTTATCTGCGAGACAACAAAAAGCCTTTCGCTCAATTCAGCGATAGGTCTGTTTTTTCCTTTTATTCTTTTAACCGACTCATCCGAATTTAATGCAACTATTAAAACGTCACCCAAAGCCTTTGCTTTAGTAAGGTAATCAATATGTCCGGCATGAATAATATCGAAGCAACCGTTAGTAAACACAATTTTTTTACCGTCAGACTTCAACTTTTTTCTGAGTTCTATCAATTTGTTTCTGTCTGTAATTATATTATTCATTTGTATTCTTCAGTCAACTCATTTATAAAGTGGTCAAGTTCAATAGGGACTATCCCCATTTCTTCGCATACCAGACCGCCGGCAAAATTAGCAAGGTAAGCACTTTTTTCCACTGAAAATCCAGCCGACATAGCCATCGTTAGTGTTGCGATTACTGTATCACCTGCACCCGAAACATCAGCAACCTTCCGGGCTCTCGTGGGTATTCTGAGAATTCCGCCATTTCTGTCAAACAATGCTGTGCCTTTAGAACCAAGCGTCAGCAATATGTTTTGGGCACCTAATTTCTGAATAATCAATTCTCCGGCTTTCTCAATGTCAGTATCATCAACTATTCGGATATTTAAAGCGTCTTCAGTTTCCTTTTTATTCGGTTTAAATACATCAACATTATTATAAGCGAAAAAGTTTAGAAACTTAGGATCGACATTAACGATTTTATTTTTGTTTTTAGCGGTCCCGATAATACTTTCAATAACTTTCCTGCTTAAAACACCTTTGTTGTAATCCTGTAAAATAACAGCATCTGTTTCATCGATTATTTCATTAAACCTATTGAGGATCAGGGATTCAATTTCAGGGTTCAGGTAATCCTTTAGTTCCTTATCGATTCTTACCAGGTGCTGGCTGTTTGCTATAACTCTTATTTTAACAGTTGTTGGTCTTTTGTCGGTTATAACAATACCATCGTCAATAATATTGTTATTGTTGATAAGTCCGGTAAAAATTTTCCCCTCCTGATCATCTCCGATCACACCGATTGGATAGGGGATACCGCCGAGCGCATTTATGTTTAATGCTACGTTTGCGGCACCGCCGAACCTGAAAAACTCATCTTCAATTTCAACTACGGGTACAGGAGCTTCAGGTGAAATTTTTTTTACATCACCCCAGTAATAACCATCCAGCATCATATCACCGATGATTGCAATCTTTTTCCCGGCGAATATATCTTTAATATTTTTGATTTCACTTTTTGTGAATTTAATCATAATTATTCCTGCAAGTTCTTAATCTCACTTACAAAAGTATTGGATAAATCTAACTGATACAAACCATTATCGGCAGCAAACCAAATATATTTCCCGTCGTAATGCATTGCAAAAACAGTAGTTGGCAGCGAAGATTCACGTAAAGGGATCACTTCCTCGGTTAACCTGTTTATAAGCGCAAGACCCCTTCCGTATTGTTCTTTCGAATTCATGCTGAATTGGTAAAGCGACACCCACAAAAAATTACCTGTTCTTACAATATCCGAAATACCATTTCCTCCCAGACCAGAACTGACATCAAAGCGGAGCCACTCGTTGCGCCTGTCGAATCTGTAAACTCCACCCACATTATACTCAGGTTTCAATTTAGTTATAAATTCATCAAGACCGATCCATACATAATTCTGTTCAATCAGAATTGCAGAGATTGAAACTGCATCGCCTTCGCCACGGAAATAGTTTTTACTGTTGTCATAAAACGTAACGGTTCCCGGTTCTTCAAGACTTCGGGATTTATCGTATTTATGGAGACCGTTTTCCGTTCCGAACCAGACCAGACTGTCACCGTCCACCTGAATAACTTTTATAGTATTGGTCTTTTCGTCCCCGTTTGCGGTTAAGTCGTAATCAACAAAACGCCTGTTTTTAATATCGAACTTCGACAAATACTTAAATCTGCCGATCCAGGCAACATTATCTATTTCATCATATTTTACTGAACGTATCCAGTTGCTTAACTGTCCGCCTTTGCCGAATTTTCTTTTACTCCAGTTATTTCTTTTTTTGTTCAGAATAAATATGCCGTCTGTAGAACCGGCAAAAACGTAATCCTTACTAGCATCTATCGAATAAAAAAAATCTATTTGTAATCTATTATTCATAGTTGAGTAATTGGTCCATTTCTGATTTTTCTCCGAATACGCAAATACACCGTTGCCGTTGGTGGCTGCCCAGATGTTCTGACCATCTCCGCAGACATCATAGACAGTAATTCCCTCCAGATGTTTTACTATTTTAAGATTGTTCTGAGCGTACACGAATAGAGTTGTGATGATATATAGTAATAAAAAATAAAATTTCATTTTTTAAGCGGGTTTATTTAATTGTATTCCGGCAGCAGAGAGTAATTTAATATTATCATCTCTTCTATTTGCCATGTTTGTTTGAAGCCTTCAACGATACATTTTCTCAAAATACTGTAGTCAACATTTTTACCGGTAACAGATTCGATTTCGGTTGTTACTGAATCAAGGTGGTTCTCTTTTACACCGCTCGGGTTTAAATATCCGGTTAGTCTTCTGTGATATTTACCGCATAGTATTGATCCGTGCTGAAGAATAACGTTGTTCAATTTTCTTTGTGCACTGCCTACCAGCTTCATGTTTCTGTACTTAATTTCATTTTTCGATGTAGTGCTGAAACACAGTATACCCTCGGGTTTCTTTAATAAGGCAGGGAAAAACGGTGTTTCATCCTCCAATGTAAGATCATTAAATGCCGGGTCGAAAAGCTGAAGCCCTTTTATAATCGAAACCGAGATTTTATTGTATATTTCTTTTGCTGTTAGACCGATGCTTGTCGGTAAATTTACTGAGTAAGTAAGTTCCTCTGCATGAAGTACAGCTCTGCCGCCGGTTGGTCGTTTTACTATTTCGAGTCCGTCACGTTCAACCTTCGCAATATCCAGATCACTTTTATCCTGATTGGCTCCTAATGAAATGCAATAAGGTTTCCACCGATAAAGCCTTAGGAAAGCCTCATCGTCCGGGCAGTTTTTTGCGAGCTCAATGTCGACTCCCATATTGTAACTGCCGGATTTCTCACCATCTGATATTAAGTGCCAAATCATTTTCTTATTATGGTTCTGTTACTTCTTTCCAGAAAGTCTAGAATGTTTTTTACTAAAGGATGATCTATATAAACTTCTGCAATTTTTATTTTAGCCTGTGAAATATTCAGCCCCGAACTGTAAAGAAGGTTGTATGCATCTTTCAGTGAGGCAATATCTTCATTTGAAAATCCTCTTCTTCGTAAACCCACAACATTCAAACCGGAATATTTTAACGGTTCACCGGCTGCCAGTACATACGGCGGAACATCAGCAATTACTCTAAAGCCGCCGCCAATCATTGCATGCTGCCCTATTTTGCTGAACTGATGAACTGGTGTAGCTCCTCCGATAATCACGTTGCTTTCTATTTCAACGTGTCCGCCTATTTGTACGGAATTTGCTATAATACAATTATCGCCGACGATACAGTCGTGAGCTACGTGTGTATAAGCCATAAGAAGACAATTGCTGCCGATTCTTGAAAAACCTGTTTCCGAAGTACCCTTATGCAGCGTAACAAATTCTCTGATAATCGTATTGTCGCCGATATAAAATTGAGCCTTTTCACCGGCATACTTAAGGTCCTGGGGAATGTTGGATATTGAAGCGCCCTGGAGAATATTTACATTATTGCCGATTATTGCCCCGCTGTAAATACATACATGAGGACCAATCTTACAATTATCGCCTATTTCAACATCATCTTCAATATAAACAAATGGTCCTACGGAAATATTACTACCCAGTTGCGCATTTCTAGCAATGATGGCAGTAGGATGTTGTTCAATCATACTGTTGAGCTTCCTTATTTTCTTTATCCACTATCGCAGCCATAAATTCAGCTTCTGCGACAATTTTAGTATCTACAAAAGCTTTCCCCCTGATTGAAACATATTTTGATTTTTTCTCGACTAATTCAGCTTCCATTACAAGCTGATCGCCGGGTACGACGGGTTTCCTGAATTTTGCATTATCAATTTTCATGAACATCACAAGTTTTTCAGACGGATCCGGGAAAGAATTTAAAAGAAGTATACCGCCGCATTGTGCCATTGCTTCAATAATTAATACACCCGGCATAACAGGCTGACCAGGGAAGTGTCCCTGGAAGAATAATTCGTTCATTGTTACAGATTTTATACCGGTTACTTTTTTATCGAATTGAAGATCCACTATCTTATCTACCAGAAGGAAAGGATAGCGATGCGGAAGAATTTTCATGATCGCATTTGTATCTAAAACAACGCCTTCCTTTTTAACATTCTGATATTTCTTAACAAGTTTTTTTTGCTGATAAAGCTTTCTTATTTTTTTTGCAAACTCGATATTTGCTTTGTGTCCGGGGCGGGCTGCAAGAATTTGCGCTTTTATCGGAGCGCCTATCAATGCTAAATCGCCGATCATATCGAGCAACTTGTGTCTTACAGGTTCATTTTTAAAACGAAGACTTTTCTCATTAAGGAATCCGTTTTTACCAACTGATATTGAATCGGTTAAACCTAACTTTTTTGTTAATGCGTCCAGACGGTCCTGCTTAACTTCATGATCTACAATAACAACTGCGTTATCAAGGTTGCCTCCCTTTATAAGACCCTGATCGGCGAGAGCTTCAACTTCGCTCAGGAAACAAAATGTTCTGGTAGGCGCAAACTCGCTTACAAATTCTTTTTCCAGGCTGAATAAACCGGAGTGCTGACTGCCTAGAGCAGGATTTTTATAGTCGACCATCACGCTTATTCTGTAATCGTCCATAGGAAGAGCGACTATATCAATTTGAGCATCCTCATCATGATACATTACAGTTTCATCGATTATGAGATAGTCTTTCGGTTCAGCCTGTTCCACAAAACCACTCTCGAGCAATTTTTCAACATACGGCATAGCGCTACCGTCACCGACCGGAGGTTCAATGCCATCGAGTTCAATTCTAATATTGTCTATCTGTAAACCTACCACAGCAGAGAGCACGTGTTCAACCGTGTGCACTTTAGCATCACCAATACCAAGCGTCGTGCCGCGGGATGTGTCTATAACATAATCAGTTGTAGCAGGAATTTCCGGACTGGCGCCCATATCAGTCCTTACGAATTTGATTCCGTAATTTTCAGGAGCCGGTTTGAATGTCATGGTACAGGAAGTTCCGGTATGCAGACCTGCACCTGAAATTGAAATCGGTTTCTTAATACTTCGCTGCATTTGTAGCATTATTTATCACCCTCGGTTATTTTATCCAGTTGCTTTTTTAGTGAATCAATTTCAGTCTCGAGCTTTTTTATTCTCTCAACATACAGAGGAAAATTTCTAAAATGTCCTTCCAGTCTTAAACTCTGACCCAATTCCTTTGCCGGGTAGCCGAAATACTTTCCTGGTTTGGTAATGGTTTTCGAAATACCGCTCTGGGCACCGATAATTACTCCGTCTGTTATTTCGATGTGTCCCGTTATTCCCACCTGACCTGCCAGTATACAATTTTTACCTAATTTTGTGCTTCCTGCTATTCCGGCCTGAGCCGAAATGGCTGTATTTTCACCCACTTCAACGTTGTGTGCAATCTGTACCAGGTTATCAATCTTTGTCCCTTTTTTAATTATTGTCGATCCGATAGCAGCTCTGTCTATTGATACATTTGAACCGATCTCAACCTCATCTTCCAGTACCACATTCCCGATTTGAGGAATCTTATCGTAACCGCCTTCACTTCGCGGTGCGTATCCGAATCCGTCTGAACCTATCACAGTTCCGGAATGAATTATTACTTCATTGCCTATAATACAATTCTCCCGTACTGTTACATTCGGGTAGATCAAAGTCGAAGCACCAATTTTAACATTATCGAGAAGAACAGTATTGTGCATTATTGTAGAATTATCACCCACGGAGCAATTAGCTGAAACGACCACATTTTTTCCGATACTGACATTTTTACCCAGCACAACACCTTCGTCTATAGATGCTGAAGGGTCAATCCCGTTAATTTTTAGTTTATAGGTAAAATATTTCCTGATTACAATTTGAAATGCCAGTTCAGGTTTATCAACTTCAATTAGTGTTAAATCGTCTCTTTTTTTTGCCTGACCTTTCTTTACAATAACAGCGGAAGCAGAAGTGGTGTCGATGTATTTTTCATATGATGACAGATACAGGAAGGTTAAATCGCCTTTAGCAGCTTCATGAATTTTAGAGACATTCGATATCTCACAATCCGGATCACCATTAATAGTGCCGCCGACTAAGTCGGCGACATCTTTTACCGTTAATTTCATTTATTGCGTTTTTAATTTTTCCAGAACACGATTAGTTATGTCGTATTCGTCCTTGGCATAAAGAAACAAAATATCACCGCTTCGGTCAAACACGAAATCAAGATCATCCTCTTCGGCAATTTCCTGGATGATATTGAATATTTTATTTTGAACAGGTTTCATAATCTCTTCCTGGTTCTTGAACAACTCCCCGTTCACCCCGAATTTTTCCTGTCTGTATTTCGAAATATCCTCTTCCATTTTAACAAGTTCTTTTTCAACTTCAACTCGTTTTTGTTCACTCATAATGAGTTTTCGTTTTTCGTAATCATCGTATTTCTGGTTGAAGTCGCGTTCCATTTTAGATATTTCTTCCCGCCATTCTGCGATAAGAGCATCAAGTTTTTTTTGAGCGTCCTGTGCGTCTGAATATTCCTTCATAATTGTATCGGAATCAATATATCCGATATTCAGTTGAGCAAACGCAATGCCCGAGACAAATAATAAACAGAGAGTTAACCTTTTCATAGTTCCCCCAAAGTAATTTATTTTTTACCCCTTTTAAGATGATCGAGAACCTTAAACGTTATATCGAAAGCATCGTCAGCATATAATAATATAACGTCGCCGGCTTTATCGAAAATAAAATTCATTCCTTCTAATTTAGCGACTTCGTTTATACCTTCCATAATCTGAGCTTTTACAGGTGCGAAAATTTCTTCGTTCTTCATGAATAACTCACCGTTCTGCTGACCGAATTTTTCCTGTTCGTATCGTTGAATCTGTTGCTGTTTTAGTACAAGACCCTGTTGAGTTTCGCGCTGCTTATCCGGTGTCATCATTTCTTTTTGTTTTTCATAATTTGTATAAGAGTTCTGAAGATCGGTAACCATAGAATCGCGTACTTTTGTAAACTTTGCAGCAAGTGCATCAAGATCACTCTGAGCTTTAATTGCAGGGGGATATTGCTCGAGAATAGTCTGAGAATTAACGTAGCCTATTTTCTGCTGCATCTGTCCGAATAATGCTGATGATGAAATTAAAAGTATAAAAAAGAATATTAATTGTTTCACGATAACCTCTATTTTTTAATTATAATTAAAAACCTCTGCCAAACTGAAAATGGAACAGCCACTCGGGATTTTTCCCATTCACGCTCATCCGATCGAAGCCGTAACCAAAGTCGAAACCGATTAACCCAATCGGGTTCACCAATAATCTTGCCCCCACGCCAGCAGACCTTTTCAAATCAAACAGGTCTGTATTTGATAAATTTCTGTAAACATTGCCCGCTTCAGCGAAAGCTAAAACATAGATCGGCATTGGTTCCAATGCCAGTGCGGCTCTCAGTTCGAGCGTATATTTTGTCATAACTCTGCCGCCCAATTCAAATCCGGAATCAGATTTTGGGCCTACACTCCTATCGTCATAACCGCGCAGTGGGGAGGTTGCTATAACCAACCCGTTGCCGCCCATAAAATAAAATTCAAAAGGTTGGATTAAGGTGCCTGCGGTTAATTCATCAAGAAATCCCATACTTACACCGGCATATAATGCGAGCCTGTTCGAGTTCAAAAGCCGTCTGTAAAAATCTGCAGTGAAATCCAGTTTGTAATAATCAACATTACCCGGTAAAAACGGTCCGCCCGATAACTCGGCATTAAATGATATCTTTGAGCCCCTCGAAGGGAATATAGGATTGTCGATATCGTTCCTGCTTATGGTAGTTCCTACAGTGTACTGTCTTGACAAACCCTCTGTGTAGAAATTTCTTCCGTCTATAACATCATTGTACTGAAATCTCCCCATTGCCTGGACATAGAAATATCTGTCGGGCCAGGTCAGTCTTCTTCCTACTCTTAAGGTTATACCAGATTGTCTAAGATCGTAAACGTATCTTTGTCTGGTATCAAATAAATCGAATCCGACAGAAGTAGGAGTATCTAAAAACCATGGTTCGGTAAAACCGAGCGAAAATGTTCTGTAAAAGTTGCCAACGCCGAACTGCCAGTTAAAATTAAGAATTTGTCCGCCACCCATCTGGAACGGTTCGGTAATTGAAAAGTTTGTTAATGTGACTCCGACAGCACCGCTGAATCCGAATGCGCCGCTGTAACCTACTGAAGCATTAAGATAATCACTTGACTTTTCTTCTACGTTATAAGATATATTAACGGTACTGTCGTTAACGGGACGCGGTTCAACACCATTCTGGTAAAGTTTTTCTACATTAAAATACTGCAAATTCGCCAGCTGCTGAATTGATGAAATTGTGTTTTGTCTGCTGAAATAATCTCCGGGAACTGTGTACAACTCTCTTCTTATAACGTTGTCTTTAGTCCTTGTATTGCCAGAAATATCAATCTTACCAATCTTAAATCTGTTGTTTTCCATTACTCTAATGATAATATCCAGCGAGTCATTGCCGATTCTTTCTTCTTTAGCATCTAAGTTAAAACCAAGATAACCGTTATCCTGATAGAGAGAGGATACATCAGTTTGCTTTTCATTGAATCTCAAATTCTGATTAAATCTTTCATAATCATATATATCACCACGCCTGAAATTGAGTCTTTGATTCAGAGTTTCATCATCATAAACTGTATTACCTTCCCAGACAATATTTCTTATTATGTACTGCGGACCCTCGTAAACGTTGAGCACGATATCTACATAATTGTTGTCACTGGAATAAATAAGAGAATCGTTGAGAATCTGAAAGTCCCTGTAACCATTTTTCCTGTAGAAATTTGTAATTAATTCTTTATCCTTTTCATATTCTTCCCGGTTCAGATTAGCACTTGAAAAAAATCTCCACCATGCATCCTCAACAGTTTCTTCGAATTCACTTTTTAGGTCATCGTCATCAAAAGCTTCATTTCCGTTGAAGCGGATCTGTTGTACTATAACTTCATCGCCTTCATCTATTTCGTAGATCAACAATTTTCTTTGATCTATTTTATTTATTATATCAATGCGTGATTCGGGCTCATAATCATAAACGGTTTCGTATTCATCAGACCAGTCGTTTTCGTACCTCCATGTAACTGTTATCTCATCATCGGATGTATCAGCTTTGAAGAATGAATACAATTTGGGCTCGATTTCGGCGTTCAAATATCCTTCCTCGTCATAGAGAGATTTTATTTTATTTTTAACCCTGTAAATTTCCTGCGACTTGAGTATCTGACCTGTTGTGAATGAAATCTTTTTTTGGATTTCATCTTCATCAATCTCGTCATTACCTATAATAATGCATTTTTCAATTCTTGGAAATTCTTCCAGATTAATTTGAAGGAAAACACCATTATCAATTTTCTTTTCCACTACAATTTCTATATTAGGTTTGAATATTCCGAGCGCCCACAGTCTTTTAATCGCATTGAGGGTCTGATCTCCCGGTATTTCAATTTCACCGCCTACCTTCAAGCCGCTGTTTGCAATTATAGTTGAAGCATCTGCAGTCTTATTGCCTAAAACGGAAATACCCAATATCTGATAGTTCTTTTTTTTCAGCTGCGCATAATTTGCTGTTGCAAGGATCAGCAGAATAACAATAGATAAACTAAACCACTTGCTTCGAGTATTTAGATTCATTCTTTCCCTGTTTGGAATAATTTTTTAATTGCTCGCTCACCAACCCAAATCTTCTTTCCCTGTTCTGAAAATCATTAACAGCATCGAGCAAAGTCGAGTAATTGAATTCAGGCCAAAGTATATTGGTAACAAATATTTCCGAATAGGCTATCTGCCAGAGTAAAAAATTACTGACTCTCAGTTCACCTCCGCTTCGGATAAGTAGGTCCGGATCGGGGATATTTTTTGTAGTAAGATTGTTACTGATAAGTTCTTCGGTTATATCCGAAGTATCCAATCCTTTCTTCACTAATTCGGCGATATTTTTAACTGCTTCGGTTATTTCCCATCTCCCGCTGTAACTTAAAGCAAGGTTAAGCACCATTTTAGTATTGTTGCGGGTTTTTTCAAAAGCATCATTGAGTTCTTCCCGAACAATATCCGGAAGTTTCGAAATATCGCCTATTGTTGTAAGCCTGATATTGTTGGCATGTAATTCGTCGGTTTCATCGCGGAGACTTTTTACAATTAGCCGCATCAGCGTAGACACTTCGTCTTTGGGACGTTTCCAGTTCTCAGTTGAAAAGGTATATAATGTTAAATAATCTACTCCTAGACTGATACAAGCCTCAACAATCTCTCTTACAGTTTCGATTCCGCGTTGATGCCCTGCAACTCTAGGCAGACCTTTCCTTTTAGCCCATCTGCCATTGCCATCCATGATTATGGCAATATGCTTTGGAATGTTTCCGTTTGCTTTTACCTTCTCGATTTCAGAGATTTTTGCGGCATTTAAAGTCTTTGCCAAAGCTTTCCCAAATATTTTTTTACGAACCAACTAAAATAGGCTACCATCCGTGCAAAGTCAAGAAATTCAAGGCTTTAACGGATTTTAATACCTTGGATTCGCAGTCTTATACAACCGGATTAAACTTTTGTGTCAGGATTTTTTGGGAACCATCAATTTTTAATGGAAGATTCAGCTGATGATATGTATCTGTATATTTTTTCTGTTATCGGCAGGGAGTTCCTGAAGGATCGAATTTAATTTGGAGGCAAGATGTTTCTGAACGCCCAAGAACAACTTTATTCGTTTATTAGAGTACTTGGTATTTCTTGAAGACAAGTATTTTATTTTATTTAACAGTTTAGGATCGGCAATCTCACGTTCTCCTAGAATGAGTCCGAAAACATAGGCTTTTTTGTATCTGCCCACAGCATCGATTTCATAACTGCCTACGGGTTTCGGAGCAGGTAGAAAAGTACCGTGCTTTCTGCTAATGGTCAGATACCCGCTTTTCCAGAACTGGTTTATCAAAGCGTCTACTCTGTCTTCATGTTTTAAAATCATCATCTCTCTTCTCAGTTTATCAACTGGCGATGGGTAAAATCGGAATAATTGGTGAAAACTTTATGTGATCTAAAACCTTAATATTTACAATTTTGTCGTACTCAAACATTTTTATTTCGAATGAGGAATCGACACGACCAAATATTACCTTTTTACCGGCTCTGTTCTGAGTAATATAATAAGGTTCGATGTTAACTTCTTTCATGTTATAAAGAAATTTTAATTTATGTCTCTGTTTAATTGCCTGTTCGAATAATTCGGTTTTCATTTCTGCTCCGTTTTAATTATACCAGCGGAAGACCCCGAGAACCTTACCAATAATCGAAAAGTCTTCACGATTGTTAACTTCAATTATATTGTAGTTTTTGTTTTCAGGAATTAAGTAGACTGTATTTTCCTTTTTTTCATATCTCTTAAGTGTAGCTTCATCCTGGAGCATTGCGATTATTATGTCACCGTTATTGGCGGATTTTTGAGGAGTTACAATAACTACATCACCTTCGAATATCCCAGCCTCTATCATACTATCACCTTTAACCTTTAGTCCGAAGGAACCGGTTTTGTTTTTCAGCATTGAGGCTGATATTGTAATACTGCCTTCAATATTTTGCTCTGCAAGAATCGGGTATCCCGCAGCTACTCTACCAACGATGGGGAGTTCAATTGCATCATCATTGATTCTTTCATTATCAGGGGAAGACAGACTTGTTAAAGATAAAGTTCTGCTTGAGTTTTCCTCCATTCTGATAAAGCCTTTTTTGTGGAGTGCATCCAGGTGCCTTTTAACTCCAAAAGTGCTTGCTATGCTGAAATTAAATCCTATTTCCCTGTAAGTAGGCGGGTAACCGTTTGTTTCTATATAGCCTCTTATGAAGTTAAGAATTTGCTTTTGTCTGTCGGTTAGTTCTTTGCTCATTTATAGTGTCCTTATGTACACTACAAATATAGTGTACGGATGAGCACTTGTCAAGCCAAATTTTAAAATTTTTCAAACCTTACCGCTTCTTAAATAGTTTTTAAAAAAATAGCCGGCGTAAAGCCGGCTAACAATTTTTAAGAGCTATAATAATTTATTCGATAGATAGCATCCATTTATACGAATCTGGTTTTTTACCGTACTGGATATCAGTAATTTCTTTGTAAAGTTTCTGACCCAGTTCACCGGCTTCGTTTTCATTGAACATAAGAATTGTATCATTATATTTTAGTTTACTTAGAGAAGAAATTACGGCAGCAGTGCCAGTTCCGAAAATTTCCATAAGATTTCCTTTCTCGTAGGCTTCGACTACTTCATCAATAGCAACATCCCGCTCAGTAATATTATATCCCCAGTCTTTAAGGATTTGAATTACCGACAATCTTGTAATGCCGGGAAGAATTGATCCGTTTAATTTGGGTGTTACAACTTCATCTTTAAATTGAATAAAGATGTTCATTGTTCCTACTTCCTCTATATATTTCTGTTCAATTGCATCAAGCCAAAGAACCTGTGTATAACCTTGCTGCTGAGCTTCGCGCTGAGCGAGCAGACTGGCGGCATAATTTCCCGCGCACTTGCAGTCGCCTACTCCCTTTGCGGTTGCTCGTACATACTTGTCGGTTACCATTATTGGGACAGGTTTAAATCCTTCCGGATAGTAAGGTCCCACAGGGCTGAGCATGATAATGAATTTGTAATTATTACCTGGTCTTACTCCAAGGAAAGGATCGTAAGCGTACATTAATGGTCTTATATAAAGCGAGTAACCCGGTTCTGTCGGGACCCATTTCTTATCAATCTTTACAAGCTCGGTCAACGCTTCCATGAATAAATCCGGGTCGAGTTCGGGCATACATAAACGTCTGGCAGAGTTATTCATTCTCTCGATATTTTTATCCGGTCGAAACATTGCAATCTTTCCATCGGCTTGTTTAAATGCCTTTAATCCTTCAAATATTGCCTGACCGTAATGAAGTACCATTGCAGCGGGACTCATATGCTGAGATTCGAGTTTTTTTATTTTAGGACTGTTCCAGCCGCCAAGAGAAACATCATAATCCATTTCGAAAATATGTGTTGTGAACGTTCTCCCGAATATTAATTTTTCAGGAATTTTTACTTCGGTATCAGTTTCCAGAGTTTCAAATATTATTTCTGACATATTTCCACCATTCTTATTAATAAAAGAAATAAAAATGCCCGGTGGAGGGCATACCGGGCATCATATATGATTTGCGACATATAGTCGTCGTCAAATCAAAGTTACCGTAAAGGATATAATAAAACATTCTTCACAATTAAAATGTTCGATTTATAAATTATAGTGCAAATATAGTTAAAAATATTTACTCAGATAAAGTGAATTAATATTACTCATTTTCGTTTAAGATTTTTATAAAAAGTCTGTTCAGAGTATATTTTTAAAATCTTAACTGTAAACAACCACTTATTTCTGTTTTAATAATTATTATATTTTGGTAAATAAAAAATGTGATAATGACTATTCTGTTTCAGAAAATAGGCAGTAAGACTCTTAACTTTATTCAGGAAGTTGGACAATTCGGAAAATTGTTCGGTACAATAATCAGGTTCACACCCGACTTATTTAAAAAGCGAAATCTGCTTTTTTACCAAATGGAACATATCGGAGTAAATTCACTTCCGCTTGTGATTATAATTGCAATTTTCACCGGTGCTGTTGCTGCATGGCAGGCTGCTTACCAGTTAAAAGGAATTGCACCTTTATCTTTTTTAGGAACAGCAACCAGCAGGGCAATTATAACGGAACTGGGACCGGTATTAACCGCTATTGTTATAGCCGGGAGAGTCGGTGCATCTATTGCGGCGGAAATTGGTTCGATGAAAGTAACCGAACAAATTGATGCATTGGAAGTTATGGGTATAAGTCCGGTTATGTATCTTGCGATGCCGAGATTTTACGCTGCAGTTTTCATGATGCCTGTCCTGGTTGTAATTGCGAATGTGATAGCTGTTGCAGGTGCTTTTGTGATATCTAATTATTTCCTGGGAGTTTCATTCGATGTTTTCTTTGATTCGGTGAAACGTTTTTTCTACATCGGCGATTTCTTGTTTGGCATGCTTAAAGGCATTGCTTTTGGAGGAGTAACCTCTTTGCTTGGTTGTCACATCGGCTTTCTTACGGAGGGGGGCGCCGAAGGTGTAGGGCAATCAACCATCCGTTCATTTGTTATTTCGTCTGCACTCATACTGATTCTCGATTATCTGCTATGGACATTAATTTTTTAAAATTTTATTATCATTTAATAAATTAATTTTGCCATTGGCAAGAATTTAATTATTTTATATTCAAATATTTAGCATTGCTAAATGAAAAGAGAGTATAAGATATTAAAAGCTCTTCTGGATTTTCTGTTGGTGCTGTTTTTATTTCTTCCCTCGGTTATATTAATAATTTTCTTCGCATTTATTATTTCATTGGAACTAAAAGAGCTTCCTTTTTATTCACAATACAGGAGGCTTACTCTCCATAGCAATCAATTCCGTGTTTATAAAATAAAAACGATAAAGAATAGAAATACATTTTATGTTATCAATATTGAAAATGATAATTTTCTTCTTAAAAGATCTGAGGGGGCAGATATTACACCATTTGCAGGCTGGCTCAGAAAAACCGGACTTGATGAACTCCCGCAGATATTAAATATAGTACTTGGGCAGATGAGTTTTGTAGGACCGAGACCATTGATTCATCAGGATCTTGCAGTACTAAGTAACAAATTTCCCGATTTGCATATTATCCGTACAAAACTGAAATCGAAACCCGGAATTACGGGACTCTGGCAAATTAAGGGAAATCGCGGGAAGGGAATTTCTGAGCTAATAAAGTACGACTCTGTTTATGAGGAGACTAAATCGTTTCTTTCTGACATTAAAATTCTTTTGCATACTGCTGCTTTAATTATAACAGCAGGCAATTCGGATGCAATACTTGACTGCAAAGCTGAATCAGGTTTACAATTGAAAGTCACTACGCCGAAATTATTTATGGATATTACTCGTGTCAGCTCAGACAAACCATTTCATACTTCAGAAAACTATTTATCTGGAAATTAATTGAATATATATATATCCCCGATCCCTGTTCTCAGATTACCAAATAGTTCTGTAGCTCTTATTTAACACTGCAGTAAAATTCAATTAATTGTTTCACGGGTTAATTCAAGCAATTAAGGGGAGGGTACCATGCCGATCAAGATTATAGTTTTATTTCTTTCTCTTTCAGCCCGAATCGTAGCGCAGGATATTATTATTAATGAGTTCTCGCAAGGTGCAGAAAGTAGTAAAGAGTGGATTGAATTGGTGGTAACGAGTGATAACCAGGATATTCGCGGTGTATATTTTGCTGATGACAGTTCCTTCTCCAGTATTGAATTTCAATTGAAAACAGACTTCGCTGATTTTTCAATCGTTGGCAAAGGTTCAGTAATTGTAATTTATAACGCGGCATACCGTGATGATATTTTGCCGGCAGATGATTTCGATTTTAGCGATGGTATTATTATAATACCCGATACCAATACTACATTTCTGGAAAGCGGTTCGAATCTTTCAGGTCTGAGTAATACAGGGGAAAACTTCGGTTTAATGAAGATTGACGGAACTGGTATTCATGGAATTACATACGGCGACGGTAATCCATCAACATACTTTGATTCAATGTTTGGAGAAGCTGATATTCTAACGCCTGTTGGGGCGGGAAAATCAGCTCATTTTACTGAAGATACTCCCGAAGAAGCCGGAAGCGGTTCCAACTGGTCTGTTGTATCCTATGACCTCGCAACACCTGGTCGGCTTAACGGCTCGAATAACGATGCTCTTCCTGTTGAATTGATTTTCTTCGATGCAGTACAATCAGACAAATGTATTCAATTACGATGGGGAACAGCTACTGAGATTAATAATTACGGCTTCGACATAGAACGTGCTTCTGCGTCATTTAATTCCAATATATATGGTGAGTGGGAATGCATTGGTTTTGTTCCGGGCAGCGGTAACAGTAGCTCACATAAGTATTACGAGTATTACGATAACAATCCTGTGGAAGGAAATTTATCTTATAGGCTGAAGCAGATCGATACCGACGGCTCCTATGAATACTACAACAATGTTTTGAAAATAAACTTCAACTTAGTTGCATCGGTTAATTCTGAAATAAATGAGGAGGAAGACTTTCTTGGTTGTTATCCGAATCCGGTAAATTCCAGTATGGTCATATGTTTTCAGATTCGGGCGGCATCCAGTATAAACCTTGACATTTACGATTTGCAGGGGAGAGCAGTTCTTAATATCTTAAAAAATACTTTTCTGGAATGTGGTCGGTATAATATTAATGTTGATTGCTCAATACTGTCAAGCGGCGTTTATTTAATGCGTTTTTTTTCTGAGCTTTCTAGTAGCGTTAAAAAACTTATAGTACTTAAATAAGTTTTTCGGATCAATCCCGATTAAACTCTTTTTTAACTTCAGCCTTAGCAGAAATAAGGTCTCGGTGCTCCATATTAAGATTATTTGAAATCTTTCTTATAAAGTATTCTTCGTGTGAATCAAGTTTACCATCAATAAGAATCAACTTCCAGAGGTTTTTAAGTATTAAATACTTTTCAGTCTTATCGAAATTTGTATTGATAATATCTGTGTATTCATAAAGGCTTATATTTTTTTCCATTTTTTCACCGGCGTATTCCAGGAGTTCATGAACCTCTTCTTCATTCAAGTCGAATTCTTTTTTCATCAGATTTATTATAAATTCTCTTTCTTCATCGTTGAATTCGTCATCGGCATAAGCCAGTTCAATAAACAAAGCACAAGTTACAATCTCGGTTCTGCTTCTTGATTTTTTATCATTCTCTTGACGGATCGGTTCTTTGTTTAAAAGATTTTTAAAGAACTCTAACATTTTGGAACCCTCATTTATCATTAACTTCAATATCGCTAACTTCAACCGGTTTCGGAGGTCTTTCGTATATATCAGTCATTCTTTTGTAAGCTTCAGCCAGTTGATCATTCACATCCTCCTTTCTGAAGCGCCATGTCCAGTTGCCTCCAAGCTTGCCAGGGAAATTCATTCTTGCGTCACTCCCGAGGTTAAGTATATCCTGCATCGGTATAATAACATAATCGGCAACCGATTTATACGCAGATCGTATCACCTCGAACCTGATATCGTCACCGTAGTATCCGAGATAATTCTGAGCCCATTCAAAAATTCCCGAACCGTTGCTTTTCTCTTTTCCGAAGAATCCGCGTGTAGTATCGTTGTCGTGCGATCCGGAATAAACTACGCAGTTTTTAACGTGATTGTGAGGAAGAAATTTTTTCTCCATTCCTTCGCCGAAAGCAAACTGAAGAATTTTCATTCCGGGAAAACCAAACTCATCACGAAGTTCTTCTACTTGTTTTGTAATTACGCCAAGGTCTTCTGCCAATATCGGCAGATCGCCAAGATGCTTTTTAATTGAATTGAATAATTCACGTCCTGGCGCTTTCACCCACCTTCCCGTAACTGCTGTTGGCGCATCGCCTGGGATCTCCCAGTAAGCTTCAAAACCTCTGAAGTGATCAATACGGACAATATCAACCAGCTCGTACATTTTAGTTAGTCTCTGCCGCCACCACATGAAATCATTTTTCTTCATAACATCCCACCGGTACAAGGGATTTCCCCACAGTTGCCCGGTCTCGCTGAAATAATCGGGAGGCACACCGGCAACGGTTTCAAGTTTCCCGTTTTCATCGACACTGAATAATGATTTATGCGCCCACAAATCGGAACTGTCGTAAGCGATAAAGATCGGCAGGTCGCCAATTATTTTAATGCCGTTTTCATTTGCATAACTTTTAACACTGCGCCATTGTTCATCGAACTTTGCCTGAACGAAAATCTGATAGTAAAAATCATCAAGTAATTTGTCCGTCCACTTTTCAACAGAACCTTTTCTTCTTAAAGCAATATCACTTTCCCATTCAGTCCAGACCACACCTTTGTGAAAATTCTTGACTGCCATGAACAGTGCAAAATCTTTAAGCCAGTACTCATTTGAAGTTATAAATTCCGAAAACTCATTTTCAACTTTTCCGTCGTTAGATTTAAAATTTTCGTATGCCTGTTTAAGTAAATCGGTTTTATAATTAATTACTTCGCCGAAGTCGATGTGTGAGGGATTCCATTCTTTCAGGTTATTAACCTGTTCTTCCGTAAGTAAACCATCCTTATATAATAATTCCGGACTAATAAGAAGCGGATTTCCTGCAAATGCGGAAAAACATTGGTAAGGTGAATCGCCGTATCCGGTAGGTCCCAGCGGAAAAACCTGCCACAGCCTCTGTCCGGCTTTGACAAGAAAGTCAATAAACTCAAATGCCTCGTGACCCAAATCACCGATGCCATATTTACCAGGTAACGAAGTTGGGTGTAAAAGTATGCCGGCAGAACGTTCAAGTTTCATAATGATTCCAAAAAATTTGTTTATAAAATGAGGCTGTTAAATAAAAGAAAAAATCAAGACTTTATTATAAAATTAATTTCACTATTTTAAAAACAGAACAAATATATAAACTGATTGCACAATTTTTATAAATTATCATCAATAAATTGCTTAAAGAATTTTTTTTATTTAATTTGTTTTACTTTTTGAAAGAAGATATTCCATCGTTTATTAAATGATTTTAACAAAATTCTATTAATAAATTCATTGTTAAACCAAAAACTTTAAGTTTGGAGATATAGATGAAAATAACCCGCCTCTTCACTTCAGCCGGTCAGGATCCACTTGCTTCAATTGAATTTGTTAAACGAACATCTGAGATAAAAAATCCCGATGGATCGATAGTATTTAGAATGGAAGATGTAACTGTACCCAAAAGCTGGTCGCAGGTTGCTACTGATGTTATTGCGCAGAAATATTTTCGTAAAGCCGGTGTACCAAAGCTGTTAAAGAAAATTAATGAAAAGGGTGTTCCCAAATGGCTGCAGCCATCTGTTTCAGATGATGAAAGATTATCGGAACTGTCAGAGAAAGAAAGGTATTCATCTGAATCGGATTCACGTCAGGTATTCCACCGTCTTGCAGGTACATGGACATACTGGGGCTGGAAAGCAAATTACTTTGATGAAGAGGAAGACGCCAGGGCATTTTATGATGAGCTCATGTATATGCTTGCCAGTCAGTACGCTGCACCCAACAGTCCGCAGTGGTTCAATACCGGATTGAATTGGGCTTACGGTATAAACGGACCGGCGCAGGGTCATTATTATGTCGATTTTAAAACCGGTAAGCTAACCGCATCACTGGATGCATACACTCATCCTCAGCCCCATGCATGTTTTATTCAATCGATAACCGATGACCTGGTTAACGATGGAGGTATAATGGATTTATGGGTGCGCGAAGCCAGACTCTTTAAATATGGTTCAGGTACCGGAACAAATTTTTCGGAATTAAGAGGAGCAGACGAACCTTTAAGCGGCGGCGGTAAATCCTCTGGTTTAATGTCTTTTCTTAAAATTGGCGACAGATCTGCCGGTGCAATTAAATCCGGCGGAACAACACGACGAGCTGCAAAGATGGTAACACTCGACATTGATCATCCGGATATAGAAGAATACATAAACTGGAAAGTTAAAGAGGAACAGAAAGTTGCTGCATTGGTCTCAGGCTCGCAGCTCTGTAATATTCATTTAAACAATATCATGAAAGCCTGCTATCAGGAGCATCCGGAAAACGACAGGTTTAATAAGAATGCAAACAAAAGACTAAAACGCGCCGTACTTGAAGCAAGAAAAGCAAAAATTCCTCAAAACTATATCGATAGAGTTGTTCATCTTGCAAAACTGGGCTTTAAATCTATCGAGTTCCCGACTTACAACTCAGATTGGAATTCAGAAGCTTACGCTACTGTTTCGGGTCAGAACTCTAATAATTCCGTCAGAGTTACAAATGACTTTATGACTGCAGTTTTGAACGATGCCGACTGGAATTTATACTGGCGGATTGAGAAAAAAAATGCTGCCAAAGATGGGAGAGTTCCAAAACCTTCCAAGACGTTAAAAGCCAATGATCTCTGGGATGATATTGCATATGCTGCCTGGTCATCAGCCGATCCGGGTCTTCAGTACGATACTACCATTAATGAATGGCATACATGTTCTAACGACGGCAGAATAAGAGCATCCAATCCCTGCAGCGAATATATGTTTCTTGATGATACCGCTTGTAACCTGGCATCATTGAATCTTGTTAAGTTTTATAATACACAGCAGCAGGCATTCGATATAAATGCATTCAGACATGCCACAACACTCTGGACTGTAGTGCTTGAAATAAGTGTTCTCATGGCTCAGTATCCGAGTAAAGAAGTTGCACAGAAAAGTTTTGATTTCAGAACACTGGGATTGGGTTACGCAAATTTAGGTTCTTTATTAATGCGGCAGGGAATACCTTACGACAGTAAGGAAGCTGCTTCAATATGTGGAGCTCTGACCGCAATTATGCACATGAGAGCTTATGCAACATCAGCTTTGATGGCAGCCGAACATGGAACATTTCCGAATTTTGAAAAGAACAAAGAAGCTATGATGCGTGTAATACGCAATCACAGAAGAGCAGCTTACAATGTGCCCCGCGAAGAGTACGAGGGATTATCGATTCTTCCGGTCGGCATTAATCCCAAATACTGTCCGTCGGATTTGCTGAAGGCAGCAAGGGAGGATGCAGACCGTGCTTTGAATCTGGGTGAAAAACACGGCTTCAAAAATGCACAGGTTACAGTAGTAGCTCCGACAGGTACGATAGGGTTGGTTATGGACTGTGATACAACTGGTATAGAACCCGACTTTGCACTCGTTAAGTTCAAAAAATTAGCGGGTGGAGGTTACTTTAAAATCATCAATCAATCTATTCCCCCGGCGCTGGAAAAACTCGGTTACAATAAAGAACAGATTACTGAAATTATCAAATATGCCAAAGGTGCCGGATCATTGCAGGGTTGTCCGCATATCAATCCCGAATCTCTCAAATCGAAAGGCTTCACGGAAGATGCAATTAATAAATTAGAATCGATGCTTCCATCGGTGTTCGAGCTGAGTTTTGCATTCAACAAATATAATCTTGGGCTGGATTTCTGTAAGAATAAACTCGGCTTCGATGAAGAGGAACTGGACGATATAAACTTCGACATGCTTTCTTCTCTGGGATTCACAAAAGAAGAAATTGCATCTGCCAACGATTATGTGTGCGGTACAATGACAGTAGAAGGAGCGCCGTTCCTTAAACATGAGCATTATCCGGTATTTGATTGTGCTAATAAATGCGGTAAAAAAGGAACTCGTTTTATTAAGACCGATGCACACATTAAAATGATGGCTTCGGCACAGCCCTTTATTTCAGGTGCCATTTCAAAGACTATCAACCTGCCTAATAATGCCAGTATAGATGATATCAAGCATGCCTACCTTGAATCGTGGAAACTCGGTCTGAAAGCAAATGCACTTTACAGAGACGGTTCAAAACTATCGCAGCCGCTTAATTCTGTAACCGATGAAGATATTGAAGAATTTATAGAACGGAAAGAACAGAACGATATAGTGAAAATTGCCGAGAGAATTATTCACAGGTACATCGCTAAGAGAAGAAGGCTGCCTGATAGAAGAGGAGGATACACCCAAAAAGCAAAAATCAACGGGCAGACCGTTTATATAAGAACCGGCGAATATGAAAATGGCGAGCTTGGAGAAATTTTTATAGACATGGCTAAAGAAGGCGCTGCTTTCAGAAGCCTGCTCAACAGTTTTGCTATATCTATTTCCTTAGGATTACAGCATGGAGTTCCTCTCGAAGAATTTGTGGATGCTTTTGTATTTACCCGGTTTGAACCGAGCGGACCCGTTGCAGGCAACAAGAGAATTAAAATGTCGACATCGGTTATTGACTATATTTTCAGAGAACTGGCAGTAAGTTATCTTGGCAGAAATGATCTCGCCCATGTCGATGAAGAGGAATTATCAAGAAAGTTTTCGGATCATCTGCCCATAGTCGAACCTGATTACGAAAGCGAAGAAATAGTTAGTGAACGTATGATTGAGCTTGACAGAACCGAACCCGATTATGAGCCGGTAATGGTTGATAATGATAACGGAGCCAGCGATAGATCTAAAGCTCTTTCAATGCATAAAGAAGTAGTTAAAGCCCGGGAAAGAGGCTATACCGGTGATATTTGCCCGGAATGCGGAAGTATGACCATGGTAAGAAACGGAACCTGTTTAAAATGTACAACCTGCGGTGCAACTACGGGCTGTAGTTAAGAAAAATATCCTTACAACTTTTATTCGGGGCTTTTATAGCCCCTTTTTTATTCCCGATTCAATTGACTTTTCTGACTAAAAGAGATACATTCTCAATCTTAATTTTTTAAGATGATCGCTGAAAATTTAAAAATATTGAAGGAGAAGGTTAATAAAACCTGTGAGAAAACAGGTCGAAATCCTTCTGAGATTACTGTTGTTGCAGTCTCAAAGACTAATCCATTGTCCGTGATTAAGGAAGCTTACGGTGCAGGTATAACTGATTTCGGTGAAAATAAAGCACAGGAATTGCGAGATAAGTCCGGTGAATGTGATTCGGATATTAACTGGCATTTTATTGGTCATCTTCAGAAAAATAAAGTAAAGTACGTAATTAAACCTTCTGTTCTTATTCATTCTGTTGACTCTGAGACTATTGCAGAAGAAATAAATAAAAGGGCTGCTTCGATTAACAAAATCCAGAACATTCTGCTTGAAGTTAATACATCGGGAGAAGAGTCTAAACATGGATTGAAAAGTGAGGAGGATGTACTCGCTCTGGTTGAGTACTGCATAAATCTCCGCAATGTTAATGTAAAAGGTCTGATGACGATGGCTCCTTTTACCGATAATCAGGTGATAATACGTCAATGTTTCAGTATGTTACGAACAGTCAGGAATTATATAAACAGCAGAGGTTACGCATTAACTGAATTATCGATGGGCATGACCAATGATTTTGAAACAGCCATCGAGGAAGGATCAACGATTTTAAGAATAGGCACGGCAATATTTGGTGAAAGAAACTATAGCTGAGTAAAATGAGATTTACACCTTACAATATTAAAAATCAGGAATTCAACCGCGAGATGCGCGGTTATGACAGGGAAGAAGTAAGAACTTTTCTCGAATCACTGTCACTCGAATTTGCATCGCTCTTCGATGAAAGTGAACGGCTTAAAAAGGAAATCGATGAGTATAAGGAGGAAATAAAAGAGTATAAGAAACTCGAAAAGTCTCTTCAAAACACCTTGGTTTCAGCGCAGGAATCTTCGAGCAAAGCACTGGAATCCGCAAAAAAACAAAACTCACTGATTATTAAAGAGGCTGAGATAAAAGCCTCTCAGATTGTTAAAAAAGCAAGAGAAGAAGTTGAAAAAATAAATGATGATGTTCTTCATTTGAAAGAGGAAAGAAAAATTCTGTTGTCCAAATTAAAAGCAATGATTGAAACTCAAACCAAAATTCTTGATACATCTTCTGTTATTATTGAGTCAAAAAGCAGTTCAACAGCTCAAACTCAGAGAAAAGAAGAGACGGAGCCTGATGTTGATGAGATAGTGGAGAAGCTGCTATGACTAAACTAACTGAGATGATTGATGAAACGTTGCAGGTAATACGCCCGAAAACCAAGAAGGATATCAAGATTGGGATTATACTCGGTACGGGACTTGGTGGATTGGTAAATGATATTGACGTCGAACATGAATTCGATTACAATGAGTTACCCAACTTCGCACTTTCAACTGTTGAGTCTCATAACGGCAAATTAATTTTTGGTAAGATTTACAATAAAGATGTTGTTGTAATGCAGGGTCGGTTCCATTATTACGAAGGTTATTCGATGAAGCAGATCACTTATCCGGTAAGAGTGATGAAAAAACTCGGTGTGGAAATACTGCTGGTTTCGAATGCATGTGGAGGAATGAATCCTGATTACAGGAAAGGAGATATTATGATAATGGAAGATCATATTAATCTTCTTGGGGATAATCCTTTAATTGGTCCTAACGAAGATGAGTTCGGTACGCGTTTCCCCGATATGAGTGAACCGTATAATAAGGAACTGATTCGACTTGCTGAGGATGCTGCATTACAAAATAACTTAAAAGTTCATAAAGGTGTTTATGTTGCGGTGCCAGGTCCCAATCTTGAGACCAGGGCAGAGTACAGATTTTTAAGAGAAATTGGAGCGGATGTTGTCGGAATGTCCACCGTGCCTGAAAACATTGTGGCTAATCATATGGGAATGAAAGTGTTGGGACTCAGTATAATCACTGATGAGTGTTTCCCGGATTCTCTGCAGCCGGTTAATGTTGAAGAAATTATTGCGGCTGCCGTCAGCGCCGAACCGAAAATGACAACTATAATAAAAGAAGTGATAAAAAAACTCTAATGGAAAGAAAGCCTGTATATTATCTTGTTCCGGCTTTACTTGCATTTATAATGCTCGGCTCGAATTTTCTTGGCACTGATATATTCCAATCGGATGTTAACAGTTTTTCTGTATGGTTTACGATGTCGTTGTTTTCTTTTGTCTGCGGTTGGCTTATAAATAAGACTCTCGGCTGGAAGCACGGCGGTAAAGTAGTGTTTGCAACATCGATAGCCGGTGTTTTTATAAGTTTGATTATGGTTTCATTGTTCAACAGTTACTTTGGAATTGACCGCCTGTTGACGGAAAACTTAGTCTTATATTCGCTTAGAACCATTATGCTCGGTGCTATGGGATTCTTTGGTATGACTGTCTCGGAGACTCTTCTGCTTCAAAATAAAGTGAGTTCATTAGAATCGAAAGGGTTTAATGATGAGACTCAGGAATCGGATATTAAAAAGAAGAGCATATTACTTGTGAAGGAAGCACAGTTAAATGCCGATAGAATTCTATTCGAGGCTAAAAAAAATGCCAGGGAAAGCGAGGAAAAATTTAAAGTGTTCGAATCAAGACTGAGAGAACTGATACAAATGGAGAAAGAAATTATACGACAGTACGAGCAAGAAGATAAAGACAATAGTTAATAATATTAAATAAATTCAGAAGAAAAATGTTCAAGCAATACACAGGAAAATTTAACTACCCGGAAGTTGAGGAAAAAATACTCGAGTTTTGGAAGGAGCATCAGATCTTTGAGAAGAGTATTTCAGAGAAGGACAAGGCGAAACCATTTACCTTTTATGAAGGTCCACCGACTGCAAACGGTAAACCGGGTATTCATCATGTAATGGCAAGAACCCTGAAAGATCTCGTATGCAGGTATAAGACATTAAAAGGCTATCATGTTAACCGTAAAGCAGGATGGGATACACACGGACTCCCGGTAGAAATCGAAGTTGAAAAAGAACTTGGGATTAAAAGTAAAAGTGAAATTCCTGAGTACGGAGTTGCCAGGTATAATGCAGCATGCAGGGAATCGGTTTTCAGATATACTGATCTTTGGGAAAAAATGACTACCCGAATGGGTTATTGGATTGATTTGGATTCAGCTTATGTAACCTGCACTAATGAATATATCGAGTCCGTTTGGTGGGCGTTGAAGACAATGTTCGATAAAGGTTTGATTTACAAGGATTATAAAATTGTTCCTCAATGTCCGAGATCCGAAACAGTACTATCGTCACATGAACTTGCACTGGGCTATAAAGAAACAAAGGATCCTTCAGTTTATGTTCTTATGAAACTGAAAGAATCGGAACTGACTGAGGAGGGAACCGACACTTATTTTCTAGTTTGGACAACTACACCGTGGACGCTTATTTCAAATGTTGCTCTTGCAGTCGGACCTGATATTGACTATGTAAAGATAAGAACCGAGGGAGTTTATTTAATTCTTGCCAGGGAGCGGTTGCATGTAATTAGAGAAGAATACGAGATAATCAGGGAATATAAAGGCACAGATCTCACCGGTAAGGAATATTATCAGTTATTCGATTACCTTTCCGTAAATAAAAAGGGTTTCTATGTGGTTGAAGGAAACTTTGTTAGTACGGAAGACGGATCAGGTATTGTTCATATCGCTCCGGCTTTCGGCGCTGATGATTACGAGCTTTCAAAAAAATACGATCTGCCATTTCTGCAGCCTGTAACACGCGGAGGTTTATTTACCGATGAAATAACCGACTTTAAAGGTCAATTCGTTAAAGATGCTGATCCCGATATCATACAAAAACTTAAAAGCATGGGTCAGTTATATAAAAAAGAAACCATAGTTCACTCATATCCGTTCAGCTGGCGCTTTGATAATGTACCGGTTATTTATTATGCCCGTGAATCCTGGTTTATAAAAACAACATCAATTGCAGACCGGATGGTTGAACTGAACAAGCAGATCAACTGGTATCCGCCCGAAGTCGGCAGCGGAAGGTTCGGCAACTGGCTTGAAGAGAACAAGGACTGGGCTCTGTCGCGCGACAGATTCTGGGCAACACCTCTGCCTATCTGGGTAAGTGAAGATGGCAATATGTTTGCAGTAGGAAGTGTTGACGAACTGAAAGAGGGATTTATTGAACGTGATGGTAAAAGGGTAAATGTAAAAGATCTGCCTGAATCGGAAATTGATCTTCACAAACCGTTTGTTGATGATGTTTTCTTTGAAAAAGACGGAAAAGTTTACAGAAGAACTCCTGAACTGATTGATGTATGGTTCGATTCAGGAGCTATGCCGTTCGCTCAGTACCATTACCCGTTTGATAATAAGGAACTTTTCGAGAATAATTTTCCTTCCGATTTTATTTGTGAAGGTATCGATCAGACAAGAGGATGGTTTTATACACTGCATGCGATCAGTTCAATGCTGTTCGAAAATGTAGCTTACAAGAATATTGTAGTGAACGAACTTATTCTCGATAAGAACGGCATGAAGATGTCTAAATCAAAAGGAAATACTGTCGATCCGTTTAATCTCTTTGATAAGTATGGTGCCGATGCAACAAGGTGGTATCTCATTACAACTTCGCCTCCGTGGCGGCCCACGCTTTTTGATGAGGAAGGTATACTGGAAGTACAAAGGAAATTCTTCGGTACGTTAATTAATACATATTCGTTCTTTGCACTTTATGCCAATATAGATAATTTCGATCTCAGCGACAATTTAATCACCTACGAAAAACGTCCTGAAATCGATCGCTGGATAATTTCGAAACTTAACTCGGTTTTGGAAGAGTACGAAGAGTTAATGGATAATTACGAACTTACGAAGGCAGCACGCCTGGTATCCGATTTCACAATTGACCATTTGTCGAACTGGTATGTAAGAAGATCGCGAAGAAGATTCTGGAAATCAGAAATAAATGAGAATAAATTGTCGGCGTATCAGACATTGTATGAATGTCTCGCTACAGTAACAAAACTTACTTCTCCATTCGCACCATTCATTGCGGATGAACTGTATCAGAACCTTAATTCATTTACAAAGCTCGAAAAAGCCGAATCGGTTCATCTGACCGATTTCCCGTCTGTTACTTACCGGGACAAGGAACTGGAAGAGAAAATGGATGTTGCGCAGAGAGTGGTTTATCTGACTAGATCCATGCGCGCCAAGTCGAATTTGAAGGTAAGGCAGCCTTTGTCTAAAATTCTTGTTGCGGTTGACAAAAACCGCCGTGATGCGGTTTCATATATGAGAGATGTTATTCTGGAAGAGGTAAATATTAAACAGCTCGATGTACTTGAAGACGATTCAAGTTTAGTAAATAAATCGGCAAAAGCTAACTTTAAAGTAATAGGTCCCAAACACGGGAAGCTAGTAAAAAAACTTGCAGCGGCAATTGCCAATTTAACAAAAGATGAAATTTCTGAATTAGAAAAAACAAATTCATATATTCTCGATCTCGATGGCGAGAAATTAAAAATTTCTATCGAGGATGTAGAAATAAAAAGTACCGAAATAGAAGGCTGGGTTGTTGAATCTGAGGAAGGTATTACAGTTGCAATTGATTCGGAATTGACGGAGGATTTGATTGCAGAAGGTATATCGAGAGAACTGGTTAACAGAATTCAGAATTTCAGAAAAGACTCAGGTTTGGATGTTATGGACAGAATTAAAATCGGAGTTGAATCTGATCAGAAATTTTTCGACAATATTAACAAGTTTTCGGACTATATTAAGACTGAAACACTTGCTGATTCCATTTCCTCCGGGAAACTGGCTTCAGGTAATTCACAGGATTTTACAATTAATGAGTTTAGCGGAATTTTATCGATTTCAAAATCATAAAAGTTTCATTTCCTTAACAGGAGGTAGTTATGGCTAAGAAAGCACAGCAAAAAAAGACAACCGGAAAGTCTGCAACATCTAAATCTGCTGCTGCCAAGTCAAAAACGACAAAGTTAAAAAAGACGGCTGTTGCAAAGGCTAAACAAACTGCAACCAAAGAAAAGAAGACTATAACAAAGGCTGCTCCAAAGACAACCCGTAGAAAAACTAAAGTTGTTAAGGAAGTAAAAAGTGAAAAAACAGCTGTAAAGAAAGCCAAGATAAAAGGTTATTCTAAAAAAGATCTTGAAATGTTCAAGAAAGTAATAATGGCAAAGCGGGAAGAAATTATAGAACAGCTTCAAAATTTAAAAGACCAGATGATGGATCCGAGTACAGGTCAGTATGTTAATGAAAGTTCGCCTTATTCGCTTCATATGGCAGAGCAAGGCACAGATGCGCAGGAGAGAGAAAAATTATATTTGTGGGCTCAAAGAGAAAATAAATTTTTAGGATACCTTGAAGAAGCGCTGCAGAGGATAGAAAACGGCACTTACGGTTTGTGCATCGAGTGTATTGATGAACCAAAATATTTGTGCCCTACCTGTCCTCTAATTCCCAAAGAAAGACTTATGGCTGTGCCCCATACACAGATGTGTGTTCAGATAAAGATGGCTCAGAAAAAATAATGAGGATTAATTATTGAGAGTTCTTTATTTGTCTTTTTTCCTGCTGATTACAGATCAGGTTACCAAGTTTTTAGTTAAAGGTCTGTCAATTCCTATTATCGGAATCGAATTTAAAGGTATGTTTTACGGGGAAAGTATTCCTTTATTAGGCGAGTTTTTCAAAATTACATTTGTTGAAAATCCCGGTATGGCTTTCGGTATTGATGTCGGCTCCGATGCAAAACTTTTTCTTTCACTGTTCTCACTTATTGCCAGTCTGGGTATTTTCTATTATTTGTACAGTTTAAGGGATGAAAAATTAATAATCAGAATTTCTCTAGCACTTATTCTTGCCGGCGCTTTTGGTAATTTAATTGACAGAACCCTATACGGTATAATATATGGTTATGCTCCCATTTTCTACGGAAAAGTAGTCGATTTTTTTAACGTTGATTTCTGGGATTTTACAATATTCGGCAGAACATATGAGCGATGGCCGATTTTCAACATTGCTGATGCATCCGTTACAATCGGCGTTATCCTTTTGATTATATTTCACAGGAGTGAAAAGAAAAATGAAGTTGTTAGTCCGGAGACTCTTGAAGTAAGCTCTGAAGGAATAACGGTTGCAGAAAAAATGGAAACAAGCAGGACAGAAACTGAATTATCGGGTACTGAAAAGTCAGACAAACACGATGGCGAAATTAGTAACAGAAAAGAAACTTAGGTTTGTAATTACCGAGGGGAAGAAAAAAGAGCGTATCGATACTTACCTCGCAAAAACAATCGAACGTTCCACACGATCGAAAGTACAAAAGCTAATTAAAAAAAACCTGGTTCAGGTCAACGGCAAAGTAATTAAAGCCAATTATCTCGTCGTTCCGGATGATGTGATTGATGTAACTATTCCCCATCTGCCCAGACCCGAATCAGCCGAGCCCGAGGATATTCCCCTTGATATTGTTTTTGAAGATGAAGATATAATTATTATTAATAAACCTCCCGGACTTGTAGTTCATCCAGCTATAGGGAACCATACAGGAACGCTTGTTAACGCTCTGCTTCATCATACAAACAAATTAAGTCATTTAAATACACCCGGTCGCGCCGGGATAGTGCACAGAATCGATAAAGATACCAGCGGACTTTTACTTATCGCAAAGGACGAATGGATACATTCACAACTTGCCAAACAGTTTGCAACTCATTCAATAGACAGAACATACCTGGCTGTTTGCTGGGGACTGTTTAAAAAACCGAAAGGCGAGGTAATTGGGAATATAACACGCAGCAGTAAGGACAGAAAACTTTTCTGCGTGCATGAAAGCGAAGGTAAGCATGCTCATACATTTTATGAGTTGATTGAAGAATTCGAATTCGCCTCGCTGGTTAAACTTAACCTTAAAACCGGCAGGACACATCAGATACGCGTGCATATGTCGTATATAAATCATCCTGTATTTGGTGATCCGACCTATGGTGGAAGGAAGATTGTGTACGGAACGAACATCTCAAAAATGAAAAGCAGGGTAGATAATTTACTGAAGATAATGCCTCGTCAGGCACTTCACGCTAAAACACTCGGCTTTACTCATCCACGCACGAATGACCGTCTTCAATTTGACTCATCATTACCCGATGATATGGAGACACTTATTAACGAGCTGCGTATAGATGAGGATTAGAACTATTTCCTTTTGAAAAATGCTTTGCCTTTGTACTTAACAACATGCTTAACGGCTAATCCCACTGCAGCAGCCGACATAGCATATCCCAGATATTTTCCGAATATCCCGAGCGAGTAGTTTTCCTGCCATTTCAGAGTTTGTCTTGCGTTCTTCAACAAATTATATTGTACAACTTTAAAATTCAACTCGCCTTTACTGTATTGTGACAGAGTGTACCATTGGTTTAATTCTGGGAATGAATTGAAGTCGGTGAAGAAATCGGAAGAAATATACAGATGTTCTATACCGTATAAACTTAGCGCCGGTTTAAGTTTATGCAAAGGTGTTTCAGTTTTTGTTGTATCTGATACATTTAAAATTATTTGTGCAAAAAGAGAAGTTGAAACAAAAAATAAAATAAGTATTTTCATTTCAGATTATTTTTTATTCAGCCTGCTAATTAAATGTTTTTTCTTCAGGAATTTTTATTTTATAAATCTTTCCCGATCTGTTGGTCAAATAATTTTCGCGCAGCCAGGGATTATAATATTTTAAAATTTTATAATTAATTCCATATCTGGAAGCAAAATCAGCAAAGTGATCAACCCTTGTGCTGACTTCAACATCATAAGTCTTCAGAGGGGAATAAAGATCCTCCTCTTTAATGTCGAAGCCGTAATTCGGGGGATTCTCGAATATGTATTTCATACTAATTATTCTGGGAACAAAGCGGTTAGTTTCATCGTTCAGCACAAGATTATAATAATCATCTGCCTTTTGTCTGTCCACCTGATTTTCGATTCCATTGGTTCCCATATTGTATGAACCCGCAGCGAGAGTCCAGCTCCCGTATTGTTTATATGCATCAAGCAAATATTTACATGCAGCCTCGGTCGATTTCTCCACATTATATCTTTCATCAACTTCATTATTTACTTCAAGCCCGTATTTATCCGCCGCGCCTTTCATGAACTGCCAGAATCCGACTGCACCCATTGGTGAAACTGCATTGGTCAGATTACTCTCGATAACAGCCATATATTTGAAATCATCGGGGATATTATATTTCTTTAAAACCGGCTCAATTACCGGGAACCATCTGTTTGCGTTTTTAAGTACAAGCAAGGTAGAAGAGTGCCAGTAAGTATTTACAATAAACTCCCGTTCTATTCTTTCTCTTACTTCGGAATTATTTAACGGCACAAGTTCTCCGCAGAATGAAATTTCATCCGGCATTTCCGGTGTAACGATTCTGTAATCCTGCGGAAACGCAAGGACAGGTTTTATATTTTCACTGAATGTAAAATTCAATATTAAAATTAAACTAAATGTGCTCAAAACACCCAGGAGAAAATAAAATATATTCTTTTTGTTCATTTAACTTTCCCAGCCGATAACTTTTTGTTCAGAAAATATTGATTCAATAATAGTGATAACAACACTATTATTCCACCTATCGACAGGTTAAATATATCTGCAGTCTCATTGAAGAACGCAAAGGACACTGTTATAGCCAGTGGAATCTTTAAATTATTGAATATCGCAAGTGCACCTACGTTTGTTCGGCGCGCACCATAGTTCCATAAAAAGAATCCGATGCCCGAAGCAATTCCTCCTAGATAAATCAGCACAATAATCTGTTCAATCGAGAATTTTAACAGACTTAGTTCAGATGTGAATAAAACGAACACTGCTGGGATAATCAATGCCCCGAAATAAACGTAGCCGAACAGATTCACCTCCTTAAGCGCTTTGTTCTTCTCCATAAGTTTTACATAAAATATCTGTCCGTATGCGAAACAGAAATTTGAAATTTGCACAAGCAGAAATCCCGTTAAAAGATTTGAATCCGAGATACTTTTAAATACTATTATTCCGGTTCCGATAATTGCAAGCATTGAACTCGCAAAGAACAATTTATTGAACTTTCTGTTCAGGCGGTCGTTGATCAGTGTTATATATACCGGAGTGAAAATTGTAAATAAAGCAACTTCATAAGATTCCAGGAACTGGAATGAATATATATAAGCTACATACATAACACCGTACTGTACGGCTCCTATAGCTGCAAGCTTTAAAATTACAGGTCTGACTGAACTATTATATCTGATGAACGGAATGAAAAAAAGAAATGAAATCAACAACCGTATAACTGCAACAATGCCGGCATCTATGCCGGTAAGATAATTCTTTATTAATCCGAAGGAAAATGCCCACAACAACGAAACCAGAAAAAGATATATCATTAAACCGTTATCCGTATTTTAATCGATTCATTTTAGGAAACTTCAAAGAGAAGTTAAGCGAATATAATAAATCCCGGTTAGACCATAATATGTTAAAGATACCCTTTTATTAGATTTATTAAAAACTTCCATAAATTTGTGAGTTGAATTACCACCTCATGATTAGTATTTTAATTATTCATTTTGGAGAGAATATGCAGATTTATAATACTCTGAGCGGTAAGAAAGAAGAATTTGAACCGTTGAACCCGCCCGATGTAACCTTCTATATGTGCGGACCCACTGTTTACGACCTATTTCACATTGGTAATGGAAGATCTTTTATAATGTCAGATATTTTCAGAAGGTATTTAATTTATAAGAATTATAATGTGAAATTTGCAATGAACCTGACTGATATTGATGACAGGATTATACAGAAATCAATTGATCAGAAGATTGGCTCCGATAAGGTTGCAGACGAGTTTACGAAGGCTTTTTTTGACGATATAAAAAAACTTAAAGTAAAAGAAGCCGATATTTATCCGAAAGCAACCGAGCATATTCAGGAAATAATTGAATTAATTAAGCAGCTTGAATTAAAAAATCTTGCATATGAATCAAACGGTGACGTGTTTTTCGATGTCTCAAAGTTTCCCGGATACGGCAAACTAAGCGGGAAAAAACTCGACGAACTTGAATCCGGTGCACGCGTTGAAGTAAACGATGCAAAAAGAAATCCTCTCGATTTCGCATTGTGGAAAAAGGCTAAAGCAGGTGAACCTTTCTGGGAAAGTCCCTGGGGCAATGGAAGACCCGGCTGGCATATAGAGTGCTCTGCAATGAGTATGAAACATCTTGGCGAATCAATCGACATTCATGGTGGCGGCAACGATTTGATATTCCCGCATCATGAAAATGAAATAGCACAAAGCGAAGGTGCAAGCGGCAAACAGTTCGCCAAATACTGGATGCACTTCGGATTCCTGAATATCAACAAGGAAAAAATGTCGAAGTCTCTTGGTAATTTTTTTACTGCACGTGAAATTCTTAACCGTCATTCAGCCGAGGCTTTAAGATTGTTGTTTCTTCAGACACATTACCGCGGTCCTTTGAATTACAGCGAGGATTTACTTGAATCCGCTGCAAGGGGAGCTGAAAAAATTTCCAACTACTACAGGTTATTGAAGGAAAAATTATCTGATTCAAGCGAAGGGAAACCGTTTGATATTGATCTGGATGCTTTTAAAATAAAATTTGAAGCAGCAATGGACGATGATTTCAATACACCACAGGCGGTAGCGGTACTTTTCGATTTGATAAAATCGACCAATAAACAATTAACTGAGGAAAACAGCCTAAACCAGTCATCACTCAACGAAGTGCTCGGTTTTATGAAAGCTTCAGCAATTGATGTTTTCGGTATTATAAGTGAACAGGAGAATCAGCCTGTTCGCAGTGGACTTGATGATCAGCTGATCAGACTGCTTATTAATGTAAGAACAGAAGCGAAGCTTGATAAAAATTATACATTAGCCGATAAAATAAGAGATGGACTAACTGCTCTCGGCATATCACTGAAAGACGGCAAAGAAGGTACAACTTATAATATTAATTAAAGGGAATGAAAACTAAAATGTTGTTTGGATTGACAACCGTAATTCTGCTTGCAGCCATTTCATGGTTATATCTATTTAGTATTTACGAGGTTCGCTTCGAAGTTGAAAATTTGGATGGAGCTGTTACAGTTTCGTGCATCCCGGTTAATTCATTGGGAAAAAGAGTTCCATTCAGAAATCTTAAATGCAGTTATTATTTTACAACCGGTGAGGAGAGAATTTCCCAAATAGCCCGCAGTGAGAGTACAATAAGTTTTAAATTGTCGGCTGATACCGGCTCTGCAATTAAATTAAAAGCAATTACCGATTTAAATGTTTTCCCATCTGTAATAGAGATACAATAAATTTGTGTTGTAATAAAGTTTTTTAAGTAAATTTGATTTAAATATTTCGTTAAAAAAGAAAAACCGGGCAGCTGATGAAAAATCTAAAAGTATTTATAATTATTACAATCATATCAAGTTTATCATATGCACAGGGAACTGCCGGCACGAATGCAAAATTTGAATATCGTTCTTTAATTGATTTACCGTCAGCAGGGGTGCTTGAGAAAGGTTATGTAGGGATTTCCCTGGATGTGATGCCGCTCGGAGTTATGGTATCAAAAATCGAAGTGGGCGTATTCGATAATTTCAGCTTTGGTATTTCTTACGGAGGTTCGAATATTATAGGATCTGGGGAAATCGATTTTTATAAACTTCCCGGCGTGAATCTGAAATTAAGGGTGATGGATGAAACGGAAGGGTTACCGGCTTTAACGTTGGGTTTCGATATGCAGGGGAAAGGCACATTTGATGATGATATTAATAGATGGCAGATCAAATCACCAGGCTTCTATGCGGCAGCATCAAAGAATTTCGAATTCTTCGGTTACCTTTCGCTGCATGGTGTGGTAAATTATTCTTTTGAGCGGGATGATAACGATAAGGATCTGAATCTTGGAGTTGGTCTGGAAAAGACCGTCGGCGGGAAGGTCTCTGCAGTTGCGGAATATGATTTTGCAATTAATGATAATAACCCTCTCTCTTTCGGTGATGGGAATGGTTATCTCAATATCGGCGTCAGATGGTCTGTAGGGGAAGGGTTCACCATCGGTATGAACCTGAGGGATTTGCTGGATAATAAAAAACTGAACAGCGCCAGAGCCGACAGGGGTTTATTCGTTGAGTATATTAAGTCCATTTTTTAGTGTGTAATTTTCTAAACACTCTTTATTAAATACTATACATTTTTCCCGCCTAATTATTGTATATGGTGTATAAATAACGATTTATCGGGCATGGTTTTTGGTGATATTCTTACAGATATCTCAGAAAGGAGAAGATCATGCGCGCATTAAAACTTTCTTTAATAATATTTACTCTCACGTTTCTCACCGGTTGTTACACGCAATTAGCTACCCGCGGCTACGAGGAAGATGAATACTACGGCGATTATGAAGAAGAGTATTATTATGATGAAAATCAGGAATATGAGTCAGATACTCTGAGTGCGGAGGAGCAATACAATGATTACGGCGAAACTTACTACGGAGAAACTGATTACTTCCCGCGGCACAGAAGATATTACTGGGGCGGTTATTACCCCGGATATTACTACGATTACGGTTTTACTATTTCGGGCGGGTATTACCCAGATTACTATTGGGACTGGTACTGTTATCCGGGCTCATGTCTGATTCCACCTTACTATTATTATCCGAGATATTATTCCTACTATGATTCCTGGTGGGGTTATCCTTCGTATTATTACTACGGCGGTAATAGTTACGGAAACTTATATAAATACAGAACGCACTCAACAAGACTCCGCGACAACGATGGCGGCAGAGGATATTCAAGCAGAACAAGAACCAGCGATTCCGGTGAAAGAGGGTCGGTAACCAGATTAAGTGGCAGCAGCAGTTCATACAGCGGCGGCGTAAGCAGGAATACAGTCTCTGAAAGCGGAACTACAAGCGGATCAACAGTGCGAAGCGGCAGGGTTAGTACAGAAAACTCAGGCAGCAGGGTTAGTACCAGCAGCGGTTCCAGAAGTACCAGGTCAATCAGCAAGTCCGCTGCTTCAACCCGGAACCCAGGGAGCAGAACATCGGCAAGAAGCAATACCGGTGCCAGAAATTCATCGGAAAGCGACCGCACTCCCCAGGTGAAAAGTAAATCATCATCCGGCAGTAAATCGGCGGACTACAGGAAGTACAGATCTAAATCAGGTTCGGGAAGTTCTTCCGGTAAATCCTATTCAAAGCCTAGCAGATCAAATACTTCGAAGAGCCGTTCCAGTTCAACAAGACCATCATATTCTCCGAAATCGAAGAGTAGTTCCAGTTCAAAATCTTATAGCCCGAGCAGAAGTTCATCATCATCTAAATCATACGGCAGAAGTTCATCGGGCAGCTCGAGCAGAAGCAGCGGAACGAGAAGCAGTGGAAGCAGAAGCAGTTCAAGCAGAAGCAGTTCAAGCGGGAAAAGCAGGAGATGAAATTAAAAATAAAAATATTACCGGTTGTGGTAGCTGCAACTGTTTTTCTGCATGGATGCTATGTTCAGAAGTACAGCCGGAATGCAGAAACAACAATAATTGAAACAGAGATAGTTGTAATAATTGAAGATCCTGATCCCGAACCTTTTGTGCCTATATATAATCCGCCACCGGAAAGCAATCCGGGGATTAAGTATAGACCGGAAAGAACCACTGATGGAAATAACGGTATCAATAAAGAACGTAAGCGATCGGGAACGGATATACGGAATAACGGGGGAGACAGGAATATCAAGAAAAGGGGTAACAAATGAAACGCTTAATAAAATACTCATTGGTTGCAGTATTATTTACAGGACTTGTCAGTGCACAGAATCCGAATGATGCATTGAGGCTGAGTGAATCGGGTATTTTTACAAACGCATCAATACTGGCAATGGGAAACAGCGGTATAGCTCTCGGTGGTGATTACGGATCCGGTTTACTAAATCCGGCTTCATTTGCACTGTCAAAAAAAGCACAGTTAACCGGCGGCTTTTTTTACAATACACTCGAAAATAATGTAACATTTTTCAGCAATCAGACTAATTTCTCAAACAATTCAAATCATTTTTCGCAGTTTGGTTTGATAATACCAATGCCGGCAAAAAGAGGCAGCATGGTTTTCGCAGCAGGTTATTCAAGAGTAAAAGATTTTAATAATACTGTCAGGTTTGACGGGTTTAATCCTGGCAACAATTCGATGATACAGAATTTAACATGGAATAACGACGATATCGCTTATGATCTATATCTTAGCTTCGGCGTTTTTGATTTTAATGATAACTGGTTGTACGATTCAACAATTGTTGATGGAATGCTTAATCAAAGTGGTTCAATTATCGATAAGGGCGGAATCGATAGTTGGAATTTATCGGGCGCGGTAGAGATCGCAAAGAATCTGTTCTTCGGTGCAACGCTTAATATTTATTCAGGCACATTTAAAAGAGAACGGGAATATTACGAAGATGATACCCGGAATTATTATACCGGTCCGCTTGTAACCGATGGTTTCTCCGAAAATTTCGAATCATTTGAATTCCGCGAAGCGATTGATTGGGACCTTGTCGGTTGGGATGTTAAATTCGGGTTGCTATACAGGATAAACAGGTTTTCACAGTTCGGCGCATCTATAAAACTCCCTACACATTATACGATAAGGGAAGACTACTACGTTAATGCATCAAGTTATTTCGGAAACAGTGTAGTTTATTCTATTGATCCTTACATAAGTGAAATTGAATACGATATCACAACGCCATTTGAATTAAGCGGTGGATTAGCTTATGAGATTGCCGGCTTGAAAGCTGCGGGTCAGTTGACTCTGGTTGATTATACGCAAATGGAATTTTCAGAAGGTTTGAGTGCCTCTCAACGTGTGGATAATAACAGGTTAATTAATGAAAATTTCCGTTCGGTAGTTTCTTACAGTATCGGTGCCGAATACAATATCCCGTTTTTTGACATGAAGATCAGAGCCGGTTTCATTAACCTGCCCTCGGCATTCAAGAATGATCCTTCTGAGTTTGATAAAAAGTATTTAACTGCCGGAATCGGTTTCGTAGCCAGCAGTGTTCTGGGAATTGATATAACATATGTCCACGGCTGGTGGAAAACTTACGGCGATAATTACGGTGTTGACGAAAGCAGAACATATCAGGATATAACAAGAAACAACCTGCTTGTCACCTTTACATACGGCATCTGAATTTTAGGTTTATTCTCTGTTGTTATGATCAGAAAAGCATCTTATTTTTAGTATTAGGAACGAGGTAGTTATAACAGCACAGGTCATAAGAATAGAGAGCAAGGATTATTACGTCCGCACCGGCGACGGCTCGGTTATCCGCTGTAATTTGAGAGGCAAATTTAAAAAGGATTTCGCATTAAAGAAGGATAAGCAATACTTGCTTGATGTAGCTGCTGTAGGTGATTATGTTGATTTAAAACTTAATGAAGACGGGACCGGGACAATTATAAAAATACGCGAGAGAAAAAATTATATATCCCGTAAAGCACCCAGGATAAAAGGTGCTTCGTTCCGTGGTGAACGGCTGGAACAATTATTAGCTGCCAACATCGACAATTTAATTATTATCGGAAGTGTAAAGAAACCTGCCTTTAACAATAAACTACTGGATAGAATACTGGTCATCGCAGAAAGTTCATCTGTAATGCCTGTAATTGTTATCAATAAAATTGATTTGGATAAAAATAAAATTGACAGCTGGATCAGTTTGTACGAAAGTATAGGTTACAGGGTAATAAAAACCAGTGTAACTCAAAAAAGGGGTTTCGGTGAACTTTACGAAACATTAACCGGTAAAACCAGTATTGTATGGGGTGCTTCGGGGGTGGGTAAATCAAGTCTGTTAAACGCTCTGTTCCCGGGTTTAAACCTCAGGGTGGGAGATATCAGCAGTTATTCAAATAAAGGAACTCATACAACGGTAACTACCTCGATGATAGAAGTAAGCGGAGGCACTTTTGTTATCGACACACCCGGCATACGTGAAATAGATCCCTATGGCATAAAAAAAGAAGACCTCGCGCATTACTTTATAGATTTCAATCCATATATAAATGATTGCAGGTTTAATACTTGTACGCATCATCACGAACCGGCATGTGCTGTTATAGCAGCAGTTGAAAACGGTTATATTTCCTGTGAAAGATATGAAAGCTACATCAGTATACTTGATACTGTTGAGGACGACATGATCTACTGAAGTGATTTTACCTTGTAATACATTTTTTCCACGAACTTGTAAACAAGCACGTCCGGTACACCGTCAACATGAAGTGATTTCCTTCTGAAGTCGCATTGATCATTTACATAGTCTATTATATACATTTTGTCGTTGACGTCGATTGTAATCTCGGTAGAAAAATAATCCATACCCGTCGCTTCAGCTATTTTTCTTGTATAATCTTTCATTCTTTCCAACTCAATAATGTTGTATTCCTCTTCGGAGATCTGATGGAAAATGTGCGTGTTGTCGTCCCACCAGGCAGGGAAGACTTCATCAAAGAACCAGAAAAGTCTGAACCATGCCCTCTTACCATTAATTATTTTCGGGAAGATTTTCCGTTGTACTAGATACCTGTCATCTTTATTAATCAAACGTGAATTTTCTATCTGCTGGATTGAAGTGGCATTAACTATTACCCCTTCTCCGCCGCCTGTGTAGTATGAAGGTTTTATAACGAACGGATTACCGAGTTTTTCAAGATCAAATTTGTTTATGCTGAGCTTTTCCTCCTTGTCAAACGCCGGTAAGATTATGGTTTCCGGTACAGGCATTTTTAATTCAATAAGTTTTTTGTGCATTTGAGCTTTATCTATCGATTGTTCCACCTTAGAATATTCGTTTATGACAAGGGTACCGTTTGTCGAAAGTATTTTTGCCATTTCTGTGAAGCGTTCATCTTCATCCGATCCGCGGTCGAGTACAGCCTTGAAGAAAAGCGTGCCTTCTTTCAGCATCGATGTTACTTCATAAAGGTTGTTCAAATCAACAATAAATGTTGTTAAACCGTTCCTTTGGAACAAATTTTCTATAAGAACGGTCAGCTCTTTATCATAAAACCATTTATATGCTATTGCGAGATCAAATTTGTGCATTTGAGGTTCCGGACTTTCAGTAAAATGAATTGTCTTGTTATTCTAACCAGTTAATAATATTTTTTACACCTTATAATTACAAATATATGAGAATATTTTATATATATATTATTCTTTTGATTGTGCTGGCAGGCTGCTCGTCGAGCCAGGAGATTACTGATGTCAGTAATAATAGCAGTCAAAACTACTCCGATTCTCTATCTGCAAGCAACAGGGCTATGGACTATTTCATCAGGGGAAATATTGCGGAGATGAAGGGTAATACTGCCGAAGCGATTCTTGAATATCAGGAGGCGCTGAATGTTAAAGAATCGGCGGGAATTCACTTTGCACTGGCAAAAAATTATTTCCGTATCGATAAGCTTTCCAAAGCACTTAAGCATTCGCGCCGTTCGGTAGAACTCGATTCCCTGAATAACGAATATATGATGCTACTGGCTGGGATTTATTCTTCAGCCAGGCTTACGGATTCTTCTGCATATGCTTATGAGAGGATATTGAAAAATGATCCACAAAACTTCCAGGCGCAGTTTAGCCTGGCTCAGCTTTATGAACCGGATCAGCCTTTAAAAGCTCTCGGTATTTACGAGAATCTCATCAATAAAACAGGTCCCGAGTGGAGTATACTCGTCCGGATAGCCGAATTGAATGAGAGAATGGGTAATATCGAAAAAACAATTTCCACGATTGAAGAACTGCTTGAACTCAATCCTTCCAATCTTCAGCTGGCTAAACTGCTTATTGAGTCTCTTCTGAAAGTTGGTAATTACGAAAAAAGTCTGCAGTATACCGACGATGCTATCACATTATTCCCGGATGATCTTAACCTGATTGAATATAAGGCGAAAGCCCTGGTGGAGCTTAAACAATGGGAAGAGGGCACTAAAGAGTATCTTAAAATCGTAAGCAGCGATAAACTTCCTTATGATGCAAAAGTAAGAATTGCCTCAGCATATCTTAATGAAAGCAGCAAGGATTCCACGCTGCTTCCTTATGTTAAATCGGTTTTGAATACCATAAGCCGTGATTCAACGGACTGGCAGCTTCGGCTGTTACAGGCTGAGACCGCACTTAAGGAAAATGATGATTCCGCAGCGGTCGGTTATTTTAAAGCAGCTGCCGCTGAAGCAGCCTGGAACTCGCAGTTGTTCCAGAGACTTGGAATTCTGCTGTTCGATTCACAACGCTATAATGAGGCTATAGAAGAACTGAGTCCGATTGTTAATAAATTTCCCGATGATTTTGTAATTAATATTATACTCGGACTTTCCTTATCGCAGGTAAACAAACATGCCGAGGCTGAGAATTATCTCTACAAAGCGGTTAATCTTAATCCTGGCGATCTTATGGCGCTTCATGCGTACGGATATACTCTTCAGCAGCTCGACAAGAAATACGACGCGATAAAATATTTAGAGAACGCCATCATACTTGATCCGGACAATATTCAGGTTATGGGTACGCTGGGACTTGTTTATGAATCGATGCAAAACTTTTCGAAGAGCGATTCGATCTATAAAGCTGCGTTGAGCATCGACTCGACAGATGCACTGATACTGAATAACTTTGCCTATTCACTGGCTGAAAGAGATACCGCTTTGCAGCGCGCATTTGAAATGTCTGAAAAGGCTTTAAACGCCGATCCGGAAAATTCATCTTATCTGGATACTTTCGGATGGATTCATTATAAGCTCGGCAATTACAGCGATGCCAAGAAGTATATTCAAAAAGCAATTGAAGCCGAACCAGATAATGCAACGCTTTTAGATCATCTCGCAGATGTCTATTATAAAACGGGTGATAAGGAAAAAGCAATTGAATTATGGCAGAAGGCACTAAGTCTCAACAGTAAACTTGATAAAGTAAAACAGAAATTAGAACAGGAAATGATGTGAAACAGACACTGATCAGAATTGTATTACCGGTATTTACCCTTATTATGTTTCAATACTGCGCCGCTCCGGTTGCAAAAACAAATGAGGAAAGAATAATACCGGCCGACAGACTTATAAAAAAAATTGAAGGTAACAGGAGAAAGATAAAAACTTTCAGGGGAACAGGTGTTATTAATGTCGAGAGCAGCAATTTTTCGGGAACCGCTAATTTTGAAGTGCTGCTTAAAAAACCCGATTCGATAAAAGTTTCTATATATGGTCCGTTCGGCATTGATCTCGCCCACAGCATTGTAACAAAGAATGATTTCAAATTTTATGATGTAATGAAGAACAGGCTTTATCAGGGCAGAAGCAGTGATAACATTCTAAGGGAAATATTCAAAGTCGATCTCTCCTTTGATGATCTTATCGATGCTTTTTCCGGTTCTGTTAACCTAACGGATAAGTTACTGAGAGAACCCGACGAATACCAAGCCGGAGCATCCCTTTACAAACTGAGCTACAATGAGCCGGGCGGCAATAATAAAAGTGTATTCAACGTTAATGCGGAGAATTTAGCCCTCGAAAGTTTTGAAAAGCTGGATTCCGACAACAGGATTATACTGGAAAGCACTTATAAAGATGTTAAATTATTCGACGACGTTCCCGTACCTTATAAAACCGATGTGAAATACACCAGACTTAACCAGAGGCTGAGTCTTGAGTACAGGAATATTGAAATAAACAAAGATATAAACAAGTTAACACTCCGGCTGCCGAATGACGTGAATGTTATATCATGGTAAGATTACTTAGTATATTATTACTCATTGGATTATCAACAATTCAGTCGCAGAATAACGGTGAGATTGAACAAAGAAGTTCTGAGTTGAATCTTCTCCGGGAACAAATATCAGAAATGGAAAAGGATCTTGCTGAAATCCGTAAGGAAGAAAGCTCGTCCCGCAAAGTCCTGAAAAAACTTGATGAAGAAAACCTTCTTCTCAACCGCGCTATCAACAACCTCAAAATACAGGAGCAGTATGCTTCCGCAGAAATCAAAAGACTCGACGACAGTATAAAATATTACAGTGGTAAAATAAAAGAACTACAGGATGAATACGCTGGTTATATTAAATGGTTGTTTATGTATGGAAAGGAATCAAAGTTTAAATTGCTTTTCGGTTCGCGCTCGCTGAACCAGGCGGTTATGAGATATAAGTATCTCGAACTGATAAGCGAAAGAAGCGAAAAGACGCATGACGAGCTCAAAATTGTAAAAGCGGGGATAGAAAACCTGCGTGCACGGCATGAAGAGGAAATTAAAAGAAAGAACAACCTTATTACACAAAAGAACGAGCAGCTCGGTAGATTAAATAGCAGCAGGAATGAGAAAGAAAAGCTTCTCAGGAATCTGCTAGCTGACGAGATTAATATCGGGCAGGAAATAGAAGAAAAGAGGCGTGCGGAAATCGAGATAAAAAATCTTATTGCACGGCTGGAAGAAGAAGAACGCGAACGCGAGAGGAAACGGCTCGAAGAAAAGCTCAGAAGCGGTGAGGAAAGTAAACTGCCGTCTTTCAATTACGCATCATTCCAGGATTTCAGCGAACTGCGCGGAACCATGAACTGGCCTGTAGATAACGGATCGGTTATAAGAACATTCGGCGAAAACCGGAATGCCAAACTAAATACGGTAACACTTAATTACGGCATTGATATCCAAACCAGACCCCGGACCAAGGTAAGAGCAGTTGCCGAAGGGGTTGTATCGGCTATCGAGTGGATACCAGGCTACGGAAGCGTTATAATACTTACTCATAAAGATAAGTATAGAACGGTGTACGGACATATCTCAGATATACTCGTTGAGGAAAACCGAAAAGTAAATGCTGGTGATCTGCTCGGTACGGTTAACGAAAGTCTGGAAGGAAACATAATACATTTTGAGATCTGGAACTCGCGCAACTATCAGAATCCCGATGTCTGGCTCGCAAAGAAATAATCACACCGTGCACTTATTAACTAAAAAAACCTCAAGAAATTACACGGGTTTAATTAAATTCATCTCCTGTCAAAATCTATCACCTAATCCAGATCCTGATCTTAGTCTCATCCCTTATCCACGATCATCATTCCAGAAATTGAATATTTTTATATTGAATAAATAATATCATACTCTTATTTTGCTTCAGGCAGGATACGACATAAGAACCGTTCAGGAATTACTCGGGTATAAATCTGTTAAAACAACAATGATTTATACGCATGTTTTGAATACGGGACCCGGTGTAATTAGTCCGTTAGATCAGAACAGAAGGGTA
>JAFGMI010000003.1 GCA_016927595.1 Melioribacteraceae bacterium | reverse complement strand
CTCATGCTGAGCTTGTCGAAGCATGAGCTACTCGAAGCATGAGCTACTCGAAGCATGAGCCATTTGAAGCATGAGCATATCTAAGCATCAGCTTACCATGCCACAGCCGAAATTTTTACGAGAGATGTTAAAGCATAGAATAAGAGAACAGAGCAGTAATTATATTTCGATTTCTTCGTAAGCTTTTAGAGCCATTTCGTTCAATTGTTTCTTTTTATCGTTCGGTATCAGGACTCTTTCGTAATACTTATCGTCTTTACCTTTATCCTGTGGAACGCTAACAAAAAGACCTTTAGGACCATCGACGAGTGTAAATCCTTTAATGACAATACCTTCGTCCGTTTCGAGGTCAAAAAAAGCTGTGGTTTTGCTTTCGCCATGGTAAGGATTCATCCGTGCAATTTTCATTTTAATACCTCCCTTTGTTAATCTATTGACCGGGTTTACTCCCGAATAACTTTTCACAGAGATTCTAATAAATAGAGGAAGGGAAATTGCTTAGTTATCGAGTTATCATAAAATAAATTAATTAAAATTAAAATACAACTTAAAGTTTTAACTTGTTTGAAGCAATTCCCTTTAATCTGGGGTATGACTTTATAATTGTCCCCGGAAGGTTAATTTTCTCTCTGTTTTTCAATAAATGGAGTAATTCAAATGCATTAGCGACCGCATCACCGTGAGGATGATTATTCATTATTACAAACACTTTTTTAACTTTATCATAAATCTCTTTTATTTTTTGATCTATCTCATACAATTCCCCGATTGAATAGAGATACTCATATCTGGCACTGCGTTCACTATAAGTCATTTTCTTACCGAAACTGTTTATCGATTTCTTCCAGGCTTTTTCATTCCTTCCGTGAAACCGTAAATAAACTGTATCATTCCCAACAATTGGCTTAAATTCCAGTGACTGACCTATCTGCGGCTGATCTATAGTGCAAAGTGTTATGGTTTTAGTATTCTTATTCTGCCAGGAGTTGTGTCGCACTTCAACGAACTTTTCACAGGCGTCGAATATATCGATTAGTCTTCTGATATAATCAATGCTTGCATCGTTACATTCAAACGAATATGGGAACTGAAGAAGCAGCCCTCCAAGCCTATCACTTCTCTTTAATATATCCAGGATAAGATTTACATTTTTTATCTGCTCATCACCAAAACTTCTTTTGTGCGTAAAATCCTGGTGAAGTTTTATAGTAAACAAAAACTCTTTATTATCATCAAGCTGCCTCATCCAGTTTTCAGCGATCTTAGGAGAAAGATAAGTATAGTAAGTCGAGTTTACTTCAACTACATTAAAAAAGCGTGAGTAATATTGCAGCCAGCTCAGATCTTTCGATTGTGCGAACGGATAAAAACTCGGCACCCAGTCCTCGTACGACCAGCCTGCCGTACCAATATAGAGCTTCGGAGAGTTGTTAATCATATAATAGTCTTTTATAAATTAATATTGTCAAGTATAAAAATAATCAAATGCAAATAATGAATAGCCGATTATAAAAATATCAATTTATATATAGAGAGTTATACTTTATGAACACTACATCTCACCGTACGGCATCATTGGAACTTTACCGAGCAGTCTGGCATAAACTGCCAGTGAGCCTCTGTGATGTGCTGTGTGATCGACAATAGCACCTACCACAGCCATTTTAGGTGCCCCTCTCATTATCTCTGCAGTAATAGGTTCAAGCAATACGGTATCGTGGACAGCTTTGATCTTTTCTATACCTAACGCCACTGCGTCCTTGAACTGTTTTACCGCATCATCGAATGATGTAAAACGCTTCATCTTCTCGGAATAGTCGTCGAAATTCATATCAAATCCTTTTTCTCCGAATGCTCCTTCAAAAAACCAGGATATTGTCTCTGCTGCATGACCAATGTGCTGTGCAACAGTATACATTTCTTCTTTCGGCCGATAAGCAGAATTATCCTCAGTTAAACAACTTATCGTATTAAGAAAAAATTTCTCTTGGGTTTTTAATTGTTCAATAAGACCTTCTTTCATTTATAGTTCTCCTCTTTGTAAATGATTTTGTTGATTAAGATACTTATATCCGGCAGTCACAGATGTACATTATTCGTATGCGTTATGAATGATTTTTCATAGAGGGAAGACAATCTACGCCAATAAAAAAGTATAGCCTCATTTCATTTTGTCTGTTGAGGAAGTAATATCTATTCACCGTTAATTGTAGCAATAACCCTTCTCGAGCCACCGTAATTTCTGTGCTCGCAGAGATATATCCCCTGCCATGTGCCAAGGTTAAGTTTACCATCTTTTACTGGTATTATAAGGGAGGGACCCAGCAGCGACGATTTAATATGCGCAGGCATATCGTCCGATCCTTCAAGCGTATGTTCATAATAAGGAGCGTTCTCCGGCACCATTTTGTTAAAATGCAATTCCATATCTTTCCGGACATCAGGGGATACATTTTCATTAATAGTTAATGACGCAGAAGTATGCTGAATAAACAGGTTCAACAAACCGGTCTTTACTGTTTTCAATTCCGGTAGAGAGTTTAAAATCTCGCCGGTAATTATATGAAATCCTCTGCTTCTTGATTTAAGAGTTATTTCTTTTTGAAGCCACATATATACAGCTCATCTAAAATGATATATAATAATGTATAATGTCTGATATAATTGTAAAATTAAAAATAGCAATTGACTCACACTAATTTTTTATTATTTTTATAAGAAGTATCTCATTATAGGTTTAGAGCGGGAACGCCGTTCAACTTCTCTGAATCCTGCTCTCAGAAAAGCAGACGGCATTCCTGTCCATGCAAACGCTGCAGGAATGTTATCGGAATACGGTTCTACCGGATAAGCCTCTATTATTTTTACTCCCTTCTTTCTGCAGTGACTAACTGCAAATTTAATTACTTCAGTTGAGAAGCCTGTGCGCCTGTATTGTTCTCTGATGAACATACAGGTTAATGACCATACAGTTTCTTCATCTATTCTTTTCCATACTCGAGAATTCTCTAATCTTACAAATTGTTCCCTGGGTGCGACAGAACACCATGCTGCCGGTTTATCGCCGATATAAACAATAATTCCAAGCTCCACTTTTTTCTTAACGAGTTTTTTCATTAATTCTTTATTGCCGGCACCTTTATTTTTTTCAAAATCCTTATTACTGAGTCTCCATACCATACACCAGCATCCCCCGCATGCACCTTTCTCGCCAAAGAGTTGTTCAAAATCGTTCCAGGTTTCAGAAGAAAGCTGCTTGTATGTTATTTTATTCATCAGCGAACCAAAATATTAATTGATTTAGCGAATAGGAATCGATCCTGTCAGAATAAATCCAACTGTTTTTCATTTTTAGAATATTGTAACTCATGTTTCAGCAGCCAGTCTTTTCTCCACAGTCCACCAGCATAACCGGTTAAATTCCCATTACTACCAACAACACGGTGACATGGAACAATAACCGGTACGCAATTTCTACTATTTGCCATCCCTACAGCTCTAACGGATTTAGTATCCCCGATTAATTCAGCAATTTTCAGATACGTGACTGTTTCTCCATAAGGGATAGTGGTTAATGTCATCCAAACCAGTTTCTGGAATTCGGTGCCTGCAAGATCGAGTTTTACACCAAAATTTTTCCTTTCACCTTCAAAGTATTCATTAAGCTCTTTCTTACAATTTTCGATTATCGGATTTAATGTACTAATTTTATTCACAGGTGTTTCCGAAAAACTAATTTTCCTTATCCCCTTATCTGTAGCTGTTATTTCCAAAATACCTATCGGCGATTTATATATCCCTTTACAAAATATTTCTTTGTTTGTCCTCATTTGCTTATTCACCAATTTATAATTATCTGACAACTCTATCAGTAAATTTCATACAGGTAAATTTTTCGGCTATCCCCGATGAATCATTATCAGGATTCAGTTTGTCTTTAACTGCATGGATTTACCCTTCCAATGTTACAGATTCTCTTAATCTCAGCCAACCATCTTCTCCATACTTCTGTAAATTCCTACAACTACGCCGACTATTTTAAAGTTAGGATAATTCTTATCGATTACAATAGGCTCATATTCAGGATTTTCTGAATGCAATTCTATTGAGCTTCTTTCTCTGTAGAACCTTTTTACAACTGCTGCATCATCCAGAACCGCTACAACAAATTTACCATTTACAGCTTCAATATTAGGATTCACAATAATTATATCACCTGTAAAGATATAAGCATCTTTCAGACTTTCCCCCTTTACTTTCAGAAGAAACGAATCACGCGGTGTTTTAGCAACAGTGGGCAGAGCAACCGTATCAATTGCATCGGGGTATATAGTTAATGGATTACCGGCAGCAACTTCTCCCAGAACCGGCTTAGGTACGAAAAATTTATCCTCAAACGTCAGCACAATTCCACGCGACAATTTAGGATTACGATGTATATAACCCTTCCTTTCTATAGCCGAAAGATGCTGCTGTACAGTAGCCCTGTTATTGTAACCAAAATATCCGGCAATTTCCGCTAGTGTCGGCGGCAGGTTATAAATTTTAATCCTGTCAATTATATAATCAAGAATTTTACGTTGAATTACTGTCAGTTCTCTTGCCATAGATACACCTTCGGTTGGTTAGTCACAGTATTTTAGTTTGTAAAATCAGTTGTATGTGCAATGGGAACAGGAGCATGACTAAGATCAAGACTAAGATCATGATAAAGATCAGGAGTAAGAGCAGGATCAATCAGTATTGCTTATAGTCCAATCACCATCTTATTCATTTCCGTAAAATACCATACATATGTATGGTAAATTTACAAATGTGGAAATATTTAGTCAAGGTTAATTTTTATGCGAATGTGGGAATGGTAGAAAATCAGCTGAAAATTTTCTTTACAACGTTTTCCAGTTTATCGCGTAAGATCGGTTTTGTTATAAAATCGATGAAACCTGCTGCAATAAATTTCTCACGATCACCGGGGAGAACATATGCTGTTGCGGCAATGACTGGTGTATCCGATAAGCCGGGCATTTTCTGGATAGCCCTGAGTGCATCGAGTCCGTTGTATTCTCCCTGCAGATTTATATCCATTACGATAAAATCAAAACGTTTATTCTGAAGAATGGGAAGTGCTTTTTCAAAACTGTTCGCGAAATCAATCGATTTCAGGTCCTTCATCTGTACCTTAAACAAGATCTGGGAATCAACCTGATCTTCAACATACAGACATGTAAGATCTGTAAACGCTCTGGGAGTAACAAGGTGCCCGGAAACTGGTTCTGATTCCGGAACAATTTTCTCAATTCCATGCATCCCAGGTGCATTTTGAGCAGGTTGTAAATTTACATTTACATTAACCGATTGAGATTGTGTATCACTTGCACGAACCGGTTGGGAGACCTGCTTTTTAAATTCACGTCCGACAGGTTCGATGATTTCCACAGTTTCTTCCTGTAATTCATCTTCAGAAGGAATCACTTCTTTAACAACTTTTTTCGGTGTTTCAATCCGATCTTCAACCACAGCAACTTCCGGTTCAACAACAGTTCCGGTTTCGACCATTTTCAAAGGGAACTCGAATGCAAACTCAGATAACATATTATTTTCCTTTATCACTTCACTGTTAACATGAAGAAGTGTAAACAGTTTTCTGGCAAGCCGGACAGCAAAACGTGATATCCCGAAATTTTGTTTGATAATATTTTCATCCTGATCGAACATATTCTGCAGATTCTTAACAAGTTCCGGACTAATAGAGTGTCTGTCGTCTTTTATACAGATCAGGAATGAATTTTCGGCTTTCTGAAATGCTGATAAATATATTTTATTTTTACCAGTTGCTGCGATTGAAAAATTGACTATAAGAGATACAAAGGTTGTGAACTTAAGTTTATCGGTAGTAAATTTGAGTGAGGATGAAATCTTGCCGTATGTAAATTCCACTCCCTTCGATTTAGCAGCTTTCGTTATATTTTCTTCGATCTCCTCAAGTATTTCCACAAAAACGATATCCTCCGGTTGCAATTCCAGATTATTCTGTTCCAGGTTGGAGTATTCAACGGCATTATTCATTATCTGCAGAAGCAGCTGCTGGTTGTCTTTAATATATGATATAGCTTCTTCCTGGTCCTTCGAAGGATTACTTATACTTTCTGCCAGTTCCTGTACAAATCCGGTAATAACATTAATTGGTGTTAATATTTCATGAAACAGATTTGACAAGAAAGAAGAATCTATCGGATTGGTCTGCGCAGGAACTTCTTTAATGATTACTTCCTTGGTTTTAGCAGCAGATAGCTTTATCAGTATACCGAACGAGTCTATTTCATCGTCGAAATTAGCAATGGGATTAGTTACTATTTTTACCGCAAGCAGCTGATTATCAGCAGTCTTAATTTTAGTGGCAATGATCTGTTTTCGTTTTATCCCCGAGTGGAAAACCTCGGAATTTATTTTTGCCCTGTCCTCATCGGCTACTATACTTAAAAAGGGTTTCAGCTTTACCGAATTTTTATCGTACTTAAATTCCTTCAGAAAATTCTCGTTAAATGATATTATAAATCCATCTGCATCGGTATTCACAAAAACTTCATCAGTATTTTCATAAAGCGACTTGTATACAGACAGACTCTTCTTCTCGTTTAAGTAATTAGTTACATCCCTTATTATATTAAAGTGAGCTTTTTTACCATCGTACTCGAACGGGGATTTGCTTATTTCCACCAGTATTGTTCTGCCGTCTTTATGCTTATGTCTCCAGGGACCGGTAAAATCGGAAGTTGTTGTTTTACTCGGAGATGATTCGATAAGCGTTTGAATATCTTCGGGCGCATATAGGTCAGATAGATCCATTTCAAGAAATTCATCGCGCGTGTAACCGTATAATCTCAGCGCAGCGTGATTAACTTCGAGGAACCGCAAGTTATCGATATCGTAAATGAACATTGGTTCCGGACTGGTGTGCATTATTACGTCGTACATTTTAGCCTTCAGTTCTGATTTTTCATTAGGAGTTGCTTTAGAAAGAGCTTGCACAAGAATATATTGATTATTTTCATCATAATAAATTTTTTTAAATCTGAATTGATAACCCGACTGCGCATCTTCGGCGCTGAATTCTGCCGCATCACCCTGCTTCGCATCAAAGTCGGCCATAAAAGTATTTAACTGACCTACAAACTTTTCAGGGATACCATGCTGTCCGCTGATTCTGGTTTCAATATTTCCGACAAGGTATATATTCTTATACTCTTCATTATATGTAAGGATATTAGCATTTTTATCCAGTAATAAAGCAGGACTTTTAACTTCCTGGACAATGCTTTTAACAATTTCAGAATGTGATTTAAGAACAAAGGTACTCTTAGCTGGTTTGTATTTAACCGTGAATTCAATTATCGCAATCAATTTTTCATCCAGATCCAGGAGAGGAGTTTCAACATACATTCCGTATTCAGATTTGTTACCCAGTTCATAAATGATAGAACGATTGGTTTTAACAATAAAATTCACCGCATTCTTAATCACTTCGTTTTCGACAGCAGAGTAATATTCGTATATACTTCTGCTGATCAGCTGACCGGTTTTTGTCCCCAGACTATCAGCAAGATGTTTATTAGCAATTACAATTTTACCGGTTGGTTCCTTTATTAAAAACAAGCCGTCAAGCTTATCGATATCACGCTGAAACTTTTGCTTCCCGATAAACGTAAACGGAAACGAAGATTTGATTTTATCAATTATTGATCTGATTTTTTCATCGGACAGGTATTGTTCTATCTCCTCTTCGTTAATTCTGTATTTATGCGTAGCACCTCCGCCGGGTTTAAGTGCATTCATTACAATCAGAAACAGATTATCCCCGTTTTGAACGGGCGTGATAGAAATCCGATAATTTTCAACCGAAGCATCTTGCCCAAGAACAATATCTTTCTGTTTGAATTCACTATTCTTTAACGATTCATTGATAATGTCTGAGAACTGGTTTTTCTTAGCAAGGTCAATCTGTTTCTCTCCGGCAGAAAGTAAATTGGTTCGTGTTAGAAGATTTTTCCCGGCTTTATTCTCAAAAACAATATACCCACTCGGATTAATTGCAACCGCAGGTTCGGATATCGAATTAGAAATAATATTTTTTAAGAATTCTTTCATCTTTAAATTTTATTGCGTTCTTATAAATATTATCTTCTCATCGGAGTAAGCTGACACTTCCGTACTGCTATACGCCTTAAGCCTATAAACATATGTAGCGCCATAAATTACCGTGTTGTCCTCATAGACGTAGTTATTCAGACTTACATACTCATTAACACCTATAACCTCCATTTCCTGGAATACACTTTCAGTGGAAAGTTTGCGCTCAACAATAAAACCGAGAGCATCGGCATGCGAATATGTCCATGATACTTTAGTCTGCTGAATATAACCGCCGCCCGAATACGTTTGTGTCAGGGAAATATTCGGTTTAGGCAGGTTGCTTCCGCTGCCGTCAGTATTCACAACGTTAGAATATTTGGAATAAATTCGTATACCATCAACAAGCCTGAAACCACGCACTCTGTACCAATATACAGGCGGTGTAACAGGATTGTCGTTGTATGCGAAACCATTCTGACCTACCTCATCGTAATATGTATAGATAGTACCATTGTCGCTGCGTTCAATTTCATAACCGTCCTCATCATCGGCGTTATCACTCCAGCGCAGCCCATATAGAACATTTCCGGATAAGTCCGTAAATTTCTGTATTGTCAGATCTGATGGTGATTTCGGACCGGCTATCGGAACAAATACTGTATCAGTGTTAGAATATTCTGTTCTGAATCCGATTGATGTAACGTATCTTGCCCTATACGAATAGAGTGTATTGGGTGTAACACTTTCATCGATGAACTGAGTATTATCAACATCAACCTGCCCTATTTCCAGAAAGTCTCCGGTAAGACCTGTCTTTCTTTCGATGAACGCACCTTTCTCTTCTGTAGTAGGATCAACCCATGTTATCAATACATAATTTTCTTCCCGAATAAAATTAGCTTGAAGATCAAACGGGGGAGCCACATCCATTGTATATGTAGTTACAGTCGCTTCGTTAGACCAGGCACTCTGTGCTTTACTTGTAAATGATGCGACGCGGTATTTATATGTTGTACCGGGAGTTAAATTTCCGTCTATGAATTCCTGAGTATTGCTGGTTACACCTGTAATCTGCTCATAAACACCTGTAAGAGGATTGGTTCTTTCGATCTTGAATCCCAGTTCATCTGCTGAATTATCCACCCAGGTAAGCTTAACCTTTGAAGCTCCCAGTGCTTCTGCCCTCAGGTTGGTCGGCTGATTGCCGCCTGCAACCAGAGCTGAACTCACTTCATTACTGAACGAGGAAACGCCATACTGATTACGTGCTCTTACCCTGTAATAATATGTGATGAATGATGAATTAACAAAATCGAACACACTTATATTATCAGCAGGAATATCATGATTCAGCTTAATATATCCGCCATTCTCGCCGTCCTTACGCCAAAGTTCATATTCAGTTTCGTTCGAAGCGACATCCGTCCAGAATATTGTAAATGAAGTAGAGGAATTTCTGATTAAAACCACATCCTGGGGAGCTTCGGGTCTTCTGTCGACATAAACACTATCCTGAATTTTGGAAGCTTTAGGAGCTACATTTCTGGTTCCGCTGTAAATTGTAAGCCAGTATTTTACTCTTGAAGGAAAACTTCCCGGGACTAAATCGAACTTCGATTCGATCGAATCTGTATGAATATAAACCTCAGGATTTTCACCATCTTCAGTTACAGGGAAATTCTGGAATTCAATCGGGTCACGACCTGTAATACCCAGAAAAACCGAAACGGCGTATAAACCGGTACCGCCAATTACATCGGAAGCCTGGTATTGAATGACATTTTTACCCATTTTTATCGAATCACCCAGAGCAGGATACAAAATGCTCACAGACGGAGTTCCCGATACGGTAACGCTTCCCGTCTGCGGTTCGGAAGAAACCGATTCAACGCATCTAACGAACAAAAACAGGAGCAAAGGCAGCAGTAATATTCTGAGATAACTTACTTTAATCTGCCTTGCGCTGTTCAAAAATTCAATTAATGTTTTCACCACTTTATCCCCTCTTCCGGAAAGAACTATACAGTCACATTCCGAAAATCTACTATATATATTCTTGTTTCGCCCGCCTCCAGCTCATCGATGTACAAGTAAAGAATATTTGTACTTGAATCGAACTGGTATTCGGGCAATTTTGTATTTATTATTTCTGATGAAATTTCTATATCAGTTACTTCTTTATTTAAATTTATCTGAACTACGAAATCGGTCATTTGTGTTTCACGCGGGTTCGATACCTCAAGTGTAACTCTGCGCTTACTTCTTGTTTCATACCGGACTTCGATGCCGCCCTTTTGTCTCCACCAATTTTGGAGCTGCGGAATTGTTGTTAACCAGATTCCTTTCGATTTCATATAACTGATTAGGTTTGGAAGTACACCTGCATACTGCGATAACAATTGAGCATCGGTATGTACTTTAAGAACGTATAATCCGCCTTCAAACAATAACCTGTCGATATCCTCTTCGTATGTGTATTCCTGGAATTCCGTATTACTCAAACCATATTTTCTAATAACTTCGTAATCGTCTCTTGCAGTTTTAGTGATTATCATTAAAGGTCTGCCATTTCTGAATTCAATTTTGGGTACCGACCTGTCAGTTAAAGAATCGGTGATCAGAAAATCATATCCATAATTCGACATAGCCTGCAGCGTATTTTCATTGTAGAATCCGTAAAGCGGCATGAAACCTTTTACAGGAGATCGTGTAATGGAATAAAGTGTGTCTCTGGCAAAACTTAAGACTTCTCGCTGGGTTTCTTTATCGAACAGTCGGTTAACAGTATCGGAGGCTGACTCAACAAAACCTACGTCGGCAAGCACTCCAAGCTGATTCACCTGACCAAGTCCACCCAGCAGACGCGGTTTATCATATGCAAGTGCAGCGTCAACAAAAACAGTCGGCTCGTACCCGAGTCCTCTTAAAAGCTGAGTAGCATTTGCAATATTTCCTGAATTATAACTTACTGTTGGTATTATAAGCGCTGCCGCTTTATACGGGGCTGGCCAGTCTTTAATAAATGACGTGGGATTATAAGTCAACCAGTTAATGCTGTTTCTGAACAATTTTTCAAAGAATATATAATCCTGTTGCTGACCAATAACCGAATTAAGCTGGAAACCATACCATACGAATCTGCCTTTACCATAATTTCCATAAGCGATACCGGCACTTTTCTGTACTCCTTCTCTGACCAGACCGGCTTCTCTTCTGTAATCGTACCAGAAGCTGACCTGTGTTACACGCGGTTCAAGAACTTCGGCATATATTGGTCTGTCCCATGTCGCAATTTTCAATGCATAGCCTGTTGGTATTTCAGCAGTAATCGGAAGGTTTCCTCTGAGAGTGTGAACCTTGTATAATTCATCGGGTTTTATTTCTCTGTTAAATTTAAGACCGTATACCTCCGTAAAGAATTCCCAGCCTCTCCATTTTCCCTGGTCTGAATACGATGCTGTACCGCCAGTAGCAAATATACTTCCACCTCTATCAAGAAATATTTTAATCTGCTTGATCTGCAGATCGCTAAGCACCTGTACCCCGGCCAGAATCAATAGTTTATAATCAAAATGCTTGCCTTTTTCAATATCGAGATCAGTTATCAGATCATAGTTCATTCTTACATTTTTAAGATACGTTTCCCAGGTACTTATATTATCCTGAACCCATGTAGAGCCCTCCGGGAACCTGTTTTCAGTGTACTGCGGATACAAAAGAGCTGCTTTATGTTCGTAAGCTAATTTCTCGAAGTTCTCTTTTGTGGGTAAAATTTCTTTAAGCTCATAATTACCGTAGACGTTTTTCACAATAAGCAGAAAGACAAGAAATCCGCCCATCAACAGCAGAAGACCGCTCAACAGAATAATCAGATAGTTAACACGCAAACCCCTTGCAGAGGGAGTTGATGATTTCTTCTTATTCTCATCCCTATTTTCAGGAATTTTTAACGCCATTTCAGGCTTTCCTTTTCATCTTTTTTAGCTTTTGCTTTTTCATAGTCGGACATTTGTTCTGCTGTAGTGTACCTGGTAAATTTTCTGGCAGCAGTTCTGGTTGAATCAACCGCTGTAGGTCTGTCGAATGTCCGCTGATAATTATATCTAGATGCTTCTGCAAACGTCTGACCCTCAGCCTGATTTACAAAAGTGGGTCGCATCTGCGGGACACTTTCTTTTGTTGGCGCATACATTGGTTCTCTATACTGATCGGTTGTGGGCTGAAATCTATCCATCGACCTCCCGGCGGATGTCCTTGACAGGGATTGTTCAGCCATCATGGGCACCGGAGATACCAGTTCAGCCTGAACTGATGCTGGTTGAACAGCACTGCTCTTTGATTTACCTTCTCTGATTTTGTAGAGAATGTAAGCTCCAACCGCCAGAATAAATGTAGAGATTGTCGCGACCAAAATGATTAATGATAGTATAGGAATTAATTCCATTTTACACTCCAGATTAAATTTTTATACCTTAGCAGTAGCTGATTCACTGCTGAAACCTTTTCGTTCAAGTTTACCCCATTCCATTTCAACACCCAGGAATTCTTCAATTGTAGCCATCGCCTTTGTAATATCTATCAGAAGGATAAAAACAACTCTGTAAATAATTGCATAAGGCGCTAGTCTGAATTCTTCTTTCTCGACAGCAATACAATAAATAGCCGCCATAAAATCGAGAAGTGCAATTCCGAGCCACCAGAAGAAAATCAGACTCGACATACCGTAAACTAAAGCCACAATTATGAAAAACAGATTGGCGAATATGTTCATTGCCGGCCAAATGAGCGCCTCATAAAACATAGACCACAGAACCAGTGTATTCCCGAAGTTGACTGTTGGGTTAAATATATGCTGTTTATGCTTTCTTACAGCCTGAATAATTCCCCTCGTCCATCTGTAACGTTGTTTCAGAAGCTGATACAGATTGGTAGGTGCTTCCGTTAATGCTACTGCAAGCGGTTCATAGTTTATTTTCCATCCGCTTGCTAAAATTTTAAGTGTTATATCGGCATCCTCGGCAAATGTATCGCTCGAATAGAATCCAGCATCGCGCAGCGCAGCTTTTCTGAATATACCTATTGGTCCCGGTATAATATTTACTTGTTTAAGCTGTCCCTGAGCACTTCTGGGAAGATTCAAACCTTCTACATATTCAAGTGCCTGCAGGTCAGTCAAGAATTTTCGTCTGTTCTCAATTTTTACATTACCTGCAACAGCGCCTACAGATGGATCTATAAAATGTCTTATTCCGTTTTTCAACGTTTCAGGAGTTAATTGCGAATCTCCGTCCATACAAAGTATGAAATCAGCTTCAGAGTACTGTATGCCTGCATTGAGCGCTTTAGCCTTACCACCGTTTGGTTTGTTAATCAGCGAAACTTTTACTACCGAGTTTCTTCCCTTTCTGTTGCCGACCAGAGTTTCTGCAACCTGAGCGGTATTATCAGTCGATCCGTCGTTTACAATAATAATTTCATAATTAGGATAATCTATATTCAACAATGAATTTATCGAGTCGTTAAGAACAACACCTTCGTTGTACGCAGGTACTATGATCGAAATAAACGGGTAATATCCACTTTTTTCTTCCACAGTATATTTTGTAATATATAAGTACGCTAAGACTAATATTGAAAAGTATCTGAAAAGGAGTACAAAAAGAAAAATTACCAGGCTCACAATAGATGCGTAAACGAGAAGACCATTCCACGACAGCACTGTTTGCGGCAGAGTAATGGAAATAATAACAATCAGAACCAGAGAAATTAAGCCGGAAACCCAAATAGCTTTCAATTTTTCTTTTTTCAGATTTCTTGTCGGAGGAAGGACTTCCCTGTTATCAAGTTCAATTGAATATTTTCTTATTTTGTTTTCTTCAGACATAAAATAGTTCGCACTTTTACTTACTCTCTGCTTCCAAGAATAATGCCATAAAAAGACTTAAATTTTTCTATTAAACCAAGAATTTTAACGGATATGAAGTTCGAATATGTATAAGAATCGTTAAGTGACTCATAATAATACATACTCATTTCCAAAATACGCTTTTTTATAACTTACTGCAAGACAATAAGTTATAAATAAATGTTAAAGTAGTGTTTAGAACAAGTAACATAAACTATTACTATTTACAAGAACTTAAAGTGGAGTTATCTCAATTAGTACCGGATAAAAGGGCTTCAGTTAATAGTTCTGCAATAATTCTTCCACCATCGGGACTCAGATGAATATAGTCTTTAGCACCAAGACCTCTTTTAACCCAATCAACCATGGCATTACGCCCGCCCATTGCTTCGTAGAGATTCCAGTATGCAACACCTGCCTCTTCTGCAATTTCCTTTTGAGCATCCACCAGAATGGGCACAAATTGATCAGATACCAGGCGGCTTCCTTTTTTAATTGCCTTATCCCCTGCACTAACGATAACAAAACTGGTGTTCGGGAAAGTTTTTTTATAAGATTTTAATATTTTCACCATCTGTTTTTTATAGAATGTGTGGTCAGTCTTACCTGCTTCAACGACATTTATACCGAAATTCAAAAGAACCAGCGAATAATTCATTTCACTGTTTACATCTTTCAATAAACCTTCGTCAAGAGTTTTTAGAGACACACCGCTGTTGCCGCGCATTGCAAAATTATCCACATAAACACCGGGTCCGCTGTCCAGATTCACGCCGTAAATGTAGGCGCCGCCGCAGTTATTGAAAGTTAGCTTCACATAACTTTGAGGCGAATTAAAACCGTGCTTCAAAGTACCAAGTCCTTTTGTAACTGGGCTCAACGAAACAACCTGGGAATTATTCTCAGTTTCGATAGTAACCTGTGCATTACCGGAAGTATTACTGAATAATAAGGTCATTTCGGAAAACAACAAATCATTATCCGAAACTTTGTAAGAAACCCAGCTACCATTAGCAGGCACAGACGCAATGCCGTTTATGTATAAAGGATAGCGATTGGAATTTTTTGTAAAGACCGAACCCCAGTCCCAATCATCTGAAAACTTATGATCTACATTACGACGTATCATCATATCATCGTTGCATATCGATACAAATCCAATCCCGCTTCCGCCGTAATTTTGCTGAAAAATATTTCTTATGTCGGATGTAATTACATCTCCCCAGATTAAAGAATCGCCGAAATGCGCTATTCTTATCTTCCTGTTGTCCGCAGAAGCGAGTGAATTTCTGAAATAGGATAATTGAGCAACCTCAGCTTCCAACGGAACTTTATTACCAATGTCGGAATACATTTTCAGTGTAGCTGCTTTTACGGAAAAGTCTTTTATAATTATTTCAGCATGAATAGAATTACTATTCAGAAACAGTATAGTAAACAGTAAAGCCAGCGTGGAAGTATATTTTATTTTAATAAAAAAGTTCATAAATCATCCCTGTTTTGAAACAATACTCCAAACAAAATTAAAATTTTATAGGAGATATGAAGTTATAAAAAATTCCAATTCAATGAAAGAAAAGCGCTGAAAAACAGATACCTTGAATCAAATCTTGATGAATTTCCAACTCCTACTCTTGCATCCATCGATAAATTATTCAATAAGTAATATTTAACCAATCCATATGCATCGCTGATAATAAAATCGAGGCTGGGACTATACCCTACTTTTGCTCCGCCCGACAAATCTATTTTTCTGGAATTATAAAATTTTAAATTCATCCATAGAGAATGCGCATCAAAACCTTGCGGTGAATAATAAATGTTTGATGAATATTTGTATCTTGAAAATAAATACTCATAACCTGCATTCATTCCACCATTAAAGGATTTACCCAATCTTAAAGTAAAATCGTTGCCTTTGTTCCCATCAGAGATATCATTATATCTGAAGAATAATTCAAATTTCAAACTATTATATAAATTATAATAAGCATTCAAAGAATACGCATCCATTTGCATTCTTTTCGTAATAAGTCTTGGCGAATATAGAATTCTTCTAACATCGTCATTTTCAAATCTCAGTGTAAGACCGAACATGTTATATTCTTCGAACCTAGCCATAACCATGTAATTTGTTTTATAGTCCTCATTCTGAATCTCGAGTCTGCCCATCGAGCCGTACAGCGATAAATTTCTGGTGAGATAGGCATTCATCGACCAGTACATATTTGTAACTCTCTGAGACCTTGTTGCCTGCGTTAAATCGCCGGACATAATCGTTGTGCGATCCACACCCGCTCCGAAGCCGAGAATTCTTGCCAGACTGAATTCAAGTTTACCGCCGTAATTATAATAACTCAGTTGTTTATTATCGCTATAATAGTTTGATGTAGGGATCAACCTGAAATTATAAGGTAATAAATTCCCTATAACACCGTCGAATCCGTATGCCGGAATTGCGTTCATTCTTATCTGGACATTCCTTCTCTCATCATCATCCGCAGTCTGCATAAGCAATTCATCATAAAGATTCTGTGCTCTTCCGTATCTTCCATCCATCATATATGAATCGGCAAGAAACATTTTCGTGTAGAAGTCATCAGGATTATCGTTATAGAGTCTTTCGAACTCAGTAATAGCAGTAGCGGTATCCTTGCTGTAAAGATATGTTTTTGCTCTTTCACGATCGATATCGAAATCGTAGAAGTTAGCAAGCAGAGTATCATAGACAGCTCTTGCAGAATCGTACTTCTCCAGACAAAGATATGCATTAGCCAGTTCCATATAAGCATAGTTATCGGGTGTCTGGGTTGAAGCAAAGTATACCTTTAGCGTATCCACAGCCTCTTCGCAATTTCCATCGAGCATCAGCCTTCCGGCTTCTTCTCTCTTTTTAAGATACTGCATTTCCTGAACAGCCAGAACCTGTGCGTTATAAAAGTTTTCGGTTGTCTGAATATCATTATTATCCGAGCCGTGATAATACTTAGCCAGATCCAGATATTTTTTTGCTTCAGGAAGTTCCTGTGCCCATGCTTTAAGATATGCAATACTTATGAGCGCATAAAGATTTCTTTTATCGGCATTCAACACATTTCTGAAATACCTTTCAGCAGTCGGGAATTCTTCGATATCAACCGTCCATGTTGTAATCTGACCAGCAAGCAGCTGATAATCCAAATTATTTGGTTCCTGCTCAAGTAAAATCGCAATGTTGTCACGGGCATCTTCCCATTCATAATTCCATGCATGATATTTTACCAGTTTATATCTGATATCCTTCCCTTCAGATTCTGAAAGATTCGCCAGATAAGCATTCATGATTTCGATCGCGGTATCGTACTCGAAATCAATGGCGAGATAATTTGTCACTTCGTCTACTAACTGCGGCTGATTGAAATCGATTTCGAAAATTTTTGTCATTGCGGACTGCGTAATTTCATAATCACCATTCAATGCGGAATATCTGGCATGGTTCAATAATGCTTCCAAATCATTCGGGACAAGGTCCAGGTATTCACTTAAAATTTCATCAGCCTGACCGTACTGTTCGAGCATTGCATAATAATTTGAACTGGTTAAGACAGCATCCCTGTTCGACGGTTCGGCTTTCAACTGTGCTATTGTTTCTTCAATCTGTTCATTAATAAACTCACCTCTTTTCGAAACAACATCCTTCCACAACTCATCAAATGTTGCGGTACCCTCGTATTCTTCCTTCAGAATTTTCAGCTGCTCATATGCTTCTTCAAGCCGGTTTACCGGTACCAATTCCCTGATCAGCGAGAACCGGTAATCGTCATTATCCGGATTTCTTTTTATAAGCCTGTAATATCTGTCTATCGGGTACTCGCGCGGAGGTTGCTCACTATAGTTTAAATCACCTTCATGCTGGACCTTTACATACGGCTCTTTCTTAGCCTGATCCAAACCATCCAAAGCTTCTTTAAAAAAGGGTTTAAATGATAATGCATTCCCGAACGCTCTTTCAGCATTTTTATAATTACCTACCCACATGGTAAAATAACCATACCTGCTCCAAAGCCGCCAGTCGTCGGGATACCTTTCGACATACTTCTTGAGAATAATCTCACCTTTCTTAATGTGCCCGGTCTCAATTAAAATTAACGTATAACGAATTATCTCATCGGGTGATGCGTCATCATCCCGCGCAAGATATTCATCGTACCAGTATTCAGCAGTTTCCCACTCCTCGAGCCATCTGTACGCTTTTCCAATTTCAAGATAATTGAAGGGATATTTCGGATTTATTGCAATTTCACGTTTATATCCAGCAATTCTGTCGTAAAGAATCGGATTCCATTCAGCTCTTAATCTCTGTTCATTTCTCGCATATTCCTGATTACCCGGTTCCAGTTTGCGTGCACGCCTGAAGTCGAAAAGTGCATTTTCATAAACTAGTCGTCTTTGATGACACAATCCCCTCAGGTTATACCCCTCAGCATCCTGCGCATATTTGGATATATAAATATTCAGAAGATCAATTGCCTCGCCGTATTTTTTATTTCTCATGTGCTGTAATGCCTGACGCATCAGCCCATCTTGAACATTTTGTCCGATTATAGAAGTTGAAATGACAATTAATAATAATATGTTTACCAGTTTTTTCAATTTACGTCTATTTGATTTAAAGGAATATGCGCATCCGATCCTTTATCCGATGATAAAATCTCGAGCATTTCAATCGAATTTGCAAAACTTTCCGAAACTTCAAGATCATAGATCTTAATATATTCCGAAACAGCTTTAATATAACTCGGGTCATTACTAGGCAAATTATTCTTCATTTTATTAATCAGATCGGCACTGTTCTTCGGATTACTTCTTACTATGAGGACTATCACCTTGTTTTCATATTCACAAATTTTATCTCTTTTAGATACTGATTTACTGAGTGTCGATTTCAATTGATTAAGAGTGAGCAATCCCTTAACCGGTGCGGTCGGATCCAGTTGAAATGAAACCAGGTTAAAAGTGGTACCGGTAGATTTGTAGAGCGCAATCTGATTATTTAATATAAGCTGAAAATCGTCATAGGAATAGATATTTGAAAAATGAATTGTATCCTCTTTCTTATCAGGGGTTATTTGAGGAAAGTTAGTGCCATTTGATTTTTTAATTTCTTTCGGTGTATGGGAGCTGATTGATCCGGTATTATCTTTCTCATATTCAACTTGTGAAACACCAACAAGAGGCGGGAAATCTATCGTTACACCCTTGTATGGTTCAATTTTATAGTCGGCACTAAACTGACCTTCAGTATGCCCGACGTTAGGACTAATAATCGCGCTGCCTCCATAAAACTGCCCTTCGAGTCTTTCCGCGCTCTTTTTCAGGTATATTGAAGCAGTTACGCATTCATTCAGCAGATCGATGATCTGCTGAGCCTTTTGAGTAGCCGGCTCACCAACAATATAAAGACTTGTTATGTTCTTATCTTCAACTGTTTCAATCGTATGCAGAAATGCGTCGCGTAGTAAATTCAAATTCCTGAATCCGATGTAAGGAGTTAATTCATCGAATATAATTCTACTCGGATTATATTCATTTACAACGGTGATAATATCATTCATGTATTCGACGAGATAGTCATCCGGATTCGGCACATCGTAAATTTCATTAGGGGGGGCTATCCTTACGACAATCAGAAGATTCTGATTCATGTAAGATTGTATATCGAAATTCAGTGATGCAGCCTGAATCATCAAATCCTTCGGACGCATATTCGTAAAATACAAGCACACCTCAGAAGACCTTGCCGACTCAAGTGCGAACTGTAATGATAGCAAAGTACGTCCGGATTTTCTCGGACCAATTAAAAGATAACTTCCACCGCGGTAGATGCCTCCCCAACGTTTATCAATAAGCGAAAAACCAGATGGAATTAAATTAACACCTTTAGTCATAAAAATACCTCTTACATCTGTACTCTACACAACAAATAATATGCCGGAAAAATCGATGAAATAGCCTAAATTTCAGCAAATCTCAATAAATACAGTGACCCATATTGAGAATAATAAAAATATCGGTTCAAAATTAATAAATGGAACCGAAAAGTAAAATTCCGGTTGCATTCGCAATAATCGTAGGTTCATTCGTAATATAATCCATCCTATCGTCTCTGTAATAAGCCTCATCAGTTTGAAATTCATGAAGATTGTCAACAGTTTCGTAGGGAATATTATACCGGGTAATAATTTCTTTTTTAACAGGACCGGCGGCAAAACCACCCGGCAGAATAATTTTTTTAAGAAACGATACCTGATGATGAAAATTTGCTGAGAACTTGTGCCCTGTATTTGCTATAAAACTTACACCCCATGGATTTTTACCCAGTATATAATCAAGCTGATCAAAAGCAAGTTTATCAAAATCATTTTTTCCTGTTATACTTTTCCAGAGTAAAACTTTAAGAGCAATTCCCGATGTAGTGTGATTGGAGCCCCAATAAAAATCTACTGCTGTCCCGAATAAATTTGAGCTGCTCTTATTATTAAAGTGAACAAGCGATTGTTTAATATAGTCTGCAAAGCTGGTATCAATTCCGGCCAGTCTGAAAAATGCGTAATCTGTAACCTCGCTATAGCTCCACCAATACTCGGGTCCGGCCTGAGCAGCATATTTTTTTGCATCTGCCAGCAGTTCTTTTCTGCCGGTGATATTGTATAATTCAAACGCACCCAATGCCAGTTTTCCCAGGTAGTTATTATCCTGGTAAATTCCATTTGTACTGCTGTCTATGTCCTGGACATGATTTCGTACCGAGTACAAATTTTCGGCTACTGTAAGGCATTTATCTGCAAATTCATCGTACTTGATTTTTTGACGCCATATTTTTGAAGCGAGTGCCATAACAGCAGCATAAATTCCTATTGTGTTCTTGCCTATGCCGGCAATCGCCGGTCTGTCGTACTGAAGTGAATCGTTTTCGGGTAGTCTCCAGCCTATGTTATGATCACGCAAGTCCTGTACCTGGGAAATCAATTTATACTTTTCATAGTTGCATCTGAGCATCCAGTCCAATCCTATTTTAGCCTCATCGAGCACGTCTGGTATATTATTCTGATTATCGTCGTATTCAAAAAACAACGGATTAACATCGTAAGCAAACAATAGAGTGTACGTTGAATAGGCAGTTGTGCTAAGGAATTTAATATAATCACCTGCATCATGCCATCCCCCGGTAAGATCTATCGAAGTATCGATAATTCCGTCTTTACTAACAAGAGAGGTAGCATCAGCAATATGGCATATTTCATGATTTTCGGGAGATGTATATCCGCACCGCTGAATTCTGAAAAATGTTAATAGCTTTGCCGGGACACTGCTGAAAACATCTTCAGCAATCGTAAAAGGGTACGATTCATTTTCGTCGATAATTAGTTTATAATTCCCCGGCTTTGTTAATTTTGAAAAATCAATTTTGTACGTGTAATCGAAAGAGGCGTATTTACCGTATGACGACCCGATGCTGTCCCTATAAGCTATGTTTTTTTTCTGCGTATCATAAATATTATATTCCATTTTCAGGAGCGAATACTTGCTGAGGATTACAGCTGATTTCGGCTTGTCGGGCAGATACCCTGCCTGATTTACACGAATGTAAACTTGCGTCCGGTATTCAATACTGCTGCTGCAAAAGGATAACAAAACTATAAGCAACACGAAAGGTATATTGTTTTTTAATATCATATAATATATTTAATAATTTCAGCGCTTCGTTAAAATCTTAAACGGAGTTTTAATATAATAATCGAAATAGAAAAAGGATATGTTGAAAATCATGAATTGGTCTTAAGAAATCATTTTCATTTCTCGTCCTTTCCGGGGAAAGTAGTCCCGAATACGTAGTCCCATGCAGGCTGACTAACTCCGAAACCTTTATTATCGTATTTGTAGTGATGCAGCATATGATGATTTTTAATTGCCAGCATTAATCTGCTTTTCATATTAAAATGGTGAATTGCATAGTGGGTAATATCATAAATCAAATAACCTGTAATGAACCCGGCAAAAAAAGGAGCCAACAGAATATTACCAAGTATATATAAAAACAGGAAGTAAAAAACAGCTGCCAGGGGAATGCTTACTGAAGGCGGCATGACAAGTCGTTTAGAATCTTTGGGATAAGCATGATGCACGCCGTGAAAAATGAAATGTATTTTTTTGCCGAATTCACTCTTAGCGTTATAATGAAAAATGAATCGGTGAAGTGAATATTCAGTGAAAGACCAGATAATCAAACCAAATATGAAATATAGCAGAACAGATTGAACTGCCAACTCATACCGGAATAGACCGAGATAAAGATTTAGAATTATCACAGGTATAAAAACGTACAACGGAACAGTCCAATGAACCCTGGAAAATGCTTCCAGAATTTTATTATCGAACATTCTGACTGTTTCATCTTTATTTGAGATATATAGTTTAGCCATAATACTGCTCGTTAACTGGTTGATCGGGTATACTAATTATAAGCTAGTTTTAAATTATAATTTAATAACGTCTAGACATTAATTTTCAAGACCAATACCTGGATTATCTGTAAGTATTATTTTCCCATCGACAATTTTTGTCCCCTCGAAAGGATCATTGCTTATTAGCAGATTGCCGTCAAGGTCAGCCCAGTCAACCTGAGGTGCCAGTTGTGAGGCAGCAGAAATAGCGCACGAGGTTTCCGTCATACAACCAAGCATAACCTTCATTTTGAGAGACCTTGCCAGAGTCAGCATTTTGTGCGCTTCCCTCATACCGGTACATTTCATCAGTTTAATATTAATACCTGAATAAACACCATGAGCTCTTATAACATCATCCAACCGCTGCATAAATTCGTCGGCAATAGTCGGAATCGGGCTTCGTTCAGTAAGCCATGCTGTTTCATCAATCATTTCCTTCGGCATGGGCTGTTCAACAAGTTCAACACCTCTCTCATACAGCCAATGAATCATTTCAAGCGCATCCTCTTTTACTTTCCAGCCCTGATTGGCATCCACAAAAAGAGGTTTGTCAGTTACTGATCGTATAGTTTCAATCATTTCTTTATCATTGTCCCTTCCAAGCTTCACCTTCAGGATTTTATACTCACCGGCTTCCATTACTTTTTTCCGCACCATCTTTTCCGTATCTATGCCGATAGTATACGAAGTACTGGGTGTATTAGTTCTATCGTAGCCCCATATCTTATACCACGAATTATTTAAAAGCTTTCCAACCAGGTCATGGAGTGCAATATCTACTGCAGCTTTAGCAGCTGTATTTCCCTCCGCAATAGAGTCAACGTACTTAAGAATTTTTTCCATCTCGAACGGATCGTTGAATTGCTTCAGATCAACTTCCGACAGAAAGGAAGCGACAGATTCGTGTGACTCGCCGAGATATGGAGGCATAGAAGCTTCGCCATATCCCTTAATACCGTCATGTTCAATTTCAGTGAGCATTACCGGAGTTGACGTCCTGGAATTCGTAGCAATTGTAAAAACATGTTTGAGTTCTACTGTATAAGGTCGAAATGATAATTTCATTCTGGAATTATGATTTTATGAGTGTGAATAAACTAATATAATTAAAAATTTTGAATACGTTAAAACTCACCGGCGTAAAACTTATTATCTAAAATTTTAAAGATACCATTTTGACTAATGGACGAAAGAATCCGTTTTGCTCTTATAAAACTATTGAACCTGTATTGATTAAAATTCGGTTTATCTTTGTCAAGGCTGTTTATCTTAACCATTCCCGATGCATGAATATATTCTCCGTTGCCGATATAAAGTGCTACATGAGTTATTCTTTCTTTTCTTCCTTCTTCCGTCTTGCGTCCGAAAAACAGAAGATCCCCCTTCCTTAAATTTTCAAATCCTTTTTCAGTATCAACAATCTCTCCCGTATAAACCTGTTGTGAAGCATCTCTTGGCAGTACTATCCCGTTCATAAAATAAATAGTCTTAGTAAATCCGCTGCAATCCATACCTTTTGCCGAAGTACCACCCCATAAATACGGCACTCCCATAAATTGCTTTGCAGTATTGACAATACTATCTTCAGATAGATCGAGCTTACCATACCATTTTTCCAGCGGCATCCCATTTTCTTTTGAAATAAATGCAATACGACCGTCTGGGTATGCTACTTTGTAAGTATTGCTGTCTTCATCAATATATCTTAAAATATCACCCATTACTAAATCCGAAACTCTTGCCCCGAATGCTTTATCGGTGTATGAAAAGCCAAAATCATTCGTATAAATTATTTTATCCGAATTCATCCAATTATCAAAATCAGTTTTATTGAACCTGTAAATTCCACTCCCATCAACCCATGCAATATATTCATCTGGTGTCTGTATTCTGAAAAAACCTTTACTGTATTCCAGTACTTTTACAGGCGTACCGAGAAGTGCCTGAGTAGTTAATTCAGCGGAATGTTCAGGATTGGTTCTGATGTTTGCAACAGAAAGGTTAACAACGCCGTAAATCTCTTCACCCAGGTCTTTCGAGGGTAATATTTCAATATCATACTCAAATTCATCTGATATCATGTTTAATCTGTCAATTAGTTTTTGTTTGGCTTCAGGATTGTCGGTTTTCCCAGTTATCCTTAAAGAATTCTCTTCAGAATAATTCACTTCAAAAACTGCTACCCGTTTATCAGGTGCAAACTCTTTACCGGTATTATTTATTATCTCAGTTACCGAGTTATTAATCTGAGCATTAACGGAAAATGAAAATAGAAATAAAAGTAAAGAGGTTAATTTTTTCAGCATAGGTCTTTTATAATTATTATAGAACTCTGCTAAATTATAAAAACAAACTTTAATTAAAAAGCAGAGACTTAAAAACCTAAAAAAAAGGCTGTCCATTTAGAACAGCCTTTAGCCACAGCCAATAATAACAGTAAAGTGAGGTAGACTTTTAGAAATAATAGTTTTGGCAGGCAATTAATGCCAAAGCAATTACGCCAAAGAAAAGCAAAATGTATAGTGAAAAGAAAAACTTTTTCATGGTAACCCCTCTTAATAATTTGGTTTTCAAAATTTTTAACTAAGCGCCGGCACTAAGCCGGCGCAAACAAAAATTCAAACCAAGTTATTTAAGGAGTACCATCTTCTTATTAAATACTTTGCTTCCGGCAACAACCCTGTAGATATAAGTTCCGGAGGATACTTTATTTCCAAAGTTATCGTCACCGCTCCATTTAACGTTATAAACACCTGCATTCATTTCGCGGTTAAGAAGTGTTTTAACTTCCTGACCAAGAGCATTATATATCTTGATCGACACAAAGCTTGCTTCAGGAACTGAGTACCTTATTGTGGTTTCAGGATTGAACGGGTTAGGATAATTCTGCGCTACATCGAAAGTTTCAGGAATCATATCAAGTTTCTCAACGCCTGTAACCGCTTCAATTGAGAATTGAGCAGTCGGTGAGAAGAATGATACTGCGCCATCTCCTGCCCTGGATCTGACTCTCCAGAAATACATCTTACCTGCAGTCAGATCAGCAGGTTTACTGCCGATTGTCTTGCCGGCACCTTCCGGAGTAATTTTAATTTGTTTTTCGGCAATATTAGTAATTTCAACTGCATTATCAATAAAGTTAGGATCTTCAGAAATCTGCAGATCATAAGTAAGCCCCTCAGCGGCTGCGGGCAGGAACCATGATAATTGCGGTTCGCCCTCTACAGTAACCCCTGCAACCGGAGAACCAGGATTCGGAACAATTATCGGGCTGGCTGAAGCAGGTGGTGTTACAAAACTTTCGGTTGTAGACCAATCCGAGTAAGTTGTTGTAACTGAGTTGTATGCTCTGACTGCCCAGTAATATGTTACACCGTAAGTTAAACCTGTTGCATTGTAATAATTGGTTGTTAGTCTTGATCCGCCGTTCAGATCAATATCAGGCGAACTTAGATCAGGATATTTTGATACTTTAAGATCATATTCGTAGTTAGAAGTAGCTCCGAGAGTATACCAGAATAGCTGCGGTGAATTATTGATCAGTGTTGCACCGCCAATCGGGAATGTAAGTATAGGTGTTCCCATCCCGGCAACTACAGTGGAAGTGTATATAGTAAACGAATTAACCGGTGACCATGCTGAATTTATGATTCCGTTGGATGATCTTACTCTCCAGTAATAGGTTACACCTTCTGATAAGCCGCCTGTCACAACATCGTACAATGTAGTAATGCCGCTGTTGGTATGATCGGGTGTTGTAAAGTTGATATCATCGTCAACCTGAACTTCATATGTCAAACCTGTTGCATATGTTCCCAGATACCAGTTCAGTGTCGGCTGTGTGGTATATACCAATGGACCGCCGATCGGATAACTGGGCACTGGCACGACAACGCTGCCATTAGCACTCGCGGTCGTTATAAATGAAGAAGTAGCAGACCATCCTGATGTTGTAGCGCCACTCTTCGATCTCACTCTCCAGTAGTATGTAGTTGATGGGCTTAACGGTATTGTTGTAGTAGAGAGAGTTGAAATACCTGACACCGAGTAAATTATATTTGAGAACGAGTTATCGGTTGCAACATCAACGTCATATATTAAACCTGTTGCATAAACGCCCAGGTACCAGTGAAGAGACGGCGTTAAAGTGTATACAGCCACGCCTGCAGTCGGATAAGATGGCGTTGGCACAATTGCAGCACCAGCTACAGAGCCGTCTATAGTAAACTGTTCAGTTGCTGATGTTGCATTATTGGAACCGTTATGAGCAACAACATACCAATCATATGTTTCGCCGGGAGATAAATTGGTAATTGTGTAATTAGTTGAACCCAATCCGGTTTGAGAACTCCATCCGCCTGCCGGTGAAACTCTCCAATAAACATCATATGTCATACCGGGTACAAAAGCCGTAACATACCAGTATACAGTCGGAGAAGCCGTATATACAGTCGCATTTGCAATAGGATAAGAAAGACTAGGAGTAATATTTTGCAATGTTGTAAATGACCATATTGTGGACCAAGGGCTGTAGAATGGACCACCTGCGGCAACATCGTTATATGCTCTTACCCTCCAATAATATTTTGTATTATTCGATAAAGCAGGTCCGTCGTAAACATCATTAATAGTAGCACCTGTGTAAGCAATTGTGGCGTCATCATCAATAATGTTTACAAAAAACTGATCTGTAGCTAACTGGAATTGATATTTAACCGTATTAGCACCGCCGCCGGCAAAACTGAAGGTTGGCGTTAATGATTGATCAACAGCCAGATTTGCAGGAGCTGATAAAGTCGGAATAGTTAATGGATAACTTCCAACAGGACCGGCTAAAGCGCTTTCGACTTCACTACCCGGTGAAGCACCCGAAGCTGCTACCGGAGTAGCACCGAAACTGATATATTTACCAACATCGTTGTTTGTTAATGTATAACTCGTCGTTGTTGCAGATGGAATAGCAATTTTATTCAACCCACCAGGAGTATCTGATCTGTACCACTGATAAGTATGTACACCAGCACCATCGCCGTCAAGATCGTTGAAGGCACCAGTAGAACCGGTTAATGCATCGCCAGCATTCAGACTGGTATTAGGTGTATATGAAGCATTAGCAAAAGTCGGTGGATCGTTAACGATCTGAACATAGGGACTTACATATTTTGTTCCGTCGGTGAACGTTCCAGTCGATGCGACTACAACTACTTCAAACTGGACCCATTTAGTTTCATCTCCGGTAGCAACTGTATATAATGTAGTGGTATTACCCACGCCGGTAGCTGCTGCACGTCCGCCTCCTGATGCATCATTGGCAACATACCACTGATATGTGGATGTGCCCTCAAGGTCACCTTCAGCATCTGAGTATGTATAACCGCCGGTAAGCTGCTGTGTTTTGTTCGGATTACCGGTGATATTAACATTATTGGCAGTTGGAGCCTGGTTATTACCAATAGGTCCTTTGTAAGCACTAAGTGCGGCAGTACCCGGAGTTGTTCCGGCACTGGCAACAGGTGTAACCTGCAATGCAAGGTATTTTCCAACATCCGCTAAAGCTACGGTGTAGTTTAACGTAGTTGCACCTGTACCGGTCGCATTTACTGCACCTGTTCCGGAAGCATCGTTAGCAACTCTCCATTGAAACGTAGATGTCCCTTTGGCATCGTTTTCAAAATCTGAATAAGTGTATGATCCTGTCAGTTGAGCGCCGTACGATAATTGACCTGTAAAATTAACAGCAGAAGCGACAGGAGCCTGATTTGCTGTAACCTGTGTAGTGGTCCATACAATATATACTGCACCGAAATCATCTGTAGCATTTTTCGGTTTAACCGAAAAACCGATGTAGTTACCGATTTCAGCAGCGGTTAATGCCTGAGTAATGGCAGTATCCAAAGCAACACCAGCAGAGGTGTCTTTAGTTGCACTTCTCCACCACTTGAAAACTGTACCGGCTTCGGCATCTCCGTCGATGTCACCGTAGAGATAAGAGCCGGTTAATGTTTGTCCTTCAGAACTGATTCCACTTATAGCAAGATTAGTTGCGTATGGATCATCTGCAAGGAGTGTTGTTGATGCGACAAAAATGAACAGCATCAACAGTTTGTAAATCTGTTTCATAAGATACCCCACTTATGATTATTGATTAAATGTCAAATAGCAGTGGCTGGGAGAATACACTATCTAATATAAGACATCGTGTATTTTTAGTCAAGTCAATTATAATTTGGACACGACCATTTTTGGCTGGTGTGTAATAATAAGGATGTTGAATGATCTTGTCAAGAAAAAAATACAATAATTTAAATTATTTACTAATTTTTATTATTTAATATTAAGTATTTAAGAAAACGATTTATCTCAAATTTTAATCAGTAAAAATCGTCTGCAGTAAATTTTCAATAATATAACAATTAAAATAAACGATAGTGATGTTGCAATAGCCGCACCAATGTAACTAAGCCAGGGAATTAAGACTGCATTCATAATCACATTAAAAATGAAAACTAAAAAATAAATTATTGACTGTTGAAAAGGTTTCCCCGCCTGATTTAAGACCATAATAAAAGGCTGGTAACCTACGCTAACCAGACTTCCCGCAAGCAGTATCAGCAAAGGGTAAAGCGAAAGATAATATTCTTCATTAATATTTAATATTTTTATTGCAAGGTATAACAATGGTATTGTAAATATTCCAATCGGCATCAGGAATTTATAAACAAGACTCTTGCCTGTCGAGATAAATTCAACTAAATCTGACCTGGTCTGGTGCCTGATTATTCTGGTCAACTTTGGATTTATCATATTGCGCAGTACAATGGGTAACTGATGAAATCCCTCTATCATTAAAGCCGGCAGACTATAGAGCCCGACTTCCCTGTCGCTTACCATCAACCCGAGCATTATAATATCCACCTTTGTATTTGCATCGAAGAAGATTGAACCGGAAAGAGCTTTAACTCCGTATAACAAATTAGATTTAAATTGATCGACGGTCAGCGATAATGAAGTGAATATTTCTCGTATAATCCAGATGAAGGTAATAAAAACAAGCAGTTCAGATAAACTGAATAAAACAATCAGAATTTCACCACTTAATTCCATGCTCAGAAATACCGAAAATCCCGCAAAAATTGTAACAGCTCTTATAATATTTGCTAAAGCAAATATCTTCATTTTTTGAAGAGCGTTAAAGTATGACAATAAAACTTTATTTACTGCCAGAAAGAAAATCCCGGGCAGTATAAATATTATGGTAAATGTTGTATGCTGATGGTCATAAAGAAAGCTGAACCAGTTCCTAATCAGGAATAATAATAAAGTAATTATACCAGCAACAAGTAAAACCGAGAGCAAAGAAGAACTAATTAATTTCAACTGGGCATTTTTATCCCCTTGAAGTTCAGCAACTTTAACAAGTGAGAAATAATGTATTCCACCACCAGCTATCTGCGATAGAATTATCAGAAGTGCAAAATTTATATTAAAAATGCCTAACACACCGGGGTTATAAAACTTAGAAATTAAAAATGAGAGCACTAATCCCGTAAGTCCAAATAATCCCAGTGATACGACGTTCAACACTGTATCTGATTTAAATTTATCTGATAAAGGGAGCTCCCCAAACAGTTTAGTAATCATTTCAGATTTTATCCATATAAAGGAATCCGGTTTTATTCACAATTTCTATTGCTTCACGGAAATCCATTTTAATTGTGTTGAAATACCATTGAAGAGAATCCCATCTCGGCAGGTTTTCCTCCGATACGTTCTCCAATGCTTTTCCCCTGCTGATCATACCCTCACGAATTTGATTACTTCTGAATGTATCGTGTTCTGTGAAACCCGCTAACATATAATAAATATAGTTGTAAAATGCCGCCGTACCATCCCCGATGCGCCATGTAGATTTTGTGCCGGGATCACTTTCCCAATCATACTCTCTCTTTAACGTTGTTATAATCTTGCTTTCATCCCACTGAATATAGTTGAAAAGATTTATGTTTTCATGCTTGGTTATGTAATAGGACTTAAAAGAACCAAACGTGTCGAACAGGGAACTATTTAAATAGGATGGTACTTTGAGAAATTCGGATGCATAGAACATTACTAATTTCATTTTATCGGTCATTCTGAGTGAATAAGTGTCAGATTTATCAAGATTCGGATGGATCCCTGCAAATCCGGATTTAAAGTTGGTCGTTTCCAAAAGATTTTCACCTAAAATTGAAACATTTAGATTGTTTTGCCTTAATAACAAATTGATGTAATAGAAGTACTGCTTGTCACCTGCCATGAATAACGGTACCATCCCAAGTTTCGGGTTTCTTAACCATGCAGTTACGTTCTTTTTTATGTTTTCTCTTTTTCTTCTTATGTCCGCAGAAACCATAATATGCTCTACCCCAAGTTCGCCGCACAGTCTGGACTGGTTCCTCCGCGCCAGATCGGTAATCATCCCCCAGTCATAGGAAAACGCTATCGGTTTTATTCCTAGCTTCTTTACAACATAATGCATAACATAACTGCTGTCTCTGCCGCCGCTGAATGGTAGTAAGCAGTCTGCCCCAATAGATAAGTACTTATTTGAAAAAATAGTTCTCTTTAATTCGTTTTCGGATCTTAGTTCTATCCTTTTGTAATTACGGCAGAAATTACAAACTCCCTCCTCATCAAATTCTACATAGGGAACAGTCTCCGGCAATATACATTGTGTGCATCTTTTAAGCTGTCTGTTAAGTCTCTGTCGTTCATAAAAAATCTTTTCAAAACTGTCCGGAACTTTTTTAACAAAATATTCAAAACTTGTATTAATGTAGCTGTCATCAGATTTTTCTTTTACATTCAGTGTTTTTATTTCCAGACTTTCCCTGTTGCTTGTATTTAACGGCTCAGCAATATCATCATCAAATTTAAATAACTTATTTACTCCGCTGCTAATGTCATGGACGTATATATGATTTGCTTCAATCTGACTAACTTCTTTGGCAGTGAAATCAATTAAATGTTTTCTTTTCACCGACAGTTCGGTTAAAATATATTTTTCAGATGCGAATATTAAAGAGCTGTCGTACTTATTTATTGCATAATAAAGACTACCGTTGTTTGTAGCCAGTACCAGATATCTGTTTTTGCTGCTTAGTAACGCTACCGATGTCATACCCTTGATTATTCTGAATAATAAAACGATACTATCCAGATATGATTTCCCAGAGTTAATTGAATTTGAAATAAATGCGGGTATAATTTCACTATCGAGTTCCGTTTTAGGTACAGCATTAATCTCATGGAATATTTTTTTGTGATTCACGATAATTCCGTTGTGCACCGTTACAATATCATCATTACTTACCGGCTGATTATTTGAATCAATATGCTCGTATCCGCTGGTAACCAATCGTGAATGCCCTATAATAGCATTAAATTTATTAGTTGAGTTATAAGAATTGATCAGTGAATTGAAAGAATCTGTTTTAATAAATTTTTTAGCGGTAAGCTGTGATTTCAGAATCGAGATGTCTTCTTCTGACATAACAGCTATTCCCGAAGCCTCTTTACCTCTTGATTCAGAAAGAAGAAACAAATCCTTTATAATTCTTATCGCAGAACCTGAATCGAATTTATCGTTGTTTTTCAGAGTTAAACCGAAAATCCCGCACATTATTTTATTATCTCATTTATAAAGTCGTTCATTATCCTGAATATCCATCCACATTGCGAAAAGAAATGACTGGAAACCGCTGATAAAAAGGAACAGGAAAGCCAGCAAAGGCTCGTAATTCAAAGTAGTGCCGGTTATGAATGCATCTATAACCTTTTTGGCGTAAGGGATACATGCTAATCCCAGCAGAAATGCAAAATGATATAATAAAAAAAGAGGATGAAAATCTTTGAAGAGGTATTTTACCCAGAGTCTTTGAAAGAAACACCTGATTAACAATAATGATAATCCTGGTATTACTTTTATTAGTTTCATCTTAGACTTTTCACCAACATTATAAACGGGTTTGATATTCACTTCTTTTAAGGTGCAGAAAGCAATATTAAGTTTTACCAAAATATCATTCGGCATACCGTATCTTTTGTAAATTTTATACAGGGGAATTGCATTTAAAGCCGCATTTGAAATCGCGGTAAACCCGGTCTGAGTATCGGAAACATGCCAGTAACCGGAAGCAATTTTCGTCAAAATTGATAAAATGGAATTACCGAAAAATCTTGTTTTAGGGATAATATGCCATGAACTCTGATGCCTGAGTCTGTTCCCTTTTACATAGTCAATTCCCTCAAGCAGAACAGGTTTAATTATTTGTTCAAGTTCCCCGGGGTCCATCTGTGCATCACCAGCCATTACAGCAGCGCAATCGATGCCGTTATCTTTACACCACTTATAACCGGACGCAATTGCTGCCCCTACTCCTGCATTAATTTTGTGTCTGATCAATACTATTCTCGATTTATCACTGGACTCAGTATCATGCTGTTCTGAAAAATACTTAGATTCCTTTTCGTTTATTTCGGCAAGAATTAAATCAGCTTTGTTATAGAAACTCTTAATCGACTCAACTTGTTTTCTATTTATATTAGTCGGATTGATACCGGAATTTGCAATATCTCTCCTGACAACTTCAACTGTCTTGTCTATAGAGCAGTCGTCAACTACGATTATACGGTCTACATAATCAGGTATTGATGATAAAACCAGTCCTATCTGCTTTTCTTCGTTGTATGCCGGGACTACAACAGCAACGCTTTTATTATTATACATATCACTACTTATATGATGTCACATTATAATTATCGAATAACAATTTACCAACTTGGTTCGAATAATTCCTGATAAAGAGTTGAAGTCTGTAATTTTTTGCCACAGCAGAAGCATCATTATTTACTGATAAATTAATAGTCCTGTTTTCACCTCCGATCAGATCAAAATCGATCATACCTGATTTTACTTCCATGTAATCATCAAACAAATAAATTCTCACCTGCACCCCGATATCATACATATAAATGTTCTCAAATCTCATGGTGAAATTAAAATGGCTATGGGTTGAATCGAGACTTCCCAGCATGCGGTTGCCGGGTGGCAGATTATGCAAACCATAATCAAAACTATTAATAAATATTTCTCTTTCTCCATTATAATTTCCCCATTCTATCAAATGACTTAATGGGTCTTTTGAAATCTTTACATCATCATAGTTACTCATATTATAAAATACTATGTAGTCCTGTAGAGACTTCTTAATTTGTTCCGTCATATTCAAATCGCTTGAAGCAGTATCGGCAACTATAATAAATAATCTTTGATTATGATAAATATTTTCATTTCGCAGCTGCGGGCTGCGGGGAATAAATAAACTGGTAATTGATTTTTTGTATTTTTCATAAGTATTCCTGTCCGGGTGGAACATATCCAGGAATTTAACTGTTCGCGGCTTACCTGCGGATTCAAATAATTGTGCAAGTTTATTCTCATTCAAATCATACATTTCCGAACCGATGTAATATGTAAATTCATCCTCTTTATACGCACCTTTATTAATTGTTAGTTTGTTGTAATAATCTCTATCAGTAACGGCAAGAACCGGATAAAGCCAGTGCATACAGGTATCACTCACTATAATGTTTGCACCAATATCGTAATGACGGAGCGAATTATAAGCATTGTTAAAACTCTGCAGCATCGGAGCCCTGTAAATCTGACCAGAATCATCAAGGTTATAATTTATGTTTACAAAAGTAACACCCGCAAAAACTCCTGCAGCGATAACGTTTAATATTTGTTTGTAATTATTTCCTTTCAATAATTGTATTATCTTTCCCAGCAATAATCCCGTACAAATTCCGAATAGAGGTACCGAAAACGCGAAGTACCTTGTTTGAAGTACAGGCGGGGCATAAGCTGAAAAATTGGTAGTTCCGAAAATTTTATACAATACACCGTAAATTAAAATAAACCAGATGTAAAGCTTTCTGCGCATCAGAAAAGGGAACGAGAACAGGATAAAAATGAAAAAGTAAATAAAATATGGCTCGTAGAGCTTTGTTGAAATCCTCCACATTCTGAGAAGCCTTTCGCTTATAGTAATCCCCTGCTGACCTGCTCTTCTTAAGTAATGATCTTTCATACCGGCAATGATTTCATAACGCGTAAAAAAGTCCCCGAAGCAAATGTAAATAATCATTGTCTCGACAATAATGACAGCAGCGAACCCTAATGCGAATGATGCTATAATTTTCGCTGTTCTCGTTGAAAATATGTTATTCCCGACTCTCAGTAAATAAACACCTATTGGTAAGACCATTATTAAAGCACTCATTTTAGAAGAGTAAGATAAACCGAGGAAAAGACCGGTAAGCGCAGCATCTTTATTTATAAAATTAAAATGGTATTTATTATTACCTTTAACTTTGATGCTGTAATATATTGCAAGAAGAAGCCACAGTATTTCAGAATTATCAGGCAACAGAGCCCCGCTGTATATATAGAACAGAGGTGAAAATGATGCAAAAAGTGCAGCGCTGTATCCGGTTAAACTGTCTCCAATTAGTTTGCCTAGTTTATAAGAGGTGATGATGATGAGTATGTGAAGCAGTATCACAAATTGAATCATCGTAAAAATATCACTTCGGGAAAAATAGTAAAGAATGGTTATCGGTATTGTAAATGCAAACCTTAGAACACCAAAGTCGAATGTCTCGCCTGTTGAACTCAAGAATTCCCCGTTACCTAATACTTTAATGGGTAAATTCCCTTCGGAAAGTTCATGTGCAAATAAAACATAGGATTTATCATCACTGCCGTAGTAACCCGTATAAAATAAAATGTCGATAAGAATTGCAGATATGCAAATTATAATCAGCGGGTAAAAATGAATTAGTTTATTCCGGTTTTCCACAAAATCTGATGGTCTTTTCAATTTGAGTAAATATTATAAATAAATTAGAAAATAATAGCTAAAGATTTAAAATAAAACGATATTTCATACTGAAATCTGAGAACGGCAGGATTGAATTAGAAAAGGCTTTGTTGTATATTTGACCCCGTTTATTTTTGTTCTTTACATATTTTTTATTGTATTATACTCATTCTAATTTTTAAAATTTTAGATATTACTTATGCACCCATAGCTCAATTGGATAGAGCGTTTGACTACGGATCAAAAGGTTGGGGGTTCGAATCCTCCTGGGTGTACGATTTCAAGTGAAGATTAGAAAGTAAAAAGCAGAAAGTTCAAAGTAATAAGTTTGATCAGATACAGAATAATAAATGATTTATTGGACTTTATAAATTTTCACTTTAGAGTTATCTGATGCGCCCGTAGCTCAATTGGATAGAGCATTTGACTTCGGATCAAAGGGTTGAGGGTTCGAATCCTTCCGGGCGTACAATATTGATCACAAGGTTAGAAGGGAAATTATAATTCCAGCTTATGATTCTCCAGATAATTTTCTAACTTTTAATTTTATATCTTACTCTTTATTTAATACTCCTTTTAATCAACATAGGTTTCTCTACAGCATTGTTATTTTCCGAAGAACATTATAAATCCATGTACGCCGCACTCGATGAAGCTCAAAAAGCACTGGATGAGGATGAAATCCCCGTAGGGGCTGTAGTCACCTGTAGAAACCGTATAATCGGCAGAGGTCACAACCAGGTTGAGAAACTAAAAGATCCGTCTGCTCATGCAGAGATGATTGCAATAACAGCAGCATGCGGTTATTTAAAATCCAAATTCCTTGATGAGTGCGATATATATATAACCGTTGAACCATGCGTTATGTGCTCGGGAGCCATATTATTATCGAGAATCAGGAATGTATACTTTGCAGTGTTTGAGCCAAAATTCGGTGCTTCTGGATCGGTATACAATATACTGGAGGAGGCAAAATATAACCATAAACCTTCTGTCTATTCGGGTATTTATGAAAAAGAATCCCAGGCATTATTGAAGTCGTTTTTTATAAGTCAGAAAGAAAAAACAAAAAGCAGATCAACTCAATAATTTTACAAAGTGTTTTTTACTGATTTACTATATTGAGCATATAAAAAAATATTTATCATATACTGCGGAACGTTTTTATGCACCTAATCATATTCGGCGCTCCCGGAGTTGGCAAAGGGACTCAGGCAAAAATCATTTCAAAAATTCTTATGTTAAAACATATTTCAACCGGCGACATATTACGCGAAGAGATCAAAAAGAATTCTGAAGTCGGTTTAAAAGCTAAATCTTATACCGAAAAAGGTGAACTCGTCCCCGATGATATTATGGGTGAGATGGTTAAGCATGCAATTTCATCTCCCGAGGCTGCGAATGGATTTATTCTGGACGGTTATCCGCGTTCGGTAAATCAGGTTAATATACTCAATAAAATTTTGAACGAACTCGGAATCAGCGATATTCAGATAATAACACTGGATGCCGATGAGGAGGTGCTGGTTGAGAGACTGACGAGCAGAAGACAGTGTTCCAACTGCCAGTCAATTGTAAACCTGAAATCGATCGAGGGTGAAAACGTGTGTCCTGTTTGCGGGAAGGAAAATACTCTTGTTAAACGTAAAGATGACGAAGAATATGTCATAAGAAACAGATTTCAAGTATATAAAGAAACCACGAAACCTGTATTGGACGAATATAAGAACGAATATCCGATACTAAAAATAACAGCTACGAAAAGCATAGAAGAAGTTACAGAAGATATTCTGCAAAAGATCAGTAAGCAGAATTAACTACTCAGCTTTGGATTTTAATTTAACTCTGGCTGCTTTGCCATTTTCGAGTTTGAATATAGTTGCATTTATTCTTTTAACCAGATCGTAATTATGTGTTGCGAAAATTACTGACGTTCCACGCTGGCTAATCTTCCATAGAATTTCCAGAATTTCTATTGATGTTTCAGGATCAAGATTTCCCGTTGGTTCATCAGCCAATATAAGCATAGGATCGTTTATTATCGCTCTAGCTATGGCAATTCTCTGTTTTTCACCTCCCGACAATTGATTAGGCATGTTTTTTTGCTTATGTGTTAATCCCACTTCTGTTAGAACAGTGTAAACTTTTCTTTTAATCTGCTTACGCGGAGTCCCGGTTATCTGAAGAATAAAAGCTAAATTCTCGTATACATTCCTGTCCTCAAGTAGCTTAAAGTCCTGAAAAATCACTCCTATTTTACGTCTCAGATAGGGAAGCCTTCTGGGTGTCATTGTGTCCGAACTAAATTCACCTACCTGAACATATCCCCCCTGCGGAAGTTGATTCATGTAAACGAGTTCGAGCAACGTACTTTTTCCTGCACCGCTCTTCCCTATTAAAAAAATGAATTCTCCCTCCTCAATCGTAAGATTCAAATTATTAAAGACCGGCTGATTAGGATAACTGAATTCAACTGAATTAAAATTTAGCATTCATCTTTTCCTTAGTATAAATTGAACTCTCTCGCAATCGGGATTTGCATCTTTAAATGTAAAAAATTCAAAACATTCACTCACGTATAATTCCAAGTTATCAATAATATCGAAATATTCGTTAAAGGCATAGATTTTTTGAGTGTGACTTTCGTATTTTTTGCTGCCGTCCGGGAATATTAACTTAAATATGTTCGAGTGATATCTGCTGTCGGTATTATAATTGCTTGTCTGGGTATATTTTATTCCTTTATACTCACCAGATCTGTTAAGAATTCCTATATTTTTTATACTGTTAGCTTCAAGACTTACATCAAATGTAAACAATCCTTCGCTTTTTAATAGAGAACCTATCTGTTTAAGTACCAGTGAAACATCTTCACGATTTATAAGATAATTAAAACTGTCGAATGTACAGTAAATAAATCCGAATTCTCGTTTAAACGGCAGTCTCCGCATATCACAATTTACTTTTAACAGATTTTTGTTACCATTAATTTTCAGCATTTTGAGGTTCAGGTCCGAACATACAATCTTACTGAAATGACTTAACAGTTTTCGGGAAAGTTTGCCTGATCCCGATGCAAGTTCCAGAGGCAATTTCTCCTCAACTCCGAATGATTCATACAGATCGTACAAATATTCAGACCAGCCGCTATAATCTATTCTGCTCATGAGGTGATCATAAATCATTGCAATTGAATCGTAATGTCTGTTATTCAATTCCGTATCTGTTTTTTGTTAGTGTGCACGCAAGTTTATAAGCAGCCAGCATACTACTGTTATCCGCACCATTCTTCCAAGCGATATCATATGCTGTTCCATGATCAGGTGAAGTCCTTATAAAACTCAGACCAGCGGTAAAATTAACTCCGGTAGTAAAATCCAGCATCTTGAACGGTATCAAGACCTGATCGTGGTACATTCCGATTACGCAGTCATATTCTTTGTACATCCTGCGACCGAAGAAAGCATCAGAAACAAACGGTCCATTGACTCGCTTTCCGAATTTCCTTAAAGCAGGAGCAATTATATCGTTTTCCTCAGTGCCGATAGAGCCGTTTTCACCCGCATGCGGATTAAACCCAAGGACCGCTATTTTCGGTGAAGAAATATTAAAGTCTTTTCTAAGTGAATAAATAATCACCTCAACCTTTTCCTGAATCAGTTCTTTTGTTAACAATTGCCCAAGTCTTCTGATCGGTTCATGAATCGTAATTAATGAACACCGTAAGTTCCGTGAAACGAACATCATGGCGAATTTTTTTGTATTTGCTGTAGCTGCAAAGTATTCGGTATGTCCCGGAAACTTAAATCCTGCTTTTTTTACAGCCTCTTTTGAAATGGGAGCTGTTATGATTGTCCCTGCTGCCTTCTCATTAATCAAATTAACAGCCAGGTCAAGAGATTTTATGCTGGCTTTGCCTGACTGAATTGTAGGCTTGCCCGGAGTAATTCTGAAATTGCCTGTATCGAAGTGAACTAAATTGTGGATTGAATTTTCCAGTTCGGATATGGATGACACCGTTTTAAAATTATTACAGGTTCCTACAAATTTAATAACATGCGTTAATACATTACCGGGACAAATAAAGACCACCTGCTCATTCTTCTTTAACTTAATTATGTTAATCGTCCGTAACGCAATCTCAGGACCAATTCCGTTAATATCGCCGCAGGTAAATACGTATCGTTTCATTTGTGATTCAGCAGGGTAAAATTCCCCAGTCCGGTTTTATCTTCAAAAACAAATTTTTTATTAAACTTTATGTATGTCCATATTTCCACTGTTTCATTTGTTTCGTTATAAGTACGCTCAACTGAATCAGGTCTGCCATATTTAATAAATATCATTCCCCTGTCGGTATCTGAACCGCGTACAGATTGAGCGATACCGAATTCCGCATCCGCAGTATCTGCTCTTGAATAAAATTCGTTCATTATTTCTATAAATGCCGTGCTTTTCTCCCTGTCATATTTTCCCCAGTATTTCTTAAGATCATTATAGTAATTATCTTCATCCGCTGAGAGCATACTCTCAACAAAATCAGCAGATTCAATATAATTCAGAAGTTCAATAGCATATTGCGGATCATAAAGCACACGAGGCTTATCAAGCCATACAACCTTGGCTGACACCTCATATTGATTCTCATTGAATCTAAGTCTGAAGAGCACTTCCCCCTCGTCAAGAAATTGAGAGACTTCACTGATCAGAAAATATTTTGTCTTCTCTGTAAGATTATTTTTAAACTGAAGTTGGACTTCATGATCAGAGAGTTTAATTTCAGGGGCTCCGGATCCGAGGAATAAAGCGGATGACTTTAACAGAATCGAATCATTCTGTATTAGTGCAAACTCTGCGCTATTGTATGGATAGTTGACAACCGGTATAACAACTGAGTGGCTGTTAGCAGAATAAGAAATTAAACCCGAATTATTAGTCAGCAATAATTTTTTATCAGTGTTTCTGTCCACCGGCTCAATAATACATATTGGTTTGAGTAGTTTTAAAGTATCTTCAAATTGCAGCTTTATTTCCTTATCCGTCAAACGAATGGTTCTATCGGAATTATGCAATGCAATTTCTGAAATAAACTTGAACTCACCCACGGGCAGAGTAAAATTAATCAGACCATTCAGAAATTTATCTGGCGAGTTCGTATCATTATAGTTTTCAGTGGAAACTCTTTTTATATCCGAGTCCCTTAATATTACCCTTTCATCCTTATAAACCTCTATAGAATATTCCAGCCCGGACTCATAATAACTGTTATTTTTCAGGAATATCAGTTTATCGTAGGAAATCTTGTAGGAAAGAACAACAGTGAAAACTGAATCCTCATAGAAGGAATTAATTTCACTGTGAAAGGCATTACCAAAAGGTTGAGCCAGGTATAAGTTTGCGGTAAAAATAAATATTAATAATGTTCTCATATAATGCAAAATAAATAAAGGTATGCATTTCAACAAATTTCACAGGATGAAGGTTTCTTTAATTATCCGGAATTAAAGAGCAGAAAAATTTATTTGTCAACTGTTCATGCTGTTAAGAAATTCCTTGTTGTTCTTTGTACCACGCATTTTATCAATCAGGAATTCCATTGCTTCAATTGAATCGAACTCGCTTAAAATTTTTCTCAATATCCAGACCTTGTTCAGTTCTTCTTCCTTCATAAGCAATTCCTCTTTACGAGTGCCCGATCTGTTTACATCGATAGCAGGAAAGATTCTTCTGTCAGAGAGGTCTCTGTCGAGAACGAGTTCCATATTGCCAGTGCCTTTAAATTCCTCAAAAATAACCTCATCCATTCTGCTTCCAGTCTCGATCAGCGCAGTTGCAATGATAGTTAAACTACCGCCGTCCTCAGTATTTCTGGCTGAACCGAAAAAACGTTTTGGTTTTTGAAGTGCGTTCGAATCGACACCACCTGAAAGTATTCTGCCGCTATGCGGGATTACAGTGTTGTGAGCACGGGCTAACCTGGTTATGCTATCGAGAAGAATTACCACATCCTCTTTTGCCTCAACCAGTCTTTTAGCTTTTTCAATAACCATGTTGGCAACCTGTACATGTCTGTCGGCAGGTTCATCAAATGTTGAACTTATTACTTCAGCCTGAACAGACCTCTGCATATCAGTAACCTCTTCAGGACGCTCATCAATAAGAAGCATTATCAGTTTAACTTCGGGATGATTTCTAGTAATAGAATTTGCAATCTTCTGGAGAAGAATTGTCTTACCGCTTTTAGGTGGAGAAACAATCAATCCTCGCTGACCCTTACCTATCGGCGCCAGCAGATCCACTACTCTCATCGAATACTCTCCCGGAGCGGATTCCAGTTTAAGTCGTTTCGTTGGGTAAAGCGGAGTAAGATTGTCGAACAATGTTCTTTCTCTTGTTTCCTCAGGATCTTTACCGTTAACAGCTTCTACCCTGAGTAACGCGAAAAACCGCTCCCCTTCTTTAGGCGGTCTTACCTGCCCGCTCACAAAATCACCCGTACGCAGGCTGAATCTTTTTATTTGAGAAGGGGATACATATATATCATCGGGTGAAGGAAGATAGTTATAGTCGGAGGAACGCAAAAATCCGTAACCATCAGATAACACCTCCAGTACACCCTTTGAAAATGTTAATCCGTCTTTTTGAGTTTGAGCTTCAAGAATTTTAAAGATTAGTTCCTGTTTTCGTAAATCACTGTATCCTGCAACATTAAATTCTTTTGCAATTGAGTGTAAATCAATGATCTTTTTTTTCTGCAATTCTGAAATATCCATTGGCATAACAGATTCCTACGTAAATGTTGAAAAATATTTAATTGTCAGTATCAAGATTAGCTTTCGAGGATAATAATTAGTTTTAGAAATTAGTTAACAAATTTGATTTATAGCTTTCTTCGAAAGGAACAAGAGGTTCACTGAAAATGTACCCGAATTAGACTAAAATGTCAAGATAATTTGTTAACTAAATCTTTTTTTACACTCCCGAGCAAATACATACTGCCTAAAACAACCAGACAATCATTATTTGCCTCATTTATATGTTTACAAATGAACCCGGCAGTATCCTCTACTGGTTTAATACCAATGTTCAGCCGGTTCCCGATTGTGATTAAATCTTCAATACTAAAAGCTCTTTCATAATCAATTCCTGCTGCGAATATGTCATCAAATAACGGGGATAATTTTGGGAGGATAGACTCGATATCTTTATCTCTCATTGCTCCGAAAACCAATATACTTTTGTTATATTTTGATTTTTCCAGCTTGAATTGTTCAATAAATTTATCCGCTCCGTCAGGATTATGGCATGAATCAAAAACTACCCTCGGTGAATCGTTATATATCTCGTACCTTCCGCTGATCCCTGTATTAACAATAACATTATCAATACCTCTAAGCAGTGGTTCCGCAGAAATTCCTTTTAAACTTGTTAAGAGTGCAACTATTGCCAGTGCTGAATTTAATTTCTGATGGTATCCCGCCAGCGGTGTTGAATAAATATGAATTATTTCATCACCTTGCATAACACTTACTTCGTTTTCATCTCTTTCCGTACATTCATTTAACAATTTAACAGGTACATCCATCACTGAGGCGTAAGATTTGAAAAAATTACCAACTTCATCAGTTACGTCTCCCACAAACACCTGCGAGTCGCGCTTTATTATGCCGGCTTTTTCGCGTGCAATATCGATAAGATTATTGCCAAGGATATTTGTGTGTTCCAGACTTATTGAGGTGATCAGACTTGCAATCGGATTAAGAACATTGGTAGCATCCAGTCTGCCTCCCAGACCTGTTTCTATAACGGCATAATCGATCTTGTTTTCTGAAAAATACTTAAACGCCATCGCGGTAGTCAACTCAAAAAATGTCGGTTTGTTAAGATCTATATAATCATTCAGGTAATTCATAAATTCGCATATATACTCGTCTGGTATCATGATGCCATTTATTCTTATTCTCTCGTTAAAGCTTACGAAATGTGGTGATGTATAAAGCCCGGTTTTAAAACCCGCTTCCTGCAGCATGCTTGCCATAAATGAAGCCGTACTGCCTTTCCCGTTTGAACCGGCTATATGAAATGTAAATAATTTTTCATGCGGATGGCCAATATAATCAAGAAGTCTGGTAATATTTTCCAGACCAAGCTTTATACCAAATTGATGCAGTGAAAATAATTTATTAAGCGATTGTTCGATGTTCATTGGATATGATATGATGCTACGATTTCCTTAACGGATGAAACCGACATTTCCTTACAATAGTTGTTTATTCCTTCGATTATTTCAATAGCTGCTGTTGGATTAATAAAATTAACTGTGCCCAGCTGCACTGCCATCGCGCCGCAAATCATAAACTCAACGGCATCTTTCCAGTTCATAATTCCGCCAATACCTATTATCGGTATGTCAACACACCTGCTTATTTCCAGAACCTTAGCAAGAGCAACCGGTTTAATTGCGGGACCCGACAATCCGCCGGTAACATTTTTAATTTTCGGTTTACGCGTATAGATATCAAACGATGTCCCGACCAATGTATTTATAGCCGACACTGCATCGGCACCCCCCTCTTTAGCAGTCTTTGCAAACTCCGAAATATTTGAAGTATTCGGAGATAACTTTATTATAACCGGTTTATCTGTAACCGCTCTTACCTTTTCGGTAATTCTTCCGACGGCGTTTATATCGTTACCGAAAATCAGTCCGCCCTCTTTTACATTAGGGCAGGATACATTTATTTCAAATCCTTTAATTACCTCTTCGTAATCAAGTATCCTGGCACACTCTACATATTCCTCTACAGAACTGGCGGCAATATTACATATAACAGTTGAATGTACTTTTTCGAGGAAAGGTATTTTCGACTTAACAAATTCTTCCACGCCTACATTTGCCAGTCCGATAGCATTAAGCATTCCCGAAGGAGTTTCAACAATTCTCTGAGGAGGATTCCCCTTCCGCGGTTTCAGCGATACCGATTTTGTAACTATGGCTCCAATTCTGCTGAGATCCATAAAAGTAGATATTTCATTCCCATATCCTACTGTTCCCGAAGCCAGCATGACGGGATTCTTCAATTTTAATGAGCCTATTTCTATACTCAGATCGGTACTCATATAACAATATCGTTTATATTAAACACTGGTCCGTCTTTACATACTAATAAATAGCTGCCATCGACTTCAGACTTTTCTATAGGGCAGCCCTGACATATACCGAATCCGCATGCCATCGCACATTCGACAGAGACTTCACAATTTATTCCACGTTCTGAACAAAAATTCTTTACAGCACGCAGCATCGGATTTGGACCGCATGCAAATACTTTGATGTCTGAGGATTTCAGCATTTCAAACTTGGACTCAAATAGTTGCACTACGTTCCCTTGAAATCCTTCTGAGCCGTCGTCGGTGGCGGTTGAAAAATTCTCGAGACCATATTTCAGTACAAGCTCACTGGATCTTCCACCAATATAGGTGACTATTTTTTTTGATCCTTTTAAAATCCTGGTTAAATACGGGAAGGGTGCTGCACCAATTCCTCCGGCAATCAATACTGCGGTATCATAGTCATCATCAATCCCGAATCCGTTCCCGAGAGGAGCAATCAAATCAATCAAATCACCCTGCTTTTTTCGGGAAAGTAACCTTGTCCCTTCCCCGTGCACATCAAACATGAAATAAATATTGTTACCTTCAGCATCACATATACTGAAAGGTCTTCTGAGAAGAGGATAATCGGATTCCGAAACTTTTATATTGCAGAATTGTCCCGGCTTCATATCGGCTGCCAGTTCAGGTGAATGACACTTCATAAGAAATGTGTTTTCAGCAATTTTACTGTTCGTTAAAACGGGGATTTTAAAGATATTCAATTACACTAACTTGATTATTTGATTGGTAAATTTACTGAATTGGAAATTGTTAACAAAAGGCATATTAACAAATTAAGTATTCTTGCTGAATTGTTTTTCGATCATCGTAATTTTATCTAGTCTGTTCTGGTGCCTTCCGCCTTCGAATTTCGTGTTCATCCATTTATTCAGTATGGATTTGGCTGATTCCTCACCGATAGTTTTGGCTCCCAGAACCATCAGATTTGCATTGTTATGATTTCTGGCACTCCATGCTGTAAACTCATTGTAGCATGTAGCGGCACGTATCCCGGGAATTTTGTTTGCGGTAATAGCCGACGGGATGCCGGTTGCATCCAGCATTATTCCGAATTCTGCCTTACCGGTTATAACCTTATTTGCAACTTTAACTGCAAAATCAGGATAATCACAGGAATCTTCACCGAAAGTACCAACGTCTATAATTTTAATACCCATATTTTGAAGAGTATTTTTGAGTATCTCTTTCAATTTAAAACCCGTATGATCAGAGCCAATCGCCACAACTCCGGCATCGGTTCTGGAAACCAGTTTGGCCGGTTCAACAACGGACATTCTTAAATCGTTAATAGTATCCTTTGCCAGCGGGGTAAGTATATCCTCACTGCCTATTTCGATTTTCCGGCTGCCCGATTTATAAACATCACGAACATACCTGTCTGTAATAACCTTTTTCATAATTAAAATTAAAGCAAATTATATTTCTTATTAAGTTTTAAATTATCCACGATCAATTTAACCGACTGAGCTTTTTTGCGATCACAGATCAATAATGCATCATCGGTTTCTATAACTATCAGATTATCTACGCCCAGGACTGCGGTAAATCCTTTTGTTGTTTCTATATAAGAACCCGAGACTTCATGAAGATACACATCGCCCTTTACTACGTTTTCGTTTTTCCCCTTTTCAGATAATTGATATACAGCTTCCCAGTTACCTACATCGTTCCAGTCGAATTCTCCCTTTATCACATACACTTTCTGTGAGTGCTCCATTATTCCGTAATCAATTGAAATGTTTCTGAGCTGCCCGTATTCGAGCGTTAATACCTGATCATAATTTTGCTTGCCAATAACAGATGAAATTTTACTCAAGCCTTCGTATAGTTCAGGCATAAAAAGTTTTAGCTCATTCATTATTGTGCTTGCTTTCCAGATAAACATTCCGGAATTCCAGAAGAAATCGCCTGCCTCCAGAAACCTTTTAGCGGTTTCAAGATTAGGTTTCTCAGCAAAAGTTTTTACATCATAAATGTCAGCAGCATCGGCGAGATTATCGGCTTGAATATAACCGTAACCTGTTTCGGGTCTTGTAGGATTTATCCCGATTGTTACGAGAGCGCTGTTTTTAAATGCATATTCTGCTGCGCGCAAAATTGTTTTTTGAAATTTTTCAACATCCACTATAAGATGATCAGCCGGAAGAATTAATGTTAATGCATCAGGGTCATGTATCTGAATAAAACTCGTAGCCAGACCGATACAAGCGGCAGTATTCTTGCCAAAAGGTTCTTCAATAATGTTCTGATTCGGAATGCCGGGCAGTTGTTTCTTTATCGTCTCGGATTGAATTTTGTTGGTGATTAAATAAATGTTTTCCTGCTTTACCAATCCGTTCAGACGGTGGTATGTATTCTGTAGTAATGAGTGTTCATTAAATATTTTCAGTAATTGCTTTGGCGTTTTCTCCCGGCTTTTCGGCCAGAACCTTGCACCAACACCACCAGCCATTATCACAGCATATAAATTCATTTCAATCCTTATTTATATTTTAAAATTTGTTCGCCGAATTTTTCGGCTCTGTTCAGATAACCCGTAATATCTACTTCCTTCCTGCGTACTATTGCTACAATTACAATAAGGCATGCTCTGAGATTTTCAATTATGTTCACATCGGGGATCAGTTTTTTCTCGACAATAAGTTTCATTCCCACTGCCATTATCAGATGCATGTTCGATAATAATTTAAAGCCGACAGATTCAGCAAGTTCAGCGTTGTTCTTTAATACATCGATGTAAGATTTAAGCTCAATTTCATCGTACGACATATTCAGCATCTGAACCAGTACGGATTCAAGATTTTTTACGGGTTTTAAAATCCTCTTCTGAAAATCTTCTATGTTCAATTCATCATCGGATTCCTGCTCTTTCTCAAGTCCCTCGAATATTATTTCTTTTTTCAATTCATTCTGTTCTTGCTTATCATTATCAGCGCTTTTGTCATCCTGCGGTATTTCAATAATTTTAATATCTTCAGATCTTGGTTGTTCCAGTTCCTCGGTACTCATCTGATTCTGATCTGAAAGTGATTCAATAATTTCCCTGAGTTTTGACGGAGTAACAACATCAAGAAAATTGCTCAATACTACCACCAGTGAGGAACTTTGTTCTTTGAAGTCGTCAGAAATTTTAAGAAAATCAATTTTCTCGGTTGATATTTTTTTATGAATTTCACCCAGCTTAATGCCGAGCTTTGAAAGTTCAGTTTTCTTTTTGAACTTTATTATTTCCTCCCCTATACTTTGGGATCTGCTCAGGTGCTCCCGTAAAATGGCAACTACTTCAATTTTTTCCGAATTCAAACGAAGGTTGTTCGCAGCTACAATCACTGATTGGATTATATATTGTTTGATGAAATCCATTAATAATACACTCTCGGAACACGTTTACTGATGCCGCAAGTAATTTCATAAGGTATTGTACCTAAAACCTTGCACCAATCCCATGCTGAAGGAATGCCGCGCGGCGAATCTCCGAATAGAATTACCTTATCTCCTTCACGAACAGTGCTGCCGCCAACGTCGAACATAATTCTGTCCATAGTCACTCTGCCGACCTGACTGAACAAGTTCCGTTTGATATATCCTCGCATTCTATTCGTAAGATTTCTCACTACACCGTCAGCATAACCTATAGGTACGGTAGCTATGCGCGTATTTTCTTCAGCCCTGAATAACCTTCCGTAACTTACACTTTCTCCTTTTGAAATACTTTTAACAGTACTCACATGCGATACAAGGCGCATAACCGGTTTTAATTTTATAGTTTCTGAAGTCTCCATCGATGGGTAATATCCGTATAACGAAATACCCGGTCTAACCATATCGTAATATGCCTCCGGTAAATCGAGGATGGCTCCGCTGTTTGCAGCATGGACAAGCCCTATATCGATATTTTTACCCTTAAGGTAATTTATAATCAAATTAAACCTGGAAATTTGTTTACGTGCAAAATTTTTATCCTTCTCATCCGAAGTTGCAAAGTGGGTATACACACCTGTTATTATGAGGTATTTATTCTTACTCATTTTTTCAATCTGCATCCCGGCAATATCATGGTTCAAACCCAGCCTGCCCATACCGGTATCTATATTAATCTGAATTTTTAATTTTTCCCCCTTATAACTTTGAAGAAACCGGAAATTTTTGTCATCCGAAACCGAAGGTTCTATATTAAATTTACGATAGACCGGGAGCTCGGATTTTTCGAACGGAGCGAATGATAATATAGGCCCACTTATTTTCCCTTTCCTCAACTCAACAGCCTCTTCAACAAGCGCAACACCGTAATAATCTGGTTTGTCTCTGCCCAGCAGATTGAGAGATTTAGCACACTGAATCATACCATGTCCGTATGCATCAGCTTTCACAACCGCCATAACACGAGATTTTTTTACCTTTTTACGAATATTTAAAAAATTGTATCTAAGATTTGAGAGGATTATTTCAGCAAAAGTTGATCGCATAGACAAACAACAAATAAGGTTATTTATGACGTTAAAATAATCGAATTATGCATTATAAGAAAGTTTATTAAGTCATTTGTTGAAATACAGAACTTTTAACATGAAAATTCAGTTTAAACTGGAAAAAATAAAGCTAATGATAGGATCCCGATTTACTGAATTTGTCCCTGAAGGAAACGACAGATACAGATTTGATGAACTGTTAAAAATTTTTCTTCAACTCTTGAATATTTCTGCCGGCAATGCTGCGGAGGCTTTACAGTGGCTTAATGAACTCGATAAAAAGTATCAGTTAACAGAAAATGACTACGGTATTGGTGATTTTATTGAGGAACTTAAAGAAAAAGGCTATTTAAAAGACGATCAGAATTCGCCGGGATCATTCAGCATTAGCGCAAAAACCGAAAAAGCAATCAGGCAGCAATCGCTTGAACAGATTTTCAGTAAATTAAAAAAGTCCGCGCAGGGGAATCACCGTACACCATTCAGCGGGTCCGGCGACGAAAGCACCTCAGAGAGAAGAGATTATCAGTATGGTGATACCCTCGATCAGATAGATGTAACCAGTTCACTTAAAAATGCACAGATAAACCACGGGCTCGACAACTTCAAATTAACCGAACATGATCTTGAAGTTGAGGAAAATGAATTTAAGACAAATACGTCAACTGTACTGATGATCGATATTTCTCACTCGATGATTTTATACGGCGAAGACAGGATTACCCCGGCAAAGACTGTTGCTATGGCACTTGCAGAACTTATAAGCACACGTTATCCCAAAGATACCCTCGATATTATTGTATTCGGTAATGATGCATGGGCGATCGAGATTAAAGATCTTCCTTATATGCAGGTTGGACCCTACCACACAAATACTTATTCCGGTTTGGAACTATCGATGGATATTCTGAGAAAACGTAAAACTAAAAACAAACAAATTTTCATGATTACGGATGGTAAACCAACATGTCTTAAAGAAGGTGCCCGATACTATAAAAACAGTTTCGGACTTGACAGAAAAATAATCAATAAAACTCTCGGTCAGGCTGCAAAATGCAGGAAACTGGGCATAACTATTACCACATTTATGATTGCCCGCGACCCATATCTTCAACAATTCGTAAGAGATTTCACCAAAATTAATCAGGGTCGTGCTTATTACAGCACATTATCAGGACTTGGTGAATATATATTCGAAGACTTTGTAAGAAACCGGCGAAGGAAACTTAGGTAGATAATTATTATGGAAAAATTATGATAAAAAACTTTGAAAAAATTGAGACATTGGGACAGCTGAAAGAAGCCGGTTATAAACCGCTTTCAGTCAAAGACGAAATGAGAAAGAATTTAATCGAACTTCTTAGCAGGAAAACCGATTCATTTTCAACTATTATCGGTTATAGTGAAACAGTTATCCCCGATATTCAGACCGCAATACTTTCGCGGCATAACATTATTTTGCTCGGTTTACGAGGACAGGCAAAGACAAAAATTGCCCGGCTAATGATTAATATGCTGGACGAATACATACCTGTAATAAAAGATTCCGAAATAAATGATGATCCCTTTCATCCAATATCGCGGTACGGTAAGGATACAGTTGAAAAATCTGGTGATGATACGCCCGTTGAGTGGCTGGATCGTGAGAGCAGATACACCGAAAAACTTGCAACTCCCGATGTTACTATTGCCGACCTGATTGGTGATGTTGACCCTATAAAAGCGGCATCGTTGAAACTACACTATTCAGATGAACGCGTTATTCACTTCGGTCTTATTCCGAGATCGCACAGAGGCATATTTGTTATTAACGAGCTCCCGGATCTGCAGGCAAGAATACAGGTTGCACTTTTCAACATACTCCAGGAGAAAGATATTCAGATAAGAGGATTCAAGATAAGGCTTCCGCTTGATGTTCAGTTCGTCTTTACGGCAAATCCAGAAGATTATACAAACAGAGGTTCGATTGTAACTCCTCTTAAGGATAGAATTGATTCTCAAATTCTAACACATTATCCTAAGACTATTGAAGATTCAAAATCTATCACCCGTCAGGAGGCTAAACTCACCAATGATCAGCAGAGTAAAATAGTAATACCCGAACTGGTAAAGGATATTGTCGAGCAGATAGCATTCGAAGCAAGGCAGAGCGAATATGTCGATCACAAAAGCGGGGTATCTGCCAGATTAACCATCTCCGCATTTGAAAATCTTGTTTCAACTGCTGAAAGAAGAATGCTGATTAATAATGAAGAGAAAGCGTATATCAGGATATCTGATTTCACTGGTGTGATACAGTCCATAACAGGAAAAATTGAACTGGTTTATGAGGGGGAACTCGAGGGACCCGCTAAAGTGGCTCAGATTCTAATAAGTAAAGCTGTCAGAAATCTTTTTTCACAACTTTTCCCAAGTCCTGAAAAGATTAAGAAAAAACATCTGGGAAATCCCTACCAGGAAATTACAAGCTGGTTCAGTAAGGGAAATTATATCGACTTGCTGGGAGAATACCCGAACCATAAATATATTGAGACATTAAAAACCGTACCCTCACTGGAAAATTTAATTATAAAAAACCATCCTAGTCTGATGAACGGAGAAAAATACCTATACATGGAATTCTTACTGCACGGACTGGCTGAATATTCCTTACTCAGCAAGCATCATATTGAACACGGCACACAATTCAAGGATATGCTCAGCGGAATGTTTACAGTACAGGATGAAGATGAATACAATGATGAGGAATCGTTTACTTGATTTATTGGTGAGTTTCAATGCTATATAAAAGAGTAGATTTGATACCTGAATTACTTGTTATGTGAAAATGTACTTTTTTATTATCTTTGGTCTGAATCAAAAAAGACATTGAGGGTAATATGCTTGTGACAACCACCAACAACATTGAAGGTAAAAGAATAACTAAATATATGGGTATGGTATCGGGCGAGGCAATTCTTGGAGCCAACATTTTCAAAGACTTTTTTGCCGGGATTAGAGATATTGTTGGTGGAAGATCCGCATCTTACGAGAGAGAACTCAGACAGGCTAAAGATATGGCAATAAGCGAAATGGTTGAACAGGCAAGGTCTTTGGGTGGTAATGCTGTAATCGCAGTAGATCTTGATTACGAGACACTTGGACAGGGCGGCAGCATGTTAATGGTTACTGCAAGCGGAACAGCAGTTGTTCTGGAAGATTAAAGTTTTCTTACAGAGAAATTTTATTTGTTAAAATTTTTATCCAACCAATTATAACGGTAATCGAATATCTGTTTTAATCTTCTCTTCACAAAGAGGATGTGTGCAAGTAAACCAATAATGCCAAAGGGAAGAGAATAATGAATATGATCGGTCATAACTACACCGTTACTTTCCGGTTTAAATATATGCTTATGATGCCAGAATTTGTATGGACCGAAACGCTGTTCGTCAATAAAAAATTCCCCTTTCCTGACTGACTTAATCTCAGTTACCCAATTCTGAAATATGCCCGGAAGAATTTTTATAGAATAATTTATTATCTGCCCTTCATACATGCTGTTATCAATACTGGATTTAATTTTGAACTTCAGAAAAGGTGGTGTGATTTCATCCAGGTTCCGGGGATTCGAAAAAAAACTCCACGCTTCATCCAGTGGAATTGATAAATGCTGGGTTTGTTTCAGCTCAAATATCTTCATATTAACCTGACTTAATAGATTATATAATTCATTGCACATAATTTAAAACAAACATACCTTTGGCAAAGTTTACTTTAAAACGGAATTAGTGAAAATATGTTTAATATCTGAGGGAAAAATCAGATGCTTGTCTCTTTTACATCAGAATATTCAATCAGAAGTAATAGTATTCGAAAAGATAATGGAGAATTTTGATCCGACACCTTTTTTGCTCTCAACCTTTATTACAGCCCGATTAATTTTACAATACTCTTTAACCAGGGCTAAACCGAGACCGTTGCCTTCAAATCTGCGTGAATATCCCTGATCCTCCTGCGAAAAAATTGCAAACATTCTATTGAGGTATTCCTTTGAAATTCCAATACCTGTATCGATCACATCAACTGCAACATTGCCGTTTGAATGCAGATGAACAGTTACTTCCCCCTTATTGGTATATTTGATAGCATTATCGATAAGATTCAGAATCGACTGAGAAACAGTGTAGTGATCCATTTGAATTTTGAATGGATTTTTCAATTCATTAATGAATTTCAGTTTAAGTTTTTTTTCTTCTGCCAATGAAGAAAATACCGTAATCAATGGTTCAATTATCTCCGAGGCTATATCAATATCCTTAAAGACCGGTTGATAAGCACCCGCTTCAATTTCGGACATGTTCAATATCAGATCAATTGTCCTGACGAGACGCGAAGCGGAGCCTTCCATAGCATTGAATGCAATTAAATCTTCCTGACTAAGTTTGTTTTCAAGGTCTGATTTTAAAATTGAGCTCAAATTTACAATTGCGTTTACCGGTGTCCTGATTTCATGTGATACCTGAGCAAGAAATTCCGATTTGAGTCTTTCGGATTTTTCGGCTTCATTTTTCGATTTGATCAGCATCTGTTCGGTATTTTTTTGAGATGTAATATCTCTGAGTGTAACAAAGATAAACTGCCGTTTATTAATTTCTACAATATGGAGGTTTGTGTCCGCGTAAAACTCATGTCCGGTTTTGTTTTTCTGCAGCCACTCAAATCTTAATGCACCATTAATACGCGCCAGTTCGAAAAAGTCCTTAATCTTTTCCCTGCTCAGTTTACCATCTGGTTGATACTCAGGAGATAATTCAACAGGTGTCATTTTTAATATTTCTTCCTTCGTATACCCGAAAATATTCAAGGTCTTATCGTTACAATCTATTATATTTAATTTATCCAGAAGAAAAATTGCATCATTAGATCTTTCGAACAGCACCCTGTATTTGCCTATACTTTCAACTAATTGCGCATCCTTTCTCTCAAGTTCCCTGACAATGGTACTCAGATCTTTATTCTTTTGCTTGTACGCTATTAATGTTTTTCTCCTGGCTGATTCCAGCAGATAAGCAATAATCAGTATTGCTGAAAACGCACCGGCGTATCTGATCTTAAAATACAAGTCATATCTACCTTCAGGTATATCTAAAGCAAATATCAACATAACAGTCGCTAAAAATCCGAGTGTATAATAGAGACCTTTCTTACCCCGGATAAGAAACAATACGCATACTGGAGCTATCAGCGACCAGATATGTCCAGAGGTTGATCCTTCATCACTAATAATCAGATAAACAAATAAAATTGAAAAAAGTATAACTACAATTGATGCTACAAATTCAATTTTCTTTTTAATTCTTAAATATGGTTCCAATGCGGTAATCATAATTGCAGCCGAAAGATCTGCCAGACCCTGAACATACGAGCAGTTGTAAAGTGCATAAAGTCCGAATGGTACCAGAAATATTACTCCGGTAAACATTATGAAGGTAAGCAATGCTGTTCTGCGCTGGTCTTCGGATTTACTAAGGTCATATTCCTTAAATGAAAAAGCTTCGGTAAACTGCTGCCTCTGATATTTAAACCAATCAATCAGCATCTTTATTTCGGATCCTCACATTTTTTGAGATCAGAGTTTATAATCGAAATAAAAAATAAAATGTTCAACATAATTAAACTTAATACTTACAGAATTAAATTAATACGGGAATGAAATTCTGTTAAACATAAATTTATGATGTACATAAAAAACATGGGACCGTCTTGAAAGTATTTTTTGCAACTCCCAAATTTGTTCGAGCATTGGTTTCACTAAAATTAAAAATATACTTACTTTGTCAACCAGATACCTGACATCTTTACCTTACTGCCTATTAAAAATAACGGTTTCGGAATTTTTGCGCTGACCCCAGCATTTTATGATTCGTGTTTTGTTTTGAATCCTTTCACCATCCATCCCCTGGCAAGAAAAAGAGCTATTGGGGAAATGATTGCAATAAAACCGTATATGAGCCACATAATTTCAGTATTCATTTCAGAAGGAGGTATATCTGCCGGACAATACTGCATTAAGAACCATCCGGAATACAATGAAGTTACTACCTTCGTCAGAAACCATGGAAACTGCCCTATTCCCATGTAAATGCCCGTCATATTTTTCGGTGCTATCTCTGCTACCCATTGCAGGAATCTGGGCTGCCACATCGCTTCTCCAAAGGTCATGAGCACAAGATAGCCCATTAAAGTATAAAAGTTCGGTCCGAATACAAGTATAAACGTAGGAGCCGCCATTACGAGGGTTCCAATGATCATCATGTTATAGGTGTTCTTTTTTGAAGTGAATGCAGTAACCATAGGAGTTAAAATGAAAATCAGTATCGGATTCAGATTCACAAAGAATTCAAAGTTTTCACTGACAAATCCCTCAAAAGCCCTGCTGGTATACATAGGCAATGTAAGCCAATTATGTGCAAATAAAGTCTGAACCGGAATCAGCATAAAAATAAAGAACAGAAATCTTAAATCCTTTAGTGGAAAGTTCTTTATATAGTATTGTATTTTCTCCTTTGTTGATAAATCCGCTAAATCGTTTTCTTCCTTCTCGTCTTTTAATGTGCCGCCTTCCCGTCTTATTTCCTCCACGGCTTTTGCCATAGCTTTATTTGTGATAACAAAAAAAACAACGAGTATCCCTGCGACCGTAAGTCCGACATATACCCAGAATACACCGGTAATATCAAAGGCTTTTCTTATAGGCGGCGAGATTATTCCGGGCAGGAATCCTCCTAGGTTCATTAATGCATAAAGCATTGCATAACCCATGGCAGCAGTTTTAGGAGTTGTTAACTGTTTAACTCCTGCATAAGCTGCAGGTTGGTATATACCATACCCTAAAATAATGCCTAATATACCGAGCATAGCAAATATGTGTGCGGAATTCCATATTCCACTTACACCTAAATCGGGTGAAACCGTCAGAAGTATCCTTCCGACGAGCATTAACGATAGAGCGATCAGCAGAGATTTCCGTAAGCCAATCCAGTCAACGGTAGCACCCAGGAACAGCATCGCGATGGTAATTCCAGCTGTTAAAATACCGACCATTCTCCCGGCATCGATATCATCCAATTTTATAAAATCATTAAAAAATATTGCAAGCAGTGATACGACACCGAAATACGTTAATCCTTCCAGTACATACGAAATATTTACACCCAGCAAAGCACGTGATGTATGTGCAAGGTCGATAAATGGCTGCGACAAGTCCAGAATAATTTTCTCAAAAAAAGTATTTTCGTTACTGATCATCGAATCACTTTTAGAAAGTGTTATCGCAAGAAGATAGGCAACAGGAGGCAATATCAGTGAGAAGACAAACCACATAACTGCATTAAGTCCTTTTGTTATCGCTATACGTGTCGTTCCAAGGACAAAGAAGATGTATGCTATAACAGCTAATCCAATAAAGACTACGAGTAAATCATTCATAAAACACCATATTTAGTTAAATAATATTTACCTCAGAATAGAGTTGTATTCCGAATCTATATTTGACTGCGGCTGAGACTTTTTCTGAAAATTCCTTAATCATTTGACCAGATGCATTTCCATAATTTACGATAACAAGCGGCTGGTTCACATGCGTTCCGACATCACCTTCTCTCAATCCTTTCAAACCGCACTTGTCAATTAACCATGCTGCAGGGATCTTCACCTTAGCGTCATCAACCGCGTAGTGAGGTACATCAGTATATTCTTCAGAAATCTTCATTAAATCCGATTTCCCGATAATCGGATTTTTAAAAAAGCTTCCAGCATTTCCGAGCACGGCAGGATCAGCAAGTTTTTCACTTCTAATCTCGTGTATAACATTACGGACTACCTTAATATTAATTTCCGATTCCGCAACCGATCTCATTTTTGCCATTATATCTTTGTAAGCTATATTCAACCTGGGATTTTTTTTGAGATTTAACCTCACCGATATTATCATGAACTTATTTTTCAGTTCTCCCTTAAATATACTGTCTCGGTAACCGAACCTGCACATTGCCGGGCTGAACTCATGGATTGATCCGGTATCCAATTCAACAGCATGCAACGACTGAAATACATCCTTCAACTCAACTCCATATGCTCCGATATTCTGTATGGGCGCGGCACCAACCATACCCGGGATTGATGTAAGATTTTCAATTCCGCCAAATCCGTTTTCAACAGCGAAGGTTACCACTTCATCCCATATCTCACCGGCAGCCGATTCAATGATTACATTTTCATCATCTTCATCAATAATTTCAGTTCCTTTAAGCATCGGTCGGATTATTAATCCATCAAAATCCTTAGTAAATAGTACATTACTTCCTCTGCCTAATATCATATAATCATCATTTGAGTCGTGGATGAGAGCACCAAGATCCTTTAAATCGGTTATATCGGAAATTTCGATATATTTTTTTGCAGATACATCTACTTGAAATGTGTTGAGATTTTTTAGAGGATAGTTTTCCTTGATTACCATTAATATCAGTAATAATTAATAAAATAATTGTGAGAATATACTAAATGTAAAATTAATTATTTCCATTCCCTGTACCACAGTTCTTCGCCGTCGGTTTGGAGTATAACGGCTTTATCAAGGTCTGTCCTGCAGATACTTGTATTAATTTTTCTTAACCTCTGCATTACCCTTTCGGAGGGATGACCGAATTTGTTGAATTGCCCTGCACTTATTAAGGCGATTTCGGGTTTAACTTTATTCAGAAAACTCATCGAACTGCTGGTATTGCTGCCATGGTGCCCGACTTTCAGTATATTTGATTTAAGAAATTCATCATATATATCACATAAATCGTTTTCGACTTTAGTCCCCGCATCACCCATGAAAAGAAAGCTGTAATCTCCATAGTATATTTTTAGTATTCCGCTTTTATCGTTTGAATCACTGTAATAATTATCACTGTTGTTAAGAACATATATTCTTGAATTGCCAATTTCCATTATATCTTTATGGTAATATTCTATGGGCACTCCATTTCTCTTAATTACATCTTCAAATTCTACATCATTTTTTCTGGCATTATCGAGTTCAGGTTTAAATATTTTTCTTACATGATTCTCTTCAAGCAGGTAAATATATCCACCGTAGTGGTCACCATCTACGTGGGAAACAAATCCCATGTCTATTTTTTTTATATCAAGATTATTAAGTAAAGGTTCTATTACTCTTTCACCGTTATCGAATTTCTTTGTAGCCTCACCAGCATCGATTAAAGCCACAGAACCATCGGGAAATTTAATAAGGAATGAATCGCCCTGTCCAATATCGATCATCACAACGGATAATAAATTGTCGGGTAATAAATCCTTATTATCAATTTCCATCCATATGAAGGCATTTATAGCAATTAATAAAGAGGCAGATAATATTGCCAGTTTATTTACCATTAACTTTTTTAATAGAAGTATAAAAAACAATGCTGTAAAATATATTGCTCCGTCTACCATGCTGAACTGAGGAATTAGGATAAAAGAATAATCCCAGCTGCCGGCTGCATCAACAATTTCAAAAAGAATTCCGGAGCAGAAATCGGTAACAGCTGCATAATATTGAGCCGGGAATCCCAAAGTGGAAGCGAAGAATATTGAAGTAATTGCCAGAGGTACAATTATACCAATTAAAGGAATCACAACTAAGTTTGCTAATATCGCAATGATCGATAACTTATGAAAATAAGTCAGCGTGAAAGGCAGTGTCCCTAACTGTGCGGAAAATGAAACTGCAAAGAAAACAGCAGCACTTCTGAATAATTTTGAATCTATTCTTGTATTGTCAATTGCCTTTTTTATCAATGGATAGAGAATCAGAATTGAAATAACAGCGGAGAACGACAACTGAAAACCAGGATCAAATAACTGATGAGGATCCCAGATCAGTATAATTAAAGCACTGAGAGACACAGCATTTAATGCATTGTATTTCCTGATCGATAAATAACCGAGCAGCAACATTGACGCCATCAATGATGCGCGGACGACTGAAGTTGGACTTCCCGTTAAAAACACGAAAAACCAAAGACCGAGAATAGTCAGCATTATTCTTACTCTAATATTCAACCGGGAAAACAAAAACAAAAATATCAATGTGATAAAACCTACATGCAAACCCGAAACCGCCAGCACATGAATTACTCCTGCGTTCACAAAGCTTTCACGTGTATCGTAATCAATCCCTTTTCTGTCGGCAAGTAAAAGTCCTTTTACTAAAGCCTGTGTTTCCCTGTTAAATAATGATTCTATCAGACGTGCAACTGAAGATCTTAATCGGTATTGAACCTTGGAATAATTTAGCCCGGTATTTTCTATTATGTAAATGTTTTCAAAACTTTTTACATACAATAATGCACTGATACCTTTTGAATTTATATACTTATTAAAATCGTATTCAAAAGGATTTCTCCGCTCACGCGCTTTCTGTATCATGCCGATGGCTTTGATTCTGTCCCCGATACTGAATGAATCATATAACGGAATCGGACTATTGATATCTGTATTCCCGGTATTTATCTTAAGCAGAAGATCAATCTTATTCCGATAGATGTTATCATTGAATTTTACTGAATCCACTCTTATTATCATATCCCACCTGTTTTCTCCGGGAAGTTCCATACTTTCGATAACACCGAACGTTTCAGAATCTCGGATCCGGGAGGTCTCAAATGGATAATACGCTACAGAGTCTGTTCTCAGACTCGTATATAAGAATGCTGTGAATGGTACAATAACCATTATTAAAAGATTACCGGTTATAAAATTTTTTCTGGACAATTCGTAAAGCAATACCATAAAAATTACTACAACAGGAATAATTACCAGAGCATTCGCCTGAAAATATTTTACAAAGTCAGATTCGGTTAAAGATTCGGCTAAGATAATTCCCGGGAACAGCAGAATAACAAATTTTATGAGCGGATAATTTTTCACTTAAAAATATTCATGATTGCAGGTTTTATATGGTACAAAGATTTAATTTGAGTTCCAAGCATTTTTGCATACTGCCCAATTGAAATTCCCAAAGCGGGATTAGTGGTGTGCTGTTTGACTGATAAGTCCTCAAAATTCCCATGGTCTGAACAAATTAGCAGCGTCGTATCATCCTGTAAATTTTTAATGATATGGCAAATAAATTGATCAAGTACTTCAGTAATTTCATCAAAGTGATCTTTGATACGACCATGTCCAAGATGATCCGTTAAGAAGTATTCGAATAATGTAAAATCGTGATGTGAACATATTCGCAGGAGGTTTTCGCCAGCTTGCTGAGGAGTTATTACATTAATCTCATACCCCAGCCGTTCTTTCCAGACCTTATTTATAATTTCAGCAGTTATTGCCTCCTGCTTAATAACATCGGAATAGTTTTTCAGTCGAATACCAGATTCTACAACAGATCTTGCAAAGACTCCTATCCTTGTTTTCCCCGAATTAAGATAGTCGAAAAATATCTGCGGGTATGCGTTTGCAAAACAAACCTTTTTTCCCAGGTCCATTAATTCTTTAAATAAATTTTTCTGTTTTATGTACGGCAGTAAAAAGGTGTGAGGAAAGGGTCCGAAATGTTTACACAAAATTTCTGATGCATTCACCCCACAAAGGATTGATGTTTGTCCTGTGCCGCTTTGCGGCAAGCCCTCAATTCCCATACATGCATCAATGGGAAAGAGCTGGCTGCCGTTACACGATAATCTACTGTTCCCGCTATGTGGAGTATCATTAAAAACGTCATCAACAAATTTGAGACCCTTGCTGAAGAATGGATTTGATTTTCTATCCTTTGCCCCTATACCTACGCCGTCGAGAAATATGACAAGCACCCGGGGCATTAATCGTACTCATCCTTTGAAGTTACCATCAGCGTAACCGGTCCGTCATTAATTATTTTCACATCCATCATTGCGGCGAATACACCTGTTCTAACTTTTTCATTACCAATATTCTGCTTGATTCTTTCAACAAATTTATCATACATTTTTTGAGCATGAGCTGGATCAGCTGCGTGAGAAAAACTGGGTCTGTTTCCACGCCTCGCATCTCCATAGAGAGTAAATTGAGATATTATTAAAACTTCACCGTCAATATCCTTAAGCGATAAATTCATCTTTCCGTTTTCATCTTCGAATATTCTCAGGTTACAGCATTTATCTGCAACGAATTCAACATCCGAATTATCATCGGATTGCTTTACCCCCAGAAGTATAACCATTCCTTTTGCTATTTCCTCACTGTAGCCCTGATCAACAATTTTAACTCCTCCTTCTCTTACACGCTGAACTAATGCTCTCATTTTTTCTCCGCGATTATTACCCTTTCAATATTAAGATAATCCATTTCTATCTTAATATTTTGCAGACCGTTTTCCTTCAAAATTTCCTGCACCTTTTTATATTGCCCTATACCCGCTTCAAAATAAATTCTTCCGCCTTTAACTAATTTGTGACCTGCAAATTCAGAAATGGTTCTGTAAAAACTTAATCCGTCGCTATAATCGCTTAAAGCTATTTCAGGTTCGTATTCAGTAATTTCGCGCTGCAACAGAGGCATTTCCCCGCATGATACGTAAGGCGGATTTGAAACGATTAAATCGTAATTTATTATGCCCGTATTGAACTCAGCGCTTAAAATATCACCTTGGATAAAACTTATCCTGTCCTCAACATGATTATAACCAGCATTATTTTTCGCAACATTGAGCGCCTCAAGTGAAATATCAACTGTTGTTACTGATGCCCTTGGCAGATTCATAGCCAGTGCTATTGCGATATTGCCGCTCCCTGTACCAATCTCTAAAATATTTATTCCTTCACGGTCTTTGTAATCGTTAATAATATGTTCTACCAGTATTTCTGTTTCCTGTCTGGGAACCAGTACATTTCTATTCACCATCAGGCGAATGCCATAGAATTCCACTTCACCGGTAATATACTGAAGAGGCTCTCTTTTACCTCGCCTTGAGATGTAATCCCTGTATAAACTTATCTCATCATCCTGAAGAGGTCTGTCGAATGAGAGATATAAATCCAGACGTTTGCATTTTAATATGTAAGCAAGAAGAAGTTCGGAATTTATTCTGGGTGATTCAACACCTTTTTTCTCAAGATATTCCGTTGAAAGTTTAATAGCATCAAGTACTGTAAGCATTCGAGAAATCGTTTTTGCAAAATTAAAATAAATTAAGCAACTAAAAAAGTACGGACGGATAATTACAGGTTCAGCAAATGTAAACTTGGAATAATTCTCACATCGGGCTGATAAAATTTTCGGGAAGCTTTACAAAACGCTCACTTCTTGTATTGTTCTTCGTAAACCTTAATAATATAATCGGTAACTGCTTCAGCCTCTTTAGGTTTTAAACCCTGATTAGGCATCGGCGGATAGTTGGGATCCACTTTTACAGGATTAAGAATAAATTGTACCAGCTGTTCCTTTTTACCCTCATATTTCTGCAGTATATCATTGTATGGCGGACCGACAAGTTTATTTTCGAACTGATGGCATGCAATACACCTGCCGTTATAAATATCTGCACCGCTTATTGTTTCGACTGAAAGTCCGAGTTCTTCTTTAAGATTTTTCTGATACTCGGTATAATTCTCAGTTAGCTTAATAAACTGATTTTGTGTAGATGTATCGAAGGCATACTGATCTTTAACAGTTGCAGCAATTACAAAAACTATAACTAAAAACAAAACGAACGATGAATAGTGCAAGTCTGAATTCCTTATCATCAGATAAAAATAACCTGATGAAAGCAATACAGTCAAGAGCATTACTATAAGTAAAAGAAATGATGCGTTATTAAGTCCTGATTCCGGGATCAAAACAGTATTCAGCAAGAGGAACAATGGCAAAAGAATGGCAGATACTAAGCCCAGGCTTAACGAAACTTTACGGGCAATAATTTTAACCGTCTCATCAACTACTGAAGCTTCATCGTTCCGTCCGGAAAAAATGTACAATATAACCGCCGATGTAATAAAAATCGCCGCAACAGTGAAGTACAGGAATCCGACGAATGTATTAAATGATAGTAAGATATCCAGGATCGAGTGAACTGATCCCCAGCTAAGCGGATCAGAGGCATATTTAACAGCACCGATAAAAACATAAGCAGATAACGCGAATAATACGAGTGAATAAACGCCGTATTTCTTGTTGGCTCTTTCCGCTCTCGATCCTATTACTTCCACATCATGTTTAATATTATATTCATTGTTATGGGAAGACGTTGCTGCATTAACCAAATCCTTCAGATGAAAACTGTTTTTATAGGAAAATAGAAGTATAAATCCTGCTGAAATCATGATAAGTGAAATAACCAAATATCCTGTAACATCGGCTTCTGATAAATGCAGGAGCTGGGCATAACAAAGTGCCGCACTTACCAATGGAACAAAACCCAATGCGATGAAAGACACTTTATTAAAAGTAACTATATCAATAATCTCTCTGGTAAAATTATAGTAGGATCTCTCGCCTGTTTGATCTGCCTTACGATTGAAATAAACCGAAAGAATATTTGTCCCGATCAGCACACTTAAATACGGGATAAAAATCAGATACGTTAATACCAGCAGATATTTTAACAATATCATATGATGAGAGGACTGGGGAAGCACCAGGTTATCTAAAAAATCCATTATTTCAGTTCCCTAAATTTCTGATAATATCAGTTTATCGATTATCAAAATCGCTACTACACACAATACGTAAATATTTATTAGCATAAATGCTCTTCTTATAACAAGCCTGTCTGCGAAATCGTATAAAATATTTTTCAATGAATATACCAGATAAGCACTGGCAATAAAGAGGACAAACCCGGTTAAAAAAGTTGCAGACAAACTGAATAAAGGTATAAGCAGACTACTCACTGCAAGAGAGATTATCCAGACATATGTGATTCTGCTGAGTTGACCTTTATTAAAAACTTGTGTTAATGAAGGATATCCCGCTTTCACATATTCCTCCCCGTGCATAATAAGTAATAACCAGAAGTGAGGTATCTGCCAGATAAAGAAAAACATAGCCAACGAAAGAATTTCCGGTTCCATAATGTTCCTTCCTGCAGCTGCCCATCCAATAACAGGAGGTATAGCGCCGATAAGTGAACCCGGAATAACAGCAAGAGAATTAATTCTTTTCAATGGAGTATAAATAAAATTATACCATATGAGAGCAGTCAAACCAAGCAAAACAGAAATAATGTCAGCAGATACAAACAGCAGTAAGAATCCAAGCATTATCAGAATGATGGCATAAATTACTGCACCCAGTGGTGAAATATCTCCTCTGGGTATTGGTCTGTTTCTTGTCCTGTTCATTAATCTGTCGTAATTGCTTTCCTGGAAATGATTTACTGCCGATGAACCTGATGCAAGCAGAAAAACACCGATCGTTGGGAATATCATCTGAGGCAGTATGCTTCCTGCTGCCAGTATATAACCTAAAGAAGCTGATACTGCTACAAAAAAAGTTATTCTTATTTTGGCCAGTTCAAGGTATATATTGACATACCTTTTTATCATCATACCTAATTTTATATTTAAACTAAGAGATATCACTTATTTGTTTTCCGGTTCAACTGCTGTTTCTTCTGTATTTGCGTACCATTCTTCAAATTCGCGTTCCGGCATTACAATTACTTTGGTATACATCATCGAGTGCTGAAGGCCGCAGTATTCCGCACAGGCAACATCGTATTCGCCTATTCTGGAGGGAGTAAATCCCAGAACATTTTTCTTCCCGGCTATTACATCTTCTTTAATACGAAAAGCAGGGATATAAAAAGAATGGTTCACATCAACAGATTCCATTACGAGTTTTATCGGTTTGCTCAGAGGAACGTAAAGTTCTTTTGTAACCTTTCCGTTCTCATACCTGAAATCCCATTCCCACATTCTTGCTATAACTTCAACCTGCATTGCATCGTCAGGGATATCTCTCAATTCCTCATAACCAATATAGCCGAAATAAAACATCGACAGGACAAGTACAGTAGGAATTGCAATCCATATCGTTTCAAGAAGTATACTCCCGTGGATATCTTTAGGTTTGTGTCCTTTCTTTCTGTTAAACTTAAACACGAAATAAATCATTACAGCGGTTATACCCAGAAGAAGTATTACGGATATGCCTACTATATATAAAAATACGAAATCAACAGTTTCAACATGACTGGTTGGTCCGGGAAACATACATCATCCTCAACGATATGTGAAATCAAAAAATGTTAAAATAAAAATTACAAGCAGCGTCAAAGCGCTTAAAAGTAAGAAAACCTTAAAAATCGGCTGATCGAACTTGATATGCATAAATATATTTATTACTAAAGCCGACTTTACCGCCGCTATAAATAATGCTACGGCGAGAGTATAGTTGCCCAGACTAATGCCTGCAACGGTAACAGTAATCGACGTTAAAGAAATCAAGGCTACCCAAATCAGTACATACAGACTGTAAGGAGTAATATGTTGTTTATCATGTTCCTGATGATTGTCCATAAAAACCCTACTGAATTAAATAGAATAACGGAAACAGGAAAATCCAGATAAGATCAACTAGGTGCCAGTACAATCCGGAATTTTCCAGTTTAACAAAATTATTTGGAGTAATTTTATCTTTAATGATGAATGCAAGAATAACAGATAATAACACTATACCGATCAGAACATGAAAACCATGAAGTCCGGTCATAACAAAGTAAAGACCGAAAAAAAGAATTTCACCGTTTTGTTTTGCAAGCATTTCATCCGAACCAGGGTACAATCCGTGACTAAATTTTGCTGACCATTCAAAGTATTTATTCACCATAAAAAAAAGAGCAAAAAATAACGTAAGCGAGAGCATGGAAACCGACAATAACTTGTTGCCCTTCTGCAATGCTGTAATCGATAATGCTACTGTCAGGCTGCTCGTAAGAAGTATAATAGTATTAATTGTACCAATTGTTGTACTAAGTTCCATACCCGCAATATGGAACTGATCGGGATATTGAAACCTGTATACAGCATAAATCAGGAACATACCGCCGAACAGCAGCACCTCTGTGAACAGAAACAGCCACATACCCATTTTGGCACCGACATCATCCCTGTGTACATTTCCATGAGTTTCAATTGTCTGCACGTTATTACTCATTCTTCATTTCCTCAAGTTGACTGAAATCATAAGGTTCATGCGTAACCGTTGGAATTTCATGGAAGTTTTCCAACGGCGGCGGTGAAGAAGTATGCCATTCTAACGTCACTCCTCCCCATGGATTCGATGTCGATTTAGGTCCTCTGAAAATACCGTGCACTATATTACCTATCACAATTATTAAAGCAATAGCCATCACCCAAGAGCCGATAGTAGATATCAGCTGTAGACTTGTAAATTCCGAAAGGTAATCATAGTATCTTCTGGGCATTCCCATATATCCGAGAATAAATTTCGGGAAATACAGAAGATTAAATGCTATAAAAAATAATGCAACCCCAATATTTGCAAGCTTCGTATTATATAATCTGCCGAACATTTTCGGAAACCAGTAGTAGAGAGCAGCAAAAAATATTGTTCCCGTTCCGCCGAACATTACATAATGAAAATGAGCCACGACAAAATATGTATCATGTAAATGAATATCCGTTGCCAGCGATCCGAGTACAAGTCCCGTTAATCCGCCTATCGAGAACAATACGATGAATGACATAACCCATAGGAAGGGGGGTTTGGGATCGATAGAGCCTTTATACATTGTAGCAACCCAGTTGAATACTTTAACACCGCTGGGCAATGCTACAATAAATGTCAGTAGCGAAAAAATAATCCTTGCAGCATCGCTTATTCCGCTTGTAAACATGTGATGAGCCCAGACCAGATATCCAACAAAGGCAATCGCCAGAGACGACATAGCAATTGCACGGTAACCGAAAATTGTTCTCCGGGCGAATGTGGGTATAATTTCCGAGACAACTCCCATAGCAGGGAGTATCATGATATAAACAGCAGGATGCGAATAGATCCAGAACAGATGCTGATATAGGATTGGATCACCACCGAGAGCCGGATCAAATATCCCGACTCCGAAAAATCTTTCTATTATAACCAGCAATATTGTAATTCCTATCACCGGTGTAGCGATAATCTGAATCCAGGCTGTTGCATAAGTAGCCCAAACGAACAGCGGCATCTTGAACCATGACATGCCTGGTGCTCTCAACCTGTGGACAGTTGTTATAAAATTTAATCCGGTAAGTATAGATGAAAAACCCAACACAAAAGCTGCAAAGATTGCCAGTGAAATATTTGTTCCGGAGCGCACTGAATAAGGTATATAAAACGTCCAGCCTGTATCAATCGGTCCGCCGGGCAGCGCAAGCGAAAGCAGCACAAGAAAAGCTCCGATAATATAAATCCAGAAACTAAGCAGGTTTAATCGTGGAAACGACACATCTTTAGCCCCTATCTGCAATGGCAGGAAGAAGTTTCCAAATACAGCCGGAATTCCGGGAATGATAAAAAGAAAAATCATAATAACGCCATGAAGCGTAAAAAGACTATTGTATGTCTGCGGTTCCATAATTGTTTTACCGGGGGCAATTAATTCCAGCCTCATCAGCAATGCTATAATTACAGCAGCCGAAAAGAATATTGAAATAGCAGATAAGTACATCAAGCCGATTCTTTTATGATCAGTGCTGAAAATCCAGGCTGTCAAGCCTGTCTTAGCTTTTGTGGTTCCTTCCTCGTAAAATGTTTTTCCATTTGCGGCTATTGTTCCGTTAGCCATCTATTTGCACTCCTTTGAAATCTATTTTTTCTTTTTAATTAATAATACGACCAAAAATATTCCGATACTAAGAAGCATTATACTACCAATAATGCGGGTGATATTCAGTGTATAGGTTCTACCTTCCGGATCGTAACTAAAACAGAATTGAAGAACCTTTGAAATTGTAGGGCTTGTTTTTCCACTTTGTGCTTCCAGTAACGCCATCTTAACATCAAAAGGATTAAATTTCGTTCCAAACAAGTATCTTGAGATTTTTCCTTTAGGTGATATTGTGATGACTGCACCTGCATGGACAAACTCGTCCCGGTCAGGTCTGAAATAAAATCCGACAGCATCTGTAACTTTTTTAATATTGAGACTATCACCTGTTAAAAAAACCCATGCATCTTCAGGAAACTCATTATTCAGTCCGTCCAAATAATTCTTTTTCCATTTTGAAGAAGTTGCTGGCGTTTCATGATGATCGAAACTTAATGTGATTACCTTAAAATCTTTTACCGGTATAAGATCAACCTTATTTGCCACCCAGCCGAGTTCAGTCAAAAGAGGGCTGCATATACCCGGACATTCATAATAAACCAATGCCAGGAGCACGGGAGTATCGATTAAATCGCCGAGAGCAACAGTATCACCTTCAGATGTTGTAAATGTTGCGTCAGGTGGTAAATAATCGCCCAACTTTTCATCTATTCCAACTTCCAGATCACTAACTTGCCCAAGAATAAAAGTCTGGAATAGAGAGATGTAAAGTATAACAAATAAATAACTTAAATTGATCTTTCTCATAATATACTTATCTAAGATTTTCTCAAATTTCTGGACTCTAATAAGAACTTATGTAACTCATTCCATTCCGATTTACTCAATGAGACAACAGAGGTTTTGAAGCCTGATGCTAAAGGATCATGGCTCACTGTTTTTATGAATTCGTCCAGTCTCATAGAAATTTCACCCTTTAATACCTGCCCGGCAATTCTTTCGGGGGAATAAGAATATTCATTGAGCAACCGTGCTCCCACTTGGCTTCCATCAGATTTAATGTAGAATAATAATTCAGAAAAAGTATCCGAACCGTTAAATTCCGAGACCAATATTTTAACAGATTTTTTTACCGGTATCTGATTCGGCATTGTGGCGCCGGCTGACAAATTATAAGTTGCATCTAGCTGCGATAATTGATCGTTTGTGATCTCCGGAAAATCGGTAAAGGTTCTTAAGTAAAGTATTATATCAATTCTGTCTGAGGGCGGCATATATTCATAAGCTGCCATACCGTTTTTAATTATTCCCTCTTGCAATGTTTTATATAAATCAGGAAATGTTCTTCCTATAGTCCAGCCATTAGTATCAAGAAAATTTCGCGGATTAGGATTCATAGCAACACCAGCCGGACCATCGCCTTTACCCCCGCTTCCATGACATGATTGACAGTTGGCATCATATAATTCTTTTCCCTTTCTGATCATTTCTTCCGTAGGATTCAAAACCCGGTTAAGTTCAACAGCCGGCATTATTCCTCCCCTCTTCTGTTCAATATCCCTGTCAATGTTTAATGAATCAATATATGATATCGGAATACTATTAAATGAGATAGTATCAAGATTTTTAACATAAAAGATTCCGGCAAGAAGAATTATAACAAAGAAATAAGGGAAAGCGAATCCGAATAATCGGATTGGATTATTCAGTAGTTCCCGGTATTTCATTTCAGCTTCGATTTTTCCTTTTCCCATATTCATTCCGCTTATAATCTGAAATCGAGACCCCTCTTCAATTTCGGGTCACCAACAGGTATTAAATTTTTCTTTCTGGATATTATAACAAAAGCCAGGATTACTATACCGACAGTAAGAATCGGGAATGCGACTTCCATCCAGCCGAATACCGCTTCTTCCTTACTGAATGTTGGCATAACAAGCCAGTATAAGTCATACCAATGCGCAAAAAGAATCCATATCGACATTAATTTAAGTCTTTTGGGATCCATCTTTGACGGTTGTGATAAAAGTCCGAAATAAGGTACAATAAAATGTACAAAAATCAATCCAACTGAGATTATCATCCAGCTGCCTTCCCACTTCTGCAAAAACCAGAAAGTTTCTTCCGGCAGATTTGCATACCAGATAAGGAGAAACTGACTGAATGCTATATAAGCCCAGAAGTTAGTAAATGCAAAAAGAAGCGCTCCCAGACTGTAGTAGTGATCTTTTACCAAGCCCTTCGTTAAGTAACCCTTTTCGTTCAGCATGATAATAGCTAAAGTCCCGGCAGCTAAAGCAGCCAGTACCGTACCGGAGAAGTAATATACTCCGAAAATGGTTGAGAACCAGTGAGGTTCCAGACTCATTATCCAGTCGATTGATGAGAATGTGATTGTAACTGCAAAGACGGGCATAAAAACAGCTGAAAGTCTTATATTTTTCTTAGTTAAAAGCTGGTCGCCTGTAACATCCTGACTCAAAGAATTTTTTCTAAGCAATAGATAAAACAATATCCAAAGAGCAAAGAAAACTACAACTCTTATTGTAAAGAACGAAACATTTAAATATCCTGATTTTGATTCAAGGCTGTAATCACCCTGCACAACCTCTTCATGTGTCCAGTGAAACAGATCATGCAGATTAAGATAAACCGGCACGGCAATAACCGGAAGCAGAATAACAATACCGGTAATTATTTCAATTACTCTTCGGAACGGTGTACTCCAAACAGCGCCTGCAATATATTCAAGAGCAATCAGAAACAGCCCGCCGACACCGACACTTGTTAAAAACATCAGCATGATTAAATTATTAAATGCAGCTCTCGTGTGATCTACAAAAAAACTTACAATTACCACAACCAATCCGATTCCAAGTATGGCGAATCCGATTTTACCGAGGCTTCCCGGTAATTCTTTTTTACTATAACCGATATTTGTTTCTTCTGAACTCATTCTAGATCAGACTCCTTAGCGTTTAGCGATCGTTGTAATGCTCTTATATATAGTACCGTAGCCCATCTTTCCTGTCTCGTAAGCTGTGTTTCATATGAAGGCATTATATTCTGTCCATCGGTTATAACATGATAAATACTACCGTCGGACCAGTTACGTAATTTTTCGGAATGAAGACTTGGTGGATTCGGAAACTGACCTCTGAGACGACTGTCACCTTCACCGAAATAACCATGACATGGGCTACAGTAAATATCATATTTCATTTTGCCGAGTGTAAAATTTTCTTCGGTTTGGGGCAACGGATTTTTCAGAAACTTACCAGCATCTTCCGGATTACCTTTAAATTGATAAGGTAGTGTGCCGCGCATAACGGTGCCATTTACCGGCGGACGCATTGCAAACCCATCGGCGAAAAACGTCGATGCTTCCTGAGGAACAGTTTTCTCCTGATCAACCATCCAGTTGAAAGGCACCATAAACATTAGTTTGTTTAACCCGAAATAAACCGTTCCCGAAGTAACAACAGCTGCAACGATCAGGATTCCGATAAATTTAGGTTCCAGCAGTACGTGTTTTACCGATATTTCTTCGCTGTCGTAATATACAGGTGAAATATCTTTAGCACCGAGACCAGCAAGAAACCCCTTAACATTATTCTCGTTAAAATTTTCATCTTCCGCCTGAATACAAAGCCCGTATTTATCCGATGATACTTTTTTCATGTATTCTGTGTCGTGCAAAGGGTGGCTTAAATTTGGGAATTTAAAAAATACAGCTATCATAGTCACAACAGTTGCAATTGAAGCTGCAAGCACGGTTACTTCAAATATTACAGGTACAAATGCTGGAAAAGCAAAAAATGGTTTACCGCCTATAACTATAGGATATTCTATAACGGAAATCCAGAACATCAATAAAAGTGCTGAAACAGTACCTGAAAGACCGAATACCAGGGCTGCATAGCCAAGTTTTGATGGTGGCAGCTTCATCGCTTTGTCCATTCCGTGGACGGGATAAGGTGTATTTACATCAAATTTTTTGTACCCTTCCTCAGCAGTTTTATCTGCCGCACGAATTATTTCATCAGGCGAATCGAAAACGCCTGTATAACCGTATAAAATTTTATCATTCATAATTAATGTTCTCCATGTGAAGGCTGCGAACCTTCTACAACAGCTTTGACTTCTGCAATCGAAACCACAGGCAGTGTTTTAGTGAACAAAAGTAAGAACGTAAAAAAGAATCCGAAACTGCCCAGTAAAATAGCACCGTCTACCAGTGTGGGTTTGTAATATGCCCAGCTGGAAGGCAAGTAGTCTCTCGATAAAGAAGTAACGGTAATAACAAATCTCTCGAACCACATCCCCACGTTAATAAGGACTGCAATTACAAACATAACAGGTATGTGTCTGCGTATTTTCTTAATCCAGAAAAGCTGTGGGAATAATACATTGCATGATACCATAATCCAGTAAGCCCATGCATAAGGTCCGAAAGCCCTGTTAAGGAATGCAAACTGTTCCGGCTGCACCCCGCTGTACCAGGCTATAAAAAACTCCATAGCATACGCATACCCCACCAAAGACCCGGTAAGCAGCATAATTTTATTCATTCGCTCAAGTGTGTCCAGAGTTATAATATGTTCATAATTAAAAATCTTTCTGATGAAGATCAATACATTCTGCACCATGGCAAAACCTGAAAATACGGCGCCGGCAACAAAATACGGAGGGAAGATAGTTGTATGCCATCCGGGAATTATTGAAACTGCAAAATCGAAACTTACAATTGTATGAACCGATAGTACCAGCGGAGTTGCAAATCCGGCAAGTATTAAATAAACCATTTCATAATGCTGCCAGTGCCGGTTGGAATGTCTCCATCCCAGGCTGGTTACCGAGTAAATCACTTTTTTAATTTTGTTAGTAGTGCGATCTCTTAATGTTGCGAAATCGGGTATCAACCCGACATACCAGAACACGAATGAAACTGTAAAGTAAGTAGAAACAGCAAATACATCCCATAACAGAGGTGAAGTAAAATTTACCCAGATGGAGTGCTGATTAGGATAAGGAAGCAGATAACCAGCGAGCCAGGGTCGACCAACGTGAATAAGAGGAAAAATACCGGCAGTCATAACGGCAAAAATGGTCATACCTTCTGCAAATCTCGCAATACCGTTACGCCATCTTTGTCTTAATAAAAATAATATTGCAGAAATTAGAGTGCCTGCGTGACCAATACCGACCCAGAAAACAAAGTTTACAATAGGCAAGCCCCATCCAACCGGATTGTTGTTTCCCCATAGTCCTGTCCCATAGTAGAAAGAAAGCAGAAGAGCAATGGCTCCAATACCAAGCATGGTTAATGTTATCGACAACGCGATGTAATACTTCTTATCAGGCCTGGTTTCAAGAGGTTTGGAAATAATATCGTCTATCTCTCTTAAAGGGGGACGCCCTTCAACAACTGCCAGCTCACGTGTGAAATCAATAGTACTCACTAAGCTTCCTCCGCATGAGTATTTCTAAGTTTAGCTATATAAGTTACGTTTGGTTTGACATATAATTCTTCTAAAACATGGTATCCCAGTTCATGTGTTCTGTATTTTGAAACCTCAGATTCAGGATCATTAATATCACCGAATACGATTGCATTGCCAGGACATACAGACTGACATGCAGTTACTACATCGCTACCTTTAATTTCTCTTCCTTCCCGGATAGCTTCCTCCCGTGCGTCCATGATCCTCTGAACGCAGAAAGTGCATTTTTCCATAACACCGCGTGAACGCACTGTTACCTCAGGATTATTCGCTAAGTAACTCAGCTCATTTTGGTAATATGCATCAGCAAAATGATCCCTGAAATTGTAGAAGTTAAATCTCCTCACTTTATACGGACAGTTATTCGCACAATAACGTGTCCCTACACACCTGTTATAAGCCATCTGGTTAAGTCCGTCGGGACTATGATTGGTAGCATTAACCGGACATACATTCTCACACGGCGCGTTGTCGCAGTGCTGACAAAGCATCGGCTGATTGCTGACTTCCGGTTCGTCCGGTGTCCCTGAATAATACCTGTCTATTCTAATCCAGTGCATTTCCCTGCCGAGTTCAACCTGATCTTTACCAACTACCGGTATATTATTCTCCACATTGCAGGCAGAAACGCAGCTGCCGCAGGATATACATTTGTTAAGATCAATCGACATCCCCCATTTCAGACCTTCATACTTATGCTCCCGCGTAATACCTTTTAATTTATGTTTCTCCTCGTGAAGAAATCCGGGATCTTCTTTATATTTTTTGAAAGTCCCTTCCTGAATAATATGCCGCATTTTATGAAAGTCTTTTACGGAATCGTCATCCAGTGAATGATGTTCTTGTGTTGAAACTAATTTATAACTGCCGCTGCTTTTTTCTAAAGTAACGCCGGCGATCAGTACAGATGATAATGATTCCTGCAGCACTGCAGCATTAAAACCTGAATTTTTACCAACATCTCCTATTACAGTTCTTCCATAACCCAGTTCGATTGAAATCTGTCCGTCAGCCATTCCCGGTTGAATAAAAACGGGTATTTCAAGAAAACTACTTGCCGTCTTAATCTTTACAAGATCATCGTTTTCAACACCAAGCTTTTTAGCTGATGATGGAGACACCGCAGCGTAATTATCCCATGAAATCTTTGAAACCGGATGAGGCATTTCCTGCAGCCAGCCATTATTTGCGTAACGACCGTCGCCGATAAAATAATTAGGCGTCAGATGTAAAACATAATCGTAATCATCAGCATTCGTAGTTTTTCTGACAGGATTGAATTTAAATGTCCCGGGCTGTAATCTTCCAGATTTAATGTGTGCAAATCCGTTATGCAGCGAATTATACCAATAACTCTTAAAATCCACGGCAGGATTTTGAGTAATGAACACATTCTCTTCAAAGACATCCATCAAATACTCTTTAAAAGCATCGTCTGAATACGCTTCGGAGATTCCGTTAATCCATGAAAGCAAAACAGCTTCTTTCTGGCGAGTGTTGAATATCGGAGAAATTACCGGCTGCTGCAATTCATAAATATTGGAGCGTGTAAAATTATCGCCCCAGCTTTCGAGTGCGTGACTGGAAGGTAAAACGTAATTCGACAATGCAGATGTTTCATTGTCGCTTTCAACAATGCTGATAGTCGTATTTACTTCCGAAAAAACTTTTTCTATACCCAGCGATGAAGGCAGATGATAAACCGGATTAACTCCGAAATTAATTATAACGCCAACTTCTCCACTTAAAGATCTTTCAATGAATTCATCCAATTCTTTATCAGTAGACAAAGGCTGATGATCCAATTCAACAGATGAATAATCAAACAAATTATCATTACCGAGTAAATTATTCAGCAGGTTGATTGCAGTATGGACTTCAACAGGTAGAGATTCGCCTCCAAGAACAATAGAACCCGACGGATCATTCAAAAGATCCTTAACCAAATAGCTTATCTTTAATGCATCAAGACCATGTCGTTTAACGAAATCATCCAGCGGAAATGACGAGACCATATCTCGTAATTCTTTGTCGGCATTAGCTGTCATGCCTTTACCAATCAGTTCATTAATCAAACTCAAAATAAAATTGTGATGATAGTCAGATCTTATTCTCAGTCTGTAGTCTGCATTCATACCTGTAAGACTCATTGAACCTTCGGCTGCATAAAGTCTGCTCATTTTACCATTATTAATAATATCCCGACTTTCAGCAAACATTCTGGTTTTTTCGATAGTATTTCCTTCACGACCCAGGAAATCACTTTCAATTGCCAGTATAACATTGGCATTATTCAATTTAACTGATGGAATATTTCTGGTACCGAAGCATTGATCCCAGGCAATTCGCTTATTTTCATCGCTGATTTGTTTATAACTATAAACCCTGGCTGTCGAATATTTTTTCTTGAAATCTGCAAACAGTTTCATAACAGATGGCGATGTGATTCTGTCTCCAATTAGAGCTATTTCTTTACCATCTGCAGCAGCCTTGGTTAAAGCATCAATTATTTCTGCATCCGCTTTTGCCCAGTCAATTTTTAGTTTATCCTTCGTCGGCTCTTTAAGTCTTTCAGGATCATATAGATTTAAAAGAGTTGCGGGTGTTTGAGCATCCAATTTACCTTTATAAACGGGATGGTCCGGGTTGCCTACAATATTTATCGGTCGACCCTCCCTTACCTTAATAAGAACACTTTTATCGTTTACGAAACTTGAATAGTAATCAGGTTTACCGGGCAAAACGCCTTCCGGCCGATTTGTGTAAGGAATTATTTCACCTTTGTCCCTGTAGTCGGAACAGGCAGTAGCCGCAAGAGCTGCAGAAGCACTAAGCAAAGCAATAAATCTACGTCTTGATAATCCATTTAATTTATCGACAGAGAACTCATCTGTAACCCCCTTTGCAAACTCATTCAACTTAGCCTGCAAAACCTCAGGGTCTTTATAGTATTCCTTGATACTTTTCCAATAGTGTTCTTTAAGATCTGTTTTATCCGGAGTCATTATTTAAAACCTTTTAGTTCTTTGAACTGCTGATGGATGAATTTTTAATTTAATCTTACCAGAATTGCCAGGTATATCTTTCTGAAAAATACGGATTGGTGATTTTGCAATAAGAAGTACTCCAATCGTACCTGCTCCTAATCTCTTAAAAAACTTCTTTCTGCCGATATTTTTTATCTTAAACATATTCATCCTCTCTATCTGTGGCACGCTGCGCAATTTTCAGGGCCCTTGTTTACCTTTTCAAGATAAGGAATTTCTTTCTGAGGATCTCTGTGACAATCGAGACACGCCGTCATTGTGAATGGTTTAATCTGTTCCACAACTTCCATTTCACGCAAATTGCCATGGCAACTTTCGCAATCTATACCGACATTCACATGCACACTGTGATTAAAATATGCATATTCAGGAATTTTATGTATTCTTTTCCACGGAAGGGGCTTACCCTCTTCATAATACTGAGTTAATTTAACAATCTCAGGTTTGTCCTTTCTTGCCACTGTGTGACAGTTCATGCAAATATTTACAGACGGAACGAGAGCATGACGCCCTTTAGTAACTCCCACATGACAATACTGGCAATCGATAGCAAGATCTCCGGCGTGCAGTTTATGAGAATATTTTATGGGCTGTTCGGGCATATAACCAACACCGTCGCGTTCAGATCTCGAGATGTAAAATGTAAGTAAAAAAGATACCGCAACAACGAACAAAAGAAAAGGCAGCCTAATTTTTAGTGTATAATCCAGAACCGTTTTTTTCATCTTTTCCCTTTAGTAAGGCGATTTATTTAAATGAATTTTAAATGATATTTATTGGATTATGATACTCTGATTAAATCAGGATTCTAACACAAAAGTATATCAATAATTAAATAAGATATGATATATAAATTTATTAATTCGACGTGCCAAATTATCAAATTATAATAAAAATAAAAACAAATTTTATGTCAAATAAAAATTATTATTATTTCTTTCTTGTAACTATATAGTCAATAAGACTTTCTAGTGCGGTTTTGCTTTCGGAGAGAGGGAAAATATCGAGTGTTTTCTTTGCTTTCTCAGCAAATTCTAATGCTTTTCTGTCTGCATAATCAAGTCCTCCGTGTTCTTTAACAAAATTTACAACAATTTCCACATCCTTTATTTTTTCACCTGATTTTATCAGCTTCAGGATTGCCGAAGCATCGCTCTTATCACAATTCCTTAATGCATAAATTAAAGGGAGAGTAAGTTTCTTGTCCTTGATGTCTCTGCCGGGTGTTTTACCGATTATCATTGACGATCCGATGTAATCCAGAATGTCGTCCCTTATTTGAAAAGCCATTCCCAGATTCTCACCGAATTCTTTCATAGCTGAAACTTCTTCTGTTTTATCGGTAGTACTCATCGCACCAATTTCGCAGCATGTAGATAACAAGGAAGCAGTTTTGTCACTTATAATTCTATAATATGTTTCTTCATCATTATCGAGTTTCCGGGTTTTGCTTATCTGCAGCAATTCGCCTTCCGACATTCTTTTTACTGTATTCGTAATGGTCTGCAAAAAGTCAAAGTCTTTATTCTCAACAGCAATAAGCAGACCACGCGATAGCAGATAATCCCCCATGAGCACAGCGACCTTGTTTTTCCATACTGCGTTGATCGACGGAAGTCCACGTCTTTTTTCAGCCCTGTCTACAACATCATCGTGAACCAGAGTTGCAGTATGAAGCATTTCCACCAGAGTAGCGCCTCTGTATGTCCTTTCTGTTACCCCACCGGCTACCTTAGCAGACAGCAATACCAGAACCGGTCGTATCTTTTTCCCCTTCTGTTTAAGTAAATATTTGGTAACAAGATCAACCAGCGTAACCTTTGATTTCAGATTGCTTTTAAATACGGTTTCGAATTGTACCAGTTCGTGAGCGATAGGTTTTTTAATATCGGAAAGACTAAAATTCTTCAACTTTTTTCGAGAATATTTTTGAAACGAATATACTTATTTCATACAAGAGAACCAACGGAATAGCAAGAAGTACCTGAGCAACCGGATCGGTACCGGGAGTTAATATAGCAGCCAAAATTAGTATTGTAATTATTGAATGCCGTCTGAATTTTCTCATTATTCCCGGATTTAGTATCCCAATTTTGGACAGGAAAAACGACATCATAGGTAATTCAAAAACCAATGCCGCACCTAGCATAACACTGATTATAATTGAAAAATATTCATCGATTGCAAAATTATTTTCAATTATTTCTGTACCGAACTGGGCGGCAAATTTAAGCGTAAGCGGAAGCATAACATAGTAGGCGAATGTAATTCCGGCTGCGAAACAAACAGTTGAAAAGAGTACAATCCATTTTATATATTTCTTTTCATTCTGTTTAAGAGCGGGAGAAAGAAACTTCCATGCCTGAAGAAAGAAATTAGGGATACTGATTACAAAACCGGCAATAAAAGCTATTTGAAGATATAGGAACAATTGTCCGAAAGGACGCAGGTTTTGTAAATTTAATTGAGCACTTCTTGCCGGGAGCAGGAGTATATTTTCGACCAGGAAATCAATAAAAATCCACGCGATAATCGTACCGATTGCAACACCTATCAAAGTCTTTACTATTCTCCAGCGAAGCTCTTCGAGATGCTCGAGAAAGGTCATTTCGATTTCGCTGCTTTCCTTTTCTTCGTCGGTGTTAATTTCTTCTGATCTCACTATGATTTCGGGGATGGTTCGAGTATTTCGGTGTAAAGCGGGTACATTAAACAGAATTCCCTTACATCAGCTTTGATGCTTGCAAGCATTCCTTCATCCTCAGAATTATCTATGGCTTTATTAATGAAACCTGCGATTATATCCATTGCATCTTCTTTCATACCTCTGGTTGTAACAGCCGGAGTACCAATACGGATGCCGCTTGTTACGAACGGACTTTTTGTATCGAAAGGTATCATATTTTTATTTACCGTAATGCCGGCAAGTTCAAGTGCTTTTTCTGCCTTCTTACCGCTGATATTCTTATTGCTAAGATCGACAAGCATTAAATGATTATCTGTACCACCTGAGATTATGTCAAAATTATAACCTGCAAGTTTCTCTGCCAGCCGTTTTGCATTCTTAATTATCTGTCCGGCATAATTCGTAAAACTCTCGTTAAGCACTTCATTGAATGCAACTGCTTTAGCCATAATAACATGCATCAGAGGTCCGCCCTGAATACCAGGCATAATCATACCGTCGAACAATTCAGACATTAGTTTTAATCTGTCACCCTTGAGCGTTTTTATACCGAGAGGATTTTCTCTATCCTTACCAACAAGTATCATCCCGCCGCGGGGACCTCTAAGAGTCTTATGCGTGGTTGATGTTACAACATCACAGTATTCCAGGGGATTATTGAGAAATCCTTTAGCGATCAATCCTGCAGGGTGCGACATATCGCAGACCAGAAATGAACCTGCTTTATCAGCTATCTCCCTGAAAATCTTATAATCCCATTCCCTTGAATATGCACTGGCACCGGCAATAATAAGTTTCGGTTTTTCCTTTTTAGCCAGATCTTCGATAATATTGTAGTCGAGTTGTTTCGTATCCTTGTTCAGGGGGTAGCCTACAGCTTTATAAATTTGTCCGGAAAAATTAACCGGCGAGCCGTGTGTTAAATGTCCGCCGTGATCGAGACTCAATCCGAGAATTGTATCACCCGGATTCAACAATGCCATATAAACGCCCATGTTTGCCTGTGATCCGCTATGAGGTTGAACGTTTGCATATTCGGCACCAAATATTTTTTTTACGCGCTCACGAGCAAGATTCTCAGCAATATCAACATTTTCGCATCCGCCGTAATAACGTTTTCCAGGATAGCCTTCGGCGTATTTATTTGTTAAAACAGAGCCCGCAGCAGCCAGCACCGCGGTACTGACAAAATTTTCTGAAGCGATAAGTTCCAGATTTTCCTGAAGTCTTTTGATTTCGGACTTAGCAACTTCAAGCACTTCAGGATCAGTACTAAGAAATTCAAGCATATTTTCCACCAAATAAACTGTTAAGGAACCGTGATACTCCTATTAATCCAACCGTAACACTTACCCTCAATTTTAATTACAGTACCAGATTTAATATTTCTGAAAAAATAATCTTCCTGTTGAGGAACAGAATTTTCCAGGGCTCTAATACGTTCTCTTGCATAACTCAACTGAGGTCCGTTTAAAGCAGCTGCTTTTTTATACGTATCGACCGCCAGTTGATAGACAAGTTTGTCCTCGAACTCAAAACCACAGTCGCGTGCAGCCTGCTCATACAGCTGGGCTTCCACGTACAAAGGCAGATCCCAGGGTTCCTCACTTGCGCTGGAGGCTTTCTGAAGATAAGACCTTGCAACTGAAAGTTGCCCCAGCTTCTGATATATTACGGCTATATTATAATAGTTTTCTCTGTTATTTGGTTCCAGTTCTATCAGTGTTTTATAAGCATTTATAGCGTTATCGTTTTGTTCAAGTTTGGTATATACACTTGCGAGTTTTCTCCAGTAGTTTATAACATCGGGAGCTTTTTCAGTTAAAAACTTTAAAGGCTCGAGGCTTTGCTCATAAAACTGATAATTGTAACAGGTTTCCGCATACGCATATGCTTTTCCCAAATTATCGGGATCCAAATCCCAGGACTTTTTCATTATGCTAGCCAGTTCTTCAGGGTCTTCAGCAATTGACTTCATCCTTTGATTCCAGAGGTCATTTTCCGGATCTTGTTCCGCAAGACTGGAGTACAACTCAAGTGCCTTTTCCTTATAACCGTTTGCACCGTCATCATTCTCTGTATATATGATTCCCAGTCTGTCTTTATAATATGACGGAGCGTCCGGATAATTCGACAGAGCATATTCGTATGCTGCTACAACTTCTTCGACAGAAGCGTCAGTCATCGTCTCAATAGCATAGGCTTTCTTGATAATAAAATATTCGGGATTTTTGGCACCTTTTTCCAAAGCAATATCATACATCGCAAGAAGTGTGTCGACATACATCTTAATTTGTTCCGGGCTTGCATCGGTACTGTCTTTAAAGTACAGTATCATATCTTCCATTTTACGGAAAGGTTTATACTGGATAAAACCTGAAGGATTATTATTAATAACGTCCCATAGATGAGGATATGCAAATTGATAATCTTTGTTCTTATAGGCTTCCCAGAACAAACTGAATTTCATTAGCAGACTATCCGACACAACTGTTTCGGATGTATGCTTGGCTGATATTTTTGCGGAATTTACTCCCAAAAAAATCACCACACTTAGTGATACTAGTATTAATCTGATAGTTTTCACTATAAACTCCGATATTATTAACGATCAGGTCTAAAAAACCAAAGTTCTCCAAAGCTTATTGAAACAGCAGCCTTAAAGATATCTTCCTTAACCAATCCTTCCCTCTTCTTGCCGCGGTTACCATATTCAAAAGCGAAATCGAGAGTATTTCCTACGCCGATCGGCATGGAAAATCCCAGGTAAAGGGAGAGTACATTTATGCCGGTATTACCGATGAGGTATTGAGAATTTTCGTATGAAATTCCACCCCGCAGGACCAGCATATCCCAAATATTTGCAGATGTTCTTCTATCAGAATTATAATATTCAACACTTACAGAAGCTCTGCTCAAGTCTCTCAAAGAACCGGGTAAATTATTGAATTCATATTCAGACCAAGGCTGATATAAATAATCAAATAAAATTACATAATTTTTATTCCAAGTTAAACCAGCACCGATACCAATTTTATATGGAATTTTACTATCCACTATACCTTTATTTTTAGTTATTGTTCCGATCGATGTGCTGGAAATCAAACTGGTATCTGTTTTCAGATTTGAAACAACATCATAGTAAAATGCGAATCTGAAATTTTCTATGCTTTTACTATCAAATATTGATGCAAGATCATCTGTTATCAATCCAAAAGAAGAACCGATGCCATAAAAGCTTCTTTTTTGAGTATACATCACATTGTCAAGAGAAGAAAATTCATTGAATTGCAACTCGGTTTTATAATCAATTTTTCCTGTGTAATAGTTGAAAGAAGCACCTATAATAAACCCGAACGGTAATTTATATGACGATCCTATAAAAATTTTTGACAGCCCGCCCGTACCTTCGAATAATACAGAATTGAAATCATCTTCTATGTCAGAACAATCAGAACAAATGGCGTCTAAATTCTCCGATGTAACTTTATAGTTTACATCACTAACCGGAACAACACCCAAAGCACCGACAATTCCATAGTCCTTATGAATCGGTATGCCTACCGTAAAACCGCTGAAACTGAAATTTGAATAGTAAGCCGAGCCGTTAATGTCACTCATTAGAACACCGCCATAATTTAATCCAGCTTCCATTCTTGTTAAATTAACATTAGCCCAGCCCGCCGGATTAATACTGCTTATATGAGTCTCATCGATGAGTGCAAGACCCATTCCTCCCAATCCTAATCTACGAGCGGACGATGAGTATTGATTATCGCCGATACCTTCCCGTGTATATAATGATGTGTTTTGGGAGAAAATGTTGCCTGTAGTTATGGACAAAATTACTATGTATATTATTTTTTTCATTTTATGTCGGTAAAAGTGATTTGAAGTCTTGGTTTTAAATCAGCATTAGAAATCTTTTCATTGTATATGGCGGTTTTTGTTACACTCTTTTCCTGATCTGCTGCGCTTACTTTTATTCCAAAGTTATCCTTCTGATCAAGCCAGTATTGGACAAAATGCTTGATATCAACATTGAAAGCCGTTCCGGTTTTAGACATTGCTATTGCAAATACATCTTCATCAATATTATTGTCATTGTAATCGGAAAGTAACTGAACCATTAGTGTATCGGATGATAATGAACCATACTCACTTAATAACGTATCTGTATGCAAAGTTAAGTCAGCTTTCAAAATAATTGCTGTTTGGGGCAGACTCGATATATCGAACTTAAGACTTGTTTGAACGGGTATTCCTCCCTGGACAAACGAGATAGTTTCGTCAGCTTGAGGGAACGGACCTTCTACACCAAATGCATCTATGATGGGAGTAGCCGTAAGCGTGTCTATAAATTCTCCGGGTTTCTCAACAACCAAATGGACTTCAGGTAATGCTCCTAACAATGTTGCGCTGGTAATGCCCAGGAACCCGATAATTTTTGATGTGGATTGAGTAGGTATAAGAATCACTCCGTAGTTTGGATGTGCAGATTCATCTATTCTTGAAAGCAGCCATTCATATGAAAGCTGCTCATCCAGATTAATTATAACAATCGTATCATTTATACTTAACTGACCTGCATAATTCTGGGGTTCATACTGCAGATTTTTTAGGGTGTCGATTTTAAATTTCCCCGATCCCCAGCTTTCTGTAATTTTATGAGCAGTAAGTCCAAAATTACCGTTTGCTTCACCGTAATAATAATTCGGAATTAATTTTATCCATGAAGATAGGGGTGTTAATGTACCGTCATTTATTGCATTTTCTATCGAATCAGGTAAAGGGAAATAAAATTTCAGTGCAGCAGTTGATGAAATACTGCCGCTTCTGCCCAATAAAGTTCTTTCCGAAATACCCAGACTAAGTGTATCAATGTATGATTTTGAATTTATAAATTCGTCGTGACCGCGGGAATCATAGAAGTATACATTAATCAAATCCTGATTATCGATCAGATCCTCACCTACGGAGGTCGGGTCTTCTTCGCATGCAGATAAAATAACTATTAAAAATAAAACTAAGTGGCTAAAGAACTGCTTCAAATATTATCTCCTGGAATAGTCTTTTGCAATATAATTACAAGCTTCTAAAAAATTTGAGGTAACAAAATTGGGTGTTTTTCCATCCTTAATCAATACATTTATTTGCTCACTACTATAATTATTGTAATTGAATAGAATTGACATTACACCGGCATTTATTCCGCATTCGATGTCCGATACTGAATCACCGATCATATATGAGCCTGAAAGATCAATATTATGATCTTCTGCGGCTTTTACAATCATATAAGGAGAAGGTTTCCTACAGACTGTTTTTTCGCTAGAGTCGAAATCCGGGTGATAAGGACAAAAATAAAATGAGTCAATGCTTGCACCGTGCAAGCTAAGCAGGTTGTTAATTTTAGTATTTACCTTCTCGACATCCTCCCTGGTAATTAATCCGCGAGTAATTCCCGACTGATTAGAAACGACAATTAGTTTGAAATTATACTGATTTTTCAGCAGATTCAAGCCTTCAGCAACGCCGGGAAGTAACTCAACACTATCAGAATCCTTCAGATATCCGGGATCAAAAATTAATGTGTTATCTCTGTCAAGGAAAACAGCTCTATGCGCCATTAAATTAAGAACTTAAAATTGTCTTGTATAATTCCACATAATTTTTGGATGAGTTCAACCAGGTAAAATTCGATTTCATACCCGTTCTCATAATTTTAGTCCACGTTTTCTTATCCTCGCTAAAAATCTGCAATGCACGTTTGATCTCTTTAATCATTTCCTCGGCATCGTATTTCTTGAACAAAAATCCATTACCCTCACCCGTTTTTTCATTATATCGTACAACCGTATCGGCAAGTCCTCCTGTTTCTCTGACCACCGGCACTGTTCCGTACATCAGACTGTACATCTGATTCAATCCGCAGGGTTCATATTTTGAAGGCATCAGGAACAAATCCGATCCTGCTTCGATGAGGTGAGCAAGTTCATCGTCAAATCCGAGATAGCAGGAGAATTTATCTTTATATTTCACCAGTGCTTCTTCGAAGAATTTATGATACTTCCTGTTCCCTGTTCCCAGCAGAACTAAGTGCATGTTGAGTTTCATCAAATCCTTAAAAGCTTTCTGCAGCAAATCGAATCCTTTATTATCGTCCAGACGCGATATCATCCCGATGATAGGTGTATCTGGTTTAAATTCAAATCCAAAATTTTCCGCAAGGGCTTTTTTATTAGCACTCTTATCCTCCAGATTCTTGGCCGAATACCTTTTGGCAATCTTCTTATCTTTTTCAGGATTCCAGATAAGAGAATCAATCCCGTTAACGATACCATAAATAGTGTTTTTTCGTTTTTTAAGGATGTCCTGCAGCCCGAATCCAAACTCATCTTCTTTGCAGATTTCTTTTGCATAAGTCTCACTTACAGTATTAATATAATCGGCATATTGCAAACCGATTTTCATGAAATTCATTTTATTTTTATGAACAAGTTTGTCTTTCTTAATTACTTCTTCGGAAAGACCTGCTTTGGCAAATGATGATTTCGGGAATTCTCCCTGATAGCTCAAATTATGGATTGTAAATAATGTCTTAACGGATTGAAACAAAGGCTGATCCTTATATTCATTCTGAAGGTAAGCAGGTATCAATCCACACTGCCAGTCGTTACAATGAATAATGTCAGGCACCCACCCAAGTTTAACAACAAGTTCGAATACTGATCTTGCCAGTAAAATAAATCTCTCATCATTATCCTTAAAGTCCTCTCCGGTCAGCGGATCGGCATAGAGACTATGCCGGTTGCCGAAATATTCCTGATTATCGAGAAAATAAATCTGGACGCGTGTTTTAGTCCCGACTAAAAAGCTGGATCGCAGTGAAAAGACAGCCTCTTTCTTTCCAATCGTAGTTGATAAATCTTTTAACCTCACGACCTCATGAATTTTGTACTTTCGTTCATCGATAGCACCATATTTAGGTACTACAATTCTAACCTGATGTCCAAGTTCCTGTAATTTTTGAGGTAAAGCTGAAGAAACATCGGCTAGTCCGCCTGTTTTAATAAAAGGAACAACTTCTGATGTAACAAAAAGAATTTTCAGTTTTTTTGATGGAGGCATTTTTTTACTTGTCCTTTTGTTTTTAGAATTGTAATTTAATAAAATCTTAGCTTTTTAACAAAAAAACGATTTTTCACTATCCTCTCACCTAATATCTTTATAATTTACATTTTTCAATTTTTACAATCCTTTTATGAGAACGATTCTTCAAAATCCTTCGCAAATCATTATGGTTGATTCAAACGGTAAAAACCGTAAACGCGGTAACGAAATGAATGAGCTTCATATTCTTCTGGAACACTCCATCATTATTGAAGACGGATACATTAAAGACTATATCCCAGCGAATAAAAAACCGAAAAATATTGATGAAACAATTGACCTCAGAAATAAGGTGGTTCTTCCCGGTATTGTTGAATGCCATACACATACCGCATTTACCGGATCCAGAGCGGATGAATTCAGAAGAAAATTGAATGGCGAAAGTTACGAGAGTATTGCTAAAAGTGGTGGGGGGATTAATTCAACCGTCGAATCAGTGAGAAAAGCCACTTTTGAAGAACTAGTTGAAAATATTCAGCCTAAAATCAACTATTTTATTTCACAGGGCGTTACAACGCTTGAAATCAAAAGCGGTTACGGTCTGAGTTTTTATGACGAAATTAAGCTGCTTCAGGTTATTAATCATCTTAATCTGAAAAATAAAATTGATATTATCCCTACATTTCTCGGCGCTCATACCTACCCGAATGAGTACAGGAAGGATAAGAAAAAATATAATGAAATTATTATAAATGAAATGCTGCCATATATTGCAAAGAACAAGCTGGCACTATTTTGTGATGCCTTTTGCGAGTCGACGGCATTTGACGCCGCAACAGTAAACCAAATATTTGAACAGGCTCGTTCATTAGGTTTACATATTAAACTTCATACTGAACAATTCAATAACATAGGCGGATTAAAAACCGCCCTCGACAACCGAGCCGTTTCCGTGGATCATCTGGAAGTAATTTCCGAAAACGATATAGAATCGCTTGCGGTAAGTAACACAGTAAGTGTTGTGCTGCCGGGAGTATCATATTTTTTAAATTATGATTTTGCTCCGGCAAGAAAACTGATCGAATCGGGAGCAACTCTTGCATTGGCGACGGATTACAATCCGGGATCGTCAAACATTGCCAATATAAGCATGATAATGAGCTTAGCCGCCATAAAAATGAATATGACCATTGAAGAAATATTATCAGCCTATACAATTAATGCAGCAGCTGCATTAAATCTAAGTTCTATTACAGGCAGCCTGGAATTAAATAAGAAAGCTGATTTAAGCGTTTACGAATGCAGCGAATATCCGGAAATTGTATATAATGCAGGTAAAAATATTAATTGTATCACTATGAAGAATGGTGAAATTATATATAAAAATTATTAAGGGTATAAAGGAAATAAAATGAAAAAATTATTCCTGATAAATATAGTGCTGATATTCTTAGCACAATGCATTATGCCGCAAAAGGTGAAAACAGGTATTGAGATTCTGCGTGAAAACAATTTTAAACAGCTCGAAGGCATGAGATTAGGATTAGTTACTAATGCTTCAGGAGTTGACAGTGAATTAAAATCCACCGTAGATATTTTGTTTGAAGCTCAGAACTTAAATCTTGCGGTATTATATGGTCCGGAACACGGAGTACGCGGAAATATTGAGGGCGGACAGCTGGTGGATAATTATACGGACGAACGCACTCAATTACCGGTTTATTCACTATATGGTAAAACGAGAAAACCTACTCCGGAAATGTTAAAAGACATTGATGCCATCGTATACGACATTCAGGATATAGGCTGCAGATCTTATACATTTATCAGCACGATGGGGCTTGTGATGGAATCTGCGGCAGAAAATGGTAAGGAAGTATTTATTCTCGACAGACCAAATCCGCTCGGCGGGATCAGGGTTGAAGGAAGTATCGTTGAAGACGAGTATATTTCTTTCATTAGTCAGTTCAAAATTCCTTATGTCTACGGATTGACATGCGGCGAACTTGCTATTCTTCTGAACGAAGAGGGAATGTTAAAGAATGGTGTTAAATGTGATTTAACAGTAATTGAAATGGAAGGATGGCAAAGAAACATGACGTTTGATCAGACTGGTCTTCCCTGGATTTTAACTTCCCCGCACATACCTCACAATTATTCACCTTTTTATTATGTCTGCAGTGGAATAGTCGGTGAGCTTCGAGATGCTGTGTCAATAGGTGTCGGTTATACTCTCCCCTTTCAGACCTTCGCAGCTGAGTGGATAGATGGTAACTTTTTAGCAGATAAATTAAATTCATATGATATCGAAAACGTGTTATTCCGACCGATAAATTACATTCCTTATTACGCTCACGGTAAAGGGAATAATTTAGGTGGTGTGCAGATTTTTATAACGGATTACAATGAAGTCGATTTAATGCCGCTGCAGTTTTATTTCCTGCAGGCTGTTAAGGAGCTGTATCCGGATCTGAATATTTTTGATAAGGCATTATCAAATCAGATTAAAGCTTTTGATAAGGCACTCGGTTCAAATCAAATAAGAGAAAAGTTTATACAATCATGGCGTTATAAGGATATCGAGCAGTTACTTAAGGCTGATGCTGAAAAATTCAAGCAGAGAAGCAGTAAGTATTATCTTTATAATTAGTTTGTGTTGAACTTAATTCTTACATCGCCGACGGGCCATCTTGCAGCCAGTTTTAAGGTATCGGGATAAAAAATAAATCTTTCCGAGTACAGGAATGGGTCAATACTTCCTTTATCAAATAAATTATTTTTATTCTTATCTTCAAACGCGAACAATAAGTACTTGCCTGGTCTGACTCTTTTAAAATTAAAACTGAAGTCTGTCATCAGCGTTTGTTTGTAAGCAATTTCATTAGTCTGAGAATTAATCAGATGCACATTAATCGCTGTAGAATCATTTGGGATTACTTCACCGTTCAATCCAGAGAACTCTAGTTCATTTACCGTTGTTATTCTAATAGTATCATTTTTACTTCCAGTATTTCCTGCAGCATCTTCAATACTGCTTGAATTAATCAGAAGTTTATATTCGCTTTTAGGCTTAAGTGATTTTTTAACGATAATCTTAATAGTTGCATCATCCAGTTTGTTTATATCAATTTCATGCATTAATCCCCTGTCATCAGCAAAAGAAAACAACTGATTCAGTCGCTGATTTGCGACTGCATCATCATAATTTACAATCATATACGGATCTAAAAAATCAATTACATTACCGGGGTATTCCGTTTTCATAGATATCAAACCGGGAGCTGTTGTATCCGGCTTATTTGATAATACCAGAGATACAGCCTCAGCCGGATTCAAATTACCTTTTTTGTCGAAAACATTTTCTACGATTAGGTGCAGGTGTTCGCTTTCAGAAATACTGTCGGACAATGATATAAAATATTTTGATCCCTTATTTTGTCCTTTGTAAAAAAAATTTACTGGATAAACTTTTTGATTCAGTGAGTCTATTATTCTGAAGTTATCAGCATTATTTTTAACAGTATCGACAGGTTCTGTAAAATCTATCAAAATATGATGCATGTCAGTCATAATAACTTCGGTTATATTTGCTTCAGTTGTATCTTCATAATCCAGAATAAAGTTCAAGTTTATAAAAATTGAATCAGACTTAGTTAAAACAACATCACGGAACGGAGTGCCGAATAAGTCATCCCCGGTATCGTAAATCAGGTTCCTCAGTTCATCTTTAATTGCAAAAATTCTGTATGTTCCGGCAGCCATGCCAAGAATTTCGTATGTACCTGATTCACCCGCCTGTGAAATGTAATCGGGTTTTTGTGTTCTGGGATTTGGTATTGTATCTCTCAGCAGGTAAGCAGATACAAATGTACCTGCCGGATTTTTATCGTGAACTTTTCCTTTTACGCTGCAGAAATCTATTTCCGGTCCGGTTGAGAAAGTAAACGAATATGCCGACTTCATCATATTTCTGTTGTTAATATCGACAACATCAGTACCGACTGTAACTGTATATGTAATATTCTTTTTTAATGAATCCTCAAAAACTATCTCGACAGACGTACCGCTCCAGTCATATTCCGACTTTCCCTCTACCGAGGGGGAAATAAATACAGCTTCCTGGACAGATCTTTTATCAACATATTCCGAAAAAAATATTTCAATTCTGTCGTCGTTAAAATTAACACTTCGATCGGCAGGATAAACCTCTATTACTTCCGGAGGAATTTTATCAATCTCTCCCCCGGAGGGACCGATTTGATTAGCGCATGAGAACAGTAACAACGCGCTGATTAAAACCGAAAAGAATGCTGAAACTAATTCTGAGAATTTCTCCATCGCCTGTAATTCCTAACGTTTTTATTATGTTCACTCAACGATTTAGCAAATACATGTCCGCCGCTACCATCAGCTACAAAATAATAATAATCGTGTTTTTCAGGAAACAGAGCCGCCATAACTGCATCTTTGCCAGGATTATTAATCGGGGTTGGCGGCAGCCCCCTGTATTTATACGTATTATACGGTGAATCTCTGTCCAAATCTCTATAATAAATTTTATTTTTTCTTCTGCTGTATCTTTTAAGGTACTGAATAGTAGGATCTGCCTGAAGAGCGATACTTTTCCCTAAACGGTTATGATAAACTCCGGATATCTTCTTGAATTCACTTACGATATTCGACTCACCTTCAATAATAGAAGCCAGTGTTAAAATCTGATGTTGGTTCATGCCGAGCAGCTTCATTTGCTGCTGAATAGAATCAGGCAGAAACAGTTTATCCATTTCACCCTTCAATTTAGCAATTATTTCTTCCTCCTTAGCATCTTCATAAAAATAATATGTATCAGGAAGCAAATAACCCTCGGCAGTCGAAGAGTTTACACCTATCCTGGATAAAAAAGATCTGTCCTTGCTCAATTTCATAAATCTTGCTGAGTCAATGTCGAACTTTTCCTGAAAAAGACCTGCAAGATTATGCTGCCATATCCCTTCGGGAATAGTAATTAATTCCTGATGTGAATCAGATCCATGAATCAGCATTTCAATCAGATCGAAATAATTCAGCCCGTTCGGCAGGCTATATTTGCCGGCTTTAATTCTCGATTCAGCACTGTAGAAAAATGCAGCGATTCTAAACATGGTTTTGTTTGGAATTATTCTGCGGACATAGAGAGAGTCTGCAACTGTTCGAAAAGACCAGCCGGTTTTTACCTCGAATTCGTAGGGAGCTTTTACATAATAATAGTTTGGGGTAAAAAATATAAAGAGGAGAAGTCCGAGCAAAAAACCGAAAACACCGGAAATCAGATAGGCATCGTTACGTGTTAATTTCAGAGAAGTTTTATCCATCGGAAAACATCCCCTCGGATATTGACGGAAAGGCATTAAAACCAAGATTATACTTTTTCTTATTAAGATGCAGCAGCATCCCTCTGTAGGCTATCATTGCTGCATTATCACCGCAATACTGCTGGTCAGGTATAACTAATTTCAAATTACGACTTTCCGCTATCTCATGAAAAGCATTTTGTATATATCTGTTAGCAGCAACTCCTCCGACAACAGAAATAGATTTAACCTTATATTCATTTAATGCTTTGATAACATTAGTTGTAAGTGTATCGGAAATAGTCTTCTGAAATGAAGCCGCCAGATCCGGAAGATCACTTTCCGGCACTTTTCCCTCATACTCCTTTTGTATAAATCTAAGCAAAGCGGTTTTTAATCCGCTGAATGAATAATCGTATTTATTTTTCAGTTGTGCTATGGGAAATTTTATTGCATCGGGATTACCTTTCTCAGCATACATTTGAATATTCGGACCACCGGGATAACCTAGCCCCATCATTTTAGCAGCTTTATCAAAAGCTTCGCCTGCAGCATCGTCAATTGTGCCTCCAAGTTTTTTTATTCTCAGATCATCTTCAACTATCAGGAGAAGACTGTGCCCTCCTGATACTACAAGACACAAATAGGGATATTGCGGTTTGTCTTCCATTAAGAATCCGGAGAAAATATGCCCCTCGATGTGATTTACTGGTATAAAGGTTTTATCCAGCGAATAGCATAAACCTTTTGCAAAGGTAAGACCAACTAATAATGCTCCAATCAAACCGGGACCAGCGGTTGCTGCAATTACCTCGATCTCTTTTAATTCTAGCATTGCCTGATGAAGTGCTTCTTTCATCAGAGGTGTAACAGTCTGCAGATGTGCCCTGCTTGATAACTCGGGTACCACACCGCCGAACTTAATATGAAAATCCTGAGAAGAAATAAGATTTACCTTAAGCTGCCCGTTCGAAATAACAGCAACGGAAGTCTCGTCACAAGATGTTTCAATCCCTAATACATTCATCAATTCAGAGAGAAGATACTTTTTGTAATATACCAGGCAACCTGCGGATTTTCCTGCAGTCTTCTGATGGAATATGCATACCAATGATCCCCGTATGGAACGTAAACACGTACTTTATGACCATCTGCGTTAATCTTATCGCGAAGACTTTCTTTAACTCCGTACAGCATTTGAAACTCAAACTTGTCTTTCGGGATTTTTAATTCATCAATTAGTTTATACGCTGCATCAATTAGATAATCATCATGTGTGGCAATACCGACATAGTTACCGTTCCTGAGCATTATAGTCAGAGCTTCTACATACTTATCTCTAACCTCTTGTCTGTCCTTGAATGCGATCTCCTCCGGTTCAACATATATTCCCTTGCAAAGTCTGTAATTTGTTCCATTCAGACTAAGCCTTTTCACATCATCGATATTTCTTTTTAGGTAGGACTGGACGACTATTCCAACTTTCGGGTAGTAAGTTTTAGCCTGCTCATAGAACCAGAATATATCATCCGTAACACTGGAATCTTCCATATCGATTCTCACAAAGTTATCGTATTTCTTTGCCCGGTCGAGAATTTCTTTTAATAGATCAAATGCAAATTCGCGATCAATTGCCAGTCCTAGCTGTGTCGGTTTGATTGACAAATTGGAATCGAGTTTGTTTTCTTCAATCGCATCCAGAACTTTCAGGCAATCTTCCTTAGCTTCTCTGGCTTCGGCTTTCGTTCTAACCGATTCTCCCAGTACATCCAGTGTAGCACAAATACCTTTTGAATTCAATTCTTTAACAACCTTTACACCATCGTCAAGCTTTTCTCCCGCGATATACTTTTTTGCAAAAATATGCACAACCTGTTTCGGCATGGATTTAACCAGCCCTACAATCAGATTATTAACAGCTTTCAATTTTTCCTCACAATTTAATACACAAAATTAGTCCTGCACAAAATGTAAATCAATATTACAAAGATAGAGATTCTAAAATTACAAGACAGACAGAGTTTTAATAATACCTAAAACGAGTCTGCACCTTGCATGTAATCCATCTAATGAGTCATTATTTTCAATCGTAAAATCTGCGCGCTGTCTTTTAATGTCGTCATCTATTTGCATATTCATTCTTTCAAGAACTTCGCTTTCAGTTATTTGCAGATTTCCGGAAGTACGTTTTACCCGGATTGATTTTTCTGCTACAACAAGTATTATCAGGTCAAAATATTTTTCACGTTTAGCTTCAAATATCAGTGCAGATTCAACAAAAACAAATTTTTCCGATTCCAGTATTTTATTTGTTTCAGTTTGAATTATCTTTAAGGTTTCCGGGTGAATAATGGAGTTTATCTTTTCAAGACTTTCCATGTTTGAAAAGACATTCCGGGCTAGAAATGTTTTATCGGGACCGTCTGAAGTATAGGCTTCGCTGCCGAAAAATTTGATTATTTTATTCTTAACAACCGGGTGATTGTATAATAAATCTTTCGCAATTTTATCGGCATAAATTACCTTATACCCCGATGATTCAAGGAATGCACATACTTCAGATTTCCCGGCTCCTATACCACCGGTTACGGCTATTTTAAATTTTCCTGACATAAAAAAACCCGATCTTAAATCGGGCTCTAATTATTATTTTGCGTATGCTATTTTTCTTACTTCACGGATAACGGTTACTTTAATCTGTCCCGGATATTCCATTTCTTCTTCAATCTTCTGCGCTATATCGTATGCAAGTTTATCTGAAAAATCATCATCAGCCTTATCAGGCTCAACAATAACCCTGACCTCTCTACCAGCCTGTATTGCATAGGTTTTAGCCACTCCTTCGAAAGTTTTTGCAATACCTTCGAGATTCTCAAGTCTTTTAACGTACGATTCGAGAGGTTCTCTTCTTGCTCCGGGACGAGCGCCGCTAATGGCATCAGCAGCCTGAACAAGTGCTGCAATCGGATGTTCCATTTCAATATCCTCGTGATGGCTTCCGATTGCGTTTACAACAATATGATGTTCCTTAAACTTTTTTGCAAGATCGTAACCGATAAGAGCATGCGGACCTTCAATACTTTTATCTACTGTTTTTCCGATATCATGCATAAGTCCGGCTTTTTTGGCAATCAGCGGATCGAAGCCCAATTCCGATGCCATTATCCCTGTTAAATATGCAACTTCGATACTATGCTGCAGCAGATTTTGTCCGTAGCTTGAGCGGTATTTCATTTTACCAATGTGTTTCACAAGTTCCGGATGCACTCCGTGCAAACCAAGCTGAATTACCGTATTCTCTCCTTCACGCATAATCTCTTCTTCGAGTTCGGACTCAACCTTTGCAACCACCTCTTCGATTCTGGCCGGGTGAATCCGTCCGTCTGCTATTAATCTTTCGAGAGCAATTCTTGCTACTTCTCTTCTGAATTGATCAAAAGCCGAGAGTATAACAGCTTCAGGGGTATCGTCGACAATAACATCCACGCCCGTAGCGGCTTCGAAGGCGCGAATATTTCTCCCTTCACGGCCAATAATCCTTCCTTTCATTTCGTCATTCTGTATTTGTACAACCGATACAGTTGTTTCAACCGAATGATCCACAGCTGTTCTTTGAATAGCCTGAACCACAATTTTCTGGGCAATTTTTTTTGCTTCGGCTTTTGCCTCGTCTCTTATCTGCTGAATAGCCTGCGATGCATCAGACTTTGCCTTGTTGACCATATTTTCCATCAACATCTTTTTTGCTTCTTCAGAAGTAAGCGAAGCAATTTTTTCCAGCCTGACGTTTTGTTCAACGATTAATTTACTTAATTCTTCTTCTTTTCTTTTAATCAACTCCTGTCGTTCTGAAATCTGTTTTTCAAGCTGCTTATTTTCCTTTTCTTTGGAAATAACAAGATCATATTTCTTTTCAATATTTTCTTCTCTCAGCTCAAGTTTTTTTTCAATACTCTGAAGTTTTTGACGTTTAGTATTTACCTCGCCATCGAATTCCTGTTTCTTCTTAAACCATTCGTCTTTTACTTCGAGCAGTTTTTCCTTTTTAATACTTTTTGCTTCTTTCTCCGCATCTGCAATTATTGCTTCAGATTTTTCTTTCGCAGAGTGGATATTATTCTTACCGATTTTTGAATTTATTGCCCATCCAAGATAAAATGCGATGATAATCAATAATACGGAAACCGGTATAACATAAATTGGAACAAACCATTCCATATTTTCCTCCGATAAAATCAATATATATATTAAAGCCGCGCCTGCCAGTAAACGTTTAAGAACCCTTCCCATACAGTGCGGGGAATTGCCCGACGCTTTTTACGTCCACTGTCCCGTTTACGGGATCCCGACCAAACCACCAAAGGCGGTTATAACCGGGATGAGGCCTGTAATACACGCCGTAAGTCAATAACCCTTATGGTTTAACTTAATAGTTCTTTATGTACTGGCAGCGCGGAAAAAATTATGATGGAGAGGATATAATATTAGAATCGTTTAAAAGAAGCTTTATTTTTTTTACTTTATCAGTCGCCTGAATACTGAATTCTCTAAATTTATTTTTCTCAACGAATAAGTCATAAGCTATATTTAATGCAGCAATTATCGCAACCGTTTCAGTGGGCTGCTCTGGTAATTCATCTTTAGTCTCTTGCATTACATTATTTACATACTTAGCCAATTCAGCAGCTATATCCTGATTTTCAACTAACAAGGAATATTCTTTATCAAATATGTTTACTTTAAGCTTCTTTTTTTCAGTCATTATTCTCTCTAACCATCATACGGTCAATCTAATTAAGAACGCAAATGATGATCTATTTTATTAATTAGTTCACCAACCTTTTCTTTCAGTTGTTCGCGATCCTCCGCTGTTAATGAATTGCCGCCGAACAAATCTTCATTATTCGATTGCTTCGACAGCTGTATTTCAATTTCTTTAATTTTGTTTTTAAGAGCCTGGTTCTCCTGCTCCATATTAAAAATCTGGTCTTTGTAATAGTTGTTCTGCTCAACCAGTTCATCGCAACGCTGGGCAAAGACTCCGATTTGTTTTTCCAGCGATAGCAATTCATCCATGAATAAATCGTATTTGGATGACTCCGGCAAAATTATCCTCTTAATTGAGCGTTAAATTTTTTCTTTACTTCTTCTATAGCCTTCCAGAAATCTTTATTTACTTCTTCTTCTGTTAAAGTTCTTTCAATATTGTAGAATTCAAGTTCGAAAGCAAGACTTTTTTTACCTTCACCTAAACTTTCACTTTCAAAAATATCGAATAACTTTACATTTTTCAATAAGTTAGAACAATTTTTAGTAATAATCTCAATTACGTCTGAAGCATGAATTTTTTTATCCAGTATAACTGCAAAATCCCGGATAACTTTCGGAAATTTCAACAGTTCGGTAAATTTCTTCTCTTCTTTTTCAACGCTTTTAAGAACACCAAGGTTTAACGATACACAAAAGACTTCCTGCTTAATATCGTAATCATCCAAAAGATTTCGGTTTAATTTACCGCCAGTCCCGATTTTCAAATCTTTAACAAACAGCTTAAAGGACTGATCGTAAAAAGAATTGCCGTGATTATAATTATAACGGTTATCTTTGTCAAGCGAATTTTTGGTCATAAAATCCTGTGTTAAGCCAATTAAATCGTAAATATCGTACCCCCTGGATTTTCTGTACCACTCGTCGGTACCTGACTTTCCCGTTAGTGCGTAGAGCAGCTCTTCCGATTCCGTAAAATCATTGAATGAGTTGATGTCGTTTTCGGATTTTTTTTCAAAGACATGCCCAACCTCAAAATATCTGAGATCTGTTTCCCGTACCTTAAGATTTTTAGAAATCGTTGCAAGCATACCCGGAAGCAGCGAAGGGCGCAGATTCGACATCTCCTGGTTCTGCGGATTTAAAATTGTTATTGGGTGCCCGAACTTTTCAGCTGTCTCCTTGTTAAGAAGTGAATTTGTTACAATCTCTCTCATACCCAGAGAGATCAGCGATTCTCTGATGCCCTGCGAAAATGCCAGTTGATCGATTTTAGGATCGAGAGTAATGTTTACTTTTCCGACAGTTGGAATTTTGTCGAACCCTTTTATGCGCGCAACTTCCTCAATCAAATCGATTTCCCTTTCTATATCCGGGCGGAATAATGGTATCTCACATATCAGAGATTTTTCATCCTGGAATACAATGGGGAATTCGAGTCGTGAAATTATTTCAGATATATCTTCAGGACTAATTTCATATCCCAGAATTTTAATGACACGGTCGTATCTTAGTTTGACTGTTTTTCTTACTAGCTTGTTAGGGTAAGCATCGATTTCACCTGCGGCAATCTTACCATCTCCGGTCCCGGCTATAAGCTGGGCAGCTCTTCTAGCTGCTTCAATTACCCTTTCGGGATTACATCCCCTTTCAAACCTGTAAGAAGAATCTGTCGATAAGCCGAGCATTTTTGCAGTTTTTCTTACCGATGAAGGTCTGAAATATGCGCTCTCGATAAGTATATTTCTGGTATCATTAGTCACTTCGGAATTTTCGCCGCCCATTACGCCGGCAACGGCTACAGATTTTTCAGCATCACATATCATCAAATTATCTTTACCAAGCGTACGCTCTTTTGAATCAAGTGTAACAAATTTTTCGTTATCGGCTGCAGATTTAACGACTATCTTTTTGCCGGCGAGCATATCCAGATCAAAAGCATGAAGCGGCTGACCCATTTCGTGCAGAACGAAATTGGTTACATCAACTACATTGTTAATCGGACGCAGCCCGATACTGGTCAAACGATTTTTCAGCCAGCCGGGGGATTCCTTTATTGTTACTCCCGTAATTACTTTGCCAACGTAACGCGGACAGTCGGTTTCATTTTCAATTACAACCGAAGCATAATCCGAAGATTTTTTATCTTCTTCTTCAAATTCTATGACCGGGTATTTCAATTCTTTTTTAAGCACAGCGCAGACATCGCGCGCCACTCCGATATGACTTAACGCATCTGCCCTGTTAGGAGTAATATCAATATCGAATATAACATCATCCCGATTAATTGCTTTACTTAAAGGCGTGCCCTCTATGAGTGAACCGTCGAGCACCATAATTCCGTCGTGATTATCGCTTATTCCGAGTTCTCTTTCTGAGCATATCATACCTTCGGAATTTTCGCCCCTCAGCTTAACAGGTTTTATTTCGAATCCGCCTTCGGGAATAACAGCACCTACTTTAGCGAGTGCAATTTTCTGACCCTTACCGACATTGGGCGCACCGCAAACTACAGATACATCCTTCTCCCCGTCATTAACGACACACAGTGAAAGTTTATCCGCATTCGGATGTTTCTTTTTATCTTTAACAAAACCAACAACGAAATTGTCGTACAGTTTATTCTGATCGATCATTTCATCGACTTCGAGTCCTGCTGTAATCAGCGCATTCATTACATCATCGGTGGTAATACTATCATCACCGATATATTGTTTAAGCCAGTTTAGAGAAATTTTCAAAACAACACCCCTAGAATTGGATTAAAAAGCGTTTATCATTGTCAAAAAATGTCCGTATATCATCTATTCCATACTTACGCATTGCAATTCGTTCGACACCCATCCCGAAGGCATACCCTGTATATTTCTCCGGATCGATTCCCACGTTTTCAAGAACATTAGGATCAACCATACCGCACCCGAGAATTTCCATCCATCTGCCTTCTTTTCCTTTAGGTTCCCACCAGATATCAACCTCGGCACTCGGTTCGGTGAAGGGGAAAAAGCTGGGTCGGAACCTGTACTTAATTTCCTCGCCGAAAAATTGCTTTGCAAAAGCGACAAGCGTACCTTTCAGCTCCGCAAATGTTACATCGTTATCTACATAAAGTCCTTCAACCTGATGAAACAGACAATAACTCTTAGCGCTGATTGCCTCATTGCGATAAACCTTCCCGGGCATTATTGCCCGAAGCGGCGGCTTCTTATTCTGCATCAATCTGACCTGGACGGGAGATGTATGAGTTCTGAGGAGAAAATTCTCATTAATAAAAAACGTATCCTGCATATCTCTTGCAGGATGATCTTCCGGAAAGTTGAGCGCTTCAAAATTGTTATAATCCGATTCCAGTTCGGGACCTTCATAAACTGAAAAACCGAGGCTCTTAAAAATATCTCTGATCTCGTACATAGTCTGCATAAGTATATGCATCGATCCCAGATGAGCCCGGCGTCCCGGCAGTGAAAGATCAACCAGATTCACATCAGATTCAGCCTTATTATCGATCTTTTGTTTAATTTGATCAAATTTTGATTGAATAGAATTTTTAAGAATGTTAAGAGTCTTGCCGTATTTGGGCTTCTCATCAGAAGGAAGTTGTTTGAAGTCTTCAAATAACTGCGGCACCAAACCTTTTCTGCTCAGAAATTTTATTCTTACCTGTTCGAGTTCTGCCGGATTACCAACTTTGGTTATTTCGCTTTCGAAATCAGCCTGAATTTTTTTGATTCTTTCTTGCATAACATCCCGGTATTTGAATTTAAAACAAGAAACCCCCTGCATACCTTTAATAATTAAACGGTATGCAGAGGGTTAAAATTAATTCGTTACAAACTTAACTATATCAGCAAAGGCTTTGGGATTCTCGACGGCAAGACTAGCAAGAATTTTTCTATTAATTTCAACGCCTTTCTTATTCATAGCATCAATAAGTTTTGAATAAGTTGTTCCATTTTCTCTTGCAGCGGCATTAATACGGACTATCCAAAGACTCCTATAAACTCTCTTTTTAAGTTTTCTATCTTTATAAGAATGTAAAAGACCTTTTTCGACAGAGCCTTTTGCTATGGTATAAACATTACCTCTGTTTCCCCAGTAGCCTTTGGACATCTTCAGTACTTTTTTCCTTCTATTCCTCGACGCTACATTGTTTTTTGCTCGTGGCATACTACACCTCTAACCTTGTTGAATCATTTGTTTAACTCTTGCGGAATCCGCTTTAGAAACCAATGTCGCTTTTCTCAGATTCCTTTTAGTTTTAGTACTTTTTTTAGTAAGGATATGAGATTTATAAGCCTTGTTTCTTTTTATTTTACCTGAAGCGGTAGTTCTGAACGTTTTAGCCGCTCCTCTGTTGCTCTTCATTTTTGGCATATGGTCACCTTATCTTTATTTCTTTTTCTTAATTTTTATCGGTGCTAGAATGGCATGCATTGTTCTGCCTTCAAATTTTATTTCATTCTCCAGTTTAGCTGAATCTGCCAGTGTTTCGATAAATCTCTTCAACAACTCTTCGCCATGTTCCTTATAGGCGAGCTCACGACCTTTGAATATTACCGAAACTTTAACCTTGTTGCCGTCATCGATGAAGTTTGCTGCATGCCTGGCTTTAAAATCAAAATCATGAGTATCGGTATTAGGATGAAGTCTTATCTCTTTCAGCACGGTAACATGTTGTTTTTTCTTTTGTATTTTATCTCGTTTTTGCTGTTCGTAAATAAACTTACCGAAATCGATGATTTTACAAACAGGCGGATTAGCATTAGGAGCAATCTCAACAAGGTCAAGATTGCTTTCATCTGCCAGTTTCAATGCCTCCTTAGCAGAGACCACGCCAACCTGCTGCCCTTCGGCATCGATCAGCCTTAATTCTTTCAAGTCTCTCAAGTCTTCGTTGACTCTTACAGTCTGTTTCTTTGCGATGAATTACCTCACTTATTGTTAGTAACTTTGTTTTCTATTGACGATAATATCTCGTCTATAAATTCTTTAACGGGTTTAGCTCCTTTATCGCCTTCTTTATGTTTTCTTATACTTACAGTACCGGAATCCTTTTCTTTCTCACCTACTATAAGCATATAAGGTACTTTCTGTGTTTCCCAATCCCTGATTTTATATCCTATTTTCTCGTTTCTTTTATCAACTTCTACTCTGATCTTATATTTTTTAAGTTCCTTTTCGACCTGTTCAGCATAATCCATAAAGACCTGGGAGACAGGAATTACTGCAACCTGTACAGGAGCCAGCCAAACCGGGAAATCGCCGCCGTAATGTTCTATAAGAACACCCATAAACCTTTCGAGCGAGCCAAGTAAGGCACGATGAATCATAAATGGTCTGTGATCCTTACCATCCTCGCCGGTATATTTCATATCGAATCTTTCGGGGAGGTTAAAGTCGAACTGTATTGTACTCATCTGCCATTCACGGTTCAATGCATCCCTAACCTTCAAGTCAATTTTAGGACCATAAAACGCGCCGCCGCCCTCGTCAAGTTCATATTCATAGCCTTCACGTTCAATAGCTCTCTTTAGAGATTCAATAGCTTTATTCCACAACTCATCTTCCCCGACTGCTTTTTCAGGTTTCGTTGAGAGATATACTTTTATATTCTCAAAACCGAATGATTTCCACATATACATACTGAAACGGAGTACTTCAACAATTTCATCCTCAACCTGCTCATGAGCACAGAAGATATGCGCATCGTCCTGTGTGAAGCCCCTTACTCTTAGGAGCCCGTGCAGAACACCGCTTTTTTCATACCTGTACACAGTACCGAGTTCAGCCCATCTGAGAGGCAGATCCCTGTAGGACCACAGTTTCGATTTATAAATCATTATATGGAACGGGCAGTTCATCGGTTTGATGTAGTATTCCTGCTCGTCTATCATCATCGGGGCGTACATATTCTCCTTATAATTCTCGAGATGTCCGCTTGTTTCCCAAAGCCAGCTTTTACCAATATGCGGTGAATAAAGCATTTCGTAACCATTTTCGTAATGAGCGTCCTTCCAGAAAGATTCGATGATATGACGAATTCGTGAACCCTTCGGATGCCAATAAATCAGTCCGGGACCTGCTTCTTCCTGAGTACTGAACAGATCAAGCTGTTTACCCAGCTTCCGGTGGTCGCGTTTCTTCGCTTCCTCCAGCATCTGAAGATAATCATCAAGCATTTTCTTCTTTGGGAAAGAGATGCCGTATATTCTCTGCATACGTTTGTTGTGTTCATCTCCCCTCCAGTAGGAACCGGAAACGCTGAGAAGCTTTACAAACTTAATTTTATTTGTTGAAGGAAGATGCGGACCGGTGCAAAGGTCTGTGAACTCACCTTCATTGTAAATACTTATTACCTCTTTATTCTCATCAAGTCCGTCGATAAGCTCTAATTTATATTCGTCGCCTTTTTTCTTGAAGAATTCGTAAGCATCTTGCTTGCTCAATTCCGAACGCTGGAATGGGTGGTCCATATCGGCAATTTCAAGCATTTTCTTCTCAATTTTCGGGAGATCTTCTTCACTAAGTTTTGTATCAATATCTATATCATAGTAAAAGCCGTTCTCAATAGCAGGTCCGACACCGAACTTTGCTTCAGGGTAAAGCGATTGGATTGCATGAGCCATAAGATGAGAAGTAGAATGCCAGTAAGTATGCTTTCCTTCATCATCATCAAACGTAAATATCTGGAGGGATGAATTCTCTGTTAAAGGAGTATTCAAATCCTTGAAAGTACCATTAATTTTGGCAATCAAAGCTTCTTTTGCGAGTCTTCCTGAGATCGATTCAGCAACCTGATATGGAGTTGCACCATTCTCCATTTCCCTGACCGATCCATCGGGTAATGTAATTCTGATATGTTCCATAAGCTCTTCCATTAAAAAAAAATCGGAGTTAACTCCGAATTCTGTGGGTTCTAGAGGATTCGAACCTCTGACCTTCTGCACGTCAAGCAGACGCTCTAACCAACTGAGCTAAGAACCCGCCAATTAAAAAACTTAATTCGTGCAGAATACTAGAACACTAAACTTTTTACAGCCGCACCTGACTGGCTTATCAAGACAGGCTCGAACCGAATATAAATTAAACAGTGTTATAATAATCTTTCAATAAGTACCGAGGGCCGGACTCGAACCGGCACGGGAGATAACTCCCACAGGATTTTAAGTCCTGTGCGTCTACCAATTCCGCCACCCCGGCAAAGAACAATTCCGCACATAAAGCGAACAGCAAATATAAGCTATATCCTCAATTAACGCAACATTTTAGTTGTAAGAAAGGAGTAAGCAAACAGAAGTAAGAAATTAGAAGATTGAAGTAAGATTTAAGAATAAAGTGGGAGAAATTTAGACCAGAATGAAAGTATTGATTGAATAAAAAAACGTAAATTGAGAATTAATCTAAGGTATTATTGGAAAAGACGAATTGCATGATCGTCTAACCGGAACGAAAGAATTGAGTGTCCGGGATCTAAAAAACAGCATTTATTAGAAATTTATAAATCCACCTATTCTTTAATTTCATTTGTCATTTTCTCTAGTTTCTGCATACAAATATCAAAATAATTCCCGAGCAAAAAAATCTAGTATCCACTTTATGTTTGCTAATAAGGGGTCTTTATATTATTTTTGCTGCTCTAAATAAGGGCCTGTAGCTCAGCTGGTTAGAGCATCTGACTCATAATCAGAGGGTCCGCGGTTCGAGCCCGTGCAGGCCCACCAATAGTTAATGAGCCTCGTTATTAATATACCGAGGCT
>JAFGMI010000018.1 GCA_016927595.1 Melioribacteraceae bacterium | reverse complement strand
GTTTCAATCCACGCACCCGTGAAGGGTGCGACTTAAAATTAGTTTGGCTGTATAATACCGTTCTGTGTTTCAATCCACGCACCCGTGAAGGGTGCGACGCCATCGGCAAAATCGATGCCGCTTCGATTATTGTTTCAATCCACGCACCCGTGAAGGGTGCGACCGGCGAATGCCGGGCTTTTTATATTACAGTTTTTTGTTTCAATCCACGCACCCGTGAAGGGTGCGACAAATCGCATCTGCCCCATTATCTGTGATTGACAAGTTTCAATCCACGCACCCGTGAAGGGTGCGACACATAAGAACCATCCCCAAAAGTAATATTGCTTGTTTCAATCCACGCACCCGTGAAGGGTGCGACATTTTTTGAAATATTGGACTTGCTGGATAGTAACGTTTCAATCCACGCACCCGTGAAGGGTGCGACTAAGCGGCGAAGATATCGAGGCGGGCATTTCTGTTGTTTCAATCCACGCACCCGTGAAGGGTGCGACGTAACCGCAGGGAATACTTTAGCGAAAACAGATGTGTTTCAATCCACGCACCCGTGAAGGGTGCGACCATCTGCTCATACTGCTTTTTATTAAACATTGCCGTTTCAATCCACGCACCCGTGAAGGGTGCGACATTTAGCCACTTAGCAGACCAGCAAATCATAAAGTTTCAATCCACGCACCCGTGAAGGGTGCGACGAAAACGGACAGTAGGATTACCGGGGTCAAAATGTTTCAATCCACGCACCCGTGAAGGGTGCGACTCTAATTGTATCAACCAAGAATTGTATCGCTCTTGTTTCAATCCACGCACCCGTGAAGGGTGCGACTAAAAATCTATACCCAGGTTAAAAATCTATATGGGTTTCAATCCACGCACCCGTGAAGGGTGCGACCCATAAAATTCTAATAGGCTCGTATTTATCTCCGTTTCAATCCACGCACCCGTGAAGGGTGCGACCTCAATTGCCTAGAGCTATTACCCATAACATTATAGTTTCAATCCACGCACCCGTGAAGGGTGCGACCCAACGGCGGCACGGTTGATGGCGCAAAAGATTTGTTTCAATCCACGCACCCGTGAAGGGTGCGACTCCAACGCTTAAATAATTGGTCATAGACCATTTGTTTCAATCCACGCACCCGTGAAGGGTGCGACGGGAAGATCAATATCAATCAGTTAGGTTTGATGAGGTTTCAATCCACGCACCCGTGAAGGGTGCGACATTCCCTTGTGGTAGTTTAATGTCATAATATTTAGTTTCAATCCACGCACCCGTGAAGGGTGCGACATCGTTAAATAAATCATCTGTATCTAAATTATTGTTTCAATCCACGCACCCGTGAAGGGTGCGACCCTGATACACCATTGCGGTGTGAATCGATTTGATGTTTCAATCCACGCACCCGTGAAGGGTGCGACTTTTGGAGCTAACTCCTGGCGTGGCGATAATTTTGTTTCAATCCACGCACCCGTGAAGGGTGCGACACAAACACAAATTGTTTTAATAATCCGGCATTATGTTTCAATCCACGCACCCGTGAAGGGTGCGACGATTAAGAGCTACCGCCATTAAGGAGACGGAAATGTTTCAATCCACGCACCCGTGAAGGGTGCGACTCTTAATTGCATCTCTTAGTCCGATATATTGATTGTTTCAATCCACGCACCCGTGAAGGGTGCGACCGAAAACGGACAGTAGGATTACCGGGGTCAAAATGTTTCAATCCACGCACCCGTGAAGGGTGCGACTTCAATTGACCTATTCCCAGGGTTAAGATAATTCTGTTTCAATCCACGCACCCGTGAAGGGTGCGACTGTTATTACTCTAACTACTTAAAATAAATTAGGTTAGCTTTCGATTTTTGCTAACAAAGTAAAGTTTAGAAAATTATCACTAAATTGTAACTCGAAGCACATTTTAAGCTGTTTTTTTGAACAGCTAACCTACCAGCATTTTTATGTATGCTTCGGTTAGCGATATTTAAAATTTTATAAAATAAGCGTATCATCAAAACCAAGATTTTTATCTTTACCATAACGTTCCAATCTTCTCTGCCAATTTGCCCCCAGATGGTAAAACCGTAAGCTGTCTTCCTTTTCATTATAAATTGATAAAAGTTCATTCTTAAGCATTTCCCACTGAGCAGGATCAATGACGCATTCAAAAACGGAATTTTGCGCTCTGATTCCAAAGTTCAAACATGTGTCAGCAACTTTTTTTAATCTTTTTCTTCCACTGGCTTCCTTTGTTGAAACATCATAACTAATTACAATCATCATAAGTAATTACCTCAAATAAAATGGTGGATAGTCTTCGATATCACCTCTAATATAACGTGCAAGCAATTGGGCTTGAATATGCGGTAGTAAACCGATTGTCATTTTTTCACCAAGAAATGGATGGGTTATTTCTTCCTGTTTTCTTTTTTGATATGCCGTTAATAGTTCTTTTCTCGCATCGTCGGACATTCTCACTTCGCCTGATTCTCTTATTTCGAAATCCTTTTTAGATACTTGTTTTAGATTAATGAGGTTCAACATTATTCTATCGCCCATGTATGCTCTAAATTCCTCCATTACATCAAGAGCAAGGCTCGGGCGTCCAGGTCTAACTTGATGCAAGAAACCGACCTGTGGATCAAGCCCGACTGTTTCAAGTGCAGATCGAACATCGTTAACCAGTATTGAATACGTGAAAGACAGAAGCGCATTTGCTGGATCAAGCGGTGGTCGTTTTGATCTTTGAACAAATGTAAAATCTTCTCTTTGAGATGTAATTAAGTTTGATAAAACACTGAAATATAAATTTGCACATTCCCCTTCATATCCTCTTAATTCATCTAACGATTGAACTTCTTCAATTTTCCTTAATCTGTTAGACATTGCATCGGCTGTCAATATTACATCCTCCGGACACAAGTCGGGATGATTTCTTTGATGCCTTAAGAGTAAGTAACGGTAATTTGAAACTTTTGCAGCAATTACAGGTCGTGCAATTTTGAGTGAAAGAAATTCATCATCTGATATTGCATATTGTGCTTTACGAAGAAGTACATTTCCCTTTTGCGCGCCGTAAACGCGGGCAAGAAATTTCCCATTCATAGAAAGATAACTTATACCCACATTGTTTTCCGCACAGTAAGCCATCAGAGCCGGAGTTAATGCTTTGAAACCGAAACAAACTATATTCTCAATTGAATGCGTCGGCGCCTGGAAAACTTTTTCATTATTGATTTCAACTACAAATGTTTCGCGTTCTTTATGAACAAATGCATCTTCCGACGTAATGTAAAGTGTGTTCAGGTGTTTTTTCATTATGTGTACAATCCTTTCATGTAATTTTTTAATTTACGGCTGTTCATAGCTTTAGGCTGACAAATTGGTTGCAACGAACAATTTTTACATTTAACCGCATACTCGGCTAAAGGAATTTTTTTACTTGCTACAATTTCTCTTACGGAATTGATAATGTTTTCCGTTTGTGCACGCAGTTCATTATCAATTTCCACAAAATTTCTTCTCCTAATTTTTCCGTAAAAGAAAGCTCCTTGTGTAATTTTAGTAATAAGCATTTCTTCAAGACAAAGCACTTGTGCGCAAAGCTGTACTTTGTCGCTCAAATCATCCTTAGGTATACCGGATTTAAATTCCACGGGCAAAACAGATTTTCCTGTTTGATTTTCGTGGAATTCAACAACATCGCATCGACCGACAATTCCATATTGAAATGAATGTACACGTAATCCGCGAACGGTTTTAACGTTACCCCGTGATTCATATGTGTCGGTGTCAACTTTTTCGTGAAGAATATTCCCACGTGTTGTGAAAAGATTTTCCTGCCACACATCGTCAACATGTATTAATCCGCATTGGCGCGGACAATACACGTAATGCTGCAGCGCGCTTATCATTATAAAATCATCTTCGGCGTACATGAATTATTGCCATCTTTTAATTATTGATTTTTTTTCCCGACTGGGACATAATATTTCTAAAAGAAACAAACCCCAAAAAACAAAGCCCCATCGGGGCGACATAAAATCTTTATCTATGTTATATCCGTTAAAACATATTTTTCATCATAGGTGATATCATATTTTTTCAAAAATTGGATATACTCATCGCGGAACATTATTTTTTTATGATGCCTTTCCTGGTTATTTATATATTTCACAACCCGGTCTATTTGCGAATGAGAAAACGAGAAAGCACCATATCCTGCCTGCCAATTGAATTTTCCTTTTACAAATTTCTTCTCATTTATCCATTTGGAGGAGCATCCTTTAATGTCCTGTAACAAATCCGGGATTAATTGATGCGGTTTATAGCCAGCAGCAATGTGTAGATGATTTGGCGTTCCATTAATCGCAATTAATTTATGACCGTTGTTTTGTATAATTCCAGTTATGTATTTATATAATTCATCGCGCCATTCGTGTTGAATAAGAGATATTCTATTCTGCACGGCAAAAACAATATGCAGGTAAATTTGCGTAAATGTGTTTGCCATAATATCCTCCATTTTGTCCCTATGGTACAATTGTGTTGCGGGTGGTAAATCAATTCTATAAAGATTCTGCCCCTAACGGGACTGCTGTTTTAACCATTTTGTTCATATTAAACGGGACAACACTTTTTTGTTAATCCCGGTAGGGATAAAATATTTATAAAGGTCGTACACATCCTGAAACAAAATCCCGTAGAGATGATATATGAAAAATTAACCTGCCTCAACAATCCTGAATATTTCGGGGAATTTTTCGCCGTCAAGAAGTATTTCGTAATCGGAATAATCTCTTGCCGGAGTATCCGATAATTTTTTATGTGTTACGCGATCAAACAATTCGTAAGAAAGTTTATTGCCCAATGCAGTATTATGTTTGAATACAATCAGTTTTCTTGTATTCATCATTCCTCTTGCTGCTGAGTGATCGTGCTCGAACATATTTTGCATTGCTTCCCAGAATAAATTCAAGTCTTCTTCACAAAATCCCGTTTGGTTTGCTAGATGGGCAGAAATAAATCCATGTGCTCTATATAAACCATAAGGCACAGTATATTTTCTTCCCATTTCGGAACCGCCGGTTTCTGATCTTGCTTCTGTGGTTTTTGCGACTCTTGTAATGCTATGTTCTAGCGCAACAATCGGATCAACGGAACGAGCAAATGTTAGTTGAATTGGCCCACGAACTTGCCCAGCGTTTTTCCCTGTAGACATAACTGCGCCAAATGCTCTAACATCATAATAATTTTTACACATCCATATTCTAGCTGCTTCGGTTTTGTCTTTATCTTTTTCCTTTTTACTTATCTCATCATCTTCGTATGCCTCATCAATTAAATTATTAAGAACAGCCTTTTCTTTTATAAAAACATTGAAGGGAGTTTTTTCTTCTTTAGTCATTAAAACATAATTTCTAACCTTTCTTTTAATACAAACATCAGTTACTAGACCATTTGCAGTTTCTGCGTCAATTCTTGGTAAATTACCGGCATCGGGATCACCGTTTGGGTTGCCGTCTTTTACGTCAAAGTAAAAAACAAAGTCATAACGATTTTTAATTGGTTCCATTTTTATTCTCCTTTATTTATCAATTGTTGTTTAATTCAATTTCTATGATTTCCTTTTCTGATTTCTTTGTAAAAAAGTCTTGTCTTTGGTGATAATAGCCGACTGCAAAATTAGCCTGCTCATCAAGTGCAAGGTTAGTAGGAAAAGATGATATTTCAGTAATAACTTCACCAATCATCCTTTCAAAATATATTTTTCTGCCGGCGCTCAGTTTTTTAAGGTGGTAGTTCTTTAAACTTAACAAACGCGGAAAGACTGTAATTGGACTGCTGGATGCAGCCCCATAATATCTATCTCGTATTGTTGCATTAATTCCCGGATTAGCTTCTTCTTGTATTTTTTCCAATACAGCAAAAAGTCGCCCAATGCGATAAGCAACATTGGTGTTGTTTGGATCGAGTCCCATAGTAATCTCCTTTTCAGTTTTATTATGAATTTTATTAAATCTATTTAAGTACGCTTTTAGAATTGCAGCACGTGTGCGATTAACATTTTGTTCAGCTCTGATTCTGCGAACACATTGCTGCATTATTGTTCTGGGATAAGGTGTACCGTCTATAATACTTTCAATAACAGTCCCGGCAAGATTTGGCGGAACGTTATCCATTTTATATGCAAGTGCCGTTGATGATAATACCTGATATAGAGAAAGATATTTATGATCTTTAGGACCGTGCACAATTTCAAAATCATCAAAGTGTTTTTTAATGTTTAGTCCAAAATCTTCCACCGAAGGTGCTTTCCAGAAACGGACGGATATTCTTGCGGCGTTTGGGGCAAGTCCCAAAACATAGAAATGATTTGTCTTTTCCGAAGAAAGTCTTCCAGTAAAAACTGAATTAATGAACGATTCAATTATCTGTACACCTTTATCAGGATTATCCTCATCTGGTTTTTGTGCAATAAGAAAAGAAAATATTTCTTCGGGATTGACTTCTTCTGTTTTCTTTTCTGCCCAGTAGACTATTGTGGTATCTGCAATTGAAATTTTATTTTTTGAATCCCTCCCCAGTAAAAGATTTAATGCAGTTGTATATGCAAATGAAGCACTTTGACTAATGGGTGAATTATAATTTTGCTTTTTCCCATAGGAATTAAAGGGAGCCAAATTAAATGATATTAATGCCCCACCTTGCGTATTTCCACCTCGCACACCCTTAATTGCGGGATGTAGGCGTGCAACTTCTGTTTTCACTTTACCAGTAACTAAACAAACACAAGAGCCTTCCTCGTTATCTGGCTGTTTTAACTTTCCCCTTAAATCATCACAAATACAGCTGTTTGAAGCTCCATCAATTTTAAAAACAATAAATGGATTTTCATCAAGTATCGTTTGCCATAATTCAGCATATTCTGAATTTTCAATTTTCTCTACCGGGTCATTTTCAAGAAATTTTAACAATAACTTTACAGATGGAAAACTTTCTAAATCTATTTCTGTTTTTATTCTTTGAATGAATAAATCATATCTTTCTTCTATATCGTTGCGGTTTCTTGGATTTGCTCCAAGTGCATATTCTATATTATCCCAAAGTAAATTAGCATTTTTTCCAACTGTTCTTTTTACAGATTGCGGAACAAGAAATTTTTTTGATCTTTTCTTTCTTCCTTCACCTTCACGAGTATCTTCAATTGCAAAGAAGTACCCATCTTTATCAATCAATATTACATAAGGTATTTCCTTCCATTCCCATCCTTCCGGTGCTATATGACTGCCTGGATCAGCAGCTTTTCTCTGATAATAATCATACAAAGCTTGTAATATCATTTTCTTATCTCCTCGCTTGTGTGATGCGGAATATTGACGACACCGTTTTCAATTCTTGCTTTGAAGAACATTGGTTTCGGGTCTTTCAAATCGGTAAAGTCCATATCGTAAAGCATAAAGCCGAGATCGCGGGTTTCATTAATTGTGTTGGCGGGAATAGTTTCAAAATCTTTAATCAATTTGAAATTGCAGCTAAATTCTCTTGTACCGAGATACGGCTGGTTAAAACATTGTCCCTTTGAAGCCCGGCGTTCAAAGATGGCAAGATATTTCCCCGGATTTTCATCTTTATCGTAAACGTCTTTTTCTTCTTCCCAATCTTTTATTTCTTCCCGTAGAAATTTTTCTTCATCGGTTTCCCAAAGAAATTCAGGCAAGGTTATGTGCTGATTATTTTTCCTTTCTGCTAAGGGAATAAATTCAAGAACTGCATAAAAGCGGTATTTAACATCCCTGAGAAAATATCCGGCGCGCTGCTGACGGTTATCTTCTATAATTATCCCTGTTTTATTTGAAGCAACAGCGCCCACTTCATTTCTTCTTACAGAAATCCATTTAATGGGATTTAGAATTTCAATTTTTGTTGGATACCACCGTATTGCAGGTTTCCAAAAAATGGATTCAAATACAGCGCGGACTGACGAGGGTGTGGGAACATCATAGCTTACACGTTCGACTTTCATCTCGGGTCGTGTGAAGCAAGCGTAATCTCCCCAAATCTCCAAACAAAATGGTTTGTGGTTAAAATTATTCATACATATATCCTCTTATGTTTTTTATAAATTTTTATCCGCAAAATATGCCGTCCCTAACGGGACTGTTTCACATTTTTTGTTTCGCTTTCTAGCTATAAATATATCGTCCCTACGGGACTAAATTATTTTATCAAATTTCTGTTCTAAAAATATTCCGCCTCTATCGAGGCTGCGTTTATTTATAAACGTTTTTTACTCCCGTTAGGGATTTAATATTTATAAAAACAACAACCGGCAAACGATAACCAAAATCCCTTTAGGGATGATATATATTATATCGTAGAAACTATTAAACCAAACAATCACGCTAATTATCAATTAATGATTTTTATACAACCCCATCACCAATAATCCAATCAGATTCATTCCCTAATAAACCCAATCCCGGTTTATACAAATTCTCATCGCACTGCACCCAATATCCATTAATGTCTTCAATGTAATTAGCATTTTTAATGTTATTAAAAATGTATACCGGGACATTGACAATATATCTCTGTAGCTTTCTTAATAAACCTTTTGTTGGATTGTATCTTAACTGTTCTATCAATGGTTTACTACTTTTATCAGCCTTCTTACTCTTGTACCAAACAATTATGCTGAACTGCTTTGTTGAATCGATCAAATTAAATTTTTGAGCAAAGGTTTTAAAGGAAAACACAAAATCAGAAGAGCTATTTAAAATGTGATACTGATAATCAGCCTTATCGAAAGTGATTAGATTGGAATAAAGGTATTTATAATATTCCGAATAGATGCTAGGGATTAATTCTAGATTTGTTTTGTTTCTTATAACCGCCTTTCCTGCATCTTCTGCTTTTCTTAAAAATCCTATTGGCGAAGGTTTAGGCGGATTGAAAACGACTACTTTTCCTACATCGTTTAACTTATTTTCTCTGTTGCATCTTCCGGCAGCCTGAGCAATGGAATCAAGTCCTGATAATGCTCGGTAAACAACCGGGAAATCAATATCAACTCCGGCTTCAACAATCTGTGTGCTGACAACACGAACCGACTCATTATTTTTCAATTTATTTTTAATATCGGAAATAATTTCACTTCGTTCTTCACCGCACATATACCCGGAAAGATGGATTGTACCTTCCGGCATTAGCTTATGAATTTGTCTGCAATCATCTTTTCTGTTTACAATACAGAGAACCCGCTCATAAGATTTTAATTGTTCTGCTATTTCTTCATAGCTTAGTCGTTCAGTTAGATTTTTAGGCAATTGTATCTGCACTCTTTTGAATTTTAGTGCTAGTGAATCAGGATCATCGATTATTTCAGTTACATTTTCGAGTCCGTCAATTATTGACGTATCACTTCCGATTTTCCCTTTAAGTGCCGGTTGAGTTGCAGACATAAGTAATACGGTAACACCGAAATATTTCACTAATCCTTTTAACACACTTATAATTGGTTTTAAATAATCTGTTGGAATCATTTGTGCTTCATCAAGAATGATTACGCTGTTTGCAATGTTGTGTAACTTTCTGCAAGCTGAGGTTCTGTTAGCGAATAACGATTCAAATAACTGAACATTAGTTGTCACAATTATTGGTGCATCCCAATTTTCTTTGGCGAGTCGATTTTTATGATTCTCGTCTTCCGTATCAAGATTGCTGTGGTGTTCAACAACTTGGTCTTCGCCAAAAAGAAATTTTCTTTCTGCATTTAATTTTATAATTTCTTCATCAATATCACTTCCGTATTTAAATACTTTGGATGTTTGCTCAATTATGCTTGTATATGGAATTGCAACAATTACTCTTTTTTTATTATGGATTAATGCGTGTTGAAGTGCAAAAGCCATTGAAGATAAAGTTTTTCCGCCACCGGTGGGAACAGTTAAAGAAAAGGGACCCGGCTTTAATTTTGCTTTATCAATACATTGTTTCAAAATTTCATTGCGTTTTATATTCAGTTCAGAATTTGATTTTTTTGCGGATAAATAAGTATCAAGTCTTTTCTTTAATTCAGTAAGGGGTAAATAATTTCCTCGTTCCTTTTCTTCCATATATTTTTCTGTGTCGAGGAAATCAGCATCAACAAGACAAGAGTATAGCATTCTAATCCAAAGATGATTTTGCTCAACGGCTTCTTTGTTGTTGCTAAATTTGTAATTTATCGGAATTGATTTGGGTATAGGTGTTTCAAGAAATTGTTTAGCTTCATCAATTGGTTTTACTTTTTCTAAGTCATCTACTTTCAAATTCCCGTCATTACCAAACAGTCTATCATAAAGCTGCGGTGTCCAATCAGGTAAACCGGAATGATGACCCCCAATTGCGTACGCTAAAGCATTAGCCATTTTTGATTTTTTGAATTTTTCAAAAATGTAAACTGTACCGGCGGTACTATGGTTTGGTCTGTTTCCGAAATTTTCGATGTGTGCATCGGGATCAGGGTAACCAGAATTTCTAAATAAATATTTTTGCCAGTCGGGATGAAACTTACCGAGATCGTGAAGATACCCGACTAATTCAGCCCAATCTTTATTTCCGAATTCCCCTGCAAATATGCCAGCAAGATGCGCAACTGAACTGAGATGATCGGTTAAAAAATGTGGTTCCTTCCACGTACCGTCTTCATTTTGTTTCACATGCGCAATAAACTCTTTCCTCATTTTATCTCCTCATTCAAATTATTCACGAGTATTTTACTTTCTTTAATTGAAAATTCAATTTTATGTTTCGGTTTTTGGGGTGGTATAAGCAGTTGATTTATGGCTTCGAATATTGCTGTAATCTGTTCGTCGTGAGTTTCAATTTTTAGCTTGTCTTCCAACAGGCAGGAGAACTGCTCCATAGTCTGTAAATGTAAAAAGAGACAAGGGCGAATTTTTTAAGGAGTCAAACCAGTACCGATTAGATACCATTATTTTCTGGTATTCTTTTTTCAGCCGAAATGTAAATTCCATGAAAGTCTTTCAATCTTCCTTTTAACCTGCCGGTTCAGATATATTTTTTTATATCATATATTGACAGCTTATCAGTGTTAATCCTTACCAGTCGCCTGCATAAAAATATTATTATACTTTATACATTTTAATCTAATTAATATCTCCAGCACTCATGCTATAACTTACACACTTTGTGATCAGTCTATTCCGCCTTCATTACTCTATGTTGGTTAATTATTTACACCTTCGGCAGGTAACCAACATATTAGAGTGAACTAGAGGTAATGAAAGTGTGAACTTTCCGTCATTATTGGTTATAATATATCTGATCTTGATGTAAAGCAGAAAATTCTTAATATTTATTCAAGTTAATTGGGAATCCTTAATATTCACCTTACATCCGGAATCTTATTAAAACAAAGCTATAAGAGTAGATATTATTTTTTGATCGTATATCCAGCGTAATTTTTATTTGAAACGCCCGTTGGTTTTCAATTAAATATTTAGTTGTTTGCACATATGTAGTTGGGAATAAAACAACTTAATTAAAATATTTTTAAAAAAAAATTAGCAATGTGATTGGATAAACAAAGAGATGCCATCTGATAGAAAGATGTCATCTCTTTGATATAATTTACCTCACAAACCATCGCAGGAACGGCACTGCCTGTGCGGCAAAATAGAGTATTATACTGAAACCGATCCACAAACCGTAGATTGTTATAAAATACTTGCCTGCATTTTTTGCCTTATACATTTTTGCATAGGCAATACTTACAATGCCATAGAACCATATCGAGAACGGATCAACCTTTGAAAGCAGTAAACCTGCAAAGCTTTCCTGCGGATTCATGTCCATAAATACTGCAACACTTGTTCCGGTCAATAATTTATTCATTGTCATTCCGAGTATAACCATTACTATTAATTGTAATATCGAAATGTACGAGGGAAGTCCGTATGCTACCATTGATGAATTATATGTCCCTTCACCCTTAAGCCCGGCTTTAACAATTAAATGAAATACTCCCGCTACAATAAAAAACGTAATAAATACTACTACCACAATACCGATAACCTGGAATATCATTCCGGCACCGGCTTGGTTTTCCATAAACTCTCTGGTTTGCTCTAGTCTCTGGTCGGCTTGCTCCTGCGTCATTTGTCCTTCTGCAACAGCTTCGTCCAGCTGTTTTTCAATCTGCTCCATCTGCTTTTCAATCGCAGCATACTTTATTTCGGGATTACTCATTAATACGAAATTTGAAAGAGCTGCCACAATTATTACAAGTAAAATCGGAATCAGCCAGTCAATTGTCTTAGGTGATGTAAGCGACATTTTCCTGAATGTTTCAGCCGGCTCAGTAAAAACACCTACCAGCTTATCAGTATGACTTAATTCCAGTTCTTCTTCATCCATAGGATTGGTTTCTGGTGATTCTTGATTTGTTAAATCTTCGGACATGCATGCCTCCCAATTTTTTATAGGAAATCCAGATAGGAAATGATGGATTAAAATAACACTTTTGAAATTTATCGGGAAGAAAAAACATCAGGTTTCATGAGTATTTTTATTCTGTCCGAATCCATGGTTTACTGTTAATTATCCTTATTAATAAAAAGAACTTTTTCATACCGGGTCTGATCCGGCATTCGGGATCGGTTTGGTTAAATGTACTCAAAGTAATAAGTTTATAGCATGAAAATAGGAGAAATTAAATGAAAACAATTATTGAACCTTTCCGTATAAAATCTGTCGAACCGATAAGATTTACTTCAAAGGAAGAAAGGATAAAAATACTTGAAAATGCAGGCTACAATCCCTTTCTCATACATGCTGATGATGTACTTATAGATTTGCTGACCGACAGCGGGACATCGGCAATGAGCGCGAAACAATGGGCAGGGATGATGGATGGCGATGAATCTTATGCAGGTTCGAGGAGTTTTTATAAGTTTGAAGAAACCGTTAGAAAGATCACCGGCGACAAGTATATAATTCCCACTCATCAGGGAAGAGCCGCCGAAAAGATTCTTTTCTTCATTGTGGGCGGAGAAGGCAAATTTATTCCTAACAATACTCATTTCGATACTACGCGTGCAAATATCGAGTTTACCAACGCAGAAGCAGTTGATCTCCTTGTTGAAATCGGAAAACACCCCGAACAAAGAGCTGATTTCAAAGGCAATATGGATGTTGATGCTCTTGAAAAGTTTATAATCGAAAAGGGAAGTGAGAATATTCCGCTGGTGATGATAACCATCACTAATAACTCAGGAGGTGGTCAGCCGGTATCGATGCAGAACATTCGCGAGGTAAAGCAAATATGCAGCAAATACGGACTGCCTTTATTCCTTGACGCATGCAGGTTTGCTGAGAACGCATATTTTATTAAGATGCGTGAGAAGGGTTACAAAGATAAATCGATTCCTGAAATATGCCGCGAGATGTTTTCGTATGCAGACGGTGCAACGATGAGTGCCAAAAAAGATGCACTTGTGAATATAGGCGGATTTTTATCTCTTAACGATGATGAACTTGCAATGAAATGCCGTAACATGCTTATTGTCACCGAAGGTTTTCCTACTTACGGAGGACTCGCCGGACGTGATCTTGAAGCTGTTGCACAGGGACTTGAAGAAGTTATGGACGAACACTACCTTCAGTACAGAATACGCAGTACAGAGTACCTGGGTGAAAAAATGATCGATGCGGGAATCCCGATAATAGAACCGCCGGGCGGACATGCGATTTATATCGATGCCAAAAGATTTTTACCGGACGTTCTGCCGGATAAGTACCCGGGTCAGTCGATAGTATGTGAGTTATATATTGAAGGAGGTGTTCGTGCAGTAGAAATCGGAAGCTTAATGTTCGGGAAGTACGATAAAAAAACAGGCAGACTGATATCACCGCCGATGGAGTTGGTAAGACTTGCTATACCGAGAAGGGTTTATACACAGAGTCATATTGATTATGTGGCTGAGGTGATAATTGAAGTATTTAAAAACAGGGATAAACTGAGTGGCTATGAAATATTATACGAAGCACCTATATTGAGACATTTTACAGCCAGGTTTAAAAAATTGTCATAATATTATAACAGAGATGAAATTAGTGTATGAAGTTAAAAAAGCATATAAGGCATAAAGACAGTAAGCAGATCTGGCGGATTCTAATTTCAAAAAGCGACACCATTATTATTGAATCCAGGGATACTGAAAATAAAGAGGTGTTGTTTAATTGTTACGATCTTCCGTCCTCGAAGAGAATAATCAGGGATCATCAGTTTGAGGAAAAATTCTGGATTGGAATTGAGGATACGCTTGACACCACGATATTTTTTCATAAATTTGTCAAGCCCGACATGCCTGGTCACCAGGGTATTATAGCATTCAGTATCATCAACGGCTCCATTCTATGGGAAAATCCTGATCTTACTTTCCTGTTCATACTTAATGAAAAAATTTACTGCTACAAACAGATGTTCGAGGCTCGCGATTTTTATTCGCTGAATTCGCGTACCGGGGAAATTATCGAATCGCTGGGCAGAGATGTAGAAGTAATTAATGATTTCAAATATATGGCGGATGAGGAAAAAGATTATTCTGATTATATTTTTCCGGAACGCATAAAATACGGATCATTCGACGGCAGTACACAAGAGTTATTGAAAAAAGATACAAACAACTGTTCGGTTACAGGTGATTTTGAATTTGTTCTGAAGAATAATATTATATTCATAAACTTTCATCATAATGTAGCAGGAAATTTATTGGAAAATAAGTTCTTAGTTTATGATATTGCCAAAGGCAAAAAACTATATGAACAGATTTTAAATTCATCAATAAAATCAATTGTCCCGGATTCATTCTTTGTATATAAAAATTATCTGATATACCTGAAGGATAAAAGAGAAGTTCACGTTTTAAAATTACTATAAACCAAAATGAATTTATCGGACGAAGAGAAAACAATTCTGCTTAAAGCTGCGCGTGATTCAATAGCCGGATATTTTGATAACCGAAAGTCAGAGGAACCAGATTATACACAATTCCCCCAACTGAAATTAAACGCCGGGGCTTTCGTAACATTGACCATTAATAAAAAACTCCGCGGGTGTATAGGTTATATTCAGTCGGACGATACACTTTACAAAACCGTTGTAGACGCTGCGAGGCAGGCGGCGTTCGGCGATCCGAGGTTTGTACCGGTTGATCCGAAGGAATTGAGTAAGATCAGTATCGAAATTTCTGTTCTTTCGCCCCCGTTCAAGATGAATAGTTATGACGAAATTGAACTGGGTAAACACGGCTTAATTGTTGAAGAAATGGGTAGAAGAGGACTTCTTCTACCGCAGGTCCCGACAGAGCACGGCATGAATAAAGATGAATACCTTTCCGCTTTATGTCAGAAAGCCGGACTTCCGTCAACGTACTGGAAAAAAAGGACGCTTAAAATTAAAATGTTTACGGCAACAATTTTTTCAGATAAAGAGTGAGTAGTTTAAAATGACGATTAGAAAACCATCTGTAGCCGGGATGTTTTATCCTTCCGATGCAGTTGAATTAAAAAATCTGATAGATCACTTTTTGGCTAAAGCCGTTGTGCGGGGAGATTATAATAATATTGCAGGCATAATATCTCCACATGCAGGTTATGTTTATTCCGGGTACAGCGCTGCATTTGCATACAATGTATTAAAGCAAGCTGAATTTAAAACGGCGCTGATACTTTCACCAAGCCACAGGGAATATTTTCACGGTATGTCGCTTTATGAAGGAGATGCTTACCGGACACCTCTCGGACAGCTTGAGATAGATAAAGAGTTACAGAATAAAATATTGGAATACGGCGAGCATTTTTTTGAAAGCTTTCGCGGGCATGGCGCAGAACATGCAGTGGAAGTTCAGCTTCCGTTTTTGCAGATAATTAAAAGCGATATTAAGATCGTTCCTGTGGTAATCGGTGATCAGAGGAAATCGTTTGTTGACGAATTGAGCAACTGTTTGAGCACGATTATTTCTGAAGATACAGTTATAATCGTCAGTTCCGATTTGTCTCACTTTCACAAGCGGGAAATAGCTGAACGTCTGGATGGAATTGTTGAGAAACATATTATGAATTTTGCAGCAGATGATCTTCAGACGGATTTACAAAACAATATATGTGAAGCTTGCGGGGGAGCAGGTATTGTCGCATTACTAAAAGCAGCCAAAATGAAAAACTATTCTAAGTCAGAAGTATTGTCGCGAACTGATTCGGGAGATACAACCGGCGACATCAGCAGCGTTGTTGGCTATCTATCCGCGGTTGTGTATAATTAATTTAAAAATATTTGGAGAGGCATATTGAAATCCCGGTATATTAACCTTATAAGTTTTATTGTAATTTACATTCTATCAACATCGTGCCAGAATGATATGAAAAAGATCGACAAAATTTTTTTTGAGTTCAATGAAAATACTCCCGGCGCTGCTGTGGCAGTCTTCAAAGACGGTGAGATAATATTTAAAAAAGGCTACGGTCTGGCTGATTTGAATACCCGGTCAGAAATTACCGGGGAAACTAATTTCAGACTTGCATCGGTTACCAAACAATTTACTGCGGCTTCGGTTTTTCTTTTAATCGAAGACAACCTCATCAATCTGGATTCTAAACTTGTTGATATTCTGCCGGAGTTCCCTGATTATGCAAATGACATAACAATCAAACATCTTCTCCAGCATACATCGGGGCTTCAGGATTATGAAGATTTTATCCCGGACACAGCTTCAATCCAGTTGCTCGATCACGATGTTGTTGAAATATTGATTGAACAGGACTCTACTTATTTCAAACCCGGCTACGAACACCGTTACAGCAATTCAGGTTATGCAGTACTTGCACAGATTGTTGAAAAGATAAGCGGTAAATCGTTTCCTGAGTTTCTTAAGGAAAGAGTATTTATCCCAGCAGATATGCAAAACAGCGTGGCATATGTTAACGGTATAAATGATGTCCCGGATAGAGCATTGGGTTATAAAAAAACTGACGATGGATTTGAAATCTCAGATCAGAGTTTAACAAGTGCTGTACTTGGTGACGGCGGAATTTATTCGTCTTTAAATGATATGTTTAAATGGGACCAGTCATTATACAAGGCTTCCGTTTTGCCGCAGAAAGTTCTTGATGCAAGCTGGACAAAAGGCAAACTGAATAACGGCGAGAATTTTGAATACGGCTTCGGCTGGAGATTAATTGAATACAGGGGTTACAGATTGGATTACCACACCGGCAGTACATGCGGATTCAGTAATGTTTACATGAGATTTCCAGAACTTGATCTGGGCATTGTCGTATTAATGAATATACGTGACTACGAAGCACTTGAATACGGTAAGAAAGTTGCTGACATTTTTCTAAATTAATTTTTGCGGGAGTATTAATGTATCAGATAAAGCGTAAGGATTTTATTAAAAAAGCCGCGGTTGCTTTGGGAGGCACTTCCATGCTCGTGGCAGCTTGTGGTAAAGAGAATTCCGATAAAACCATTCCGGCTGTGAATACGGGTAAAACATTTGAATGGCGAATGGTTACGACATGGCTGCCTCATTTTCCAATTCTTGGAGAAGGTGCGGATAGGCTTGCTAAGAATATTGAAACAATGTCGAACGGAAGAATAAAAATACACGTATTTGGTGGCGGAGAGCTGGTACCACCGCTGGAAACCTTTGATGCCGTTAGTCAGGGAGTTGCGCAGCTCGGTCATTCTGCCAGTTATTACTGGGCAGGTAAAGCGCCGTCATCACAGCTTTTTACGAGTATCCCCTTCGGTATGAATTCACAAAAGACTTATGCATGGCTTTATTTTGGGGGCGGACTTGAATTATGGAACGAGTTATACTCAAATTTTAACATAACGATTATTCCGGCTGGTAATACCAGCGGTCAAATGGGAGGCTGGTTTAACAAGGAAATAAGTTCCGTAACTGATTTGAAGGGACTAAAAATGAGAATACCCGGTATAGGAGGTAAGATTATTTCAAAAGCGGGGGCTTCGGCTGTCCTTTCCCCAGGCAGTGAGATATATACTAATCTCGAAAGAGGTGTAATTGATGCTACCGAATGGATAGGTCCGTATCATGATTTCCTAATGGGTTTTCATAAGATCGCCAAATATTACTACTACCCGAGTTTTGCCGAACCTACCGGTGTGCTGGAATTACTTGTTAACAAAACGGCTTTCGAAGAACTTCCTAATGAACTGAAAGAAATAGTAAAACACGCAGCCGGATCACTAAACATTTCCATGCTTGCAGAGTTTGATACTAAAAATGCCGAGTATCTTGCAAGAATTAAAAACAAATCAAAAGTTGAAATAAAACAGTTTCCCGATGATGTAATAGGAAGTTTCAAAAAATACGCGGATGAAGCACTGCAGGAATTAGCTGATGCAGATCCTTTTAGTAAGAAGGTATTGGACTCTTACGGAAAATTCAGAAAAGATATCGCCGTCTGGACAGACATAGCTGATAAGAACTTCTCTTAATTACCGATTACGCGGGGAAGCCACATAGCTGTTTCCGGAAAAAGTATTACTATCATTAAACCGATCAGTTGTATAACTACGTAAGGTATAATCCCTTTGTAAATATGTTGTGTTGTAACCCCATCAGGAGCAACTCCTTTAAGGAAAAAGAGTGCGAATCCGAAGGGGGGCGTTAAAAAAGATGTTTGAAGATTCATTGCTATCAGGACACCAATCCAGGTCAGGTCAATGTTCAAGTGAAGAAAAATTGGTGCAACTACAGGTACGATTATAAATGTGATCTCAATAAAGTCGATAAAGAAACCGGCTATGAAGATAATGATCATAATTATCGCTAAAAAATGGTTTGGTTCTATCCCCCCGCCGGTGATTAAATTTGTAAGGTAAATATCGCCGCCCATACCTCTGAAAACCAATCCGAATGCAGATGCACCTACAAGTATCATAAATGCCATACTGGTAAGTTTCATTGTACTCATACTTACATCGTGCAGAATCGTCTTGTTGAACTTTCCCTTTATAATTGTGAGTAAAGTCGCACCCAGAGCCCCGATAGCGGCAGCTTCCGTAGGTGAGGCAACACCAGCAAATATTGAACCGAGCACGGCAGTTATCAATAAAAACGGAACTATAAAGGCGGTTAAAATTCTTTTATATTTTAATTTGCCCTTGAATTGCTGCAGGTCTTCCTCGGGCATTGATGGTGCCTGCGCAGGTTTGAAGATAGCTATGTATATTATCCACAGCAAATACAATCCGACAAGTATTAATCCAGGTATTACCGCTGCAATAAATAGGTCGCCGACAGAAATATTTAAGACACTTCCCAGCAGTACGAGCACGATACTTGGCGGGATTATTTGACCCAGCGTACCGGATGCGGAAATTATTCCGGTTGCTACTTCAACCTTGTAACCTTTTTTTAACATTGTAGGAAGAGTTAAAACACCCATAGTAACTACCGTTGCACCTACAATGCCGGTTGCGGCTGCAAGCATGGCGCCTACAATAAGAACCGAAATAGCTAAACCGCCTCTTAGTTTTCCGAAAAGTAATGCCATTGTTTCTAAAAGTTCTTCTGCGAGTCCGGATTTCTCGAACATTACTCCCATATATATAAACAGCGGTACCGCCATTAAAATATAGTTGTCCATTATACCCCAGATTCTCAGAGGCAGCAGATTAAAAAAGTCGATGCCGAAAGTAAACAATCCGAATAAAACTGAAGCGCCTCCAAGAGTAAAACTTACAGGGAATCCGGCGAGGAGAAGCAGAAGTACGACAACGAAAAATATTATTGGGGTCGCGTCCATATTATTCTTTATCCGGCAGCTTTCTTGAAATCATAAATGTTTTGATTAATAGAGCAAATCCCTGAAGCAGTAATAGGAAAAAAGAAATAGGAATGATCGATTTTACAATAAACCTGGCGGGAAGACCACCCGGGTCGGGCGATGATTCACCAATTGTGAAAGAGCTGTAAACAAAATTTCTTGAGGCATATATTATAACAACAGCAAACGGTATAAGAAAAAAAAGTATCCCTGCAATGTTTACCAAGTTCTTGTATTTAACCGGAAATTTTGTGTATAAAAGATCAACACGGACATGACTATCATCCTTCAATGTATAAGCTGCTCCGACGAGGAAAATAAATGCGAAAATATGCCATTCAAGTTCCTGAATCCAAACGTCTGATGATTTCAGAATATACCTGGCTGTAACATCATAGCACACAAGAAGGACTAAAACAGTAGATAATGCGGCGGCAAGTTTACCCGATTTATTTATAATTAAATCTACAACCGACAAAAATTTTTGCACGTTAGTTAGGCTATTTAATATCTTATTTAAGTTGAATAAACTCAAATTTACGTAATTAATTGGGTTTCTGAAAAAGGAATTAGCTATTTTTCAACAATAAAATTTCTTTACTAATTAATGCTTATTTGGGGATTATTGTCTTCCTTAATAAGATAAAAGAATCTCTAAAATCTTATTTGATTATGTGTGCAAATTTTACAAGTACTGAAAAATCCGGTGAAAGAAATATTAACGGAAGTAATAAAAATTCCGCTTCAGTCAGGGTACCGGCAAGTATAATTATTCTTGGAGATCACACGCACTACAACGATGGAATTATTTTATCATGTGCGGTTGACAGATTTGCAGAGGCGGAAATCATTAAGAGACAGGATCAGGAGATTAATTTTGTTTTCGGCGACTGCGAATTCGAATATAAAACTTCCATTGAGAGCGTGAGCGAGATTGATATAAAATGCGGTGATATTTCTTTCGGTCCGCTGTTACGATTGCTAAAAGAGAGAAAATTATTGAACTGCGGGTTTGACTGCAGAATAAATTCGAACATTCCTTCGGTATTGGGTCTAGGAAGGATTAGCGCCCATCAGATAGCTTTTATATCGGCTTTTAATAAATTAATGCGCCTTAAGCTGGCAGATGATGAAATAATAGATATATCGAGGGAAGCAGAGATAAGCTTTATAGGTCCCATATGCAACAAAACACATCATCAGACAATACTGAAAGCAAAATCAGGTTCTTTTATATTAAATGATTTGAGAGATAACTCTGTTAAACTGATAAAAATCGGCACAGACGATTATAACATTGTTATTTGTGATACAGGAAAAGTTATTGATAAAATTTCTGAAGTTTGTAACGAGAGAATATCGGAATGCAAAGTGGGAGTCGACGGATTAAGATTATACATATGGGGTATAAAAAACCTAAGAGATGTTAATCCGGATTTTTTAAAACGCCATTATCACATGATCCCCAGAAAAGTATACAACAGGGTATTCTACAATGTTAATGAAAGAATTAGAGTTGAGCAGGCGATCGAGATGTTGCGTAAAAAGGAACCGGACGGTTTCAGAAGAATAGTAAAAGAATCGCACATTAGTTTAAGAAATGATTATGAGATAGGATCTGAAAAGCTCGATTACATCTTGAACATTGCCGCTGATTTCAAATCAGTTATTGCATCTAAAATGATAAGTTGTTCACCTATTGAAGGAGTGTTCAATATTGTGAAAGCTTCTGAAGTGCAGAAATTCTCGGACACTATAAGAAAAGAATATAATAAAAGGTACGGGGAGGAATTAATTACTCATACACTGTCTTTCTCTGACGGCTTCAACTTTTTATAAACATAATTTAATAATTAGTCAAATTAATTTTACTATTCAAAATATATTCTCTTCTTAAAATCAACTTGATTTTAACAACCTATAGTAATAGATTTTGTTCAAATTATACAGGTAGTAAATGGAATTTTTTGAAAACTATTCTGATGATGATTCATACGATCCGTCTGAAGAAGAATTAATAGAACGTGTTGTTTTATCCCAGGCAATACTTGATCAGGGTACGGTTTATCAGAATATTGATTTTCTTGAAGAGACGGTTCAACTCTGTATTGATATCGATTATATTGCCGAAGGACTATACATAACAGAAGCAGTTCTTGAGGCAGTGCCCTACAGCGCTGAATTATGGCAGTGCAAGGGTGTATTTCACAACAATAAATTCGAATTTGAAGAAGCGCTTGAAAGTTTTGAAAAGTCGCTTACTTTAAATCCCGCTGATGTAGAAACTTTACTTAACAAAGCAATATCTGAAGACAACCTCGGATTTTTCGATAAAGCCTGTGAAACGCTGGAAAAAGCTCTTTCGATTGAGCCTGAAAACGAGGAGGTTTTATTCAACCTGGGCATGCTGTTTGAAAAAAGGGATATGTTTACGATAGCGATTAATTATCTGGAAAAAAGCATTGAGTCGGATCCCGGATACAGCGATGCATGGTATGAACTCGGCTATTGTTATGAAAATGTAGATGATTTTGATAAAGCACTTGCGGCATATGATAAGTTTCTTGAATTCGAACCCTATAGTTCAACAGCATTATATAATAAAGGCATAGTGCTTATACGCAGTGGTCGTTTTGAACAGGCTGCAAATGTGTTTGAGTTATCTCTGGCTGTTAAAGAGGATTTTTCGAGCGCTTGGTTTAACCTAGGAGTTGCATATGCTAACCTGGGCAGGTTGAAAGATGCGCTGAAAGCTATTAAAGAGGCATCGAATCTTGATCCGGATGATGAAGCTATATGGTACACACTTGGGCAAACATATGAAGACTTAAACCAGATTGATTATGCTATCAGGAGCTATACCAAAGCAATAAAACTAGACAAAAATTATTTTGAGGCATTTACTGCAAGAGGATTCTGTTATCTGCAGAAAGAAAACCTGGATAAGGCGCTCGCTGATTTTGGTTTTGCATTGGCAGCAAATAATTCTTCAGTCGATTCTCTGCATGGAATTGCATCCGTACATTTCATGAAAGGGGACTTTAAGACTTCCGTTGCTTACTACGAGAAAGCAATAAAAATAGATCCTTCTGATCATGATTTATGGTTTAAACTTGCCGAAGTATATATTGAGACCGGTGAGTGGAATAAAGGAATTGATGCTTTTAATAAGTGCATTGAACTGAAACCGGAAAATGCAAATGCATACTACGGGAAAGCTAAATTAAAGCTGCTTTTAAGCCAACCTGGTGAAGCTGCAGAGTACTTAAAATCGGCATTTGCTCTGGATCCTAACTTTAGAAGTAAGTTTGCCAAGGAATATCCGGAGTCCAAGACGTCCAAAATTATTTTCAAACTCATCGAAGATGAGTAATTCATTCAAGGATTAAAAATCAAATGCAACTTAACGACAAGTTTAATCACAACACAAAAATAATTGGTGTAATCGGTCATCCGATCAAACATTCTTTTTCGCCTTTAATGCACAACCTGGCGTTTGAGTTCGCAAATCTCGATTACATCTACCTGCCATTTGATGTCCCCTTATCGAGCCTGAAAGATGCCATTAAAGGTATGACAGCACTCGGAATAAAGGGGTTTAATGTAACTCTTCCTCTTAAAGAAAAAATAACGGAATATTTATCCGATATATCCGAGGAAGCAAGCGTTATTGGTGCTGTTAATACCGTAGTAAATGAAAACGGATTACTGCATGGGTACAACACAGATGTTTACGGAATAACGGCATCGTTGAATGAATACAGGGAAGAAATTACTGATCTCGATGTAATTGTTATCGGAGCAGGCGGCGCTGCAAGAAGTGTGATTTATGCTTTGATAAGATATTTCAAAGTGAATAGAATAAATATCGTTAACAGAACTGTTCAGAAAGCAGAGTCATTGAAAGATTATTTTACGGCAAAGATGCTTTACGAAAAAATTAAGATTTACGAACTGGTACCGCCCGATTTGGTGAGTCTGTTCAATAAATCCAAGTTGATCATAAATACATCGAACATCGGAATGTTCCCTGACATAGACGACTCTGCAACAACCATAGAAAAATCTTTTACTGACAACCAGATTGTATTTGATATTGTTTATAATCCGGTTAAGACCAAATTTTTACGAATCGCCGAAAGGCAGGGGGCTAAAACAATAAACGGTCTTAAAATGTTTGTAGAGCAGGGAGCCAGGTCCTATGAGTTATGGACCGGAGAGAAAATGATGGTGGAAAAAATATATAAAACTTTAGAATCGTACCTGGAAGATCAATAGTTTATTGCGGAGAGTTTCATTCCGTTATTATCATAAAGTGTTTCTGCAACAAGGATGCCTTCTTTGTACTGAGCTTCTCTTCTCAGCATACCATCGGCATAATAAGAATAAATGATTCCGTGAAGTAAATTATCCTCAAATACAAAATAATCCGAAACCTCACCATTTTCATAATACCACGTAGCTGTCCCTTCTTTTTTCCCGCTAATATAAATCTCTTTCGATTTAATATTACCGTTCTGATAAAAATATTTCGACGTGCCGTGCAGGGATCCACCGTTATATATCTGCTCAATCCGGAGTTCCCCCGAATCGTAGAATTTTTTGGATATCCCGTCTAGCAGATTTCCCGAGTAATATTCTTCGGCAATAAGGATACCCCCCCTGTTGAATTTTTGATATAATCCGTTTTTAATGCCCATGCTGTAATTTACAATTTCACTGACAACCCCGTTGTCGTAATAATATTTGCAGGTGCTGTCCAGTATTCCCGCTACAAAAAATTCCTGTGACCGCAAAAATCCGTTTTCATAATACTCTCTGTTTTCCCCGTCCTTACTGCTTTCCCAGAAATTAAGAACAGACTTTAGCGTACCCTGTGGATAATATTCTTTAAATCGGCGTTCTATTTTTTCAACTTTACTGCCGTAATCGTACTTAACCCGTTTAATAATTTGTCCCTTATCATAGGTGTCAATAACTTTTATTGTCCCGTCAGGATAATACAAATATGAAATCCCATCGAGTTTGTCATCTTTATAATTTGCTTCAAGTGCGAGCTCTCCGAAATCGTAATATACCTTTGCTATTCCGTTCAGCTTTCCGTTCACGTAATTCCTTTCAACCTCCAGACCGCCGTTCTCAAAAAATATTTTAGATAAACCGTTTAATTCCCCATCAGTATAACTCCAGATTCCCTGCAATGCACCGGATTTATAATAGGTTTTTGTGAAACCGTTCTGTTTGCCGTTTTGATAATAAGGCTCTGCCCATAACTCTCCCGTTTCATAATACCACTTCGATTCGCCCTGAAGCAGACCGTCCCTGTAATGCCACTCCATACTCAGAGTTCCATCCTCAAAATACCATTTTGATATATCTGTTTCCTTTCCCTTTTCAAAATTCCATTCTTTCCACAACTGTCCGCTTTCATAATACTCAAGGTACACACCCTGGCGAAGTCCATCAAAAAACTCACCCTTGCTCTTCAAAGCACCGCTTTTATAATATTCGTGTCGGATTTCCTTCTGCTGAGCAGTAAGAGTCAAGGTAATTGATAAACAAATAATTATTATCTGAGCTGGAAATTTCATATTTACAAATATTGTTCATAGCGAAACTAAATATTTTGAGGTAAAATTATAGTGTAAAAAGAATTATTTTATAGAAGAATTAAATTGCGGAGGGGATGTGTTTATTTACAAAAGTAAAATTAAATTTTCCGAATGCGATCCGGCAGGAGTGGTATTTTTTGCTAATGTTTTTAAGATGGCACACGATGCATATGAAGAATTTATTGTAGAAGCGGATCTCGGATGGAATTTATTTTCGGATGAAGAGGTTATTTTCCCGGTTGTTAGTGCGGAAGCAAAATACTTTCAACCGCTGAAACTGCATGACGAAGTTAGAATTCAATTAGAGGTTGGAGAAATCAGAGATAGTTCATACTCGATAATTTACAGAGTAATTAAGAGTGAAAATACAGAAACGGTTTTATTAAAGACAGTTCATGTATGCATTGAAAAAGAGAATAATAGAAAAACTCAATTGCCAGAAGATGTTAAATTTTATTTATCTGAACACATCAGGGAGTAAAATCATTCAGTTTTTTCCTGTCGATTTTCCCGAATGAATTGTAAGGAAGAGAATCCACTATATATATGATCTTGGGTATTTTATAACCGGTTAATTTTGTTTTAAGAGCACTTTTTATTTTTTGATCCGACACAGAGTCGGTATCATTGACCACAACATATGCTGTTACTTTTTGACCCCAGACATCATCCGGGATGCCGATAACACAACAATCCATCACCTCTTCAAACTTCATCAGCTCATTTTCAATCTCACCCGGAAATATTTTCTCACCACCTGAAATAATAACATCGTCAACCCTGCCGACTACCGTTAATAATCCGTTTTCATCGATAAATCCTAAATCATCTGAAAAATAGCAATCATCCTTCTTTGCATTAACTGTTGCAGCACGGTCGTTATAATATTCTTTAAACAAGGACTTGGACCTGACGACAACCTCGCCTGGTTGATTATTAGCAAGGTACTTTCCATCCTCACCCCGAATATATATCTTATTATCACCAAGCGCATATCCCGAAGCACTAACATTTTGCTTTTCTTCGGCGGGTCTGAATGCACACACCATAGCGCATGTTTCGGTTGAACCATATACTTTAACCACTGGGAATTCCTTTTCAACAGCTTTGCTGATCAGTTTATTATCGGAAGCTGCGCCGCCAACATATATAGATCTTAAATTTTTGCCAGGAGTAATGTTTGCATCAAGCATTCGTTTCAAACTTGTCGGAACTACTGACATAATGCTTGGATTATAATTCTGCATAAATATGCCGACTGAAACATAGTCTGTGGAATCGGGAATTAATAAAGTTGCCTTTGAAAGAAATGCTCTTATAATAATTGAAAATCCGCCTATATGATTGAAAGGCAGACTTGCCAGGAAACGGTCGTCATTGGAGTAAAGGTCATACTTACTTATTGCATTGTAGCTCTCAATAAAACTTTTGTAATTAAGAAGCAGAGGTTTGCTCTTTCCTGTTGTTCCTGAAGAATATAAAATCAATGCATCATTGTCTTCATTGAACTCCACTTTTTCTGAAAAATCCGATGGAGTCCCGGGTACTTCAGTAATTCTTATAATATGAATATTTTCCAGCATCAGACTATCCTGATCCGTAATCAAATGCCTGGCATTCAGCGAGTTTATAATTTCATTCAATTCGAAATGTGTAGATTTAATACTAACGGGGACAGGAATAGCGCCTGTATACCAAAGAGAAAAAACGGCTGTTACAAATTTATAGTTATGACTAATAAGAACAGGAACTATCTCGTCGTAAATTATACCATAATTTTTCAACTCGACTGCAGAAGAATTAACCATTGCGGAAAAGTCGCGGTAGCTAAATTTATGTTTTTCGGTTTCGATAAATATATCTGAACTATCAGGTATTTCCAGCAGGTTATACATATGGATAAATTTATTCCCCAAAATTAATTTCAGTTAATATATCGTTAATGTTTTTAGTGTAATTGTGCTCTATAAATCCTCCGCGGATTTCAAACAAGTTATCAATTAAAGCATTTCCGATTTTGGAATAAACGGCTAAACCGTGGGCTAGATTATGTTTTGTTTTCGATGCTAAGTATAAAAGTGCATTTCTTCCGATATTAGTCTCAAACAACGAAGAAACGATTACAAACTTTTTAATTTCGTTTGCATGTTCGATTATTTTTAATGATTCACGAAATCCGATTGTCATAGGTTTAATGACTAAATGCTTTATTTCGCTATCATCCAGAAATTTAACGGCATCATCATATGTTTTCACAGATTCATCAGCGGCAATCTGAATATTACTAAGCTTCGATAATTCAATCAGGTCATCAATGTCTGCAACAGGTTGTTCAACATATTCGATCCCGAATTCCGAGAGTAGCGGTATATATTTTTGTGCCTGCCGAAAACTCCATAATCCATTGAGATCTAACCTTATGTTGATTTGTGGGAAATCGTTTCTTATTACTTTTATCCGTTCAATTTCGTTTAAAAAACTATTTGCATCTAACTTCAACTTGATGGTTAGAATTCCCTTGTCAACAGCACTATTTATTCTTTCTAGTGTTTTGTTTACTGAAGAAATGCCTATCATTTCGTTTACAGGTATTCGCATTGAATTATCCGTATCTGGTTTATGAATTGCCTGTTCCAATGAAAACCGCAGCGATGGTATATGAGTAATACCTTTAAGATAAGCCTCCATATCAACTATTAATCCGGAACCGATCTTTTCTTGTAATGCTTTTATCTCATTCTCAGCTTGTGGAATAGTATCAATACTGAAATTGGGAAGCGGTGAGCATTCTCCTATAGAATTCTTTCCCTCCTGGGTTTCAATTTTTACGAAAATGCAGCTTTTGTGGTTTGTAATAAGTTTTTGCGTTATTACCGGTCTATTAAACTCTGAAGAACAGATCTGATATTTTAATTGACGAATTATCATACAAGAATTCCAACGGCAAATAGCAAACCATATACTGCTGAGAATTTTGCCGTTAATTCCAGTGTTTTGTTTAGTTCACTTCCTTCGAAACTGTATATCATTCTAACAAGTTTATAAGCAACCGGAATTGTTAAATAAGGGAGAAAGATCAGCCAGTTATTTTTATAAGTAACAAATGCAATTATCGGGACTAAATATGAAATGATTATAAAACCAGTATACTGCACTCGCGTGAAAGTTTTGCCGAACCTAACGGCAAGCGTATTTTTACCTGCCAGCTTGTCTTCGTCAATATCACGGTAATTATTTATGACAAGAATATTAGTTATTAAAGCTCCTACAGGTACTGACGCCCAAAAAACGAATTCAGTTACTATCTTTGTCTGCACGTAGTATGTGCCGATTGTACCAACAAATCCGAAAAAAATAAAAACGAATATATCACCAAGTCCTTTATATGCCAAAGGGAACGGACCCGCTGTGTAAGCAAAGCCTGCCATTATGGAAATAATTCCCACGAAAAAAGTAATCCAACTGCTAACAAAGACCAGGTACATGCCGAGTATAAAAGAGACTAAAAAAACCATTGCTATTCCGATCTTCATTTCAGTAACTGAGATTAAACCTGATGCCAGAACGCGTGCCGGTCCAAGCCTGTCCTTTTTATCTGTACCTGCGAGGAAGTCATAAAGATCATTTACAAAATTTGTCCCTATTTGAATCAACACTGAGCAGAGTAATGCTATTAAAGCAGCGATAGGCTTAAAGCTGCTGTCGTTATAAGCCATTGCACTTCCGATTAATACCGGAACGAACGCAGCCAATAAAGTTTTAGGTCGGCTTGCTAATATCCAGCTGTTTAACTTTGTCATTTATAAAACACTTTTGTTTTATGGGACTCTTGGAAATTTTGAGAAATCCGGTTTCCTCTTTTGTACATAAGCATTTTTACCTTCCTGAGCTTCGTCGGACATATAATAAAGCAGGGTAGCGTTACCGGCTAATTCCTGTATACCGCTTTGTCCATCCAGTTCCGCATTGAACGCAGATTTAAGCAGTCTGATAGCAAGTGGACTTTTTTCAAGAATTTCCTTAGCCCAATTAATTCCCTCTTCCTGCAATTGATCTACGGGCACAATTTTATTAATCAAACCCATTTCGTAAGCTTCTTTGGCATTATACTGCCTGCAAAGATACCAGATTTCACGTGCACGTTTTTGTCCGACACTCCTTGCCAGGAAGCTGGCGCCAAAACCACCGTCAAAGCTGCCCACTTTAGGACCAGTCTGACCAAAAACCGCATTATCGGCTGCGATAGTTAAATCGCACATAACATGAAGTACATGTCCGCCTCCTATGGCATAACCGGCAACAAGCGCAATAACGGGTTTGGGGATGCTTCTGATCTGTTTCTGCACATCAAGAATATTAAGCCGCGGCACGCCATCCGCCCCAACGTAACCTTGATCACCTCTTATCTTCTGATCTCCACCAGAACAAAACGCATATTTACCATCTCTTGATGGACCCGCTCCTGTTAGCAGAACAACTCCTACTTCAGCATCTTCGCGTGCATCGTTAAATGCATCGTGCATTTCAAGTACCGTTTCTGGGCGGAAAGCGTTTCTTACTTCAGGTCTGTTAATTGTTATCCGGGCAATACCATCCATTTTTTCATAAATGATATCTTTGTAATCTTTAACCTTGAGCCATTTGTGAGACATATCAAAATCCTCTTTAAAATTTAAAACAATGTACTACGTGAAATAATTTCGTAAAAAATTATTAATTAAAGATACAAATTCCGAAGGATTTTCGAGGTGAGTGTTGTGTCCGGAATTTTTAATAATTTTCAGTGATGAATTTTTTACCAGGCGGTGCATTTCTTCATTTATCGAGCAGTATTTTTTATCCAGCTCTCCGCAAATAAGAAGTACGGGTATATCAATATTCTTTAGAATACTCCAATAATCCGGCATTGATCCTGTTCCGAATCCTTTTAGAATATTTACAAGTCCGGTAATATTATTGTACTCTGTTCTGGTCTTTTTAAATTCGCTGAATTTTTCTGAAAGCTTGAATTTCAATGAGGCAAATAACTGCTGATCATACCACTGGTCGAAAAACTGTTCTAAACCTACTTCGGAAATCAGTGCTGATAAATTCCGGTCACTTTCCATTCTTTGTTTTCTGTCGGCTGAGTCGGGGATCCCTGCTGTACTGCTTTCCAGAACAAGTCCTGAAACGCAGGCGGGATATTTATTATAAAAACTTAAAGAAGCTCTGCCGCCCAGAGAGTAGCCGCAAAGCACTGCTTTTGAAAAACCCAAATGATCGAATACTTTTTTAATCTGGTCTGATATTGAATCAGCGGAATAATATTTAAGATCAGCAGGCGCCGAAGATTTGCCATGACCAATTAAGTCTATAGCAACAGGATAAAAATTGCTGCCTGACATTCGGATAATTTCATTCCAGTCGTTACCACTGCCCGTAAAGCCGTGAAGAAACAACACTGGAATTTTTAGGTTGTCTAAATTCTCCGGGTGAAAGGAACAATAAATATGAATATTATCAATAGGTATCTTCATTAATAAATCTCTCCGTAGCGGATATAACTTTTTCCCAGTAGTAAAGTCTTGTGTTATGTGACTCGAGACTATTACTTTTTATTTCGAGAACGGAGAATGTAGAGTGCCTCTTACTGAGTTCATTTCTGAATTCGGACCAACTATTAATTTTTTTATAATATCCATTAAATGATCTGGTAATTGCTCTGTAGTTAATGCCTGAAGGTACTTTGAAATACTTTCCAAAGTCAAGTTTTTCTCTGAAAACAGGCAGCATTTCAAAAATAGAACCGCCCCCATTGTTGATTAAAATTATTTTCAGCGGAATTTTATATCTGCTTAGCAGCCATAAACCATTTAAATCGTGAGCAAATGCAATGTCGCCGATTACTAAAAATCCTTTGTCGCCGTCATAATTTATAACTCCGGCTGCCGTTGAGATAATACCGTCTATTCCGCTGGTTCCTCTGTTATGAAATATGCGGATTTGCTTTTCCGAGCAATCACCGAAATAATCAAAATCCCTCGGCGGCAGGCTGTTCGAAATCATAATTTTTGATCCGCTCGGTACTGTGTCTGTTAACTCCTTTACGATTCTGGGCTCCGATGGATACTTTTTTCTGTATATATACTTTTCTTTTAACTGCTGTGAACTTTTATTTAATGTTATTAAATCATTATACCATTTCGGGTCGTAATTATTATAGGTTTTATTTCTTCCGCTTGTTAATAAAGAGAGGAATTCTTTACTGCTCATTCTCAGCATTTTATTATAACTTCCGGAAGGGTCTTTAACATCACCCGACTCGTTTATCAATACTTTATATGCTCTGGAATTCTTGAAGAAATACTGCAGAATGTTTGAAGTAGGGGCGTCGTTAAATTGTAATATTAAGTCAGCATCAAACTTATCTAAAAAGCTTCGGTTACGGGCGAATGCCGTTGCATTATGAAGTATAAAATTACTTATCTCGGATCCATATCTTAATCCCGATAATCCGTCATATATTATAAGAGCATTCAATTCTTTTGCGATTTTCAGGATTGTGTATTTATCGACACTTAATGGCAGTGCCGGACCTATCATAATCAATTTTCTTTCTGCGCGTGATATAGTTTCAAGAAATTTTTGATTGTTATGGACGAAAATTTTTTTCTTTCGCTCTGCTTTGGGCAGCATATTATAAATTTGTATAATTCGCTGACCCGATAGGGTTAAAGTAGAAGAGGATTTTTCCAGCGGTTTTTCAAACCTTAGATTTAACTGAACCGGTCCCCGATCTTCATGTATAAGTTTATCAAAAGCAATTTGAAGTTTCTTGTTTAGATTTTTGAAATAATTAATATGCGGTCTGCAGACACCAGAATCGACAAAACATTTGATGTGGTTGGCGAATATATTCCTCTGGTCTATTGTTTGATTTGCTCCTTTATTAATCAAGTGCTCGGGGCGATCGGCGCTGCAGATAATTAAAGGAATCCTTTGGTAGTAGGCTTCAATTACAGCAGGGTAAAGCTCTGCAACTGCAGTCCCCGAGGTCGTTACAACAGCAACGGGTTTTCCTCCTGATTTTGCCAGTCCCAGCGCGAAATAGGCATTTGATCGCTCATCAATTACTACATGCTTTTTAAGTTTTTTATGCTGCGATGCTGCCTGAACGAGCGGAGTGCTCCTGGAACCTGGTGATATAACAACATCCCTCACGCCGATTTTAAGCAGACTCCTTACTACGTAGTCGGCAAGTAAAAAATTATGATTGATAAATTTCTTCATGGCTGAAGAGCGACAGGATAGGTTTCAGTTTAAGCTCAGCCTCTCTATACTCATTTTCAGGATCTGAACCTTCAACGATACCACAGCCGGCTAAAGCATAGATATTATTTTCTTTTGCAAGAGCGGATCTTATAGCAACTACAAACTCTCCCTCGTTCTCTAAATTAAACCAGCCGACCATCCCTGCAAATAAACCTCTCGAGTGTTTCTCCATTTCCTTTATAGAAACAAGGGCATTTGTCCATGGCACACCGCAAATTGCCGGTGTGGGATGAATATCTTTCAGCAGAGATAAAACGGATTTGTTCCCTTTAAGCTTAGCTCTTATCGGTGTCCATAAGTGCTGAATATTTGGCAGCTTTCTGATTACAGGTTTTTCGCTGAAATTTATTTCTTCTGCAAACTCTTCGAAAGAGCTTTTAATAAATTCAACAACCGCTCTTTGCTCATTTAGATTTTTCTGACTGTTTAACAACTCGTTAGCTAAGCTTTCGTCTTCTTCAGGTGTTTCTCCTCTTCTTATTGAACCGGCTAACGCATCTGCTTCAACCCAGCCGGAGGAAATTTTTGCCAATTTTTCCGGTGATGCTCCGAAAAAAGTGGAATCATTTTTCCTGAATGCAAATATGTAACATCTTGGGAAATCGTTTTCAAGTTTTTCGAATAAAGCGCTGAAATGAGGTTTGCAGCTTAACTGCAGATGTACCTGTCTGGATAACACAATTTTGTGAAATTTGCCTTTATTTATTTGATCAAGTGCTTTGGTTACCTGCTGCATCCAAAGCATTCTTTCTAGAGTATCGTCATAATTGCTGGATAATATGCTGCAATTCAAATTTGTTTTCTGAGATGCTGATGAAGATATTAGTTTCTCCACCAGGTTTATTGAATTATTTACATCCTGCTCTGAAAAGGTTTCGTTGCTGAAATTAAGTATAATGTATGAATTTGTCGCAATGGTAATAAAAAGTATCCGCGGAATAAACCATTCAGAATCACTGTATTCGTTCCAGAGATCATCTGATTCATTAGGAGAAAACTTCATGCCCCCTAAAAATAAAGGCATAGACTGCAGACCGAATTTATCGAAATTATTATAGTGTTTAATATTTAATGAGGATATTTTTTCAGAAGTATTTTGTACACGCCTTTCACCGGTTTCATTTATATCCAGAATAGATTCTATTCCTAAAAATTTTAAGCCTGCTTCAGGTGTAGAGGTGTAAAAGTATTTTACTGAAAAACTGTCAAGGTTTTGCAGTAAACTGGAATAATGTATTTCATCTGTACCACTGGCAAAACTAATAATCTTACTGTTGTCAGTTGCATTGGCTTCTTTAAATAGTTGTTTGATATCTTCAGTATTTATTCGCAATCCAAAACCATTTTTATTTATCAATCGTCTTTTGGTGATTTAAAGTTCTATTTCTATTTGCATCTTTATATCTTTTATCACAACTCTGTAATATAGTTTTTCTTTCATCAAAAATGAATAACCTCTGTTGATTTGGAATTAGTATTTAAATCGAATTATTTAATATGTTTAATAATTATTGTGATGTAAGTCACCCTAGTTTATAATTGAATAATAAAAGTACGAAAATTAAATAAAAACAGATTATTTAGTATTAACTCATGTACTATATAGTGTTATTATTTTTTTCTATTTAAAATGATTTTATTTATATTTACTTCGTAAGCGGGAATAAAAATATCTTATCCTAAGGTGGCGGTCAACTGGGAGGGCTGCTGCACAAATACAATAACTAATTGAATTATAACTCTAACTTTTAGGTGAGGGTAAGATGGAAAAAACCAATAACACTGTACTAGAAGTCTGGGATAAACTTAATCACGCTTTCGATTCTGTAAAAAAAGCTCACTCCAGACAGATGTATACCCATAATTTAACCGCTCCACAGTTTCATGTGCTGGAAGTTCTGATGAAAACAGGTCCTATTCCACTGAAAAGGATTAGCGAAGAACTATTAGTAACCGGTGCAAATATTACCTGCGTTGTGGATAATCTGGAAAAGGAAGAACTTGTTAAACGAGTGCCTTCTAAAAAGGACCGCAGGATAATAAATGCAGAGCTTACTGAAAAGGGTAAAGAGAAAATTGATAAGCTTTTTCCTGAATACATTTCGGGATTAAGTGATTCTATGAAAGATCTTACTGAAGATGAAAAAAGGGAACTAGTAAGATTGCTTGAAAAAATAAGCAGTTAGTTTTTTTGCAGTATAATTGATGCCCAGTCACTTAAAAAGAGTTCTTTATTTTTAGAGAATGAGAAATATTCATATATTCTGGTAATTTCTTCAGTATCAGATTTGTAAAAGCCGGAGAGAATCAGCTTTCCGGTTTTTTTTATTCTTTTGGAAACAGCTTCCGCTATTTCATTTAATACATTTTTATTAATGTTGGCTATTATTACATCGAAGTCATACTCATTAATACTGTCAATTTCTCCGAGTAAGGGTTTTACTATATTCTCTACTTTGTTCGCTTTTATATTTTCAAGCCCGTTTTCAAGGCACCATTCGTCATTATCAACGGCAATTACATCTGCAGCACCCAGTTTTGCCGCATATATTGCAAGTAAAGATGTTCCCGAACCTACATCAAGTACTTTGGAATTTACCGGTTTTATTTCTTCAATTAATTGAAGACACAATCGGGTGGTTTCATGTTCCCCGGTCCCGAATGACATTTTCGGATCGAGAGTAATAACGACTTCCCCCTCTCTCGGATGATATTCCCTGAAGGATGGTCTGATCACCAGTGTTTTTGATACCTTTATAATATTCCTTTTACTTTCCCAGTATTCATTCCAGTTACGCTGCTCTTCAAAGCCTTCTGTAATTTCATATCGTTCGATTAAATTTTCATTCACAAGAGAGTCAAGAACTTTTTCAAAATCTTCTGTTATAATGGCCGAATTTTCACCAGTATATATTTTAAGAAAACTTTCCTCCTCGTTTATTCCGGTTATATCGAGCTCCCAGAGTCTGCCGCTTACCACATCTACGTTAAACGGGAAAAATGTTATTGAATATGTTTTATAGTTTTTCATATATCTAAAAATACTCTCTTTCTCTGAATTCAACCTCTAGTTCCTCGACTACAAATTTCCTGGCTTTCTGGGCATCAATTTCACTCAGACCTACAATCGACATTATGACTCTTGTATATTCCTTTGCCTTTTTTGTAAAATCCAGCATCTCACCATGGAGATAAGGATCAACGCGCATCAGCTCGGCATACTGCTGCGGATCGGTTGAGTTTAGGCTTATAGAAACACTGTCTATCAACCCTTTCATCTCTGGAGTTATATCTTTTTTATTTATATAATTACCATGACCATCGGTATTAAGGCGTGTAATTCCTCCATTTTCTTTTACGTATTTTGCAATACTTTTAACCACATCCCATCGGATAGTTGGTTCTCCGTAACCGCAGAATACTATTTCCCTGTAATTCTTCGGATCACCGATCTCACGGATGTATGTCTCTGGAGGAGGTTCTTCACTTTTTGACATTTTCAGATTATAACCTTTTATCACAGCAGCTCCTTTACGATCGCAGAAAACACAGTCCGCATTACATCTGTTGGTAACGTTTATATACAGCGACTCGCCGATTTTGTATGTGTAACTTAATTTCATCTTATTACCTATTCCGAATAACTTATAAGCATTATATGAGGTTGTTCTTCCAATATCTTCGACAGTCAGATTATGAACAGAAGCTATTTTTTCTGCAATCAGAGGTATGTTAGCCGGCTCATTTCTCAGTCCCCTGTAAGGCGCAGGTGTCATAAAGGGTGAATCAGTTTCGAGGAGCAAATTATCTGGGTCCACTCGTTTCAGGACATTTCTGATATTATCAGCTTTTGCAAAAGTGATATTACCTGTAAAGGAGATGAAATGACCCATTTCAATTAATTCTCTTGCATCGGAAATGGAACCTGCAAAACAGTGGAATTGTGCTTTTAGTCCGCTTCCAGCAAATTCCCGTGTTATTTTCATAACATCCTCATTAGATTCCCGGTTATGAACAATAATGGGCAATTTAAGCTTCAGTGCAAGTTCAATCTGATCCCTGAAGGCTGCTATTTGTTTCTCCTTTGGAGAAAAGTCGTAAAAGTAATCAAGACCAATCTCACCAATTGCCACAACCTTGGGATTGGATACAAGCTCGCTGATTTCGAATAACCGGCTTTCTTCCCATTCAGCAGTATCATGCGGATGAACACCAACAGCAGCATATATGTTATCGTATTTTTGAGACAATTCAACTGCTTGTCTGGAGGTATCCAGATTAGTCCCCGGTACTATTATATATTTAACGCCGGCATCTTGTGCTTTCTTTAAAACTTCGTCAACATCATTCTCGAAGTTCGAAAAAAACAAATGTGCATGTGAATCTATATACATGATCTATTTATACTCTTAATTTTATTCAACACTTCCGATTACTAACGATTCTTCACCCAATTCTGCCAATACTTTTTCAGCAGCGGCAATATCATTCGCGTCAATTACAGCTATCAATCCTATACCCATATTAAAAGCTTTTCTCATTTCGTCATCAGTAATATTACCTGCAGACTGAATCAGATTGAATATCGGTGGAACTTCCCAACTTTTCCAGTCTATTTTCAAATTCAAACCATCCGGAACAATACGTTTTGTATTTCCAATAATACCGCCGCCTGTAATATGGGAGAAAGCTTTAACATCAATGCGATCAATGAGATTCCTTATCGCCATAAGGTACGATTTATGAACATTCAGTAGTACTTCACCGAGACTTGCATTCAGACCCACCGGCTTATCAGTCAGATTATATTTATCCAGAAGCACTTTTCTGGCTAATGAGTATCCGTTTGTGTGCAGTCCGGTGGATGGAAGTCCGAGTAACACATTACCTTTGCTAACCTTGCTTCCATCCAGTATATTTTTCTTTTCGACAATACCTACTATTGTACCCGACATATCGTATTCGTTATCATCGTATAATCCCGGCATTTCCGCAGTTTCTCCGCCTATTAGCGCCACATCATTTTCTCTGCATGCTATTGCGAATCCTTTAATAATCTGTTCGGCTTTCTCGGGTACCAGTCTGCCGAATGCAAGATAATCCATAAAATAAAGAGGGTTTGCACCGCATACCGCTATATCGTTCACGCAATGATTAACCAAATCCCGCCCAACGGTATCATGCTTATTCATCATGAATCCAATTTTCAACTTAGTACCAACACCGTCGACACTGGAAACAAGCACAGGGTTGTCATATTTACCTTTATCGATTTCAAAAAATGCTCCGAAATGTCCGATATCAGCGAGTACATTTTTATTAAATGTAGATTTAACATGGTTTTTGATTCTGTCGACAGTTTCTTCGCCCGCTTCAATATCCACGCCGGCAGATTTATAAGATTCGCTCACTTTGTCTCCAAAGAATTAAAATTCCAGGCTAAAAGATATTAAATGCCTTTGAATTATATGGTAATATTTAAGAAACAATGGAATAAAAATTTTGTATTAATGATCGAATCTTTAGGTTATTCTTTATTTTGCGACTGTACAATATTGAAAACATCTAATTTTAAGCGAATTCAAAAATATTGTTTCACTGAAAAATTTGTTGATTTTGAGTATTTTAATAGTTCGTTTTATAATTTTTTCAGATTATCATGGATATATTCGAGTTAACTGATAGAGAGAAAGTAATACTCCGGTATGTAGTACAGCAGTTCATACTGACGGCTAATCCGGTTGGTTCCCGTAATATTTCAAAGCGATACAATATTGGATTATCGCCGGCAACCATAAGGAACATCATGTCGGATCTTGAAGAGACCGGTTTTCTGGATCATCCTCATACATCAGCAGGACGAGTACCTACCGATCGGGGATACAGGTTTTATGTTGACTCTTTGATGGATCCGCCTGAACTGGCTATAGATGAAATTACAAAAATTGAGAATACACTTATTTCGAATGTCTCTGAGACTAATGATCTAATTGAGCTTACTTCGTATATATTAAGTGAACTTACGAATCAGCTTGCCTGTATAACCTATCCGAAATTCGATAATGCCGAACTGGAAAAGATTCAGCTGGTAAGTTTATCGTCCAACAGGATACTTGTAATAATAACTGTTAAATCCGGTCTGATAAAAACTATTACCCTTGAAATTACTAAGGAGATTAAAGAAGATAGCCTCAAGAATATACAGAGGATATTAAACGAACGGCTTTCGGGATTGCAGTTTTCTGAAATAAGGAAATCGTTCTCAGAGAGACTTAAAGAATATAGCCGGGATGAATTAAAGCCCATTATCCGCGTGTTCCTGGATTCGGTCGATAAAATATTCAGCAACATACCTGCAAAAAGCAGGGCAATTCTGAGCGGTACTACTAACGTCTTAAAGCAGCCCGAATTTACAGATCATGAAAATTTAAAGGGCATCATTGAATTAATCGAAAACAAAGATGTTATAGTACATTTGATGGAGAAAGATGAAAGACGGGAAGACGGGAGGCTTGTTAATATTATGATCGGAACGGAAAACGAAGATGAACAATTGTCGGATTTCAGTTTAATTACGAAGGATTATAATTTAGGCGAAGTTTCCGGTACTGTTGGTGTAATAGGACCAAAGAGAATGCAGTATTCAAAAATTGTTGCCGCTGTTGTTTTTGTTGCAGAGTCACTTTCAAAGGAATTGAAAAAAAAGAATATATAAAATAGTATTGGAATAAGAGTAATTGCAGGAGATATTATGTCAAAAAAAGAAAAAGAAATTAAAAAGAATATTAACGAAGAAGAACCTAAAACAGAGTCAGATAAATCTTTGGAAGCTGAGGACAATAATTCCGAAGATTTGATAAATAGAATTACAGAACTTGAATCAACAAATGCAGAATTGAATGACAGACTGCTCAGAAGAATCGCGGAATTTGAGAATTATAAACGCCGGACGGAACAGGATCAGTTGAATTTGCTGAAATATGCTGCCGAGCCGTTCATTATTAAAGTTCTTCACGTGTACGACGATCTTAAAAGATCGCTTGATCATGCAAGTGAAAATAATTCGCAGTCACTGCAGGAAGGAATTAAACTGGTATTCGATAAATTCACAAAAATTCTTCAGGAACAGGGCGTGCAAAAAATAGACTGTGAGGGACAGGAGTTCGATTTTAATTTGCATGAAGCTCTTATGCAGCAGCCTTCGGATAAATACCCGCCTCATACAATTATTCACGAGGTAGAACCCGGTTATATTTACAAAGACAGGGTAATCAAGCATTCAAAAGTAATTGTCAGTCAGGATATTCCAGAGGCATCGGATAGTGATGACTCGAATAAAGTAGATGATGCAACCAAATAGGAAAAGTAAATGGCAAAAAGAGATTATTACGAAGTATTAGGCGTTGAAAAAAATGCTTCGGTAGATGATATAAAAAAAGCTTACAGGAAACTGGCTATGAAATATCATCCGGATAGAAACCCGGACGATAAACAGGCAGAAGAAAAATTTAAAGAGGCAGCCGAGGCTTATGAAGTTTTAAGCAATTCGGATAAGCGTGCGAAATACGACAGGTTTGGACACAGCGGATTAAAAGGCGGGCAGGATTTTCATGGCTTCTCAGATGTGAATGATATCTTCAGTCATTTTTCCGATATATTCGGCGGAGCTTTTGGCGGCGGCGGATCTATATTTGATGATTTTTTCGGGGGTTCTGCCGGCAGATCCCGCAGCGGAAGACAGAGGACAGCCGGAACTCCGGGTTCGGATCTGAAAGTTACACTTAAATTAACACTTGAAGAAATTGCATCTGGCACGACAAAGAAGATCAAATTAAAAAAACACAAACAATGCGAATCATGTAAAGGCACCGGAGCAAAAGACAGTAACTCATATAGTACCTGCAGTGTTTGTCAGGGTACAGGGGAAGTGAGACAGGTATCAAGATCGTTGTTCGGTCAGTTTGTAAATATTCAGCCCTGCAGTAATTGTTCCGGTACAGGTAAAATTATTTCCGCTCCGTGTTTAACTTGTAAGGGAGAAGGAAGAGTATACACTGAAACCACAATTAAGATTAACGTTCCCGCAGGTGTTGTTGATAACAGTTATATGACACTTAGGGGTGAAGGAAATGCGGGAAAAAACGGAGGTCCGGCGGGAGATATTATTGTGGTATTCAAAGAATTGCCCCATGAATATTTCGTTAGAGACGGTGATGATATAATTTACGAGCTTTTTATCAGTTACCCCGAAGCAGTTCTCGGCAGTGAAGTTGAAATACCCACTCTTAACGGCAGGGCAAAACTGAAAGTTGAACCAGGAATACAACCGGGTAAATTTTTAAAGATGCGCGAAAAAGGAATACAGCATCTTAACAGACATGGTGCAGGTGATCAGCTTGTTAAGATAAATATTTATGTTCCGTCAAAAGTATCGGCTAAAGAAAAGGATTTACTAAAAGAATTGCAGCAGATGCCGAACATTAAGGTTCCACAGTAAAGATGATTTTAATTTTTAACCGGATAGATCATCAGCCTTAAAGATATTACAAAACAATGGGGATTTACCGAAACCGAGACAAAGGTCGTCTTATTTCTTGCGGTTTCATTGATTATCGGCGGTTTACTGGTGCATCTGAAAGACAGAGCTGCTGAGTATGACTATAATGAATACGATTATTCAAAAGTTGACAGTGTATTCAGAAGTGCCGGCGATACAGTTAAGGGTGATAATTTGAAGGACAAAAAAGTTGATTATGAAGAGGAACTTTTAGATTTTAGCGAAAAAGAAATATTATCTGAATCTTTAGAAACGGATAATAAATTAGTTAATATTAATACCGCAGATTTTAATTTATTATTAACTCTTCCCGGTATCGGTGAAAAGACGGCAGAAAAAATAATTGAATTGCGAAAACGTAAGAACGGCTTTAAAAGTCTCGATGAGTTGCTGGAAGTTAGAGGAATTGGGAAGGCGAAATTAGATAAGTTAAAAAAATTTTTAATTATTGAATAAATATATCACCTGGAGGTAAAATGAGTTCAAAGTCAGAACCCTGGTATGTGCATGCGATTCTGTACGTTATAATTATTGCTTTGGTTTATGTGTTGATTCATGTTGCTATTGTTGAACCGACAAACGTTATAGAGAGAAGAACATATATAAAGAATGAAAGCCGGTTGAGGATGTCAAATCTTAAAGAGGCGCAGATCCTGTGGGAAAGAAACTATGGTAAGTTTACGGATAACTTGGACAGTCTGATAAACTTTATAAAAACCGACACTACCGTTGCAAATTTAATCGCCGGATTTGATTCGGTGAGAATGAGATCGACTAATCCTTTCGATCCGCTTTTAAATGGTGAGTTTATACCAGATTCGCTTTACTATTATCCAGGCAATGGATTACGATATATTATGAAAGTCGATACAAGTATAATTATGGATACGATTATTAATAGAAGAGGAAGAATCGTTAATATTGATACATTAGTTACAATTGGTTCAAGGTACTTAATTGAAACCCCTGATACAAATAATAAAGATAGAATTGGGGATTTATTCTCAGACGCTCTTAAAAATACAGCTTCCTGGGAATAAGTTAAATTCCAATGTCGGTTAATCATAATCATGCAGGAATTCAATTAAGTAATAATAAACTTCAGATTGTCGAAGTTAATAAGAAGTTTAATAATTTTGTTCTGGAGAATGTTGAAGAAGAATACTTTTCCGATTTTTTAAATTTTGAAGATAAGGAAACACGATTCATCACCATTCTCCAGAATGCATTCAGCGAAATTTCCGTACGAAGCCCTTTGTTAACCAACAATGTATCATTTACCCTGCCGTCTCATGTTTTTAATGTTTTTGACATACCCTACGATCCGGCGCTGACCAAAAGCGATTTACAGGAACATATTAACTGGGAATTGTCTGTCCTGATGCCCGGGCATAACATCACGGATCTGGCAGTACAAACTGTAACTGTGACGGACAGTAGTCTTAGAGATAAAGCGAGCTTGATCCTGATTGTTCTTCCGAAAAAATTGATTCATATCCTTAATAAGTTTTGTATCAGGAACAATCTTGTATTGAGATATGTCGACCACGAACATTTTGCAGCTAACAATGTTTTATTCTTTCAGAACCTGATAACATACGAGAATAATTATTTAACAATTTTGATTAGAGATAATTTTCTCTCGGCAATAGTATTGGAGAATAAACATCCCGTGCTTTATGAATGGTTCGAGTGTAACAATAACGAAGAAATTGTTTCTTCGCTGAACAATTTATTCGAGAAAAGTTCACGCAGGTTCGGCAAGGTAATTGATATCGATATGTCATTCGTATTTATAGATACTCAATCCGAATCACTGATCGAAAAAATTCAAACGTCGCTGGGAATAGGATTGAATACAGCTGATCCGTTTATTAAAATGAAATACGGTGAAAGTCTCTCAGGAAAAAGCGATTTTCTTGTTAATGCAAACAAATTCAATTCGGCTGCAGGGGTTGCTTACCGATTGGTGTAACTGTTTCAAGCAGGGATAAAAGTTACTCCGCAAAAATTTTATCTTTAATATTCATCAGACTTCTGAAGTCAGCAGCCGAGTTGCCATGAACGGTTAAACCCACAATATTTCGGTGAGAGTCTTCTTCTAATTCATAAAACTTGTCTTTGTATGAAAAAAACTTGGCAGTACCATAATCAAAAAGTTTTACGCTTAATGTACTTAGTTTTTTCTCGGTTTGATTAAAAGGAAACGGCTTGTTTAATGTAATTCTGTAGCTCATATAATTCCCCAAGCTAAGATAAGTGTTGCAGTATATTTTTGGTTGATTTAACTTGAATGTCAAGTTAAGTATTCGATGAAAAAGATGAAACAAAAAATTTATTTTTTTTATTTACTGAAAAACAATTGATGTATATTTGACCATGAGAATTATTGCCGGCAAATATCGGGGCATACCTGTCAAATTCCCTAAATCGGATCTTGTAAGACCTACGACCGACAGAAACAAGGAATCAATTTTCAATATTTTGAACAATAGAATAGATTTTGAAGGCATAAGAGTATTGGATATATATGCCGGATCTGGCTCTCTTGGTCTGGAAGCATTAAGCAGGGGTGCGGCTGAAGTCTGTTTTGTCGAGCAAAATTTTAAGGTGTCTGCTGTATTAAAAGAGAATATTGATAAAGTAAAAGCACAGAAAGAATGTAAGGTAATTATATCAGACGCAGTAAAATTTACCGCATCCTTGTCAACTGTGAATTATGACTTGATTCTCGCGGATCCACCATTCTTCAAGAACGATATTCATCTGGTATATAAAAATATTCTCAACAATAATTTTCTTAATGAAGGCGGAATATTTCTGATCGAAAGATCAATTCAAACGCGTGAAAAAGATGTTGAAATCTTTGCAATGGAACCTGAACGCCGGCTCGGCGACAGCGTTATTTACATTTTAAGGATTGAATAAGAACGATTGCTGAATCACCGTTTAAAAGCTTAAATAAAAATCGGTTTTTATGTTAATCGATAATATGGTATATTTCATCCGAAACAGTAATTAAAATTAATTGTTATGAAAAGAGTAATATATCCGGGTACATTCGATCCCGTTACATACGGTCATATTGATGTTATTCAAAGAGCAACAGGACTGTTCGATGAAGTTGTTGTTACTGTTGCACGAAATCCATCCAAGACACCGCTTTTTACCGTGGCTGAAAGACTTGAAATGCTGCGTGAATGTCTTAAAGATTACGAGCGTGTTATTATCGATTCGTTCAGCGGTTTGATCGTTGATCATGCAAAAGAAGTAGGTGCGGTAGGCATTATAAGAGGTTTGAGAGCTGTAAGTGATTTTGAATATGAGTTCCAGATGGCATTAATGAACCGTAAGCTTGATGAAGATTTGCGAACAATCTTTCTAATGCCGCACGAGAAATATACTTATCTTAATTCAACCATTGTCCGAAACCTGGCTCAGTTTGAGAGCGATGTAAGTGATTTCGTACCGCCGATTGTAATAAAAAAACTTATTGAGAAGAATTTATACATAGATAAAAACGGTCTTAGCAGAAAGCAGGAAGTCCGGGAAGATTTCTGATAACTTATCGCAGGATTGAAAATAATACCGTTGCCTGAACGGAATTACATCTCTTTTTCAGCGGTTAAAACTCTACCCGGAATAAACTGACCGTTCAGCCTGTTTTCTTCATTCATATATACGATTCCGTCTTCTTCGTGTGGTTCACCGAATACAGAGTGAACCGACTTCAAGCCGCCGAGATACTTTCTTTTATCGCATATATACACAAGGTCACCGACCTCAGCCTGCATTTTCGCCATATCATTTTTCGAGAAGTAAAGGACATCTTCATCAAACTCTTTCAGTTTCCAATGGACATGTATAACTTCTCCCTCGCGGTCATTTATTTTACCGCCTTTGAAAAACTCTTTTGCTTTTTTTACAGACCATACTGTAAGACCTTCAGTTTGTGCGATCTCATCGTACTTGACTAAATATTCAGAAGAAACCGCAACAGTAACTATCAGCAGCAATGCCTGAAAAAGTAGAAGAGGCTCGTTACCAAGGTTGAATAATATAAGTGTAAACAGCAGAACAGAAAGTGAAACGATTGAATAAATTATTATTCTGGAATATTCAGAATTTCTGATTCTGCCGGCAGCATCTTTCAGATATCTGCTCGAGAGAGCTACGGTAACGCCTACTGCGACGCACACGAAAAGATTGTATAAAGCCCTTATATAAGAATACGGACGCTCAGGATTCATCTCTATTCCGTGATCGAAAGGGGAGATAAGATTCGGATAATGTAAAGCGGCTATCATTAATGCCACTCCTCCGACAAATGTTGTGATAACTGCCGCGGGTGTGAATTTCTTCCAGAATAATCCCAAAAATATAGCAACAACTAACGGCGGTGTGAGTGTCGAGTGAAAGTAACCGTGTGCTTCATAAACGGTCGGAAAATCACGGAATATAAGTACACCCAGCACACCCAGTGTGGTTATTACTATGGATGAATATCTCGCCGCAACAAGTTCTGATCTGTCGGTTTTCTTTAAATCACTTTGATCAACTTTAAGAAATGCTTCAATTGGTCTGTGAACATCGTTAATATATACTGCAGCTGTGGCATTAATCAGTGTATCAACAGTGGACATCAGTGCAGCTGTTAATGCAGCCATTATAAAACCAAATACACCAGGGGATGATACGATATTAGCCACAACGACAAATATCTCGTCCGGGACTGTGTTTGGTGGAACCTCTGCAGGATTTGAAATGGATAGGGCTTTTCCTATCCAGCCTGCATTACCGACTACTATTGCAGACAATGGAAGCATAAATAAAATATTAAATGTAGCAGCCTTTCTGCCCTCGTCTACACTTTTCGTAGCCATGAACCGCATAATAAGTCCCATGTTCATAAAGAGGAACCCTACCGAACCGGCAACTCCATCCTGCCAGAAAATTCCCACAAAATTAAAACTTGATGGTTCATTAAAGTTCGCAAGTGGAAGCTTCCACTCTGTAGGCAGGATGTCCCAGAAAATATCAAACCCTCCCAAATGAGCTACACCAAGGAAGAATAATAAAAATCCTGCAAATAAGAGAATTGCTCCCTGCAGCAGATCAGTAAATATTACAGCAGTCTGACCGCCAAACGTTATGTAAATTCCTGTAATTACAGCAATGAATATGATAACACCCATGAGTGTAACCTGAAACTCCATGCCAAACAATGAAAAACTTTCCGGGAGCAGAGGCAGGGCTGCTTTTCCTAAAGTCAGAAAACCTATACTGATGTAACCAATCATGTAAAACAAAAGTAAAATCGTTGCAAGAAATCTTGCTGAAGGACTAAATCTCCGCTCAAAGTATTCGGGTATTGAACGAATTTTTGTATAAACGATAATCGGTAGCCATCCGAATAGAAAGAAGGGTACAAAAAACCAGTCGTTTATATAAGTCATGGTCGATGAGAATCCGTTCTTAAATCCCATCGCCGAGTATTTTACGAAGCTATGACTTCCTACACCTGTTGCGACTATAGAGAATGCTATCAGCCACCATGCAAATCTGCGACCACCGAAGAAGAAATCCTTAGTACTTCTGTTATATCTGCCGAAGTAACTTCCGAATAGCATTACTGCTATAAAATATGCTACCATCACGACCCAATCTGTGGTCGTACCTATATTGTGAAAACTTTCAAGATTGCTATTAATTTGTTCCATGTTTTACCAGTATAATGCTGCTATTATTCCCAAGGCATGAATTAATGCGAAATAAATAAATCCGCCGATTAATACTCTGAACCAGAACCTGTGCTTTCTTTTTTTCATATCAATTGCACCGCTTCTTCTTATAATTACTAAGCCCAGCACAAAAAATAATCCGCCTATTCCATACAAATAAAAAAATGGCAACCATGAATCGAAAAAAGATGGCATATTGTATACCGTTCCAGTTATATGATCATAAACGCATCAAAATTAAAGAAGGCAGGTTACAGTTGCAAATAAATTTGGTTTTTTATATTAAATGAATTGCTGTTTGAACAAAATTTAACCAAATGTTAATATGGAATGGCTCAAAAAGGGATTTTTTATTATTATTTTTTAATTTCCATCTTTTTAAAGTTTTGAAATGACCTATTACAATAGAATATTATTTCTTCTGTTTTTGATGTTCTACAGCTGCAAAGTTGAGAATTTGTCCCCCAGGGATATAATTACTATTAAGGGTTCGGATACAATGGTTAACCTAACATTGCGTTGGGCAGAAAGTTATATGAAGATTAATCCCGAAGTATCAATTCAAGTTACCGGTGGAGGTTCCGGAAACGGTATTGCTGCTTTGTTGAACAATACCGCACATATTGCCAACATAAGCAGAGAATTGAAGGATGTTGAAATCAAGAGAGCAGCTGAATTCGGGGTGAATCCTGTTCAGCATAAAGTAGCTCTGGACGGTATAGCTATTATTGTTAATCCTGAAAATAGCGTAGATTCTCTTTCCCTCATACAGTTAAAAAATATTTTTTCCGGTGAAATACAGAATTGGAATGAACTCGGTGGTGAACCCGGTAAAATTGTTTTGTACGGCAGAGAAAACAGCAGTGGCACTTACGAATTTTTTAAGCAGAATGTTCTGAATACTGATAGTTCTGGCAGTGTAAAAGAGTTTTCTACCGGTATGCAGGTTCTTCAGGGGACCGCCGCACTAGCTGAAGCAGTTTCAAGAGACAGGAGGGGAATTGGTTTTGGAGGAATTGGTTATTTTGCTCTACGTGATGATGTTAAAATAGTGTCGGTCAAAGTCGATCCACAGCATAAAGCGTTTAATCCTGTACTGAAACATCAACCCGATTATGAAATCGTTAGAGAAAGGACATACCCGCTATCAAGATATTTATACATTTACACTAACGGTACACCTTCAGGAAAAGTAGAGAAATTTATTAAATTCATACAATCGGAAGTTGGGCAGAAAATTGTAAAAGAAATGGAATACATTCCTCTCGAACAATCTTATTATGATAATGAATGATAAACCATTAATTCATACTTCAAATAAGGCAGAATTAAATCGGATAAAAGAAAAATTTATTGAAATTTTCTTTCGTCTGAACGGATTGTTCGCCGCCATTTTAATACTTCTTATATTCTTCTTTTTGATTAGAGAAGCTCTTAATGTTTTTATGCTCATAAATCCCTTCGAATTTATAAGTATAAATCTGAAATCCGAAGCAGTTTATGAATGGTACCCGACATCTGATCCGGCAAGGTATTCAATAGTTCCTTTATTGATAGGAAGTTTTTTAACTGCGGTACCCGCCACTATCATTTCTACATTCTTCGGCGTCGTACTCGGAGTATACTTGTCGGAAATCGCATCAACGGGTGTAAGGGAATTTCTCAAACCGATAATAGAGGTATTTGCAGGCATCCCCACGGTAGTTGTGGGGTTTTTCATGCTGGTGGTTGCTGCGACACTTATACAAGATACTATCAATCCGCCCAGCAGGTTGAATGCATTCCTTGCATCGCTTGGATTATCCATCATTGTTATTCCGATTATCGCATCTCTGACTGATGAGGCATTAAAGTCGATTCCGAACGATATTAGAATGGCTGCGTACTCTCTCGGCGCCAGTAAATGGCAGACAATCAGTAAAGTTATTTTCCCTACTGCATTAAGCGGTGTATCTGCATCGGTTATTCTGGGATTCGGCAGGGCTATTGGAGAGACAATGATTGTTCTTATGGCTTCGGGAAATGCAGCTATTATTACCGTGGATATATTCAGCAGTGTTCGCACAATCAGCGCAACAATCGCTGCAGAGATGGGTGAAGTTTCAGTTAATTCGGCTCACTATTTCAGTCTGTTTTTTATTGGACTTATCCTGTTTGCTGTGACTTTATTAATGAATCTTCTGGCAGAATTATTTCTTAACAAGATGAAAAAGCGATTTCATTTATATTGAAAAATGCAGCTGAAATATTGAAACCCAACCATACCGGAGAGTTTAAAAAGAATTTCACCGGCAACATTCCAATACTTGGAATAAGAATAATTTCGTATACAGTTGTACTGCTGCTTGCTTCAGTTCTCATGTATATATTCGCTAATGGTATTAAGGTAATTAACTGGGAATTCCTCCTGTCTGCTCCCAGGAATAATATGACTGAAGGCGGTATTGGACCGGCAGTTTTTGGTACGCTTGCGGTGATTTTTCTGATGATAGTAATAACCGTTCCTCTTGGGATATTTGCAGCAGTTTATATTAATGAATATATAAAAGACCGTTGGCTGGCTAGAATAATAACCATAAGCATAAATACACTTGCAGGTGTTCCTTCAATTGTGATAGGACTGTTCGGACTCGGATTTTTCGTTTTGTTTGTTGGTAAAAACCTCGACGAAGTTTTTAACACCGGGATGCTGCTGGGTAAACCTGCAATGCTGTGGGCTTCGGCAACACTGGGAGTTCTTGTCCTGCCACTAATTATTGTTACAACCGTAGAAGCTCTTAAATCTGTTCCGGATATCCAGAGATATGCTGCGATAAGTCTGGGCAGTACTAGGTGGGAAATGATAAAAACAATCGTGCTTCCACAGGCAAGATCCGGTATTCTTACTGGAATAATACTCTCGATTAGCAGAGCAGCCGGGGAGACTGCCCCACTACTGTTTTTGGGTTGTGCATTCTTTTTACCCGACCTGCCTGTTACTTATCTCGATCTGGGTCTGTTTGCAATTCCAATGATTAATCCTGCCGAACAATTTATGTACCTTTCGTATCATATTTTTGTTTTAACAACCCAATCAACCAACCCGACTTTAACTAAACCACTGCAATATGGTACAGCAACAGTTTTGGTGTTTCTTACGCTCTTACTTAATATGACAGCGATAATCTACAGAATTAAATTCAGGAAAAATCTGGAAGGACTTAGAGGATATTAATCAAAATGAAGGATACCAAGATTGAAATAAAAAATTTAAGCGTTTTCTTCAATTACGTTCAGGCATTAAATAAAATTAACCTTGAAATTCAATCAAACAAGGTTACTTCGATTATAGGTCCTTCTGGTTGCGGCAAAACGAGTCTTTTGCGTACTATAAACAGAATGAATGAACTGATAAAAGGATTTTTACATAAAGGGGAAGTGCTTATTGACGGTATCAATATTTATGATAAGAATATCGATCTGGTTAAACTGCGCAAACTAGTTGGTATGGTATTTCAAAACTCGAATCTGTTCCCGAAATCGATTTACGAAAATATCGTATTTGCCCCTACGCTTCAGGGTATTAATGAAAAAGGTATTCTAGATGAAATTGTTGAAAGAGTATGCACTCAGGCTGCAATCTGGAAGGAAATAAAAGACAAATTAAACTCTAACGCCCTTAACTTGTCTGCTGGTCAGCAGCAGAGACTTTGTATCGCCCGTACTTTAGCAGCAGAGCCGAGTATACTGTTAATGGACGAACCGGCTAGTGCGCTTGATCCGATTTCAACCGCAAAAATTGAAGAGCTGATCTTAGAGTTGAAGAACGAATATACCATATTACTTGTTACTCATAACATGCAGCAGGCAGCAAGGGTAAGCGATTACACGGCTTTTTTATATATGGGACAGCTGATAGAATTCGGAAGGACACCTAAAATGTTCACTAATCCGATCAATAAACAAACGGAAGATTATATTACAGGAAGATTCGGGTAAAAAGAATATGGAAAGACCGATTGATATTCATATCGAAAAATTGAAAACAAGGCTGATAAAAATGTGCAGTCTGGTTGACGATCAGGTCGATAAGGCAATTGAAGAAATTGTTTCGGGAAAAAATACCGTTGTTAATGAAATAGAAATTGCAGACCGGAGAGTAGATAAATTTGATTTAAAAATTGACAGAATAATACACAGAATTATCGCTCTTAATCAACCGGTTGCTGTTGATTTAAGACTGCTGCTATCGGCGATGAAAATAAATATTAATCTGGAAAGAATCGGAGACCTGGCTGTTAATATATCAAGAACTGCCGATGAACTGAAACTGCAGGACAAAATACTATCTAATATTAAATTTGAAAAGATTGCCGGTGAAATTAAACATATGCTCAAACTTGCATTCGATTCGTTTATAAATAACGATACCGACCTGGCAAAAAATCTGTTTGTTCATGAAGAGAATCTTGACCGATTGGTTGATTTCAGCCAGAACAAATTGGTTGAAATTATGAAGGAAGATCCTGCAATAATTGATGAGGCGATGAAAATTAATTCAATTCTCGAGGAACTTGAGCGTATTGGAGATCATGCAACTAATATAGGTAAAGAGGTTTATTTTATTGTTAGCTCAAAAAGTCTGAAACATCTGGATAGCGATGACATCAACTCTCTGGATGACATTTAACAACTATTAAATTTGTTTATTTTTTTTCCTCGTACCCGAACTTATTCCTCCACTCTACCATACCTCCGAGAACATTCAACGCTTTATAACCTTTGTTGTTTAATAATGCAGTGGCTGCCCCCGATCTGTTTCCTGTTCTGCAAATAACGGCTATTTCTTTCTCCTTAAATTTATTCAGCTCGGTAATTCTGTTGTGCAATTCATGCACAGGGATGTGAATTACTCCGTCTAGATGACCAAGCGGGCCGCTCAGTTCGGCTTTGGTTCTTACATCCAGGATGACCAGTGTAGAATCATTGTTCATACGCTGTTTTAAACTGTCCACGGTGATAGATTCTGATTCTGAATTCTGAGCGCAGCTTACTGCATGTATAGCAGTAATTAAAATAATTAATAATAGGTTTCTTAATCTCATTACTTTACCCTCAATTCAATCCGTATGAACCGGATAAATAGCTTCATGCTTAAACTAGTATTCCGCGGTTTCTGTCAGTACAACTGCGGACTACCCGTCGATTAACTTAATGTTGATATTAGTTTCCCGTTGTCTTGAAAACCGTACGATGGACAGCATACATCTTCCATGTTGGGAATACATTTATCAGAAATCAAATTTTGTTGCATTTATATTCATAAATAAGTATAAGCTATACTTTCCCGTAAGATTTAATGTTAAAATAGTATTAATGTTAAAACAAGTTTGATTAAAAAAACGTCAAAAAGATTCAGAAGAAAAAACTTTTTTTGCTAAAAAGCAGGAAATTATTTTCGATTATAGAGTGTTAATTTTAAATATATACCCGGCTATGAACGCAATTTTCAAGAACATATTATTCTATTTCTCACTGTTGATATTAACATTCGGCAGTCTTATTGCATTGGCTGCGAATTAAGTTAGTATCAAATAGTTATTCAATTGACCCGCACTTTTTGCGGAGTCGTCATATTTTTTCATTTATTGGCATAATTTTTAAAGATTTGGTATCTTGTAAAGTGTAAATCAATCACTTAACCTTTGATCTTCGTTTCATAATCCAACACTGCATCGTTCGAAAATCCTCAGGTTTATTTTTGATTATTAAAACTATTATACATGGTTTTTAAGTTTTGTATTTTTTAATAAAAGGAGATGAGTATGAGCAATGTTCAAAACGGAAATACAGTCAAGGTACATTATACAGGCAGATTAAAAAACGGTACTGTCTTTGACACTTCGATTGAAAGAGAACCGTTAAAATTCCGGGTCGGGTCAGGCGAGGTAATTTCAGGTTTCGACAATGCCGTGCTGAATATGTCAGTTGGAGAGAAAAAAACGGTTGAAATACCTCCGGAAGAAGCTTACGGACCCAGAATGAACGAACTCGTTCTTGATGTGCCCAAAGAAAAATTCGGCAGCGATGTTGATCCGAAACAGGGGGATCAGTATAATTTAACCAGACAGGACGGCGGTGTGGTAACTGTAACTGTTACTGATGTGAAGGGCGAAACTGTTACTCTCGATGCCAATCACAGTCTTGCAGGCGAAACCCTTATCTTTGAGATGGAATTAATTGAGATAGAATAAATTAGTCTGTATGGGGGAGCCAAAAATCACTCCCCCGATTTTTTTAAAAATTCTCCCACCGGGTCTTTGAATCAAAACACTTTTTTAGCAATATTAGGTTCGCGTTTTTATTCGATTAATAACTTATCGGGGAAGAAATGAAAAAAATCTTGCTGGCTTCATTTTTATTTTTCCTGCCTATCGGCTTGTTCTCACAAACATTCGGCGGAAGTTTTATCGTGGGTGCGCCTCAGAAAGAATTTAAAACCCAGAATGATAATATCGGATTTGGTTTACAATTACAGGGCACTTTTCCTTCACCGGGGGTAACAAGCCCGATTGTAATAGGATTAAGTGGAAATTTTCTTGTCTTCTCCACAAGCGAAAAGGAAAAGAAAGTGAAATATGGTTTTTTCGATGTTAAGCAATCATCGGAGTTGAGTAGCAATATGGCTCAGTTTCATGTTTTTCTGCAGCTTGCTCCTTTCACCGGTCCGTTTAAACCATATGTAGAAATTCTTGGCGGTGGTAATTTGCTTTGGACAGATGCAACTGTTAAAATGGTCGATACCGACGACTATGATTTTGATGAAGATAAATTTCAGAAAGATGACAGTTTCAGTGATTTTACATATAGTTATGGAGCAGGAGCAGGTTTTTTAATAAGCTTAACACCGCTTCCCACATCCGATCTTTACCTCGATCTGAAAGTACGTTATACCAGAGGTGGTGAAGCTGAGTTTGTAACCGTCGAAAACACCGAAGTTGATTTTGACGAAGGTAAAATCTACTTTACACCTACAAAAGCAATGACGGATTTATTGACGTTCCATCTTGGTGTGTCTTTATTCTTTTAATGTTTCAGCCCCGGGAGGGGCTTTTTCATAGTATGCATTGTGAATACTAGCTTAGCGAATTTATTTTTTTAACCAGTTCATATACAAGACGTGCGGTGATTCCCCAGATTACCTCACCATTAATTTTATATACTAATACGTTTCTTGTAGTAAATGTATAAGTTGTATCCCTTTTATCATCAGGACCATTTGACTTTATGGGGATCAGATTTTCTTCAATACCATTTGAGTTGAAAAAGCGAAGACTGTTCTCAGAAACAATTTTGTAATTTTCCGGCTTATTATTCCTGAAATAAGAAACAGGAACCGAAAATATTTTTTCAACCTCTTTTTTATCTATGTTTATTTCATTCAGTGAATGAATATTTAATATACCGACGCATGAATCAACAGTTATACCTCTCGGTCCGATAAGTGTATCCATGCAGCCGATTACTTCAATTGAATCTCGTTTAATACCTATCTCTTCTTCGGTTTCCCTGAGGGCAGTGTCTTCAAACGATGTATCAATTGCCCGGTCGAACTCTCCACCGGGGAAACAAATTTCACCTCCCTGCCGTATATTAGCGGCTCTCTTTTCGAAGAGAAGATGGAAATGATTATCCAGTTCTATCAGAGGGATAAGCACAGCTGAATTAAAAAATTCATCCTTACCCAGTATGCCCGGTGTTTCAGGAAAACAAGATCTAAGTCTGTATAATTCTTCACGATTCATTCCGGTGTATAATATAGTGATTGAAATATATTTTTTCTTGTTCAAACATTCTATATTTATAATAACTGAAAATAATTTAAAGCCTTAGAAATGCACAATATTTTTCTGACAATATTCTGCTCTACAAGTATTGCACTTATACTAAAGCATAATGATACAAAAAGAGGCGATGCGTTACTTTTACTTGCCGGCAACTATTTCACTGCTTCACTTATAAGTTTATTTTTATTCTTTTCAGAGGAACACTCTTCGGTATCTTCCGGGTCTATTGTTTCTGGAGTAATTCTGGGGTTTCTATTCCTTTTTTCATTTTTTGCTTTTTCCAAAGCAGTAAATATTGCGGGTACAGCCCTTGCGACCGTGAGTTCGAGAGTGTCTGTTATAATTCCTTTTCTGTTGTCGGTAATAATATTTTCTGAAAAACCTGATCTTATTCAGTTGACGGGATTTTCATTGGCACTCCTTACTATATATTTCTTTTACTTGTCGCTAAAAAAAATCAAAACAGGCAATGTCAAACCGATGGAATATATTTACCTGATTGCAGTACTGGTCGGGGTGGGAGTGTCTGATTTTGGTATGAAAGTGTTCGAGCAAAACCTTCCCCTCGATAACAAGTCGTTTTTTCTATTCGTAATATTCGGGACAGCGTTTACTGCTGCCATTATACTGCATGTAATTCGAAAAAGAGGTTTCGAAAGGAGGACGTTCTTACTGGGAAACTTACTTGGAATACCGAATTTGTTCAGCAGCTATTTTTTGATTAGCGCACTGTTTCAGATACCGGCTGTTATAGTTTACCCTGTTACAAATATCGGTATTATAATACTTACTTCGCTCAGCGCGTTTTTAATATGGAATGAAAAAATGAATCGTGCCGGAATCGTAGCTTTAATCACCGGCGGAATATCGATCGCTTTATTAAGCATTTAATAAATATAAAACAATCTTACAAACTTGAATGGAATTACTGGACGCAATAAATATTCGAAAAATTATAAAGAAATTTATAGAATGGCAATTCTGATCTGCAAAGAATAAAGTATTGAACAGAAAGATGAATATATTTCAATTAACTCGCTGCTGCAACACAGAACCGGCTTCTTTAAACTCATTATCTCGGAATTATTGCAGTATGATATGGAGTCAATACTATATTCGCGAGGAGCGCAGGGAAAATCTTAAATAGCCCGAAACAATATTACCGGTTTCACTTGTAACAATCGGACATCCGGCAGAACAAAAACCAGCACATGAGAGATTCAAGCCGCTTAGAATATACTATGATAAGTGGTTAGGCATATTTACCGGTGTTCAGTGTTTTTTGACTTTTGCATTGATGAAATTTATTTATTTTGGTTTATCCACTTATAATTAGGATTCAGTGAACCTCCACAATAAAAAGTCCGGTTACGCCGGACTTTATATTTATTTATCTTAAACCGAGGTGCATGAATATGCCGGATAATTCTTGAAAAGACAGGTGTAAATCTTATAGAATTTGGTGCACCCCGGTATTCAAGGTTTAAGAACATTACCGATTCTACGTCCTTGCCAGATACATCTTACCCCCCGGTTAATGTATCATAAGTTATCGAGTGCACCAAAATTTAACTGATTCTGTAAATGCTGTAATCAACTAATGAATCAAATTTTTATAATTACTAGGTTCAACATATCACCGGTGCGTTTATCAAACCAGTGTAATGACAAATTATTAATTCACTCTGAATTAAATGGATTAAAGTCCGGAAATCAACCGCACAATCATGCTGTTTTGATATTCTAAATTAATCCTTTCCTGATTGCTTTCGCTACAGCTTCTGATTGTGAATGAACATGCAGTTTCTTATAAATATTCCTGATGTGGTGACGGACTGTATCAACACTGATGAAAAGTGAATCAGCGATTTCCTGATAATTATTACCCTCGGCAAGTAAATTTAATACTTCCTTCTCCCGCTCTGATAAGTCGTATTCCTCGTTTTTTACATTAATGCTAACATTCTTTTGAAACAATGTGATAACCTGTCTGGCAATGTGGGAACTCATAGGCGAACCGCCGTCATACGCATCTTTAATGGCTTCCAGCAATCGGGAGGGTGGAGTTTTTTTAACAAGGTAACCGCATGCACCGGCACAGAGGGCTTCAAATACAACATTACTCTCTTCGTAGATGGTAAGCATTAAAATGTTGATGTCGGGATCTATCAGCTTTGCCTTTTTTACTCCCTCAATTCCGTTCATTCCAGGTAATCTTATATCCATAAGAACAACATCGGTCTTTTTTGTCGTTAGTTCACTTAAAAATGATTCACAATCAACGTAAACACCAACACACATATAATCCTGTGTCCCTCTGATCAGAGCAGCCAGTCCTTCCCTGATGGTGTTGTTGTCTTCTACAATTGAAACTCTTATCATAATGTCAAATCTAACTTTTTAATATCTTATGACCAAATGAACTTAAACATACTTCTGCTATCAATTTTACCAAAATAAGAAATTTTTGTACCCCGGTTTAATTCAGATTCAATTTTTAATTCGCCACCTAATGATCTGGCTCTCTCCTTCATATTTCTTAAACCGTTTCCATGACTGCCATTCCCCGGTTCAATGCCTATGCCATCGTCCTGAAGCACTAATTCGAGAATATTACCCCTGATCCTGGATTCCAAATTTAATTTCCGGCACTTACTATGTTTGATGCTATTGTTGATACCTTCTTTAAAAATTAAGTACAAATTCTGACGGACATCCATCGGAAGTTTGATGTCTCTGATGTTTTCTATGTTGTTGGTTTTAAATGAAACGCCCAGCTCAGAAAGTAAATCAGAATATGAATCTTTCAGGCGGATAATAAGATCATGGAGTGAATCACGTTTAGGATTAACGAACCATACAATGTCGCTCATACTGTCAACAAGTTGACGCGCAATATCGCTTACGGTGTCTAATTTACGCACCACACCCGGTGAAACACTTCCGATTTCTTTCGCACTCAATTCACTCAATATTGATATTTCGGTCAAACCTGCACCCACATTATCGTGCAAATCAGCCGCAAGACGGACTTTGAGTTTCTCCATTGCAAGCAGGTGCTTAACCTTCATAGAGATTAAGAACGAAACTATACCTCCTATCAGAAATATTGATATAAGAATGAACCACCAGGTTTTCCAGAACGGGGGAAGTATCTGCACAATAACAGAAATACCATCACTGTTCCATATCCCGTCGCTGTTGGATGCTTTTACCCTGAATGTATAAGTTCCCGGTTCAATATTTGTGTAATAAGCCCTTCTTATTTGCGCGGAAGAATAATTCCAGTCGTTCTCAAATCCCTCAAGGTAATGTGCATACTGATTATTCATTGGATCGGTATAATCGAGAGCGGCATACCCGATAGTAAAAAAATTCTGATCATATGAAACTTTAATTTTATCTATTTCACCTTTTATGCTCTCATTGAATATTTTAAATTCACTTATTACTATAGGCGGTACAGTAATGTTACTTCTTACACTATCCGGATAGAAATAATTCAAACCGCTTATGCCTCCGAAATACATTTCTCCTGAAACATTTTTAAAATAAGCACCGCCGCTGAATTCCATGCTTTGCAGACCATCCTTTAAATCGTAGGAAGTAATATTATTTGTCAGAAGACTGTATTTTAAAATTCCATTATCGGAACTAATCCAAAGGTTTTTGTTACTGTCTTCAAGTATGCCGTAAACAACCTGAGAGTTAAAACCTTTTGAAGTTCCGTAGTGTACAAACAATTGGTTTTTCTCATCAAACTTTATCAGCCCTCCGCCGTTTGTCCCTATCCAGAAATTCTTCTCAGAATCTTTAAAAAGTGTCAGAATTCTATTATCTGTAAAAAACGAAGGATCAGACCGGTCAAATTCATAAGAAATAAATTTCCCGGTTCTCTTGTTAAATTTATTAATTCCACCTCCGTATGTACCGATCCAAAGGTTATCTCTATCCTCAGGAATAATTACGTATACTCTGTTATCACTTATCGAGCTTGTGTTATTAATATCTTCCGTGAATTTTCTGAATATAATTGTATCACTGTCGTGATATTTTTCGAGATCGAAATAATTTAATCCTCCGCCGAAAGCTCCGATCCAGCATTTGTTATCATCATCTATGTATATATGCTGTATTTGATTTGCGCCGATTGAACGGGGATTCAAAGGGTCGTGTATGAAAGATGTAAATTTTTCCGTGGTTTTGTTAAAGCGGTTCAGTCCCCCGTCAAAAGTACCAATCCAGAGATTTCCGTATTTATCTTCTTTTATTGCTCTGACGTGATTACTGCTTATTGAATTTGGATCGTCCGGATTGTTCTTAAAGGCATTGAATTTATTCAGCGTTTTATCGTATCTGTTTAATCCGCCCCGATACGTTCCTATCCACAGTATGCTGTCTGCATCCTCATAGATTGACCAGATTACATCGTCATTAATACTATTCCGATCATTATGCTGTTTATTTATCAGACCGAATTTAATTGAATGTTTTTCAAGTTTGCTTATTCCTCTTCCAAGATGAGTTCCAATCCAGAGAATTCCTGATCTGTCAACAAATAGCGACAAAATATCGTTATCGGAAATGGATTTATCATCAAAGGGATCATTGCGATACGAAATAAATGAATCGGTCTCGGGAATAAAACGGTTCAGACCTCTTCCGAAAGTACCTACCCATAGAATGCCCTGTTTATCTTCTACAATTGAAGTAACAATATTGGCACTCAGACTGCCGGGATTATCCGGATCAAAATTGTACTTCATAAAATAAATATCTGATGGGGACACCATTTTCTGAGATGCATCGAGTTTATTCAGTCCGCCACGGAAAGTTCCGATCCATAAAACATTTTGCTGGTCAACATAGACCGACATGATTTCGTCATCGCTTATGGTTTTATCGTTATTATCAGAATGTTTGTAACGGATAAATTTAACCGAATTACCGGTTGAATCGATGGAATAAGTGAGTCTGTTCAAACCGCCGCCGAATGTACCTATCCAGATTTCATCGTCTTTATCTTTTACTATGCCGGTTATCCGGTTAGATGATATTGATGTTGTATCGTCATCAATATTAAAGTAATGTATTAGTTTGCCTGAATTTTTTTCAAAATAATAAATTCCATCGCCCCATGTCCCTATCCATAAATTTTTTCGGGAATCCTCTACCAGTGCTGTAATTGTCTTGTTAACATTTCTTGAATATACCAGGGGGTAGGAATAAAAACTGTTATCGAAAACCGCAAGTCTTTTGGCTGAGCTTTCCAAAACAAAATGATTGAAAGTATCAGTTTTTCTGTCGTATCTGTTTAGTATCCCTTCACTTGTGCCTATCCAAAGTGTTCCATCGCTATCCTGGTAGATAGCGGTTATACCGTTTCCCGAAATGGAGGTGGAATCCGAAGGCTCGTTGTTATACACCGTAAATTTATAGCCGTCATATTTATTAAGACCGTCGGTGGTCCCAAACCACATGTATCCGCGTACATCCTGCAGTATACAAAAGACGGTGCTTTGCGATAGACCGTCCTCTACCGAAAGGTGTTTAAAAGTATATGTACTCGTCTGAGCATTAACGCCGGACAGAAACAGTACGAGACACGGAATTATTTTTATGAAATTTTTCACTGCATATTTAAGCAAAGATCATTGCATGTGTTAAATATAGCAATGAATTGAGAAATAATCAGTGTATATATTCGGACGAGGGAGCTAAATTATTAGTTGTAATTGTAATGTGCGTCTTTGATGAATTTATCGAAAACGACTTCCAGTTTTCTTACGATTGAACGTGCCTGCTCAAGAGAGTAAATATTAAACTCCTCTTTATTATAAATACCGGAAAGACTCCTGATTGCACGGGCAATAATCTCATCGAGATTGTTTCGCTCGAGAAGTATATCAGCGGGAAGAAGGCAGATTAAATCAACTGCCGAAGCTTCTGCGATATCGAGCAGATCTTTATATTGAAGAGTTTCAAGGTCTACGAATTTATCATAAAAATTGGATGCTTTTCTCTTCTCGAATTCTACTTTCATTCTCTCGGTCAGGAGCAACAATGCGGCACTATTTGTTATTTTTAGTTCAATCATAATAATTTTAAGAAAGATACTAATAAAATATAAGAAATAAAGTTGATTTTTAGATAACCCGGATTTTCAATATTCAAACAGCCGTCATTAGCCGCTTTAAGAACTATTTAATGATTTATAATAAATAATAATATATTTCTATAAGTATATTCGAAAGAATATTTAAATCGTTTAGTTAATAAATGAAAGAATCTGTAAGTAATAATATTAACTACAGGAAGATATTTCTTTTCTGGCTTCCCCTCGCCGGAACCTGGCTTATGATGTCCGTTGAAGGCCCATTTTTATCGGCTGTTATTGCAAGAATGGCGGAACCGAAATTCAATTTAGCAGCGTATGGTGTAGCGTTTTCATTTGCTCTTATAGTTGAAGCACCAATAATTATGATGATGAGCGCCGCTACTGCTTTGGTAGAAAATAAACAAACATTTCTGAAGCTTAGGAATTTTACCTATATGCTTAATGTTTTTTTGACACTCTTATTCCTGTTAATTTTAATACCGCCGGTTTTCAACATTATAGCCGTCGATATGATACAATTACCGGCACAAGTTGCTCAGATTACACACGAGGCATTGTTTATTTTAATTCCCTGGCCAGCTGCAATCGGGTACAGAAGGTTTTATCAAGGGGTGATGATAAAATATAAATTTACAAAAAGAGTAGCGTACGGAACTGTAATAAGACTTATAGCCATGAGTATTACAGCGTTTATTCTGTATAGTTTCTCAAATTTGCACGGTGCAGTTGTCGGTGCCTCGGCACTCTCCGCAGGTGTGGTTTCAGAAGCAGTTGCCAGCAGATTTATGTCGATGAAAATTATTAAAGAGATTAATTCATCAGCTGAGAATAACTATTCAAAAAGAATTAACTACAAGGAGATAATTCAATTTTACTATCCGCTTGCTTTAACTTCGCTTCTGTCCCTGGGTGTTCACCCGATAATCACATTTTTCATGGGACAAAGCCGGATGCCGATTGAATCGCTTGCAGTTCTCCCCGTGATCAATTCACTGGTTTTCATATTCAGAAGTCTGGGACTTTCATTTCATGAAGTCGCAATAGCTTTAATGGGCAGGCAGTTTCAGTCTTACTTTAAGTTAAGAAATTTTGCTATCGCGGTTGGTTCGGGATCAGCTTTTCTTCTTCTGTTAATTGCGTTCACACCTCTGTCAGTTGTATGGTTTTCAACTATTTCAGGTCTATCCGGGAGTCTTACGGAATTTGCCCGCTCGCCGCTGATGATAATGGGAATAATGCCCGGACTAACTTTTTTAATTTCATTTCAGAGAGCGATACTCGTTTATTCTAAAAACACCAGGCCGTTAACCTTTGCGACAATTGTTGAAGTTGTTTCCATAGTAGCTGTGCTCATAATAGCCATTAAATTTTTTAATTCTGTTGGAGCAGTTGCGGCTACTTCCGCATTTATAACCGGAAGACTAGCAGCAAATTGGTACCTCGTATTCCCATATAAAAAAGCGATGAAAATATACGCTTCGTCTGAAAATTGAGATATTATTCAATAAGTTTATAAACATCCTTCTAATTATTTAGAAATTTTCATCTGGAAACATGCAATGAACAAATCGATTGGTAATTTTTTTTATGCTGAGTCAATCTGTATTGTAGGAGCTTCGGCAAAGGAAAAGAGTATAGGTTTTGAACTCTTGAACAGTATTAAAAATTACGGTTACAGAGGAACTGTTTTCCCGGTAAATCCGAAAGCAGAAAGCATACTTGGATATAAATGTTATAAAAGTGTAGCCGACATTAACCAGGAAATAGATCTTGCAATCATTGTCGTTCCTAAAAAATTTGTGATGCAAGCCGTTGAAGACATAATTAATAAAAAAGTACAGTCAATAATTTTGATTACGGCAGGATTTAAAGAAATTGGAGCAGAGGGTGAAATTCTTGAAAAAAAAATATTGTCGTTGCTGGGTGGTAATGAAGTCAGAATGATAGGTCCAAATTGCATGGGGGTTATAAATACAATTGATTCAGTAAAGCTTAACGCCACATTTGTTGCCGAAGAGCCGCAGAAAGGAACTACGGCTTTCCTCTCTCAAAGCGGCGCTCTGGGTGCGGCTGTACTTAATTCCTTAAGAGAAACCGATATTAAATTTGCGCATTTTATTAGTGTAGGAAATAAAGCTGACTTAAACGAGAACGACTTGATAGAGTTCTGGGAATCCGATAATAACATTAACATAATTACACTTTACCTTGAAAGTTTCGAAAACGGATTAGGATTATTAAAAAAAATCATGTCAGGAGAAATCAGTAAACCTATATTAGTCCTGAAAGCAGGTAAAACCAAAACCGGGATGAAAGCTGCTTCCTCACATACCGGAGCTCTGAGCAGCGAGGACAAAGTTGTTGATGCCCTATTAAATCAGTTTGGTATAATCCGTGCGGGAAATTTAAATGACATGTTTAATACGGCTAAAGGATTTGAAAACTTTGCAATACCTTCTGGGAACAGGATTGCGGTAGTAACTAATGCAGGAGGACCTGCAATTCTTGCGGTAGACAAGATTGAGGAAACAGGGTTGGTAATTGCAGAATTGAGTGAATCTACCAAAGAGAAATTAAAATTGATTGTTCATCCTGAAGGAAGTATAAACAATCCGGTGGATCTTCTGCCCGGCGGCGATGCAGAAACTTACAGGAATGTATCCGAAATTCTGTTAGGAGATCCTGGTGTAGATTCTGTAATATCAATATTTGTTGAACCTGTAATGGTTGATCCGATGGAAGTTGCAGAGGCGGTTAATAGTATTAATTCCGAAAAACCTTTGCTGCAGGTGATAATGCCTCGTCCTGAATTTTGGTCGTGCTACAGGCAGCAGTCGCAATATTCAAAACCGTTGTTTAGAAATCCTGAAGAACCCCCAGCCATTATTTCAAACATGCTCAGGCATAAAAAAACTAAAGAAAAAATCGCGCTGCACAGTAGTGTTTATCTGAATCTGCTTAATAGTAATTTAAGTTCCGAGCAATTCCGATCGGGTTATCTGGACCAGCCGGATTTATCGAAGATTGCCGAGATATACAATATTCCGGTTGTAAAAGAATTTGTTGTTGGATCGGAAGCAATTTCTAATTTAACCGGGTTAACTTATCCCGTTGTACTGAAAGCGGTTGGGGAAAAATTGATTCATAAATCAGATCTTGGTGCAGTCAAACTGAATATTGGATCATACGAAGAATTAAAGATTGCAGCTCAATCAATCAGAATGAATCTGGAAAAGAGAAATATTTCTTTGGAAAATTTTATAATTCAGGATTTTGTTAAGATTAAACATGAGCTTCTTATAGGAGGCACGAGGGATTCATCATTCGGTCCGTTAATAGTGTTCGGATCCGGCGGAAAATATGTTGAGATTTTTGATGATACATCAATCAGGTCAGCCTATTCATCGAGAGATGATTTGATTGAGATGATTACTGAAACGAAAATAGGAAAAATACTGGCAGGAATACGGGGCGAAGAACCGGCCGATAGTAATGGTTTGGTAGATCTGCTGGTGAGCTGCTGCAAAATGATGATTGAGATTCCTGATTTAACCGAATTTGATTTAAATCCTCTGGCAATAGATGAAAACAATAATTACAAAGTTGTTGATATGAGAATCAGAATTAAAAATGATAAATAGCAAAATGATATATCGGAGGTTGATCATCACAATACTTTTTATCATAACATTTAACGGGAATTTTACTGACATAGTTAATATTTTAGCACAAAAATTTAAACGGATCAGGTTACATGGACCCCATTAATATCTTAGTTGCTGTAAATCTAATTGCATCGGCGGCAGCAAATTTTTCGGCTGCAAAAGGAGGCGTGAAGGGAGCAATAACAAAAACTGAGAATAGACCTAAAACCTGGTTACAGAGCGTTCCCCCCAACGTTTCCGCATTAATTCTGGTATTGCAGATTTTAGGAGTGTTCGGGATTGGCGCGATTGCTATAGCTAATATCGAGGAACATATTGCAATTCGTACGGTAGGATTAATTTTATTTTTGATATTTTCATGGATTCAGGTACGGGCTTACAAAAGCCTGGGAGAAAATTATTCGCAGGATATTGTTGTAAAAAATAATCACAAGTTAATTCGTACGGGATTATATAAATTTATAAGACACCCGCAGTACGTTAGCCAGGTTTTAAGTGACCTTGGGGCGGGTTTGGCATTGTTGAGCTATCTGGTTGTACCTCTGGTAATTTTAGCAGAGATCCCATTATTCTATATGAGAGCAAAAAGGGAAGAGAAGCTCCTTCAAAATTACTTCAAGGATGACTATGAAGAGTATAAGCAGAAGAGTGGATTTTTTCTGCCATTTATCGGTTAAAGTAAAAATTATATGAAATTAATTACAAGAACGTTTCTGGCTGTTTTAATATTAGCGGGCACAATTCAGGGGCAGCGCATGCTCAAGTTGTCCGTTGAATCAAAAGGCGAAACAAAATATTTATCATACATCAATCGAAACGGTATCACATATACTTCTACAAGAGAATGGGCAGAGCTGCTTGACGGTTCATATTATTATAGTAAACAAACGGGTAAAATAGAGCTTAAGTTCGAAAATCATGTTCTTAAAGTTACGGGAAGGAATCAGTTTGTTATAGTGGCTGCAAGAGATTACAAAAGTCAATCGGTATTTCAGATCCCGATATCAACATTGTTAGTCAGTTCAGATGTGCTGATACCTCTGGAATATACGTTGAAGTACATAAAGCTCGCTTCAGGCAGAGAGATTTTATTCAACGAAAAAGAAAAGCACATTGCCATTACTGGAAAACCTTACGTTCCCGTTCTGTCGGATGACCTTAACATTCCTGTTGCAGATGAAAAAAAGGAAACACAGAAAGTGAAAATCGACTCGGATTATGATATTTACGAACTGGTAGTTGAAGAGAAAAGCAACGGGACTCTTATGCGTCTTAAATCCCAAAAACAGGTTAATAGGTTCAGTTCATCAATACAGGATGGGAAACTGAGATTGTTTATCTCGAATGCAACAGTAGATCCGGATATCGTCAAAGATTTTAAATCCGTTGGTTTCGTGAAAAATGCCGAATACAAAAATGTTAAAGATAACATCCAGCTTGAATTTCCTCTGAAGCCGGGCTACTCAATTCATGAGGCGATAAAGGATATCGAAAGCAACGATATAATAATTACAATTCATAGTAAGGTGTTTTCAAATCTTGAAAAAGATTTGGGTAAGGAAAAAGCAGCATGGAATTTAGATGTGGTTGTTATTGATCCCGGACACGGAGGTAAGGATGGCGGGGCTGTAGGTGTAACCGGTGTTAAAGAAAAGGATATCAATCTGAAAATTGCTCTGAAGCTCGGTTCGATTTTGAAAAAACAAATGCCTGATGTAAAAGTTGTTTTTACTAGAGACGACGACAGATTTGTAGAGCTGTATCAAAGGGGAAAAATCGCGAATGAGAACGACGGTAAATTATTCATATCCATACATTGCAATTCACTTGCAAAGAAAGGTTCATCAACTAAAGGATTCGAAGCTTACCTTCTGCGTCCCGGCAAAACCAAACAGGCAATAGAAATAGCAGAGTTTGAAAACAGTGTTATTTCTCTTGAAGATAATCCCGACAGATATCAGGCGCTGACAGATGAGAATTTTATTCTGGTAAGCATGGCTCATTCTGCATACATGAGATATTCAGAAAAATTTTCGGAATTATTGAATAGAAATTGGATGAAGAGAGTAAAGGAAATACCATCGAGGGGAATAAAACAAGCCGGGTTTTATGTACTGGTAGGAGCATCGATGCCGGGAGTTCTTATAGAAACAGGTTTTATTTCCAATTATGAGGATGAATCATATCTGAACAGTAGTAAAGGGCAGCAGTCCATCGCGGAGTCTGTTTTCCATACAATTAAAGAATACAAAGCCTATTATGATGCTCAAATAGAATCGGAATCATAATAAAATTACATATATTTACATTAGTCATTAAATTATTTAGAAAGGAAATTTCTTATGACGAATGCTCAGAAATGGGTCTCATTATTCTTAGGTTTATTTATTGTTCTTTTTATTTTGGGACGTTTGACAAAATCTGAAGAAGAATTTGATGAAAATTTCGATTACTACGAAGAGACCGATTCAAATGCTGAAAAACCGGACGGGCTTTCGCTTATGAATACTATTGGATGCGTTTCTTGTCATGGAGCTGATCTTAAAGGAACTGGTCTGGGTCCAAGCTTGTACACTGCAAAAGAATACTGGGGCAGACAAAGATTAATTGCCTATCTCAGAAATCCATCGGCATACGATGGGGATGAAAGGTTTGATTCCTATAAATCGCAATATAAATCCATTATGCCATCTTACAGCAACATTGATGTGGAGAAACTTGGCATAATTGCCGACTATATCCTTTCCCTCGAAGGCAAATAAGACTAAAAGTTCTGAGGTATCAGATTTATTGATAAACACTTAACGGTTGTTTATTACGGCATATTAATTTTATGGGAAGGTCATCCGGTATGAAGAATAGAATCCGTCCCGCAGTCTGATGAACATCATAAATACGAAGGTAACTTCTGAAAATAATATTGATTCTTAACAAGAATGAATTATGACGGGAGGTTATATGCAATATGCAAAATTGAAATTTATTCTTTCAGCTGTGATTATTTTAACTCTGCTCTCCTGTGCTCCAGGCAATGAAATGTATGCAGAGGAAACGGCTGATTTTTGGGACGGGCTTTGGCACGGATTCATTTCGGTTGTAACTCTGATTATCGGAATCTTTGATCAAAGTGTTAAAATGTACGAAACAATTAATACAGGCTGGTGGTACAATCTGGGTTTTTTACTTGGTGCAGGGTTCGCATTCAGCAACGTCTGGTTTTCGGGCAAAAAGGTTGCCTCAAAAAACAAATAGAGTTAACATATTCAATCGGGCATAATGAAATAACTTTTTTGATTTAATATTACCGTTTATCTTTTTCTATATTTCGCACTAGAATATTTAATCAAATTATTAAGGAGTAAAAATGAAAGTAATAAAATTTCTTTTTTTGTTGAGTATGATTGTGATGATCTCCTCATGTTCAGATAAAACAGAAGACAATACTCAAATAACAGATCATAAAGTTGAAGCACTTGAAGTAATTCAGGCGACTTCATATACATATTTAAGGGTTAAGGAAAAAGACGAAGAGTATTGGATAGCGGTCAACAAAGCTGATTTTGAGGAAGGCGAAACATACTACTACGATTCGGGTATGGAAATGAGGGATTTCGAAAGCAGGGATCTTCAGAGAACATTCGACATAATTTATTTTGTTCAGAATATCAGTTCACAACCACTGGGCAAAGCAATGAATGAAGCCGAGGGTTCGGTACACATGGAAAAACCAGTATCCGAAAAAACTGAAGTGTCTGTTGATCCGGTTGAAGGTGGTATAACGATCGGCGACCTTTATGCGGGCAAGGAAAATTATGGGGGATCGACCGTTAAAGTTAAAGGCAAAGTAACAAAGTACAATTCGAATATTTTAGGCAGGAACTGGATTCATATTCAGGACGGAACCCAATCGAACGGAAATTACGATTTAACTATTACCACAACCGATAAAGCCGATATAGGCGACATTATAGTCTGTGAGGGTACGGTGGTGCTTAATAAAGATTTTGGTGCGGGCTATGCATACGATTTGATAATTGAGGACGCGAAAATAATTAATTAAAATTATTAGATGATCCCGCCGACGGCGGGATCGGTTTCCTATTATTGATAATTTACGAACTGAACGGGGAAGTCCAGATCAGCTTCTTTCACCATCTTTATAACTTCCTGCAGATCATCTTTCTTTGAACCCTGAACGCGTATCTTTTCATCCATTATCTGAGCATTAACTTTTATCTTCATATCCTTTATCATTTTTGTAATTTTCTTAGCATTGTCCTTGGATATGCCGCTTTGCAAATCGATTCTCAGTTTAAGTCTTCCTCCAGAGGCTGGTTCCGCTTCATTTAATTTAAGAGCTTTAATAGATAATCCTCGCTTAATAAATTTTGTCTGCAGTATATCGACGGACTGTTTTAAGGAATAATTATCCTTAGTGTTGATGTTTATCAACTTTTCTTTTTTATTAAGATCCATTTCCGTATTGGACTCTTTTAGATCGTATCTTTGTCTTATTTCCTTGACAGCCTGGTTAATCGCGTTATCTACTTCCTGCATGTCAATTTCAGACACAATATCAAAAGATGAATTTTTCGCCATACCCGTATCCGCCTGTTTTATGAAAATGATCTTTTATTATATTGAAACAGCAAATGTTCTGATGATTGTTGCAGTAATATAATAACTGCTGAATTAAATTATTAAATTATAATTGTGATTAATATTGTTATAATTTTATCCGGGAAAATATTGAAGCAGCGATACAATAAATATTCAGATTATCTTAAAAATCTTTTCGGTGCAGGAATACGTAAAATACCGGTAAATGCCGGATTTACCTGCCCTAACCGTGACGGGAGTAAGGGAACAGGAGGATGTACTTACTGCAACAATGTTTCTTTCAATCCTTTTTACGGCATCAAGAAAAAATCAGTTGTTGAACAATTAAATAATGGAATTGAATTCTATTCTAAAAGATATTCCGTTTCCGGATTCCTTGTCTATTTTCAGGCTTATACCAATACATACGATGAACCCGAAGAACTGAAGAAAATTTATTCAGAGGTGTTGGAATTTCCCCGGGTTCTCGGAATAATTATAGGTACAAGACCCGATTGTATCAGCGAGTATCTGCTCGAATATTTTTCGAAGTTATCAAAGCGGAAATATGTGTCAATTGAATATGGAATAGAATCGTCACATGATAGAACACTGGAATATGTGAACCGGTGTCATACTTACAGCGATACTATTTCTGCAATTTCCCAAACAGCCGAATACGGATTACATGTCGGAGCTCATGTAATTCTCGGATTACCGGGTGAGACGGATGAGATGATAATACAGACCGCAGACAGAATAGCCGAACTTCCTGTTAATAGTATTAAAATTCATCAGCTTCAAATTATTAAGCAGACAGTAATGGCGAAGCAGTTTGCCGAACACCCCGAATCGTTTCGCTCTTTTACTGTAGATCAATACGTGGATCTTGTTGTTGAATTCCTGGAGCACCTGAGACCGGATATAGTAATTGAAAGGTTCATAAGCGAGTCGCCTCTTAAATATGTTCTCCATCCGCGATGGAATGGTGTTCGTACATACGATTTTGCGAAGCTGGTACAGAAAAGAATGGAAGAAAAAAATTCCTGGCAGGGCAAGCTATTTAAATCAGTATAAACTGGATAAACGCATTGATAAGAAGATTTACAAAAAATGATTCCGACAGGTTGATTGAGCTTTGGTACGATGCATCAAAAATTGCTCATAGTTTCTTAAGCGAAGATTTTCTTGAAAAGGAAAGCATTCTTATGCGTCATCTCTACCTGGAAGAGGCAGAAACCTGGGTGTATGAAAAAGACGGGATAGTAGCTGGCTTTATATCAATGATAGACAATGAAATAGGAGGATTATTCGTTGATCCCTCTTTCCAGAGATGCGGAATTGGCGGTGAACTTATTGATCATATCGGTAGATATGATCGTAAACTTGTTGTTGATGTTTTTAAAGCAAACGACGCAGGATGTAATTTTTATTATAAATACGGATTTCAGAAAATCGGGGAACTGGTTCACCGGGAAACAGGCAATATTGTTGTAAGAATGAAATACGTTTATTCCGCCAAGTGAATTTTTCCCGACCGGTACTCTTAAGCGAAAGATAAACAGATCCAATTTTAAATCATCTGAACGCTACTTCATTTTAATCTTATACATTACGTCACCAAGATACCCGTATTCATTTATCGCGGCAATGTATAAACCCTGCTGCATGTGAGCTTTTCTTTTCAACTTAACAGGGTGCAGAGTTTCCAGGAGGGTAGAAGCTTCATATTCCTTATCGCCGGTACATAAAACAACATTCGCCTTATTTGCGACAAGGCTTTCTAGTATTTCCCTTAGTGACATACAAACCCCCAATCTGAGTTTTAATTACTTTTATGACGTAACTAAGCCTTGAAATGTTGCTTGATAGGTTTAATTTTTTTAATAATTAATTTTTCCCCGGCTGTTTTTTATTACATCAGTCTTAAAAACAAGATTTATTTTGCTATTTTAAGTATCAAAACCATTTTTAAAAAAGAAAGTATGAAGCTGGAAATCAGAAACTTTCATCCGACTGATATAAACATGCTTTATAAAATATGTCTTCAGACCGGTAACAGCGGCAAAGATGCAACGGCATTATTTAAAGATCCTGATTTGCTGGGTCATTATTACATGGCTCCGTATGTAAATTATCAGCCGGAACTCTGTTTTGTAGTCGCAAGCAACGATAAACCGTTCGGTTATATTATCGGCGTTAGTGACAGTGAAAAATTTTCAGAATGGTGTGAAATTAACTGGTTTCCTGTGCTGCGGAATAAATATCCGATTGGCGTGATCAGCGATAGTTCTTTCGATGCTAAAATTATAGGGAAAATTCACGAAGGATATATTGTGAGAGAAGAATACAGGGCTTATCCCGCTCATCTGCACATCGACTTACTGCCGGAAACACAAGGTCAGGGTATGGGGAGAAAACTGATTGAGATTTTTACTTGCAAACTGAAGGAGCTTGAAGTAACTGCCCTTCATCTTGAGGTTGGTAAAAAAAACGAAGGAGCTATTAAATTTTACGAGAAGGTTGGCTTTTCAATAATTAAAGAATATGAATATTCAATCGGTTTCGGGAAGTATATTTAGCCCGATTTTTGTGCACACCCGGTCATATTGCTTTATATCAGGTTCATGAATGAATTGATAAAAATAAAAACCTATTTCAACGGTTCCGCCAGTGTAATAAGATATCCATTTAAATCCCTGAATGTAAATTCAATCATATCGTAAAATGTTTCCTTCAGATCACTTACAATTTCAATGTCATCTTTTAAATTATTATACAGTTTTTTGATATTTTCACCGATTATAAATAAAGTAAAAGTCCCGCCGGGTTCGAAGTCCTCAAAATGCGGCAATTCATTTTTAAGACTGTCGCAGGACTGGAACATAATGGTCACATTGCCATTCCTCATCATAGCCCATTGAAAGTTTTTATCTTCCGGAACTGTTTTAATGAGTTCAAAGTTGAAATATTGCTTATAATATTCAATGGTATCGTTAACGTTATAAACCATTAAATTCGGTGATATACTTTTCATAAAACACTCTAATTAATTTTTACCTGCTCAGATAGAAAATCTAATTTCGGATTTATTGCATTAAATGATTTGATTAATTCGAATGTGAATGGTATTTGAGATGAAAGCATCCGTATGGTCTCTTGTGATAATGTTATTTTAGAAAACGGTACATATTTTACATATTCCTGAATGTAACCGGCATTTCTCCCGTATTTATAATCGACAGTAAAATTGCCCGATGAATCAATGATGCAGTTTTTGTTATTTCTGTCCGGAACGCTTATATAAAATTCACTTAACGAAAGGTCTGAGTTGTTGAAAAACTTTTTTCGGGTCAAATGTTCAAAGAGTTCTATCGCAGTATTATGAGCAGGGTCTATAAGAAATACATTTTTCGACATCACCTTGCGGTAGATGTATTTGTCGCCTTCTTTGTAGTTGTACATAAGTTTCAATTTATCGGTAAATTGTTTTATGTAAAAAGGGTAATGGGTACAACCGAGTATTATAGATTTCAGTTGCGGGATAGAATCTGCCTTTAATAGTTGTTCAAGAAACGATACTATATGATACGAGATATAATTTTCAACCGAATTTATCTGCACATTGCGTGGATTCTGTGCTGTGCCATCATAAAGCATGTTATTGTTTGACCAGTTGAATGAATATCTTTGAATTATATTTAAATCAATGGGTGCTGTTCCGTTGCTTTCTGAGGGACCCATATAATTTGTTCTGGGCTTGATACTTTTTGTATCTATATACTCAACCGCACCGTCTATGGCGCCCGCAAGACCGATACCGGCTTGCTGATATACTTTTAATACACCGCTGTACCTCATTTTAGAATGTGTTCTGAATAACTCATCATAATAACCGTTAGAAGAAACAGTTCCCAGGGTTGCAAAAACACCGACCGTTGCGTCCTCATTGCTTTTAATTTTCGATAACGCTCCTCTGGTGCCCGCTCCAATTACTCCGATAACTTTCAGATCTAGTTTGGCTTCATGCAAAAAATTTTCAATTTCCTGCTTGCCGTAAGCCGTCGCAGTATTGCATGCAATAACGATGGCTTTTACTGGAGATTTATCGGATAAATAATATTTATCGGTCACGCTTTTATAATATTTGTTCCCAAGTAAAAACTGTACGTCCTTAATAATATGTTCTTTTAAAAGATCCGTTTTACCGTAAGTTGAATACTGACCGTAAGGCATGTTTGCCAGGTCGCCGAGATATATAAATTTTTCCTGCTGAAAATCTCTGATCCCATCTCCGTTTGCACTGAAGCTATAATCGTAATTCTTAAAATTATCCGAATTAATGATTGCATCGAGAACCGTCAAACCGCCAGTGCCAGAATCAAATATTCCAATCGGCAAATCAGAGTTATCTATCGGATACGCTGCTGTATCAATATAATAGTAACTTCCGGGTTCATTTAAAATAACATCCTTAATGTCACGAATTGGCTCTTTGTCCGAGCATGCACTGTAAACGGAAACAGCAAAAAATAATATATACCTTGAAAATAATTTCAGCATCGTAAATTATTAATGCTTGTTATAGTATTTGAAATTATGAATAATTGATATGTCAAGCAAACGAAAGGTAAAAGAATTATTAAACACTGTGCCTGATTTAAAGCTATTTGTAACTTATAGCATCAACTACTGCATCATGGAGAAGCGGACGAAATCCGATTATCTTTCTGTTATTTCGGGAGGGGTAAACACGGTTTGTTAAAAGTATAATAAATAACCGCTTCTCTTTGTCAGTCCATACCGATGTTCCTGTAAAACCTGTATGCCCGTATGATCCTTTGGATAGTTTTGTTCCTCCGGATGAATATTCATCGTTCGATTTTATATCCCAACCGAGTCCTCTTTCCCCGAATCTCGACTGCACAATCGTGAAAAGACCGATTGTTTCTTTTTTAAATATTACTGTGTCGTTATAATAGCCTTCATTAAGGTATGTAAACAATAGATTTGCAATATCTTCTGCGGTTGCAAACAAACCAGCATGACCAGCCACACCGCTAAGCATAGAAGCATTTTCGTCGTGCACTTTTCCCTTAACGGTAGTGTAACGCCAGTAATTATCGACCTCTGTAGGAGGACAGAAAAACCAGTATTTAGCCGGAGGATTATACATGGTTCTGTGCATATCAAGTTTATTAAAAATATTATTCTGCAGAAAACTGTCTATAGGTTGGTTGGTAATTTTCTCAATGACAAGTTGAAGTACTATCATTCCGATGTCGCTGTATGTATAATCTTCACCGGGATTGAATATCAGCTTTGTACTCATGATGTCATTAATTATACTTTCTTTTGAGTTATACATTTTATAATAGTTCTTGAAAGCGGGCAGACCCGAAGTGTGCGTAAGTAAATGTTTTATTGTAATATCTTTTTTCCCGCTTCCCCTGAATTGCGGAAGCACTGTTGCGACTTTCTGATTCAACTTCATCTGTCCTCGATCATAAAGCAGCATCGCAGCAGAGGTTGTTGCTATTACCTTGGTTAATGATGCAAGGTCGAAGATTGCATCAACCGTCATAGGGTTTGATAGAGTATCGTAAGTAAAATGACCATACGGTTTGTGAAAAACTATCTTTTTATCCTTACCGACAAGCAGCACGGCGCCCGGGAATACGGAATCCTCCACACCCCTTAACATTATTGAATCGATTAACGTGAAGTTAAAGTTTGTGTCTGAAACCGCACCAGGATTAAAAATAGTTTTCTGACGACGGCTTTTACCGAAACCTATTTTAAAACTTGTTCCGGGAATGCTCACTGGCATTCTGCCTTTTATTTCATTCCTCCCCGTGATCGCATCAAACATTGCCTGCTGCGATATATCAGTCCAGCTGTAAGAGCATATATATGCCGGGGCATTTGAAAATTGTGACAGCAGGTATGGATTGCCGAAGTTTGATATAAGAATCGGTTTGTTGAGATCAATCAGATTATGAACAAGCTGCTTCTGTGCCTCATCGATTAACCTGTTATCTTCGTTATTCACGCTTGTAATAAAAAGGTTGAGCAATATCAAATCGGATTTTTCCGCAGTTTTGAAAGCTTCTTTTAATTCCCGCTCTCTGCTTCTTATATTAAGTCTATATGTTTTAATATAGCCGAAATGCTCATCAACCAGCTTTTCAAATTCTCTTCTTTCTGAAATCGTACTTCTATCGGTTGATCCGCTCAACGATATGCATGTAGCGCGATAGTAATTATCAGGATTAATAGGAATTAATTCATCATCATCCTTTATAAGTGTTATCGACTTTTCAGCAATTTCCTTTGCCAGCCTTTTATATGACGGTTCATTTAGTATTCTTTTAGCCCCTTCGATATCAGTTTCAATCAGCTGGTCAAGGTTTAACCATCTTTTCGCAGATAATATTTTACGAACAGATTCGTTAATTCTGCTCTCCGATATTTCACCTGCGATCACGGAGTTGTAAATTCCTTCTATGGCGAGCGAATCATCGGGAGGGAAAAGCAATATGTCGTTACCCGCTATAACCGATAATTTTGCAGCTTCCTCACATGTAAAACTGTCAGCAACTGCTTTCATATTAAGTGCATCGGTTATTACTAGTCCGCCGAAGTGAAGTCTGGATTTAAGATAATCGTTTATAACCGAGTGCGAAAAAGAAGCCGGAAAATTTTTTCTGGTTTCCATTGCAGGTACTTCAAGATGCCCTATCATTACCGATTTGACACCTGCATTTACCGCCTCACGAAAAGGGACAAAATCGATCCTCTCAAATTCTTCTATCGACTGGCTGATAAGAGGCAGGGATTCATGGCTGTCAAGATCAGTAGCCCCGTGACCCGGGAAGTGTTTGGCTGTAGTTATCATACCGCCATCGTGCATTCCTTTTATGAATGCATTGCCCTGCCAGGCTATTATGTTGGGATCTTCCGAGTAAGACCGTATGTTGATAACCGGATTACGGTAATCGTGATTTACATCGAGTAAAGGAGCGAAATTGATATGAACACCAATGGCTCTACTTAATCCGGCAATATACTTGCCCATTAAATATGTTAATTGAGGATCGTTAACGGCGCCGACAGCCATGTTGTGAGGGTACTGAATTATATCTTCAAGCCGCATACCGGGTCCACGTTCGTAATCTGCAGATATCAGAAGCGGGGTCTCCGAAAGTGCCTGCAGCTCGTTGGTTAATAATATCTGCTGCTCAACTTTACCCTGAAAGAAGATAAGACCGCCGACCTTAAAGTCACGTACAAGTTTCTTCAGTCTTTTATAATTCTCTGAATCTTCACTCGTATCTCTGCTGCTTGCGTTAGACATTATCATCTGAGCGCATTTTTCTTTGAGTGACATAGAAGCAAGCTTAGATTCAACCCATTGCTGACCGGCTTCCGAAAGTGGAAAGGGGGAATCTGCTTTTCCGGAAAAATCGTCCGACAATCTTCCGCTGAAGTTTAACAGTATAATGAGCGATAAAAAGAAAAACCGATTTAATAATTTATTCATTTATTACTGGCTTTCATTTTCAGATTTCTTACCGAATTCCGGATCCAGATCAATGAACCTGGCTATTATAAATGCAGGTATAGTTGCTATAACCACCCAGACAAAGAAATTCTGGTAGCCGATTAACTCCTGCAACCAGCCGCTCATCATTCCGGGTATCATCATACCCAAAGCCATAAAACCTGTAGTAATTGCAAAGTGAGCTGTTTTATGGTCGCCCTCAGAAACATAAATCATGTATAACATATATGCCGTAAACCCGAAACCGTATCCGAATTGTTCGATTGCCACGCACAAGTTAACGATGAAAAAAGATTCAGGTTGAACGGTTGACAAATATACATATACCGTGTTGGGAAGATTTATTGCAATCAACATCCACCAAAGCCAGTATTTAAGACCATGCTTTGAAGCAAGTAAACCACCCAGTATTCCACCGAGTGTAAGGCTTAATATTCCGATTGTACCGTATACAAGCCCGAATTCTCCGGTTGTTAATCCCAGTCCGCCAAGTTCCCTGGTATCAAGCAGAAAAGGACCCGCAAGTTTAACCAGCTGCGATTCACCAAGTCGGTACAAAAGCAGAAAAGTAATTATTATACCAATTTTTTTCTTCTTGAAAAACAACACGAATGTTCTGATGAACTCGCTGAAAATACCTGTGCCTTCTTCCCGTACTGCAGGTTTATCGGTCTTGGGGTATGGTAAAATAAACTTATGATATATGAAAAACACAAGGAACAGAGCTGTCAGAATGGAAAAAGTAATAATCCATGATAATGGTATATTTCCTGCACGGGCGGCAAAAACGGCTGAAGATTCTGTTTCCAGTTTCGGATCTAGTTTAATAACCGCAAAGGCGGGTTTATTCCAGTTAATTTGGTTAAAAGTAAATCTTGTTCCTTCAATCAGCGAAATACTGTTATCGCCTTTTTCCTGTCCGAAAGTAACAACCACCTCTTCTTCCGGACTATTCGAAAGATGAAAATATATTACACCGATGTTACCTGTGTAATTCCCTGAAGGAACCGGTTTTTCTTCCTGCCCGAAAGTGTCTTTAATAAACATTTCAAAATCAGATAATCCTTCTTTTTCTGTGGTACTTTTACCGGCAGATTCTTCGATTGTATAGAAGCCGTGAGAGGCATTCCACTCTCTATATAATTTTAGAAGTGAATCTGCTTCGGATTTCAGTAAAGGCGCGGTACTTATATGCAGTTCAGCAGGTTCTGCAAGTACCTTTAGTTCACCTTCAACACCGTTAATTACAATTGAGTCAGGATTTAAAAACTGAATTTTCTCATCAGACGGTTTCGAGTAAACCGAAATGTCAACAGGTGGAAGCCCGGTGGTACTTTCAAAATAACCTGCCAGTATAACCAGCAATCCTTGACCGGTAATCATAGCAAGTCTGTAGAATGTACTTCTGATGCCAACGAAGAAAGCCTGGTCGTGCTTCGACAATCCAAGCATATAAAAGCCGTCTGCTGCAATATCATGCGTGGCAGAACTGAATGCAAGAAGCCACAGAAACGCTAATGTATATTGAAAATAATTCGGCAGCGGTATTGTTAATGCAACGCCGGCAAGCCCCGCACCTACTATAAGCTGCATGAGAACAATCCAGAATCTTTTTGTTCTTAAAATATCTACAATCGGACTCCATAGAGGTTTTATTACCCACGGCAGGTAAAGCCAGCTTGTGTATAAAGCGATATCCGTATTGGATATGCCAAGTTTTTTGTACATCACAACTGCAACTGTCATCACAATAACATATGGAATACCCTCGGCATAATACAAAGAAGGCACCCATGCCCATGGATTGCGTCTTTCCGCTCTTTTCTTTTGCATCGATTATGAGTCCCGAATTGTTTTATAAAGCTTTTGCCATTACAACAGCCCCGAGATGCGGGGGCAGTTCAGCATCAATAATATTAATACTATCAAATGTTGCTGTTACTTTTTGCTTAAATAATTCCGAATAATAATTTTCTGTAGTAAGAGTACTGCCGATAAGGCAAAGATTCATAGTATCCATTTTCAACAGACTTTTCATAGCTGAGATATGCTGCAAAAGTTCTGATATTTCCGATTCGATTATTGTGCGGCAGATTGTGTCATTTTTTTTTGCCGACTCGATTACCAGAGGAGCAACGGAAGCAATATCAAATTTATTTTTATAAACCTCGGTGATTAACTTTGCCGGGTCATCTATACCAAATTCGGATTTCAAAAATTCAGAAAGAACAGTGTATTCACCGCGCCCATCAAAACTTTTTGCTACGGCTATTAATCCTCTGCGTCCCAGCATGTATCCGCTTCCTTCATCGCCTATAAATCTTCCGAAACCGCCGACCCTGTGTATCATTCCTTTTTTATCTTTACCGAACATAATGGAGCCGGTTCCTGCAATGAGAATACTTCCGGGTCTGCCCGTAAAAGCTCCTTCAAGTGCAATTCGTGCATCACTATCGACATGGAATTTTAACGGACTAAAATTATTTTTGCTGATATATCCGGCAAATGCCTCTTCAAGCAATTCAGCATCCGGGCGCCTTCCCGCACCTGTTGTACCGAGAACAATAGCTTCTATATCCGTTAAATTTATTCCGGCACTTTCAGTTACATTTAGTATTAACTTTAATATCGTTGAAGCAACTGTGTCAGCGCCAATCAAAAGGAAGGTAGATGGTCCTCCCGCAGATTCAGCTATAATATTAAAATCTGCATCAGAAAGGACACACTTGGTTTTAGTACCTCCGCCGTCTAACCCGATGTAGTATTTCATTAGGAAGGAATAGTTTTAATTAGTAATTGCACGAAGTTAAAAAATATACACGCAATTATAAAGGATAAATAAGGATTATTTAGGAAACGATAAGGTCTCAAATCGAAACACGTTGTTCTCAAATAGGATGCTGTATGTTTTTTTTTACCCAATTTTTAACTTAAATTCAATATTTTTGAATTAAGTATAATGGAACAAATTTTGTTGAATTCATCCCGTTAAGCGTTTATCTTGCTTTAATTCATTTCAGAAATAAATAAATTGTTTTAGCTTATCTGAAATAGTTAAAGCAATTGATCAAATCATTATTGTCTGGGATTCAATTGAAAGAAGATAATAAAATAAATAATCCTGTAATCATTTTATTAACCACAATAATTTTTCTGCTGATATCATATCTGATTCCGCCTGGAGAAATTTGTTCTGGAATTGAGATAAAAGAAGTCGATTTGCTGCTTGATATACGAGAAGAGGAAGAATTTAGATTTGATAATAATGAAGATGATCTCCAGGATGATTTTATAGAAGAGGATTCATTAACAACTGAAGAAATATAAACTAATTATAATACCAGGGATGGAAATAAATAAAAACACAACCGCATGGGAAATTTGGACTGCACTTGCCGAGAGTGACCCGGAAAGAGAAGCAGTTATTCATTGGATTGCCGGCGAAGAACCTTTCAGATGGAAAAGAAAAGAATTATTGCAAACTGCTAAAAAGTTTTCTCTCTGTCTGAAATCGAAGGGTATAAAAAGAAACGATGTCTGTGCAATTATAATCAAACATAACCGAATGTTTTACCCGTTATACATGGGCATTGTAGGAATAGGTGCATTGCCGGCTGTACTTGCTTATCCTAATCCAAGGCTGCATCCTGATAAGTTCAGACAAGGTCTGGAAGGAATGTCGCAGCGCTCCGGTCTTGACTGGATTTTAACCCAGAAAGATATGGAAGACATTATAAGACCGTTTTCAGACAGAAAGGAAAGTACCATAAAGGAATTGTTGTTTCCTTTGGAATGGGATACAAACTCAACATTTTCAGATGAGGAGCATACTGAGGTTGATGCGATACGTTCAGAAATAAAACCTGAAGAGCCTATGCTTCTTCAGCATTCTTCGGGGACAACAGGTCTGCAAAAACCGGTTGTGCTTTCACATAAAGCAGTTATTACCCATGTTAAAAATTACAGTGACTCGTTAAATTTTTCTTACGGGGACAAAATTGTGAGCTGGTTGCCGCTTTATCACGATATGGGTTTGATAGCTGCATTCCATATGCCGCTGCTTTATGGTATACCCGTTATACAAGTTGATCCATTCGAGTGGGTTGTTGCACCGTCACTAATATGCGAGGCACTTTCGCAGGAAAAAGCTACTTTAACATGGCTGCCGAACTTTGCCTATAACTTTATGGCGGATAGAATTGATGATGATGAACTCGAAGGTATCTCGTTTGAATCTATCAGAATGATAATTAACTGCAGCGAACCTGTAAGAGCGGAAAGCCACCATAAATTTTATAACCGCTTCAGCCGCTTCGGATTGAAAGAAAACAAACTTGCTTCATGCTATGCGATGGCAGAAACGACTTTCGCTGTCTCTCAATCCGCTCCAGGCTCAAACTCGGAAGAGATAACAGTCGACAGGGACCTGCTCTCCGAGGGTAAAGTGATCCGCAGCGACAATGCCGTAAACAGACGTGTATGCGTTTCCTCGGGGAAGTTAATTGAAGGCTGCAAAGTTAAAATTGTTGATGATAACAGAAAAGATGTAGGAATTGATAGAGTAGGCGAAATAGCTATACAATCGGTATCTATGTTTGACGGCTACAGGAATTATCCCGAAAAAACCGCACTTGTGCTTGACGATGAAGGTTGGTACTATTCGGGTGATTTCGGATTTATGCACAACGATGAGCTTTACGTTATCGGAAGGAAGAAAGATATAATTATTGAAGCAGGAAATAATATCTATCCGGAAGATGTTGAGGACGCTGTAAATAAAGCTGAAGGGGTTATTCCCGGCAGGGTGATTGCTTTCGGAGAAGAAGATCCGGAACTTGGTACTGAGCATGTAAGCGTTGTAGCTGAAACCAGAGAAGCACGGAAGGATCTTCAGAAGGTGAAAATGGCGGTAATTAAAGCCGGTATGGAAATAAATGTAAATATTAAAAATGTATATCTGGTACCTCCCCGCTGGCTTATAAAAAGTTCAGCGGGCAAACCAAGCAGGAAGGCTAACAAACACAGAATACTTAACAAAGAATTTGATAATGCATGGAGCAGCTGATGATAACAGAAAGACTGAAAAAAATTATCTGTGACGCACTGGAAATTGAAACCAGTGATGTTGAAATAGATGATGAAACTATAGCAAGCCAGGTTCCGGGCTGGGATTCCTTAAATCACGTTAACGTGATTACAGCTATTGAACAGGATTTCGGCGTTAAGTTTAAAGGTATCGAAGTGCTGAAATGCAAGAATGTAGGCGATCTTCAGAATCTTGTTAACTCGAAAATATCCTAAGCATATCAGGGATGTAATGTTCAATATTGATTTTTCTAAAATAGGCGATTTACTTCTGTACGATCAATACGATCCTTTGCTGTTCGGATCCTCCCTCTTTCTGTTCTTGTTTTTCGGATTCCTGTTGTTTTACAGAATCTTTGCGAAATCCAAAAACACACGAATATTATTAATATTGTTCTTTTCGCTTTACTTCTATTATAAAGCCAGCGGTTTGCTTCTGCTGGTTCTGGTATTCTCTGCAGTTTTTAATTTCTTTTTCGGGAAGTGGCTGTTCAACACAAAGGGTGACAGTAGAAGAAGAATGATATTAATTTTTAATGTTTTTATTAATCTCGGGCTGCTTGCCTACTTTAAATACACGAATTTTTTCGTAGAGCTGATTAATGATCTTCAGATTGGTCAGCTTGATCCTCTGGATTTACTTATGCCGATAGGCATTTCGTTTTATACATTCAAGTCGATGAATTACGTGCTTGATATATATCTTGAGTCGATGGAACCCACAAAAAGCTTCCGCGATTTCTGCGTATTCGTTTTCTTCTTCCCAAATATACTTGCCGGTCCTATTGACAGAGCATCTCAATTTCTACCGCAGGTTGAATCCGACCTGGTTATAAGCCGCGAGGATATTGGCAAAGCACTTCTCTTGATTATGTCAGGACTGATAAAAAAAATAGTCATAGCAGATTACCTCAGTTTGAATTTTATAGACAGGGTTTTTGATGAACCGCTGAGATTTTCGGGAATTGAAAATTTATTTGCGATGTACAGCTACGGGCTGCAGATTTACTGTGATTTCTCCGGTTATTCGGATATTGCAATAGGCATCGCACTTCTAATGGGCTTTAAACTAATGGATAATTTTAATTCTCCCTATCAGGCAACAAGCATAGCAGATTTCTGGAGAAGGTGGCATATATCCCTCTCGACGTGGCTTCTCGATTATTTATTCCGCCCGGTTCAGATGAAATTCAGAAATCTTAAAATTTACGGCAACGTAATTGCACTTATGGTAACTTTTATTCTATGCGGCTTCTGGCATGGTGCAAGCTGGATGTTTATCTTCTGGGGTTTCTTACACGGCGTGTTTATGTCGGTATCACTGTTTCTTCAAAAGCCCAAGAAAAAATTGTATAAAGCAATAAAACTAACCAACACGAGGGTGCTTAAATTTGGTCAGGTTTTTGTTACTTTTCATCTGCTTATATTTTCCTGGTTATTTTTCCGGGTGCAGGAATTAAGTACGATCGGCGATATATTCAATCAGATTTTTTCATTTTTCAAACCTTCGGTATTACCACAGTTTATAGCCGGTTATACCCCCACTTTCGTTATACTTATTCTCGGGTATGTATTGCATTTTCTTCCGGAGAGCCTTGAAAATAAAACTGTATCTATATTAAGCAGAATGAACCCTGTAATACAGGGGATAATACTGGCAGCAGTCATTTGGTTATGTGCGCAGGTTCAGTCAGCAGAGCTTCAGCCGTTTATATATTTTCAGTTTTAGAATCTGTTGCCATAGATTTGTGATTTATATATGAAAAAGAATAGAAAATATAATCTGCAATTGGGAATAAGATATTTAGCTGCAGCAGTTATTTATTTTTTCCTGTCAAATTCTGTAACGGCACAGCAGGATACTACTAAGTCCAGTGATCTTAAGGAATCGGCAATTCAACAAATGAATGCTGGTCGTTACGGTGAGGCGATTGATTTTCTGAATAAATATATTACATCTAATCCCAGAGAGCCGGAAGCATATAATTTGAGGGGATACTGTCACGAAAAAAGAGGACAGTATCAATACGCGGTTCTCGATTACCGCAGAGCTATTGCTCTTAGCCAGAATTATGCCGAAGCCAGGAATAATCTTCAGCGTACTCAGGCGGTCTGGTATGAACAGCTTCGGAAGAAAATTAAAGGACATGAAAGAGAAATAGCAATCGATCCTTATAATCCTTACAATTACCTGGAGATCGGCAAGTCATACCGCTGGCTTGAGGAATGGGCGCTGGCGGACGAATGGTATGATAAATATCTTCAGCGCGACCCAAACGCTTCGCCCGATGAAATCATCAGGTACTCCGAAATACTGGCAAAGGTTAAGAAAATACAGAAGGGGGAACGAATACTTAAAGAATGGGTGGATAAGTATCCGGATGACTGGCGTCTTTGGAGTAAATACGGTTACTTTACTATGTGGCTCGGTAAATATAAAAATGCCGAGAATGCATTCAAGACCGCTCTGGGCTTCAAACCTTTTTTCCAGGAGGCACTGGACGGACTTGACCAGGCTACGAAACAGGCTTATGTTACTCAGCAGGATCCGCGTGCTTTTGAAAAGGAATTTCCTATCGACAGATACTATCGCATAGTCAGGAATAACCCACGCGATTACAACACGCGGTTTACGTTGGTTGATGAGTTAATTAAGGCAAACAGGATTGAAGAAGCATATCAGCAGCTGCTTATACTTGAAATCGAAAACTCAAACGATTCCCGGTTCAGAGACAGATGGGACTATGTTACAAATCTGAGAGCTGAAACATATCGAAATAAAGTAGAAGAGTTTAAAGAGAAAAATAAAGCAGATCCCCGCGACAGAATAGCAGCAAGCAAGCTTGCGGAGTATTATCAATATCTGGAAGATTATCAGAATGCCCAGCAGATTCTTGAGATCTATTTTTATGAAGTTCCGGATGAACGTGATGAATCAATCCGTTTTCAGTACGCAAAGGTTACTTCTGCTAACAGAAAGTATGACCTTGCCAAAGAAACTACTAACAGACTGCTCGATGATAATCCTCGTAATCTAGATTATCAGCTGTTCAGGGCTCAGCTTGAGATATGGACCAACGGCGATCTCGATTTGATTAAACCATACCTCGATAATGTTATTGATAAGCGCCCGGGCAACGTCGATGCACTGCTGGCAATGGCTTCTTATTATATTGGCAAACAGGAATTCGATAATGCTCAGTCATTTATTAATAGGGCAAGAAATATAAATGTCGCCTCTCGTGAAGTCGTAACACTGCAGTCAAATCTCGATTTTCAGCGCAACCTATTTGAGGAAGAAAGGAAGTACATGGTGCTTGAAGAGGGTAGAAAGTACGTTCTCGATGGTGAGTGCGCAAAAGCGGTTCCGTATTATGAACAGTACCTGGCTGATTCGGAAATGAACTATACGGTAATGAAAGAATTTGCTGATGTACTCTTCTGCGCAAAACAATACAACCGTGCATTGAATACTTATGATGAAGTCCTTGATTTCGAGTATAATTACGATGCCGCTTTGCAACGTGCAAAGTTATTTTACACAGTAAGTGATACTGTTAATGCGCTTAATGCTTTCAAAGAACTTTCCGCAAAAGAAAGGGAATTTGAACCAATGCTTTATTTGGCGGACACGTATGCCTTAATGGGTGAAAATGATTCGGCAAATACAATTTATGACTCTCTTCTGACTATGAAAATAGATTCAAACCAGGTTAAGATGGTGGAGCAGCGAATTGATTGGATTCCCGCAACCGGTTTAAAGGGAGTTGTAAAAAGGTTTCCCGCAGGACTGGGAATTGCTCCTTCACTTTCTTTTTATAATGACAATATCTCTTTCAATTACACCAAAGTGGGCGGAAGGATTGATCTCGGACTTTTAGACTGGTTGACGCTTGGCGTGTCATTTTACAGATCAACAACCGCCGGAAACCGTTCGTCTCTCGATTCTGCAACAGTGGCAGCTATTGATTCTATATCCGGACTGCAGTATGATTTTTCAAGAGTGTTTACATCGTTTAAAGGACACGCTTCATTAAGATTTAGCGATAGGTTCAGGGGAAGTATCGGAGCTGGTGTGTTGAATGCTGAAGCCGTTCAGCAGGATATTGAAACCGAATTAACTCTTAATTACGATATCCCTGATACACTTACAATATCCGCAATATATCTTAACACTGATGCTTCGATAGTTCTTTATTCACCTTATCTGTCAGACCTGACGGTAAACGGGAGAAGAATGTTTGCGAGTCAGTATAAAGTTGAGGGCAAATATATACATGACAATGAATGGGTCTTCGCCGGTTTGCTACAGTACATTACTGTTAATGATAAGGAATTACGGGGATCCACAATTGACAATGCCGGTAACGATTTTATGCTAAGGGTAGGCAAATATTTCGACAAGGAATTGAGCGGCGGTTATGAGTACTATTTTTCAAATTACAAGTTTAATGAACTGGCATCACCGTTTTATTATTCTCCAAGGGAATTTGAATCGCACAGTATATGGGCTGATTTTATAATCGATAAAAAAGAAAAAGTTAACATCTCTATAGGCGGTAAACTTGGTTACGTACCGAGCAGTTCGTTTGTAATTATCGAAGCCAAGTTTGATGCGTTCTACCAGTTTTACAATAACTTCCAGCTGCGGGGAACTGTCTCGCTTGGTAGTACATCCCGAGAAGATTCCAGTTACCGTTATTTCTCGGGCGGGCTTTCAGCTTACTGGACATTCTGGTAATAGTTATTATTTATAAACTACTTTCAACATATTCCAATACTTTAGCAAGTTCTTCCTGTGCGGACTTCTTCAACTCATCGCACTCGTTTCTCATATGATCTACGAATCTCTTGTCTTTAATATCCTTTAAATTTATCAGCACATTATAAATCCCGCCGAGCACGCCTGTATAAGCCGATTGTGCACCTACTCCCACATCCGTAATCGATGCCGGATTCCCGTTTCGTGCAACTGAATCTGCAATCTTTACTACTTCGTAACTAAGCCTTGCTGTGTTCAGAGGAACCAATACAGCTTTCTTAAGCCCGTTTTGCATCGCCGCCTCACGCACTGCCCTTTCTTCATCAGTCTTTGAAGGCAGTCTTCTGGCATCCATATATTCATTGAATGCATTAGTATCATCGTCAACAGCCCCTATCAATTGATTCTTTATTTCCTGACATTTAACAGCGGCTGTATTTAAAATATTATCAACACTTTCACTTCCACGGTTATTCGCGGATAGATTACTTACCATTGATGATAACGACGCACCGATAGCGCCTGCAAGCGCTGCTATTGAGCCGCCACCCGGAGCTGGGGATTCGCGGCTCACTTCATCCACAAATTCATTTAACTTCATTTCCACCAATGCATCTGCAGAAAATTTCGGTAATCCGAGTACACGTTCACTTATAATGAATTCAGAAACGTCATTCAATCCTAATGACTGCACAGCGGTATTCAATATATCTATAGTCGGAATACCTGTCGATCTGCTCTGCAGTTTAAGATAATATTTACCAGTTTCGAGAAGGGCGGAATAGGGAACCATTCCGACAATTTCGCTTCCGGTTACAACCAGTCCCCTTTCCGAAGCCAGTTTTCGGGTTGCTTCAAGTACATGATGCATTGATGTAATATTATAATCCGTAAGATTAATCGAAATCTGTGCACGATCGTATTGATCCACCATCCAACCAATTGCCTTACAGTGACTGAATAATCCAGGCCTCTTAACAGATTCACCCTCCGGTTTCTCAGGATTAATCCCGTTCAGTTTTAGCAGGTCTTTCAAATCGTAATCATGCTCGTTTCTGCAATGCTCAATAGTTTCATTCATTGTACTACCATCGAATTCGCACGAACCGCAGGGATAATTACCTTCACTATATTTTAATATAGTCGTACCTTTAAAATAAAAAGGTTCTGTATTTCCCCTTCGGGCTGATCGGCCTTTTTCTCTAAGTTCGAAAGCAATATCTGTAGCGTACCTGGACTCACGGGTATTTAGTGAAATGTTGTAGGCTATTAAAAACTCACGCACCCCGATAACTGTGGCACCTGCTCGTGAATTAAAGCGTGACGGTCCAAAATCCGGCTTCCATTCTGGCTTTTTTAATTTCTCTTCCAGTGCTTCATATTCACCTTTACGTATAACGGCTAGATTAATCCTGTCTGGTGTCTGAGCAGATTTTTCGTAAAGATAAACAGGAATGTTCAACTCGTCGCCGACCCGTCTGGCAACTTCCTTCGACAGTTCCACGCATTCTTCAATGGATACTCCGTTTACAGGTACAAATGGGCAAACATCAGTCGCACCCATGCGCGGGTGTGAACCGTGATGAACCGACATGTCTATTAATTCCTGAGCTTTTTTAATCGCCATAAATGCTGCTTCCTTTACTGCATCGGGAGAACCGATGAACGTAACCACGGTTCTGTTCATATCTGCTCCCGGATCAACATCAAGCAATTTGGCTCCTTCAACCTTTTCTATTTCGTCGGTTATCTGTTTGATAATATCCGGATTTTTTCCTTCTGAAAAATTCGGGACGCATTCAATAAGTTTTTCCATTTATACCTCAGAGTAGAATTAAGTTCTGCTAAAAATTTCAGATTAAAAATTATATCATTAAGATCTCGAATTCAAGAAAAGACATTAATTGTGCTTTTTATTTGTTACTGAGATTATGCAACCAAAAGAATGCTTCTTTTGTTTTTGATAGAAAATATGTGTAATCGTATGAATAATAATTCTCCCTGTAATAATCGTTGTGAAATAGACAGCAGCCTGAATTTGTGTAAAGGATGTTACCGTACGCTGCAAGAAATAATATCATGGGGAATGATGAGCGATTTTGAAAGGCTGCAGGTACTTAAACTTGTTGAAGCGAGAAAACAAGAGTATGGAAAAAAATCCGGCTAATTATTTCTTCTCAATTGCTTTGTAATACTTTTCGAGAAGCGATCTCGATCCGGAACCCAGGCTTAGAATAGTTCTTAAAGCCTGCTCAACAGATACATCTATAATCTCAATCTGTTCTTTCTTAACATGATAAACAAATCCTGCAGTCGGTGCGGGACCTGATGGTATAAAAACAGTATAGCATCCGTTTTTATGCTCGTCAGTAACAAAAGCTGTCATTTTGGTCTCATTCCCGAACAGTTTTACGAGTGCAACAGCCTTAAAAATAGTTTTCTCCTCACCGAAAATCTGAACCACGGTTTCTTTTATTATTTTATAACCGAATATTTTTCTTAGGAATTTATTTTCGAGTGCATGGAAACTAACTTTTCCCAACTCCGTTTTTATGAAAATACCGACAAGAAAAAATATGAGTATTGTCACAAGAATTGCTACTGAAGTTGCAATGAACTCGTTCAAACGGACCGTTTCAATGATAATATTTGTCATTGGTCGTACATAATCGGTTAGCGATTCAATTATCCAGCTTAATACGAATAAGAGAATAACGATTGGAAGTACGACCAGAAAACCACCCAGGAAAGTGGTTTTAAAAAACTGCTTTACCTTTTCCATTGAATGCCACTCATTACACAATGTTATAAATGACGTTCACAATATACTAAAAATAAAAAGATTGATCATCGATAAGTAGAGTGGATAAAGGCTGCAAATTTAACCCTCCGCTGATTTGCAGCCTCATAATTCTATGATGTTCTTGATGTTTCGCTGTAAATTTTGAGACAAACATTTCTGACTCTCTGGCTGTCATCAAATCTTGTTGCCTGTTTTATTGCGAACAAACCTCTGGCATCGCCTATTTTATATAATGAAAGTGCAGCGGCAGCACGTGCTGCTTCATCATTATTGCTTTTTAATATCTTTAAGAGAGGAATTACTGCTTTGTCGGATTTAATATCTCCCAGTAATTGAGTTGCGCTTATCATAAGACCTCTGTTGCCCGAGTTGATTCCGGCAATTAGATTTGCTTCGATTTTAGTGAGATCGGTTTTTAATTTTACAGATGTCAGATCACCTGCAAACAATGACGCAGTAAGTAATAAAACCATCAATGTTGTTAATAAAGATTTCATTTAATCCCCCGATTATTGTGTGTGAATATTTTTTGTTTCAGTAAATCAGACGCCGGCTATTCACTTATGTTCCCTGAAAAATGTTAAATAATTGTTAACCGAAATGCACTTGAAAATTAGAAACACTTGCACTAAATTAAATCAGAAAAAATAATCTGTTTATATTATTCGGGCTTGCAGCATGAAAAAGGTACAAAATAGAAATAATGAGAAACCAATACAGAAGTATAGATTGTGGGTACAGGCTGGTTTTGTCCTGCTTTGTATATGGATTGGTGTAGAATTCCACTTATTTGTTGAATCATTGCAAGACGGTAACCCGTCAACTGTCGGATATCGTCCGCCGGGAGTTGAGGGATTTTTACCTATCAGTGCTCTTATGAGTTTGTATTATTTCTTTTTAACAGGGGAAATTCATCAGGCACACCCGGCTGGATTTGTAATTTTAACTGGCATAATTTCTGTCTCGTTTGTATTCGGGAAGGCATTCTGCAGCTGGATGTGCCCGATTGGATTTTTATCGGAACTTATAGGCGATTTTGGCGACAAGGTTGCCAATAAATTATTCAAGAAAAGAATAAAGATGCCTAAGATTCTAGATTACCCGCTGCGAAGCCTTAAGTATCTGCTTTTAGCGTTCTTTGTTTACTCAATATTTTTTGCAATGACTGCCGCATCGCTTAAGTACTTTCTCGACAGTCCCTATAACTTAGTTGCAGATGTAAAGATGTACTTATTCTTTGCCGATATTTCCCGTTTTGCGTTAATAGTTATTGCTGTACTGTTTGGTCTTTCGATTGTATTCAGAAATTTTTGGTGCAGGTATCTTTGTCCTTATGGAGCTTTACTGGGTATATTCAGTTTATTAAGCCCAAATAAAATTAAACGTGACCCGGTTTCCTGTATCGATTGCGGCTTGTGCAACAAAGCTTGTCCATCATTTATTAAAGTAGACAGAGTACAAACAGTTTGGTCGGATGAGTGTTCTACTTGTATGAGCTGTGTGGATGCTTGTCCGGTTAAAGACACACTTCAGCTCAGACCACTGTTCGGTAAATCGAAAATCAATAAAAAATATGTTGCGCTTGGAGTAGTTGGTGTTTATCTTATAATTGTTACTCTCGGCATCCTTACCGGGAATTGGCAGACCAATATCACGAAAGAGCAGTATATAATACATCAGAAAAAAATTGAAAGTTTGGGTCACCCTCGCAGCACAACAGATATTGAAAACTTAAACAGACAGTCAGAAAAGGGAAATACTAATGCTCCAAGCGAAAGAAGGTAAAAGTTTTCTGAAAAAGATTATCTCATTTGTTACTCCGCCTCAGCCATGGCGCTTTCCGGTTATTATTTTACTCGGAATCTTTTCCGGTATAGGGGCACACATTTTTTATGTATCGAATGCAGTTTCTTACTTATCGAATGATCCTGATGCATGTATTAATTGTCACGTAATGACACCGCAGTACGCAACCTGGGAAAGAAGCAGCCACGCTAAAGTTGCAACATGTAATGATTGTCATGTTCCGCAGGATAATTTTGTAAGAACGTACTACTTCAAAGCAATGGACGGCTTGCGACATGCAACAATGTTTACATTCAGGCTGGAACCGGAGGTGATACGAATTAAAGACGCTGGAAGAAATGCCGTTCAGGAAAATTGTATAAGGTGTCACTCAAATCAAATTCATCCTATTGCTTTAAGAGCGATTAACAACAGAAATGTTGAAGACCAAAGACCTGGTGTCTGCTGGGATTGTCACAGAGAAGTTCCCCATGGAAGAGCAAGAAGTTTGTCTTCAGTTCCACACGCGCAAACACCGGATTATAAGCCGATAATGTCTGACTGGCTTGAAAAATATTTTAATGAAAAGAATTAAAAAAAACGAAGGGCTGTTTTATGAAATCGATCCAAGAAAGAATTAAAGAAAAACCCTGGCTGGGCTGGGTTCTGTTTTTGCTAACCGTTGTTGTTGTTTTTATTATTGGTTTGTTCGCATCTTCTATAGTCGAAAGAAGAAGCGAAGCACTCACACTTCAAACGGTAAAACCTTTACCAGAATGGGAGCCGAGGAACGAAGTCTGGGGCGAAAATTACCCGCGGGAATATGAAACGTATTTAAAAACGCTTGATACAAACTTTGCAAGCAAATATGCCGGCTCAGCTTTTATCGATTACTTAGAACAGTACCCCGAATTAGTAGTAATGTGGGCGGGTTATAGCTTTTCGAAGGAGTATAATCAGGGCAGAGGGCATGCACATGCTATTGAAGATATCCGTGAAATATTAAGAACCGGCGGTGAAGAACAGCGACCTATGCCGGCTACCTGCTGGACTTGCAAAAGTACAGATGTTCCCCGTGTAATGGCTGAAGAGGGTGTGGCTGAATTTTATAAAGCAAACTGGTATGACCGCGGACATCAGATTGTTAATCCGATCGGATGTCAGGATTGTCACGACCCGAAAACAATGAATCTGCGAATTTCACGCCCTGCATTAATAGAAGCATTTGAAAGACAGGGAAAATCTATGGATGATTTTTCGCATAACGAAATGAGATCACTTGTATGCGCACAATGCCATGTTGAGTATTATTTCAAAAAAGACGGGGATTATCTTACTTTCCCCTGGGATAACGGCTTCAGCGCTGATGAAATGGAAGAGTATTATGATAACATGAATTTTATTGATTGGACTCACGCATTAAGCAAAACCCCAATGCTTAAGGCTCAGCATCCTGATTATGAATTATTTATGACCGGAACTCACGCAGATCAGGGTGTGTCATGTGCAGACTGTCATATGCCCTACAAAACTGAGGGGGGAGTTAAGTTTACAGATCATCATGTTCAGTCGCCTTTGAATAATATTGAAAACTCTTGCTTTAACTGTCACCGTGATGAAACAGAACAATTGATAAGGATGGTTTACAGCAGGCAGGATAGAATTATGGAATTAAGAGGAATGCTTGAAAAAGCACTAGCCGCAGCGCATATTGAAGCCAAGACAGCCTGGGATAACGGTGCAGTTCAGAGTGAAATGGATAAAGCTCAGGAACTGATAAGACATGCTCAGTGGAGATGGGATTGGGTTGCTGCAGCAAATGCCGCGGGATTTCATTCCCCTGATGAGGCTCTGCGTGTACTGGCAACCGGAATTCAAAAAGCAGAGCAAGCCCGCAAAGAAATAGCTTTGGTTCTGGTTGAACATGGCGTTAGTTACCCCATTGATCTGCCGGATATTACAACGAAAGCAAAAGCACAAGAGTATATCGGTCTTGATATGGAAAAACTTAAAGCAGATAAACAAAAGCTTCTAAAAAATACAATCACGAAATGGGATAGCTTAGCATTAAAACGGCAAGGTACATTAATTGAATATTAAATCCTGCAAACAGGCTGTATTAATTATAATACAGCCTTCCCTCCATTCTCAAGCACAAAACTGACCACCTTTTTTATTGACTATATGATTAATATTCATTATAAATATTAAAAAGAGAATAAGGTCTCATCATATAAATTAATTTGTTGAAAAAACCAGATAAATCTGAGAACTAAGAAGGAGATTAAATGAAACTATTTAAATTATTTATGATATTCTTATTCTCTGCAAATTTACTTATGGCGCAAACATATTCAGCAGATGTAGCAGGCAAGTGTATGGTATGTCATAAAGAAAAAAGTCATGGACTTTATAATCAATGGTATGAATCTGCACATGCAAGGAACAATGTTACATGCATCAATTGTCATGGGGCAGAACAAACTGAAGCTGATGCATTTTTACACGAAGGAGCGTACATTGCAACACTTGTTACCCCAAAGGATTGTGGAACATGCCATGAAAAAGAAGCTATACAAGTAAGTGAATCTTATCATGCAACTGCTGCCGAAATTTTAGAGTCGGAGGACGCTTATCTGGCGAATGTCGCCGGCGGGCATCAAGTGGCAATAACCGGGTGTGAAAATTGTCATGGTGCACGGGTTAAAATTGATAAGAATTCACCGAATAAACTTTCCAGGGAAAGCTGGCCAAATAGCGGAATCGGAAGAATTAACCCTGATGGTTCAAAAGGATCTTGCAATGCTTGTCATACAAGACATTCCTTTAGTGTGGCACAGTCGCGTCAGCCTGAATCATGTTCCAAATGCCATCTCGGTCCAGATCACCCTCAGAAAGAAGTTTACGAAGCAAGCAAACATGGAAACACCTATTACACACATAAAGACGAGATGAATTTGGAATCTCAAAACTGGGTTGTGGGACGAGACTATTATACGGCTCCTACTTGCGCAACTTGTCATATCTCAGCAACAGATAAACAAGCTCTTTCTCATGATGTCGGCAGAAGATTGCATTGGACTCTAAGACCGCCTGTCTCAAAGTATAAAGAAAATCACATTTCCAGAAGAAACAATATGAAAGATGTTTGCCGTACGTGTCATGGTGATGTTTTTGTCAACGGACATTTTTATCAATTCGACGGACTTGTAAATCTCTATGATGAAAAATTTGCCAAGCCTGCAACGGATATCATTAATATGATTCGTGAAAAAGGGTTACGCGAAAGAGAAGCCGACTATTCAAATGATATAGACTGGATTTACTGGGAATTGTGGCATCATGAAGGGAGAAGAGCAAGACACGGCGCAGCAATGATGGGTCCCGATTACACCTGGTGGCATGGAATTTATGAAGTTGCACATCACTTTTATCTGAAGTTTTTGCCCGCGGCAAGAGAATATAATGACAAAGAGGTAAATGCATACATCGACAAACTCCTCGAAGATCCGATTCACAGCTGGGTGAATGAATCAAACGAAAACTTAAAAGAGGCAATAAAATCAAACGAGCTGCAAAAACTTTATAAAGAATATTTTCCTAAGAACTGAGGCGCTTAAATGAAAGAAAAATATTTAAATTTTCTTCGGGGCGTTTCGGTTAATAAAATCGGAAAGGTTGGAGTTATTTTAACGACTTCTTCCTTTCTTACTTTTATATTTTTGGAACTGCTTAGGCTTAGCGGGGTTCTCACTAACGCATATATCGGGTTGATAACTTATATGCTGCTGCCAACTCTATTTGTAGCAGGCTTAATTTTAATACCGATTGCCTGGCAGAAATATAAAAAACAAACGGGTAAAACTACTAAGGAAATATTAAACCAGCAGTTCACTGATGATGACCTGGAAGCTTCCCGCGTCGGCTCAAAGCTATTTAATACTATTGCAGCTTTTACAATTATAAACATTTTATTTTTAACTCTGGCCAGCATGCGTACGCTTACTTTTATGGATAAACCCGAGTTCTGCGGAACAGCATGTCATTCGGTTATGAACCCGGAATGGACTACTTATCAGACCTCACCTCACGCAAGAGTTGTATGTGTGGATTGTCATGTAGGTGAGGGTATAGATGCTCTGGTAAGCTCCAAGCTTAACGGAGCATGGCAGGTTGTTTCGGCAACATTCGATTTGTACGAACGACCCATCCCAACGCCGGTTCATCAATTAAGACCGGCGAGAGAAACCTGTGAGAAGTGTCATTGGCCGTCAAAATTTTACGGTTCCAAACTTGTAACAAAAGTGAAATATGCTCAGGATAGTTTATCTACTCCCTACTACACCACACTTAATTTAAAAATTGATACCAGGTATGATCGGGAAAAAGCAGGTATTCACTGGCACATCTCCTCAAAAAATCTGGTGAGATACATATCCTCTGATGATAAAAGGGAACAGATGATTTTTGTAGAATCATTGCAGCAGGACGGAACGTATAAGCGGTACACTAATAAGTACATAGCCGGTATTGACGAAATGGCATTAACAGAAGATGATTTCAGAATTATGGACTGTGTCGATTGCCATAACAGAGCAACACATATCTATGAATTACCTGAAGATGCAGTCGATGAGCGGATAAGAAAGGGTATGATTGATAGATCACTTCCGTTTATAAAAAGAGAGGCTTTAAATTTTCTGTCGGCAACTTATACAACAAACGGTATTGCTGAACGTGCTATCAGAACCGGGATAGAAAGATTCTATTTAAATAACTTCCGAAATATTTATATGTCCCGGGAAGAATATATTGATCAAGCTATAAATGTACTCCAGGAAACGTATAATAGAAATATTCATCCTGGGATGAAAATTGTTTGGGGTTCTTATCCGAACTTCATCGGGCACAAGAGAAATTCCGGCTGTTTCAGATGTCATAACAACAATATGATTGACGCCAACGGAAAATCAATTGATAATGATTGCACGTTGTGTCATTCATTTCTTTCGTACAGTTCGGACGAAGCATTTAAATATATAAAACCTGCTCATGAAAGCGGACAGGATTCCTTAATCCATGAAACATTAATAGAGGAGTTTATAAAATCCTTTAATTGAACTCGTGAAATATTTAATTATCTCGGTTTGATTTTTAAAGAGTGATAATTTTTTAAAAGTTATTCAGGAAAATAATTGAAGAGCAGAGTTCCAAACATTTTGCAGTGGAACGGCTGGCACCTCCGGAATCGTTCTGATTCCGGGGCATACCAGACATAATTTTCAGTAATTTAGTTTTCAGGAATTAACCGCTGTACTTTTCTTTTCACTTCGGGACCATTCAGAAATACCCTCTTTTTCAATCTTAAAATTCTCTATTAATTCGTTGAGATTACTGGACATATTATTCAGAGAAGCTATAAAGTTGGCAATCCTTTCAAATTGACTGTTCATCTCTTCGGTAGCAGAAGCTACTTCCAAAACGCTTGTATTATTGTCTTTACTTACATATGCTATACTCTGAATATTATTCTCAATTGAATTTGAGTTTTGTACTAATTCCTGGGTGGAAGCAGAATATTCTTCAACTACTGCAGATACATTTTCGGTATTTGCAACCACTTCTTTTGAAGATGCTGAAAGAATTAAACAGTCCTCCTGAATCATTTTCATTTTCTGACTTAGATTTTGCATTACATCGTTGATTGAGAAGAATGCTTCCCCTGCATCTTCAGCCAATATAACGCCTCTTTCAACCTCCTTATTTCCCTGATTCATCGCTGTGAATGCTTCATCTATAGTGGTTTGGATACCTTTTATTAAAGCACCGATTTCCTTTGTCGCTTTGGAAGATTTTTCAGCTAATTTGAAAACCTCATCGGCAACAACGGCAAAACCGCGACCATGTTCACCGGCACGTGCGGCTTCAATTGCAGCATTCAAAGCAAGTAAATTTGTTTGAGAAGCGATTTCTTCAATAGTCTCAATTATTAATCCAATCTGTTTTGAATGTTCGTTCATCTTTTTAACTTTTTCTGTTGAAAGATCAACTTTAGTTTTTATACTGTTCATACCCTCTATTGTTTCTTTAATAGTAGCAACTCCTTTAATTGAAACGGCTTTTCCATCATCGGATTTTTCGTACCCTTCCTGAACATTTTTGTTTACCACTTTAACAATATTTTCCATTTCACCGACAAGTCTATTCGAGGTGTTAATCGAATTAGCCTGGTCTCTTGCCCCGTCTGCAATTCCATTAATTCCGTTTGCCATCTGATCAATTGAACTGTTCACCAGCAGGATATCTTCGTTCTGCTTGCCGATTCCTATGGATAATCTGTTAATAGCTTCAGCAATATTGTCCAGGGCTGATTTAGTTTGTTCTGATATGGTTTTTAAATGACCAGCTCCCTCATTAACTTCGTGAACACTGCTTCTGGTCTTTTCAACTAGTTTGCGGAGGTTGCCCATTGTTTTTTTGAATGATTTGCTGGAATCCTGAAGCTGAGAAACCATTTTATTATAAGCGGTTTCAATTTTGCTCTCATTACCCTTTAAGTTAAGATTCGACTCTTCGGTGGTTACGTCAAAATCAACCGTTAAATCTCCGTCTGATAATCTCTGAAGTGCATTTTTCAAGTCATTTAAGTCGTGATCGGCAATAGAATTTATTCCACGAAGCAGAAGATTATCTAATGCAAATGTTGTTTTGTGAAGTCTTAGCTGATAAACAAAAATTCCCATCAGACCAAAAAGAAAAATTCCTATATGTAAAAACACAATGGAGTATTTCTGATCGTTGGCAGCTGCAAAGAAACTTGCAGCAGGAATTGTTACGGATATTCCGCCTCTTATTTCACCAACTTTGTAACCCTGCTTCTCATGACAGCTCATACATCCCTGTTTAACAAAAAGAGGTTTCATATATCTGAATACTGAGTCCTTTTCGTTTTCAATAAGCTCAAAACTTTCCTGATTACCTTCTTCAAATGACTGTAAAGCCCTTGTTTCCCAATCGTCTGCTTTATTAGCAGGTCTTATGGGATTTAAACTGGTAATATGAAAACCTGTTGCGCCTTGATCACGTGCAACTTTTGAAATGTTTCTTGTCATGAAAGCCGGATTGATTTTTGTCAATAACTTTCCGTCGGTAGTAATAATGTCTCTTGCAGGATCTTCCAGATATTCATTCGGTTGGGTTTGGTCATTTACATAAACATAAACCCCGCCGTGCTGTGAATTCCACGTTCTGGTGATTTCTATATGCTCAAACATTACTCTGGCTTGGTCTTCAACCAAATTCGAAAAGTGATTCTCGGTCTGTTTAATATTCATTATCAATGAGGAACCGATTAAGAACATCCAGATAATACCAGTCAGCAGAGAAGATTTGATAACCGATAAGTAATTTGTGTTGTTAAATTTCATTCTAGCTCCGGATAATTACAAAGACTTAAATAACGAGCGTGGTTTTCGAAGTTATTGCAGGATTATCGTAAGGAAAATAATAATGTTTATAATTATGAATGTATTTTTAAAAAATAGACGTAAATCCGTTAATTGACGAAAATCAATCAATCCAAATAATTTATAATTCCGTAAATCCATCGAAAAAATCTTTGTTTGTGCGTTAAATAAAACCCATCTGCAGTGGCATAAATATTGGGATAAACCCATCTTTTGATGAAGGTTTAATATGCCGGAGGTACAAAATTGGACGAAGAGAAAAAAGAAAACAGGCGTCAGTTTCTAGCAAAGGGATTAATGGGAGGCGGCTTGTTTGCAAGTGCAGTTCTATTAATTAAACATGGTTTCGATTTCATATTTCCCGGTGATGCTGAAGCCAAAAAACGAAAATTATTGGTGGGGAAAGTTGATGATATTAAAGTCGGCGAAGCCAAGGAAGTTACTTATGGTGAGAATGATCTATTTCTGGTTAGAACGGATGAAGGCTTCAAAGTGTTCTCTGCAATTTGCACGCACCTTGGATGTAAAATAAAATGGGAAAGTTACCGGAACAGATTCTATTGTGCATGTCACAAAGGAATATTCAGCGCAAACGGAGAAGTAATAAGCGGACCTCCTCCGCGTCCGTTGGACGAATTCGAAGTCGAAATTGAAGGTAATCTGGTTTATATGTGGATGAATGAAAGTAATAGAGGGTTATCATAATGGGAAAAATCAAAAATTGGTTTTCGGAACGGGTACCAGTTGACAAGGATAAAACTACACAAGCCCTGCAAGTACTGTTAAAAGAACCAATACCTGCTCATATGAAGCACTGGTACTATGCGCTTGGTGCTACGACCCTGATTTTGTTTATTATTCAGGTTGTTACCGGAATACTTTTAACTTTCTATTATATACCTTCACCCGAAATGGCTTATGAAAGCGTACGTTACGTAACAGAAGAAGTTAAAATGGGCTTTTACATTCGCGGAGTTCACCGGTGGGGATCTAACCTTATGGTTATAGCAATCTTTCTTCACATGGTGAGGGTGTTCTTTACAAGAGCGTATCGTAAACCGCGTGAGATAAACTGGGTCTTGGGAGTATTAATTTTCCTGTCTACCCTAACACTTTGCTTTACCGGTTATTCATTAGTTTACAATCAATTATCATATTGGGCGGCAACAGTTGGTACAAATATGATTAAAGAAATACCGTTAATCGGATCAGCAGTACTGGAAGCGATTAGAGGCGGTTCCGAAGTTACTGCTAATACATTAACCCGCTTCTTTAATTTGCACGTAATTTTTATGCCGGCAATACTATTCATTTTATTAATAGTCCATCTGATTTTTGTGCGGCTTCATGGAGTTGCCAAGCTTGAAGGATATGAGCATGAGGAAAAATCGTATCCGTTTTACCCGGAGCATTTTTATCATACTTTGTTAATTGGATTATTTCTATTAACCGTACTGAGTGCATTAACGATTATTCTTCCTCCCGGATTGGGAGAACCGGCAGACCCCCACGTAACTCCGAACCACATTAAACCGGAATGGTATTTTTACGGTATTTATGCACTATTGAATTTATTGCCTCTTAAACTGGGTATTTACCTCATAATAGTATTTATAATAGTAGGTACATTCTGGCCGTTCATCGACGAGTACGTCAGAGTAAAATATCCTTCAGTAAAAACGCATTACTTCTTCGGAAGCATATGTGCAGTTTTATTTCTGTTTTTCACTGTGTATGAAATGTTTGTTTAATTATAAAAAAAAAGTAATTACGGAGCTTTTATATGGCTGAACACGATTCTTTAAAAACGCAAAAAATGTTAGTGGGGATATTCAGCATTCTGCTTGTGGTGATATTAATTATCATCGCGGGAGTAGAAATGAAGCATTCGGTAGAGCCCCAGCCGATTATTGAAGTGAGTGGACTTAATGAAAGATGCGTCGATTGTCATACAAGCAAAGGTGTTGCTGTAAAAGCAATTGATCATTGGAAGCAGAGTATGCATGCAGAGCAGAACATCTCCTGTATCGATTGCCACTCCGCTGAAGAAAATGACTTCGATGCTTTCTTCTGCCCTGAAAGCGATATACGTGTTGCAAAGCATCCAACACCCAAAGACTGCGCGGAATGTCACGAGCAGGAAGTAGCTGAGTTTGCCGAGAGTAAACATGCTCATCAGTTCTGGCTTTTGTCAAACGGCGACAGAGCAGTCTTTGAATTTCCTATAGCTACAAGAAACGGTTGCGAACAATGTCATAATATCGGCGTTACCTGGCCCGACGGCAGCGTGGGTGAGTGCGATGCTTGTCACGCGAAACATACATTCAGTAAAGCAGTTGCACGTCAACCCGAAACCTGTGGGGAGTGTCATGTAGGTCCCGATCATCCTCATATAGAAATTTATCTGGAATCAAAGCACGGTAACATTTTCAGAGCAACAGAAAAGAATATGGATTTAGCATTTAACGCAGATGACGAAGACCAAATACCGATCGATGTACCGGTTTGTACAACATGTCATATGGATTCTGATGGTAAACAGCCAACGACTCATAATGTCAGCGCACGTCTAGCCTGGGAATCACAGGCTCCCTGGAGTTTCAGAACAGTATGGTTTGAGGAAAAACTGGGCGATTGGAAAATGAAACGCGGCAGAATGGAGTCCGTTTGTAAAAGCTGCCATTCACCTGATTTCGTGGATGTATATTTCTTAACAGCAGACCTGGTGAACTTGCAATACAATGAAATGAGACGCGAATTTGTTTACTGGACTAAAAAATTAACCACCGCAGGAATAATTGACAGGCTTGAACTTGACGGGAAGTTCTATTCCGATCCGGTATTAAACGGCTGGGATGAAAACCCGGAAGTTGAGATGTACCACTCCTGGCATCATGAAGGAAGAAGGTTCAGACATGGTGCGGAGATGATGGGCGCTGACTATACTCAATGGCATGGTATCTGGGAACTGCAGCACAATATGGCTGAAATGATTACATGGGCGGCTGAACATGGCGACGCCGAAGCTAAAAAATGGGTTAACTCAAATCACCCCGGGAAATTTATTCCGTTTGCACTTTATGATATTCCCGGCAATGCCTGGGGCATCAGCTCACATGTTAACACAACTCCTTTCGTATATAATAATTACCCCGATTATTGGGAGCGGGTTTATGTAAATGTTGAACAAGCATATAAGAACGGTGTGCTTACCGACCATCAATGGCAGTTATGGCTCGATAGATACGAAAACAGGGAACATTATCTGGGGACAAAATATACGGAAGCGAACGATAGTCTTTATAATATTTATAAAGAACGTAATGCTAAAGATACCGAAGCGTTCACAGAAGAGGCAGTTAAACTTAAATTGCAGGGGAAAAGATTTTGGGAATATTGATCTCATAAATCTCCTATCTAGTAAAGAGAAAAGGCTCCTCAAAGTACCGGGGAGCCTTTAATTAAAGGTGAGAAAAATGAACAGAAATCAGAAAATCATATCGGTCTTTTCTTTGGGAATTCTTTGGGGTATTGCGGAAATTATTGTAGGAGATTTAATCCAAACGCTTGCTCTTCCGATAAGGGGAATAATTTTAACTTTTGTTTCAATATTCTTTATCATAACAGCTAAGAGGCTTGCAAAGTTTTCAGGATCTGTTTTATTATTAGGATTTATTGCCGTGATTCTGAAAGCAGTGTATTACCAGAATATTTTCCATTCGGCATTGCTGGCTGTTGTTCTTTTAGTAATCTTAGCCGAATTGTCCTTACTAATATTTAAAGATTTCAAAAATGCAACTCTGATAACAGGCATGTTATTAATGCTGTATACATATTTTCATTGTATAATAATGCATAGTTATTATTATGGCAGAAATATTCTTACAGTCTACGAAAACTTAGTTTATGGTTCGTGGGGAATAGATATTTCTGTTGAACTAATTTTAATTCTTTTCTTTCTTATAAATCTGCTTTTTGGAGCAATTGCCGGAATTCTTGTCTACAGATGGTCGGAAAAAATTGAAAAATTTGCCTTAACTGTTTTTTAACAGGTTTTTCTCAATATTGGTTAAGTTTTTAACCGTTTTTGAAAAATCTGGAAAACAGAGTGATTTTTCCGATTATTTTATCATATTTTTAAAATAATTTTATGGTATTAATTTTGCTTAATTATTATAATGAATATCAAGACCTGGACGCACAAAAAAGGAGACTAAATGCCCGATTCTGAATTGTTAAAAAAAGAAGATCTGATCGAAATCCTGGACAGCCTCAACATCGGTATTATATATGTAGATAGAGAAAACAGATTTGCCTTTGTGAATAAAGCCGGGGAAGAAATTCGATTTATTAAAGCCTCCGACAGAATAGGAAAATCGGTATTGGAGTGTCATTCGCCCGGTGTTAAGAGTAAGGTTATTGACGATATGAAATCTTTCCAGAAGGGAGATTATGCATCCAGACATAAAATGATAAGATCGAAAGGAAAATACTTCGACAATTCATACAATGTAGTAAAAAACAGCAACGATGAATTTAAAGGAGTGGTTCTCGTAAGTCAGGATGTAACTGAAAAAATAAGATTGGAAAAGGAACTAAAGAGAGCAAACGAAGTACTGGAGCAAAAAGTTAAAGAAAGAACTAAAGAAATAACCGAAGCCTATGAAAAACTGAAAATTGCCAATGATCAGTTAATGCAGTCTGAAAAAATGGCCGCGATAGGTCAGTTTGTTTCGGGTGTCGCTCACGAGATCAATAATCCATTGGACGGTATTCAAAACTGTATTCGTGCGGTTATGAGTAATTCAGGAAATGAAAAACTTATGCAGGATTATTTGCCGCTTGCATCGGAGGGGCTTTTCAAAATAGAAATTATAGTAAAACGTCTGCTCGATTATGCACGTCCTCATTCAAAAGAAAAAGTAAGAGTTGACGCCAACGAATTGATATACAACTCGCTTGAACTTACAAAATTCAGACTCAAGAAAAAGAAAATAGATCTGCAGCTTAAACTTAATACAGAACCGGTTTATGTTTACGGCGAGCCCCATTATCTCGGTCAGGTTTTTGTAAACTTGATAATGAATTCATATGATGCTGTTAGGGAGGACGGGAAATTATTTATTTCTACACGTCAACAAGGTAATACAATCGAAATTATTTTTAATGATAACGGTGAAGGAATTTCGGAGGAGAATCTTAATAAAATATTCGATCCTTTCTTTACTACGAAACAAAAAGATAACGGAACGGGTCTTGGTTTGTACCTGAGTTACAATGTAATAAAAGACCACGGCGGTGAAATTTCGGCCGAAAGTAAATTAAACGAGGGAACAAAGTTTACAATTTCGCTTCCGGTCTTTATTGAAGAAAAAGTTATCAGTAACGAAGAACTTGTCGCAGGTTAGTTTACATGATGAACTTAGTGGTAATTGATGATGAAAAGACGAAGCGAATTACAATGACAGATGCGCTTCGCAACAAAGGCTACAATGTCGAATCTTTTGCATCTTCAATTCTTGCGCTAAAATTTATTGAAGAAAATCAAGTCGATATGGTGGTTACCGATATAAGAATGCCCGAAATGGATGGATTTGAAGTGCTTGAAAAGGTTAAAGAGTTGAAGGGCAATACTGCGGTTATAATGATAACTGCTTTCGGCACAATAGAATCTGCAGTTGAAGCAATGAAAAAAGGTGCATTCGATTATATTACAAAGCCCTTTTCCTCGGAGGAGCTTCTACTGATTGTTAAACGATACGAGCAGTTGAAAAACCTGCTTGATGAAAACCTTTCACTCAAAAGAAAATTGGAAGAAAGATATTCATTTCACAATCTTATCGGTAAGTCGAAAGTAATGCAGGAATTATTCGAACAGATTGAATTGGTGAGCGACAATGAAATGTCGGTCTTAATTGAAGGAGAAAGCGGTACCGGCAAAGAAGTGGTTGCGAATGCAATTCATTATAACAGTCCCCGTAAAGACAGGCAGTTTATAAAACTTAGCTGCGCAGCGCTAAATGAATCACTGCTTGAAAGCGAGCTGTTCGGTCACGAAAAAGGTTCGTTCACCGGAGCTTATAAAGAAAAGAAAGGAAGATTCGAAATAGCGGACGGCGGTTCACTTTTCTTAGATGATGTTGATGATATTCCGATGTCATCGCAGGTAAAGCTTTTGCGTGTTTTGCAGGAAAGAGAATTTGAGCGGGTCGGCGGAACCAAACCAATTAAAGTAAACGTTCGTGTTATCTGTGCAACCAAAGTCGATCTGTGGGAAAAAGTGAAGGATGGGGGTTTCAGGGAAGATCTTTATTACAGGCTGCGGGTTATACCGTTAAAGATTCCGTCGTTGCGCGAAAGAAAGGAAGACATACCTTTTCTTGTATCGCATTTTTTAAAAAAGAGCGGAAGAGAAAAGCAAAAATTTACAAACGAAGCTCTTGATGTTCTTGCTTGCTATGATTGGCCGGGCAATGTTCGTCAATTGGAAAATGCAGTTTACAGAATAGCTGCCTTTACAAAAGAAAATGAAATATCGAAAGAGATGATACCGCGTGATTTAATTTGCGGCGAAAAACAAAAACAACGGTTTTCATTCAACTCAAACGAAAAAGTTGAACTGGAAAAAATAATTGACGATATAGAAAAAGAAGCCATACACTGGGCGTTGGAAAAGGCGAAAAATAATCAAACTAAAGCCTCTCAAATTCTATCACTTAAACGAACGACACTCCGCGATAAAATGAAAAAATTCGGGATTATTTAGCGCCTGACGGTTCTTTGTCTGCTGACGCAAATTCGTCCTTTAAATAAGCTAAAAGCATCGTAAAATCATTATAAAATGCTCGTTAAAACAACAATAAATGAAATAATTAAATGGCACTAAAGTTGACCTTTTATTTCTCTTAATACCATTTCACAAAAAAGGAGCAATTAGATGAAAAGAGTAATTACATTAATTTTTACATTAATCCTTATGGTTACGGTTAGTCTTGTTGCACAAGAAAATGAAAAGAAAGTAGGCTTTAAATTGAACGGCGTTTACACAGCCTGGGGTCAGTATCAGAATGATTTTCGATTAGGCGCTGTGCCCTACGAAGATCATTACATCGTTCAGATGCTGCGTTTAAATCTTGCTGTTAACTACGGTGCAGATGTTAAAGCTGTTACCAGAATGGACCTCGGACAGGGCTGGTGGGGTGTCGATAATGTTCCGCCGAGTTACAAAGGAGCATCGGGTCTTTTCGATAACAAAGATAACAACTATTTTCTGCACGTAGACCACGCTTATTTGTGGTTCAATTTTAAACCGATCAATACTGCTTTTACAGTCGGTCGCTTTAATTGGTCTGTTGGTAATAAACTTGTTCTCGATAACAACTGGGACGGTATTTCAGCAGATGTAAAAATAAGCGAAGATAATTTAAAATTAGGATGGATAAAAATTTCTGAAGGATTACCCGGCTTATCCGATTACGATGCCGGTAACGCACTTCCCTATGGAAACAACGACCCGCTGGATGCTAACTTATTACTTGCATCGTTCAAGACCAAATTCAGTACAACTAATCTCGAACTTTACGGTATATATTACAGCGATGCAGGATTTAACGATTCAACCGCATTTAATATTGACGGATTGTGTTACAACAGACCCAGATTTACACCGCAGGTTACGTCGCTCAGTATTTTAGGTGTTGCAGGTACCTCTAAATTTGATAAACTCACACTTACCTACGAAGCCAACTACTTAATGGGTAAAGATGAGATCGATAATAAAACACATAAGGGATTCTTGAACACTTCAAACGGCAGCGGTGTAGACGCATTAAAATATGATATAAACAACGGTGATCTCAGCGGTTATAACATCTATGCAAAATTGAATTATACCGTTTCGGATGCTGTAACAGTCGGACTTGTTGCCGGTATGGGTTCCGGTGATGACGATCCAACTAGCGGCGAAGGTAACGTAAACAAACTCAGAACTTCCGGCTTTTTCTATCTTTCGGAAGTCTGGGAAGATTCGATAATGCCCGACGAAGAAGGCATTACTCCACAAGGTTTAGGTGCTCCTAATGTTCGCGCCTACAGAGAACTTGAAAACACAACTGCCCTTCAGGCAAATGCATTATTCAAGATCACACCAGAATGGAATTTCTTTACATCGTTTACTTACCTGACAGCTACACAGCCCATTTATGCATGGACAGCAGCCGGACCTGATTTGTCAAAAAGCGCTGATGACATAGGAATGGAAATCGATTTCAAGACCAATTATAAAATTTACGACAAACTAACTCTTTCATTTATGGGCGGTTACTTTATTCCGGGAACAGGAGCTCAATACCTGATAAACGGAAACGACAAAACCGACGATCCTGCATATGAACTAAAAACAACAATTACATTTGCATTCTAATAAAAGAAGGATAGTATAATGAAGAAATTTTATTTAGCACTCCTAATAATTATTGCTGCCGTAGTAGTGTCATATGGCTTTATCGGAGCACAGCAATCCCAAGGAGACAAGCATCCCGATGTTGATTGGACGCTAAGCTGCCAGGAATGTCATTCGGAAATGACACCCGAAGTTTATAAGGATTGGGAACTTAGTAAACACGGCGATGTCGATTTTGGATGTTACATTTGTCATGGCGACGGACAAGAAGTATTCTACCCCAAAGGCACCGATGAAAGATGCGGCGGCTGCCACGCAGCGCAACTGGTAGAATTCGAAAAAACAAAATTCAATAGTTGTTATGACTGCCACAACGGTCATACTCTAAAATTTCACAACGAATAAGTTTTTGGAGGAATAATCAATGAGTTTAAGTAGAAGAGATTTTTTACGCGCCTCCGCATTATCTGCCGCCGCTACAACACTCGGTATCGGATCAATTTTTGGTAATGAAGCTTTTGCTAAAGCCAAAATTGACGAAGCCGATTTTATGCAGGACAGCAAGGGTGTTCAGTGGCATAAGTCGGTCTGTCGTTTCTGCGGGGTTGGCTGCGGAGTTATGCTGGGGGTTAAAGATGGAAAGCCCGTTGGAATACGAGGTGATAAAGAAAATACGGTTAACAGCGGTTTGCTTTGTGTGAAAGCTTTCTATCTTCATCAAATGATTACGGCGAAAAACCGTCTGCTTTATCCGATGATTAGAAAGAACGGAAAATTAACAAGGGCAACCTGGGAAGAAGCTTTAGACTTAGTTGCTTCGAAGTTTTCTGAAATCCGCGACAAATACGGTCCGGACGCATTGGCATTTTATGGTTCCGGTCAGGCAGAAACCGAGGAAACGTATGTTGCAAACAAATTATTTAAAGGTCATATCGGTACAAACAATGTTGAAGGAAATCCACGTTTGTGTATGGCGAGTGCCGTAGGTGGTTATACGACCACATTCGGTGCGGATGAACCAATCGGTACTTATGATGATATTGAAAAATGTGATTTGTTTTTTATTGTAGGCAGTAATACTGCTGAAGCTCATCCTGTTCTGTACGATAGAATTGCAAGAAGAAAAAGACAAAATCCAAATGTAAAAATTGTTATCGTCGATCCGAGAAAAACTCCTACAAACAAAATTGCCGATTTGCATCTCCAGGTAATTCCGGGTTACGACCTGGCTATAATACACGCTATAGCAAAACTAATCATTGACAACGGTTATACTGACGAACAGTTTATTAAAGATAGTGTAAACTTCAGTGACGGTAAGAATCCGATTACCTATGAAGATTACAAGAAGTTCTTAGAGAAATACACTCCTGAGTATGCAGCGAAACAATGTGGTGTAAATGCTGATGATATAGTAAAAGCTGCAAAACTTTTCGGCGAAACCCCAAGAGTTATGACAATGTGGTGTATGGGTGTAAACCAAAGAGTTGCAGGAGTATTTTTGAATAATCTGATTCATAATCTCCATCTGTTAACAGGAAAACTCGGTAAAGACGGTTGTGATTCGTTTTCATTAACCGGACAGCCTAATGCCTGCGGCGGTGTTCGTGAAGGCGGCGGATTGTGCCATTTGCTTCCCGGGCATAGAGTTGTTGCTAATGAGCAACACAGAAAAGAAATTGCCGAGCTATGGAATGTTCCGGCAGAGAAAATACAACCCAAACCAGGTAAGCACACAGTTGCAATGTTTGATGCATTGGGTAAAGGAGAAATCAAAGGAATATATATTCTGTGTACAAATCCCGCTCAGTCGATTCCAAACCTGAATAAGTACTTGAAAGGAATGAGTGATGCTTTTATGGTAGTAGCCGAATCATTTCATCCAACAGAAACCTCCCAGGTTGCCGACGTAGTTTTGCCCGCAGCATTCTGGGGTGAAAAGGAAGGCGTTTACGGTTGTACGGAAAGACGCTCCCAGCACATGGCTCAGGCACTAAAACCTTCTGGTGAAGCAAGGTGGGACGGATTCATTCTGGCTGATATTGCAAAACGTATGGGTTACGGAAATAACTTTGAACACTTTACCTCGGTTGAAGCAGTATGGACCGAGTACATTAAAAGTACAAAAGGAAAAGATATGGATTTAACCGGTGCTACTTTTGCCCGATTGAAAAAAGTGCGCGGGTTAAGGTGGCCAGTTCCTTCGGAAGACCACCCCGGTACAACGCACAGGTTTACTGACGGCGATCCGTATTTCCCGAAGGATAAAGCTGCCGGAAAAAGAATGTACTTCTATACCAAACCTGACGGAAGAGCAACAATATTTGCTCGTCCGGATAAAGGTCCCGAAGAACCTACATCGGCTGAATATCCAATTGCATTAACTACGGGAAGAATTATGGAGCAATGGCATACAATGACCATGACCGGACAGGTTCCCGAACTTGTTCGTGCGGCGCCTAATCCTTATGTCGAAATCAATCCCGAAGATGCTAAAGAATGGGGTGTTAAGACAAGAGATAAAGTCCGTATGGTAACAAAACGCGGTTCTTTGATTGTTGAAGCAAAAGTAGTTGACAGACCGAGAAAGGGAACAATCTTTGTCCCATGGCATTGGCCTGAAAGCTTAACGAACATCTTAACCATAGATGCTGTCGACCCCGGTTCGAAAGAGCCTGAATATAAAGTAGCAGCATGCCGAGTCGAGAAAGCATAGTTAACCCTTTGGCGGGGGCTGTTTGTTCAGCCCCCTTTATTGAAAGGAGAATTGTAATGATTATTGCAAGTATGATTGTAAAAGCGCTTCCGGAGAACATTGATGAAGTTGTTCTTAAATTAAATAATATTCCCAATGTAACAACTTACGGAGTGCATAAAGAAGAAAATATAATTTTACTTATTGAAGCCGATTCTGAAGATCAGCTGAAAGATTTATCCAGATATATAAATTCGGAATTTGAAGGAATTTTAGGAACATATCCCACTTTCGTTGCTTCTGATGAAGAGATGGAAGATGTAATAAAATCCTCTAATTAAAAGCTTACGTTATTGCTATGTTGAAGTTTCTTCTGAATTTTATAGAAAATGCCGTATCCGATGAAGCCGTACTGAGACCACCTGGTGCTGTTCCCGAAAAAGAATTCCTGGATAAATGCATTCAGTGTAATAAATGTTTGCAAATATGTCCCTACGACTGCATCGTTCCAGCCGGTTTAGAATACGGCACAAGCTACGGCACACCTATAATTATTGCCCGCGATGTGCCATGTTATTTATGTATGCTTTGTCCTCCAGTTTGTCCAACCGGAGCTCTAGACAATGACCTTGTTGAAAAAGAAAAAGTAAGAATGGGTGTTGCTGAAATTAATGAAGAGACATGTCTGCCATTCAGTGGAATTATCTGCCGGGCCTGTTTTGAAAATTGTCCCATATTCAGAAAAGCAATTATTCTTGAAGATGAAATGTACCCCAAAGTAGTTGATGAGCATTGCGTAGGCTGCGGGATATGCGAAAAAGTCTGTCCCGTAGAAGGTTCTGCAATTATTGTAAAGAGCAATCATAATGTTTAGCCAAGTAAAATTTTATAGAAATCTGAATAAATACAGAAAGGGAATACAGTTGTTCTCATTACTCTTTCTGATAATGGTACCGGTGTTGATTCTGGTCGATATAAGGTACATCGTCGGGACCTTGTACTCGATAAGTTTCTGGGATCTGGATATTGTTGATCCGTCGATGGTTATTCAGACAATTGTACTTTCAAAGGAGTTTTATATACCCTTATTGTTTGCCGCAATCATACCTGTATTGCTGGCACTTGTTTTCGGGAGAGTATTCTGCAGCTGGATGTGCCCTTACAATACACTGCTCGAGTTGCTTGAACTGAGAACAATTAAGAGATTTCAGAGAAAAATATTCAAAAGGAAAAAAAGTAAAAATAAAAATCCTCGTACACTTATTTACTGGATAGTATTTGCAGCTATAATTGTGTTCACGTTTTTAATAGGATTGCCTGTATTCACATGGATATCTATGCCAGGAATTATTTCGTCAGAAATATTTGCAATAGTTGTGGGATTTGGAATTGGAATAGATACTTTATTATTTGGTGCGATTTTCTTATCGGAAGTTGTTATCGGTAAAAGATACTGGTGTAAATATATATGTCCCGTTGGCGCCACACTGGCTTTATTCAGAACAAAATACACATTGAAAATAAGCTACGACGAGAGCGTTTGCGATTGTGCTGCTTATGCAGAACCATGCGCAAGTAATTGTCCGTTAAATCTAACTCCCAAAGAAGCGATGCTCTACCCATACTGTTTTAATTGCGGCAGATGTATAAAGGTATGCGAACAGACCGGCAACAGGGCATTATCCTTCGCTTTTGTTGCAAGTAAAAATAAATAGTAATTGAGGTTATAATATGTTTGGTTCACTTGGTGCAACGGAAATACTGATTATTGTGTTAGTATTGCTGGTTCTATTTGGGGGTAAAAAGCTGCCCGAATTGGCAAAAGGAATCGGTAAAGGCATAAGAGAATTGAAATCATCGATGAAAGAAGTGCGCGATGAAATCGACGTCGAAAAAGAACTGAAGAGTTAAATATATATCTCTACTCCGGCGTACTAGTCTGCGTCGGTGGAGGAGCGATTTATTTGACAAGATGTAAAAAGGAGTATTTTTAACAAACATAAAAATAAAATAAAATTTATCTCCGAGCTGAAAATCTAAGGGAAAAGTTCCTACGATTGCAAGCCGAAAGGGTTTGATGAGAAATCATCGCACCTCCCGAATCCCGATAAAACAGGGACGAATTGGAAAGGAGAAAGAGGAAGTAATTATAAAGACTGTTGTCTTGGTAATTTGTAAAACCTCATCTCCGGATGAGGTTTTTTGTTTTAAACTTCTTATACATTCTACTAGTCCTGACAGCTGAAGAGGGAACAAAAAAGGATTGAGTTAGGAAGCTAAAAAGTGACTAAAATATTGAAAATAGAAAAACTATCCGAAAGCAATTTAGTTAACACCGCAGTATTCGCTGCAGTTTGGGGACTAGCAGAAATATCGATAGGAACATTTCTGCATGCATCAAAAATACCTTTCCGCGGCGCTATTATGTCTCTTGCCGCTATTATGATACTGGTTTGCGCAAGATCAGTTATAAATTACAAGGGGTCCTTAATACTGCTTGGAATTGTTACGGCAACTTTCCGCCTTTTTCTCGGTGTCGGTTTTAATATTACTCCATTCATTGCAATATTACTTGAATCGCTGATAGCTGAAATAGTATTGAACAAATTCGGTTATAACAGAATTACCTGCGTAATAACCGGCGCTGCAATTATGGTTTATACATTGCTTCACGGTCTTATAATGCAAGCCGTATTTCTGGGAATGGATATCTATAAAATATACTATGAACTTGTTCTGAGTTTTACAAACAAAATAGGACTAGATGAAAACATAGTAATAATAATTCTGCTTTCAGTTCCGTTTATTCACCTAATAACCGGAGCACTGTCGGCATCATTAGGGTTATCGGTGGGGAGGCAAATTCAGAATTTAATGGAGAATGCAAAATGAAATACCTGATAGGACTGGTTGTATTATCGGTAATAATTCTTCCGGCTGAACTGGTAATTGCGGTTTCGATAATTGCTATGATTGTCTATTCGCAGATTGATATAAGTTTGTTGGGATTATTCAAAAGAAAATCGATTTATTTTCTTTTTACGATAGTTGTAATACTTCAGCCGATGATAATCGGTGAACCTGTAAATAAATTTCTGGGATTGGATTATTCTGCCGATGCATTCGTAAACGGGATCGCCATGTTCTGCAGAGCGGTTGTAATTATAAGTTCAATCACTTTGATAAATCGAAGTACGAGCAGAGAACATGTAAAAGCCTTTTGGAAACAGAGAGGATTAGAAGAGTTCGATAACGTACTGCAAAAAGCTGAAGAGATTCTGCCTGATATAAAATCGGGATTTAATAAAGTTCGAAAAGAAAATAATTCAATTAAGTCGGTGCTGAGAAACCCATCCGAACTCCTGGCTAAAATGATCTATCCACTCTTACATAAATCGGAAAAACTTGCTCCTAACAACACAATTAATGAGGAATAAAATGAAAAAACTGATTTTGCTGTTATTTTTTGCAACAATAATTAATGCACAGGATGACGCACAACGGATTTATAACCTGGGAGAAGTAGTTGTCACATCAGATAAAAGCAGTTTGGTTAATTCATCGTCTGTGGATGACATTAATATGGATGAAATAAATCAAACCGACGGATATAACGTAACCGATCCACTCAAATATTTACCGGGACTGTATATCACTACCACATCGAAGAACGAATCTAAAATTTATATGCGCGGATACGATCAAAGACAAGTTACAGTATTCGTAGACGGTGTCCCGATTTATGAACCTTATTCCGGCTTGGTTGATTTAAGTAACTTACCCAAAAGTTCAATCGAAAAGATTACCGTATCGAAAGGAATGCCTTCGATTGCCTACGGTTCGAACTCTATGGGTGGTACTATTAACTTTATTACGAAAAGTCGGATGGATAAAACCCTTGCGTTAAAAATAGAATCAGGCGCTGCTAATTCAACATCGGTTGATTTGAGCGGCGGATTCGGTGAATTATATTACGCACTCAGCGCAGGTTATTCTAAATCTGACGGGTTCGATATCCCGGAAACTAAAAGCAGCTTTCTGAATGAAGATGGCGGCAAAAGAAATAACAGCGATTATGAAAATATCGGGGGAATGCTGAAAGTCGGGGTGAATAATTTTTATAATGTCAACCTCGCATACTCTTTAATGATAGCAGATAACGAAAAAGGTGTCCCGACTGATGTTTACACTACGCGTCCGCGTTACTGGCGTTATAGCGAATGGAAAAAAACAACAAACAATCTGATGTTCAGTTCAGGTGTTGGTTCTTCATTTCGTTTCAGAGGAAATGTTTTCTACGATACATATAAAAACGTTCTCGATTCGTATGACGATAATACCTTCACGACACAGAATATGAAATACGCTTTTCATTCAACTTACGATGATCATTCGTTCGGAATAAATATACTGAATGATATTGACGCACTGAATACCGGGCTGACCAGAATATCATTCTCCTGGAAAAAAGATGTACATAAAGAAGAAGGTAATTTCAACGAAGGCTTTTCAAAATATGAAGCTTCACTTTTAAGTGCGGGAATTGAACAGGACATCAGCATCAGCGGGAATTTATCGGCTGTTGCTGCAGTTGGCTACGATTTGCTTACTCCGGTTTATTCAGATGGAAATGACTTGAGAAATCCGAGTTCTTCAGTTAATGGGTTTGTAGGATTAAATTATAAACTCAATGATAAAGTATTGCTGCATGTTAACGCTTCCAGGAAAAATCGCTTCCCCACGTTAAAAGAGTTTTACAGTGAAACAGCGGGAAGAGACATTGCGAATCCCGATTTAAACGTTGAGCAAAGTATAAACAGTGAACTTGGATTTGATTATAAGTTAAGCGGCAGAATATTTTTAAATGGAAATATATTCTACAGTTCGATTGATGAATTAATCAATCTTGTATTTTTAAAAGACGGTTTAAGGCAGTATCAGAACATAGGTAAAGCAGAAATGAGGGGGGCTGAATTAGGTTTACAATTTAATGCTGATAAGTTTAATATGAATTTAGCTTATACATATCTTTCAGCAAAAAATGTTTCTGATGATGCGGCAAGCGAAATACTTGAATACCGCCCCGAGCACGTTTTAACTTTTGTCCCGAATTATCAGTTCGGTTTTGGCACAGAACTTCGTGCTGAGGTATATTATTTTGGGAATAAGTACGGTGTTGATGCTGATTCAAGAGAATTTGTTAAAATGGATAATTATTTTCTATTAAATCTGAAATTATCCCATTTGTTCTTCGAACACTACAACCTTTATTTTAGGGTAAATAACATTACCGATATATATTATGAAACCGAATATGGTTTTCCGCAACCCGGACGGGAATTGTATTTCGGGATTAACTTAAATATTTAGGTATAAAATTCATACTTAATTCCCGATAAGTGCTCCTTAAAGCCGCACCGTTTTTCTATGGACGGTGTGGCTTTCGATAATTGTAATTATAATCTGACAAAAGTATTCCCGTCCTTTTATCTCCGGTACCAAACGTCAATAATTTAATTTTGCCGGTCATGCAGTTATTTACTTTTTATAAAAAACTCGATAATAACCTTTGATGCACTAAAAGATGGCTCGGAAAACCAGAAATGTCCTCCTCCCTCAACTCCTAGTAATATTACCTGGCACGAATCGCTGCAGTTCGAATAATCCTGCTGTAATATACCGGCATATTTACCGGTATAGTTTTGCCAATACGATTCGGCAGGTATAGTTGCGCAGCCGTTATATCGTGCCCACATTCGAATAGCGTTCTCAGCCGATACAAGTGAAGCAACTCCAGCGTTCAAACCAGACCAGGGAACAGTATCATCGTAAGTTCCGTTTATCATCAGGACTGATATAGAATTTTCGGGGTAGCACTCGGCATACAGGCGCTGCGGCATTGTTGCAGAAACTGTTGCGATGGCAGCAAACCGATGCGATAAATTACATCCGATATTCTGTGTAAAATGTCCGCCGTTGGAATAGCCGCACGCAAAAATTTTTTTGTCATCGATCCGGTAGCCATCAATAAGCGTATCGATTAAAAATTCCACGAAGCCAAGATCATCTATTCCCATTTCGTAGGTTTCGTCGCATTTACATCCATCATTCCAGCGACCTTCCACAGCATCCGGATAACATACTATTATTCCGAATTGATCGGCGTATTTATCAATATTTGTACCGCTCTGTATATCGCTAGCGTTTCCGTTTGCGCCGTGAAACACAAATAACAACGGACATGAGGAAATTGTATCGTATCCCGAAGGAATGAAAACCAAATAATTTCTTTCCCGGAAATTGTTGTCGTACTTATCAGGTTTGCTGTCGTTTGAATTTTCTTTGCATGAAGAAGATAAAAATAAAGTTATAATTATGGCAGCTAAAAAATGTGACTTCATAATTTTAGAAAATTATTGTCAGTAATTTAAGCAATTAATTCAACCGGGCGCTTGAGTTCAAAAATATAGTTATTAACTGTATTTAATTCTGTTTAATAGTTAAGACTCAGTACTGTTGTGTTTTAAAAAAAGCCGCTGTGCACGTGGTCTGTACAGGAGGTGATATATAAGATCAAGGTAAGCATCCTTTCCGGTGTTTTCCAGATCAGTTGAATACTTCCAGAAACCGTAAATCTTCGATTGCGATAATAACTTTTTTGAATAAAGCCGCCAGTTGTATTTTTCCTGAACACGTTTTATTGAAGCTTCAGATAATTTTTCCCAAACAACTGGATTGTTTTTTGACCGGCTTACTATTTCTGTTAATACTCTTATGCTTTCATCGTCGTTTACCGGATCAATGTGATATCCATTGACGCCGTTTTGTATTATCTCCAGCGGACCACCGTATTTTGTAGCAATTACCGGTAACCCGGAATTCATGGATTCAAGAACAGTTAACCCGAATCCTTCGAATAAACCTGGTTGAACAAAAAATCCTTTGTGATCAGCAATTACTCTGTAAACTTCACCGGCTTCATCTTTTCGGAATAATTTGCCTATCCACCTGATCTTGTTCTGCAGATTGTATTTCTCAATGTAGTGATGCATAAGATTTATCTGTTCTATCTCTTCTTTATCCGAAGAGTCGTTTGTATTAATTCTTCCGGCGATCAGAATTAGATTCGATATTTCCTGGAGTTCTTTGCTTTCACCAAACCATCTTGCGAGTGAAGCAAGGTTTTTATTCACATCCAGGCGTGCCATTGAAAACAATGGAATCCTTTCGGAATTTTCCAATGTGCCGAATATATCACTGTCTTCAGTGTTCCCGAACAGCAAGCCGTTCAGTGTTTCCTGAAGACTTTTTATTCGATTAGATTTTTTAGTGAACGGGAAATAAATTCTTTCGTTCACACCGGGCGAGATAACATTGAATTTGGTATCATACAGATTGATACCGTTCTCCACACGATAAAGACCGGGCAGCGTGAAGTGTTTGTGTGTTTCATATTGCCCGACCGTAAATTCAGTACCGGCTATTTCCTGATACGTCGAAGTTATCTGAAAATTGGATGAATTCATTGCAATTAAATCTGCAGTAAACTGTATCGAAAAGTTGTATTGATCCTCAAGATCATTCCAGTACAAATCGCTGAATAAGTATTTACTTTTTTCAAGTGCATGTGCTATGCAGCATTGTGTTACACCAAATTTCTTTGAAATCAGATAAGAAACCAGGTTCCCGTCAGAATAATTCCCGATTACTAAATCGGGGCGACCGTTGAATTCGGCTTTCAGAGCAGTATAAGAATCCTCTGCAAACTCTTCGAGATAAGGCCATATTTCAAATCTGGAAATCCAATTATCGGTTACTTTAGGGTTATGGTTTCTAAAAGGTACGCGCAGAATCCAGGTGTTTTTTGTATTGGTTACCTTTTCAAGTCTAACGTTACAATTTGTATCGCCAGCGTTAGGTATTAGTCTTGTAAGAATTACGATCTTCGGCAGTACATTCAACCCGGACTGTTTCAAGGTGTTAATCAGTTCTTTCTCCAACGCCTTAACCTGGTCAAGTATGTAAACAACTTGTCCTCCTGTATCCGGTCTGCCGAGTATATTCTCCTGAGCGAAGTAGCCATGTACACTGACAACCGCGATGTTAAAAATCATAGGTATTCTTGAAATGAAATCTTTTAGTGAAGAGTTATCGGGTGAGTTTAATAAAGTGTCAAGTAAATCAAGGTTTTCCAGAATGTTCCCGGCATCTTTACCAAGCCCTATTTCGAAACCGAGATTCTGCATTTGGTGTTTTATATTTTTGTATGGTTCACTGCTATTAAGTTCCGAAAGAATTCTATTTGCCTTTTTTATGTTCTCGTTAAGATGCTCCGCATTATTAATTCTGTCGTTTAAGATTAACTGCTGATTATTGTGTTTGTGGAGCTTCAAAAAATTCATGAGCAGATCTCTCCACTTATCAAGGTTTGTAAACATTTCACTCGATAAAAATTTGTTGAGGTATTCAACCCCTGCACCAATATTCTTTATATCTCTTACCGAAGGATTTTTATCATAAAACGGCTTGAAATCAATGGTTAAAATATTGTTCGAAAAATTCGGATTGATGAATTTTTCTTTTCGTATCAGATATTGCTTGATAGAAATTGGTTCTATTAATTGTTCCTCCATATTTACGCAGTAGAATTCACTGTAACCGATCTTAACCCTAACATCAAGATGTATGGAATTATCAAGCACAAAACATTCCTGTAAATGCCGTATAATGTCGTCGAGTTCCGGATTCTCAATTTGATTATTTTTTTTAAACTCATGAAATGCTTCACTTAAATCACCAAGTATTAAAAACTTTTTTTCTCTGTTCAAAAGACTTTGCAAAAAACTGAAAAAATCATTTCCAATATTTTGTGTTCGATCTATGAAGCTGTTCTGAATCATTGTAAATCACCTCTTAAAAAGTTGTAGTATTTAATTCCGTCGGTCACTCCATTTGCATGACTTTGTTCTGAAAAATATATTCTACGTCTGCCTCTTAATTTTTCGAGATCTTCCGTATGGTTGGCAACAACAACACCGAGAAGTTCTCCTGTGAGCATATCCTCATCATTACCCGAATCGCCGCCAACTAAAATATTTTTATGCGGAATGTTCCAGCGGTAACTTAAATATCGGATTGCTCTTCCTTTACTGGCTCTGAACGGCAAAAAATCCACATAGGCGCCGTGACTTACAATCAGGTTGGTTTTAATTTTATTTTTGATCAGTATATCCCTGGCCCTCTGCAGATCTTTTTCATCGGTATGCAGGTTATAAGATACTTTGAACTTGCGCTGGTTTTCGGGAGTCTGCAATTCCAGAAATTCAAAATCGTCAAGCAGTTCCATTATACGCTCCGGTTTCCACGAATTCTTTATGTGTGCTTCCCAGCTTGTTGAATAATCATAGTCATTCCTGTTTCTGTAGTAAATTTCCGAGCCGACAGAAGATACAATTATATGAGGCTTTGCAAAATTATTCTGCTGCAGAATATCACACGCCGATTCAATGTGTCTTCCGGTTGCAACACCGAATCCAATCCTTTCGTCCATAGTAAGAATTATTTCTTTTAGTTCAGTTAAAGCATCAGTATCACCGGTTATTGTATCGTCGATATCAAGCATTATAAGTTTTTGAAATCCGAACAACTGCTTGCCGGTATCGATAAATGTTTTAGGTTTGATGGTAGTTTCCTCCAGTAATTCGTTTATCGTTTCCAGGTAATTATCAACGTGTGCTTTCCAGGAATAAAATTTACCGACCCTGTGAATTCCATTCTCCGAAAATTCTTTCCATGTTCTTTTATTATCCAGAATTTTATTTACTGCATCGGCAATATTTTCGGGGTTTTTAACGTCAACAAGAATCCCATTCTGTAAATTATTGATTATATCACGCGGACCACCGTCATCAGTAGAAACTATCGGAAGCCCGCTGGAAGCAGACTCTATCAAAGTCAGCCCGAAATTTTCGGCAAAAGCGGAATTCACGAATACTCCGCCTGTTTCAGCTGCGGTTCTGTAAAGTTCAGGGACTTCATGCTCGAAGTCATGCTTCTTGGGAATTGCCATTTTGCCATATAAATTATATTTATCCATTAGCAGGAGCATTTCTGTAAGGACTTCTCTTTCTAATTCGGGCATTTCCTGTATATCTTTGCGGATGCCGGCGTAAATTGCCAGATTAGCTTTCTGTTGAAGCTCCTCGCTTCTGCCGAATGCTTCAATCAATCCTGATATGTTTTTCCTTTTCTCGGGTCTGCACAGTGAAAGTATAAGCGGTTTATGAATGTTGTTGAAAAAATTTAGAAGTTCATCGCGTATTTTGTATCTGATAACCTGATGATGATCGTCCCACTCCCTCTGTTGATTGTAAGGGAAAAATTTATCCAGTTCTATACCTGGCGGAATCACTCTGAATTTTTCCTCTATCATGTTTTGATACATTCCGTACTGAGACTCAATTTCCTGGTTGGTGCTTGTTATAATTCTGTCGCTGAAAAACATAACCGATTCTTCTGCTTCAATGCGCCGGCTGATTTTATATCTTTTATCTATTTCATCTTCTGTTAATCCGCTGCCGAGCAGGTTTTGTCTTTTTAATCTTCCAAGGGAGTGTCCGGTATGAATAAGAGGTATTCCGAGAAAGCGTGTGAGTTGTGTGCAGACATAGCCCGCATCTGCATAATGGCTATGTATTAAATCAGGGATCTCACCGGTAGATTTAATGTATTTGATCGTTTTATCGGCGTATTCTTCGAGGTGATCCCAAAGCAATTCTTTTCTGATATATTTTTTACCTCCGCACTGAATTCTGGTGATAAATAGTTTCTCGTTTATCTTTTCGTACTTGACGGAATATGATTCTGATAAATCCTTATCATCGATCAATCTGGTCATAATCTCAACTTTGCGAATTTCGTTTCTTTCAGAAAGGTTTTTTGCCAATTCCAGAACGTACTTTGTTTGTCCGCCTGTATCCGAATCCCTGCCTAGTTCCAGGTTTTCACCTCGTATTAAACCGTGAATATTGTAAAGCTGTATGTATAACCCTTTTTCATTTTTCATTTTGAATTATCCCGGTATATTTATCATAAAAATTATCATCTTCAGGAACAGCGCCATCAATTGTGCAAATATCGCCTGCAAAATCGTTTGCAACTTTAATAATATTTCCCGTACTCCAGTTATTTAGATATCCGATTGCCACAATTGCTGAATAACCATCACCCGCACCTACGGTATTCACTACGTTCTCAATTTCCAGTTTATAAGTTGCTTCGCTGCCGTTGAAAAATATAATTGATCCGTCTTTGCCCATTGTTATACATAAAATGTCGAAGTTGTACTGCGATATCAATCTGTCGGCAGTTTCTCTTAAGTTTATCGAATTACTATTATACAAAAGCGCATTCAGCAATTTCAATTCATCTATATTCATTTTTACAACGTCGGCACCAGCAAGCGAATTTTCTATTATCTCCTTTGTGTAGAAATTCTGGCGAAGGTTAACATCATAAAAACATTTTACATTTTTACTACGCAGAAAATTCAATGTGTTTCTGGAAACTTCAGATCTTTGTGAAAGCGTGCCGTAATAAAGCAGCGCCGTACTGTTTTCTATAAAATCATCAGCATCTTTCCTGTATTCAATGTAATCATAAGCCCGGTCGCGCAGAATTTCGAACCCCGGTACTTTTTCGTTATTCAGATTAACCTTTACAATACCGGTCGGTTTAATATTGTCAATCTGTACTAATTCAACGGGTATTGATCTTCTTTTAAGTAGTTTTAAAATGCCTTTGCCTTCCTCATCATTTCCCACCCTGGTTATCAGGTGTCCCTCGCAGTATAATTTATTGATATGATATATGAAATTGAAAGGAGCGCCGCCGATAGTACTGTATTCGCCGTAATCATCCAATAATATTTCACCGTAAGCACAAATACTTTTTTCTTTCGTCATCTTTATCCTGAATGTCCTAAATTTTTTTATTTTATTAAATTTATTGTTTAAATGCAAAAATGATTTTTAAAACTGAAAGTCCGATCAGGATAAGACTGAAAATATGCTGAGAAATATTAAAAAGATATTTTCCAGAATGTAATAATGAGAATGATTTGTAACTTTCTGTGCTTTGATCCGAATATAAATTTCAATTTGGATATTAGTTTTCCTTGTTGATGTATAGTGTCTGAGTCGGGTAAGCAAACTCAATACCACGTTTTTCAAACTCCTCATATATTCTAAGATTAATTTTTTCCTGAATATCCATATAAACATTATAATCGTTACTTTTCACGAAATAAACACATTCGAAATCCAGACTGAAATTACCGAATCCTTTAAAGTGTGTCCGGTCAAATGTAGTTAACTCGATGCTTTCTATAATTTCTTTTACAACCGCAGGTATAACCTTTAATTGTCCGGAATTTGTCTGATATGTGACTCCGAATATGAATGCAACCCTTCTTCTTTCCATTTTTTTATAATTATGCAGCCGGGAATTTGTAAGATTAGAGTTTGAGACAACAAGTATTTCTCCGCTTAAGGCTCTTATTTTTGTGGATTTAATCCCAATTTTTTCTACTACGCCTTTTTTATCGTCAAATACCAAAAAGTCACCGATTTCAAAAGGTTTATCAAAATAAATTACGAAATAGCTGAATAGATCTCCGAGTAATGCTTGTGCTGCCAGCGCTACTGCAATACCGCCGATTCCCAAACCGGCAAGCGCTGTCGTTACTTCGAAGCCAAGATAATTAAGCATGAATAGAAAGCCTAATAACCATATCAGCAGATTCAAAAATGAGAACAAAGGTTTTATTCTGTTCCTATCCTCTTCGGTCCTGGTCTTTTCCAGATATTTTCTGATTATGGCAGAGAAGACAAAAACCACTATTCTTGTTATGTACCAGGTGGTAAGTACTATATACATTACATTTATGACCCGGTATACATCATCACTCATTTCAAATGTATTCAGTACAACGTACAGAGTTATCAGATAAACCAGGGGGCTTATAAATTTATTTGTCCACTCCTGAAGCACTTCTCTATCCTGTGCAAACTTTTTTATTACAGCTTTAATTATCGGAGTCACAAGAAATGAGAGTATAATTATACCGAGTCCGACAGCATATGTCTGTATAGAATTACCTAAAAATTCATAACTCAATATTTCATTCATATTTTAATACCGTTGTGTTTGGTTTTGAATTTAGCTTGGTAAATCGCCAAAATTAATACAAAAGTATTTATTTAATGTCAAAAATATTCACAAATCAATTGTAAACCAATCTACTTTTTGTCTGAATGTGCAACTTTTACGGTTGAAATTACGTTTTAGGTTAATTGGATTCAGCCGCCTGAATAAGTTATTATTTCCATGGTAACTAAATCTGCATTTCGTATAACTTGAATCCGATCGATGATCAGATCATCCAATTTAATTATTTAAAAAATACTGATGAGCAAAAAATGAAGTTCAAATTTCATAAAAGTTATATAATTCCAATAGTAATACTGGCTGCCGGTTTCGTTGCAATGCGTATTTTATTCAGCTTCGCTGAGGAACCGGAGAAAAGAAAACCTGAACTTAAGGTTAGATTAGCGGAATCTGTTATTGTGGAACTGTCGGATATTAAGTCTGAGGTTACAGCTTATGGCAGACTTGCATCATCACAGCCTATTGTAATGACAAGCGAGGTAACGGGAGTAATTGAGAGAGGGGACATTTTTTTTCAGCCCGGGCAATCTTTTAAGAGAAACGATCTGATTGTAAAAATTGATGATCGTCAGATAAAACTTGATATAAGCAGTGCCAAGAGCGATTTTTTAACTGCGCTAGCTACAGTGCTTCCTGAAATAAAAATAGATTTTCCCGAAGAATATCAAAAATGGCAGTCCTACTTTGACAATTGCGGCTTTGATAAACCTCTTCAACAATTACCTGAACCTGCTAATCAAAAGATAAAACTATTTCTGTCGAGATTTAATGTTTACAAATTATTCTTTAATGTTAAGAGTCTTGAGATACGTCTTGAGAAGCATTATTTCTACGCTCCGTTTAACGGATCGGTTATATCAGCCGAACTGAGGGAAGGCGCCATAGCACGAAGCGGATCGAGGCTCGGCGAAATCATTAATCTTGACGACATGGAACTTGAAGTACCAATACCTGTAAAGGATGTGGACTGGATTGACGAGTCGCAGGAAATTATGATTACATCCAACGAAATCGATCGTACCTGGAAAGGCAAAATTTCCCGTATTGGTAAAACCATAAACACGCAAACCCAAACACTTCAGGCGTTCATCAGAATTAATCGTTCTGTAAATGATGAACTGTACAATGGCATATTTCTTAAAGTGGCAATACCAGGCAAAATAATTCCGGACGCGTTAACGATTCCCAGAAAGGCGGTATATAATGAAACCGATGTTTATTTGGTTGACAACGGTAAATTGACCGCCAGAAAAGTGAATATAGCACGTGTCGAAAACAATCATGTTATTGTAAACGGCGGACTTGAACCGGGAGATACACTGGTAGTGGAAGTTCTCCAGGGAATTGCTCCCGGCATGCCGGCGGAAGCAATTTTAGTAGATTCCGAAATTGTGGAGTGATAATGGAGAAACTTATTTCATTCTTTATAAAATTCAGAGTGTGGAACAATGTACTATTGTTTTCTGTGTTCGGTTTTGGATTTTTGTTTTTTGTCCAAATGAAATACTCGTTCTTCCCCGAGGTGGAACCCGATAACGTCATAGTTCAGGTTGTATATCCCGGCGCATCTCCCGAAGAAGTTGAAGAGGGAGTAATACTTAGAATTGAAGAAGCTATTGATGGTCTTGAAGGAGTTGAAAGGGTTACTTCATCGTCCCGTGAAAACTTTGGCACGGTTACCGTGGAAAAAGTAAAAGATGCTGATCTAGATAAGGTGCTGAACGATGTGAAAAATGCTGTCGACAGAATAAATTCATTTCCGCAGGACATGGAAAAACCTGTAATATTTGAACAGAAATTCAGAAGCCGTGCAATGTCAGTAGTTCTTTATGGTGAAACAGATTTATACAACCTCAAGTATATTGCCGAGGAGTTTCGTGATAATCTGCTTGCTACGGAATATATATCACAAATCAATATTGAGGGTATACCGAATCTGGAATTTTCAATTGAAGTTTCCGAAGCGGATTTAAGAAGATATAAATTGACCTTTGACGAGATTTCGCGTGCAGTCGCTTCTGCAAATATTAATATATCCGGAGGAAAATTCGAAACTCCGGATGAAGAAATTCTGATACGTGCATACGGAAGAAATTATTATTCGGAAGAACTCTCCGATATAGTCGTAAGAGGGAATATTGACGGTACTAATATTTATCTTTCGGATGTAGCTGAAATCAGAGAACAGTGGGAGGATGTACCGGATAAATCTTACTTCAACAGCAGAACGGCTGCTGTTCTGAACATAGATAAAACACTTGAGGAAGATATACTTCAGGTAGCAGAAACTGTGAAAAAGTATGTGGAAGACTTTAACAGATCCCACGATAATATAAAAGCTATTGTAATTAACGACACCACCATATCTTTGTCCGAAAGAATTGATCTTCTGGTCAGCAACGGGTTAATGGGACTTGTTCTGGTTATAATTACTCTCGGATTTTTTCTGAACCTCAGACTCTCATTCTGGGTGGCGCTTGGAATACCATTTTCTTTTGCAGGTATGTTTATTGTGGCATCGCTCGCCGGTATAACTATTAATGTTATTTCGCTATTCGGTATGATAATAGTGGTAGGCATACTTGTTGACGATGCTATTGTTGTCGGTGAAAACATATATGCACATTATGAAAACGGTGAGCCGCCGCTGAAAGCTGCAATAAACGGTGCAAAGGAAATGCTGGGCCCTGTTTTTACATCCATATTTACGACCGTTATTGCATTTATACCGTTTTTCTTCCTCGACGGTTTCCTGGGAAAGTTTATCTGGCATATGGCGCTTGTTGTGATTGCTACACTTCTTTTTTCTCTTGCCGAAGCTTTTCTTATTCTTCCGGGACACCTTGCTCACTCGAAAGGTCTGCATCCTCATAAACAGGATTCGCCGGTAAGAAAAAAAATAGAAAACATTATTAATTTATTTACTCTTAATTACTATGCGCCTGCTCTTAGATTCTCCATGAAACATATGTGGATTACTCTTGTTGTTCCTATATCGTTTGTAATGGTTACGTTCGGTCTGTTAAAAGGCGGCATTATTGGAGTAACATTTTTCCCGTTTATCGACGGCGACACGCTTCCGGTTAACGTTTCGCTTGTTTCCGGCACGCAGGAAATAACAACCGATTCGCTTCTTGCAAAGATCGAAAAGATATCCTGGCAGGTCAATGAAGAATTAAAGGAGCAGAGAGAAGACGGTCTTGATGTTGTAACCGGCATTAAGCGCGATATCGGATCCAACGATTTCGGAGAATCGGGAAGTCATACCGGCAGACTTACACTTGAATTGCTCTCCGGTGAAAAAAGAAATATGGAAAGCTTTCTGATCGCTAATTTAATAAGGGACAAAGTGGGACCACTGCCCGAAGTGCAGAATGTTTCTTTCGGAAGACAAGGATTTTTCGGCAAACCTATTTCGGTTAGCTTACTTGGCAACAATCTTCCCCAGCTTGAACAGGCAAAAAAACTGCTGTATGAAGAGCTGAGCAATTTTACTACTCTTAAGGATGTTACCATTTCAAGTGAAGAAGGTAGCAGGGAGTTGAACATCGAGCTGAAACCTAAAGCATACTCTCTGGGACTTACTTTACGCGATGTTGCCAGACAGGTTAGGCAGGGTTTCTTCGGCGAGGAGGTGCAGGGAATTCAAAGGGGTCGGGATGAAATTAAAGTATGGGTACGTTACAAAAATGAAGATCGTTCGGAACTCGGACTGCTTGACCAGATGCGAATCAAAACTGTAAATGGTGCGGAATATCCTTTCTCAGAACTGGCAAATTATGATATCGATAGAGGAATTATTAATATAAGCCGGCTTAATAACAGACGAGAAGTGCGTGTTGAAGCTGATCTGGCTGATCAGAACCTGGATGTGCCTCCAATTATAAAAGAAATTAATGATGAAGTTTTGCCGCGGGTATTATCGCAGGTACAGGGGGTTCTGGCTTCGTTTGAAGGTCAGTCCAGAAGTCAGGAAAAAGTTGTTCGCTCAATGCAGGCGGCATTTCCGGTAGCACTGATAGCCATGTTTATTCTTGTTGTGCTGGTCTTCAGGTCGTACGCACAAGCCGGGTTAATATTTTCTTTGATCCCTCTTGCAATACTCGGTTCGATCTGGGGGCATGGTATACAGGGCTTGCAGCTCAACACTCTTTCCGTTTATGGAATAATTGCGCTGGCAGGAATTGTGATAAACGACAGCATTGTGCTGGTTGATCAGATTAATAGAAATTTAAAGTCCGGAATGAATGTACACGATTCGGTTTATAATGCAGGCATAGCGAGGCTGCGTCCTATACTTTTAACGACTATAACTACGGCGGTCGGACTTGCTCCGCTTATTGCTGAAACAAGCAGGCAGGCACAGTTTCTCATTCCAATGGCAGTTTCTGTTGCCTACGGACTTGTGTTTGGTACATTTGTTATTCTTTTTGTATTGCCTTCAGGTTTTCTCGTGCTTAATAAACTCCGATATATATACGCGGTTAAACTTAAAAAGATTGAAGCAAATTATGAATCTGTTGAACCCCATTTAATGGATCAGAAATATTTATAGTTTATTGATTTTAGAATAAATATGAGAGTTTGATGAAGTATAAAATTTATTTAATGATACTCATTCCATTTATTGTAAATGCACAAACATTTTTAACTGTTCAGGATGCAATACGAGTAGGACTTAAAAATAATTTTGATATTCAGATAGCAAGAAAGAGTGCTGAAATATCCTTGAACACCGCTAAACTGGGGACTTCCGGATTCCTTCCTAATATAGATATTTCCGGCAACACGTCAATCAGCAAATCGGAACAGGAAACAAATTCACCTTTCAGCTTCGGAAATTCAACAACAAATTCCTGGGGCGGGCAGGTTGCTTTAAATTGGACGCTGTTCGATGGCTTTAAAATGTTTGTCGATAATGTGCGTTATAAGGAACTGGCTAAACTTGGAGAGTTTCAGGCAAAGAGTATTATTGAAAGTTCAGTTATCGGCATTGCGCAGTCATATTATAATCTTGTTTTGCAGGAGAAGCTTTACGATATCACGCTTACTACTCTTCAAATATCAAAAGACCGGCTGGATAAAGCAGGAATCAGAAACGAACTCGGCGGTGCGTCGTCGACCGATCTTTTAAACGCACAGGTTTCGTATAACTCAGATAAATCTGAACTGCTGCAAAGAAAACTTCAGGTAATTATTGCAAAGAAAAATCTTAATATTTCACTTGGGCGTTCGCCTGAAGATTCTATTGAGGTAGCTAAAGAAATTACTGTTGCAGGACTGGAGTATGAATTTAATGATCTCAAAGCAGCGGCTCTCAACAACAGCAGTGATTTATTAATTGCTCAGCAGAATAAAATTATAGCTGCTAATAATTTGAGCATAAGTCAATCAAACTATTACCCGCGTCTTATACTCAACGGTGTTTATGGTTATAGTGACAGAACCGTTGCATCCGACAGTCCCAGATTCTCCGGAGATGTAACTACGAAAAGCACCGATGGCAGTATCGGACTTTCCATTTCATTTAATATCTTTAACGGCTTTAAAAACAGCATTGAAATACAATCGGCACAGATTCAGGACGATTTACAGAAAATTACGCTTCAGAAAGTCGAAACAGAACTGCTTGGCAGCATTAAGGAAAAATACGATACCTATAAAACGCAGCTTGATTTTATAAAACTCGAAGAAGAAAATGTTAAAGCTGCAGAACAGAATCTTAATTTACAGAATGAACGATATCAGACCGGCACAACCACTTCTCTCGAGTTCAGAGATGCTCAGCTTAATTACTCCAGGGCGCTCAATGCGTTGGTTACTGCAAAGTACAATGCTGCCATAACGCAACTCGAAATCCTTCGGTTAACAGGTGGTATTCAAATGGATTGATTAAACGTTCTGGAATTAAAAATCATGAACATTTTATCTTCTTTTCTTTTTCCTGCGCGTATTATTTTCATTAAGAGATTTCAACGATCTTGCTTTTTTAAATGAACGTCCTTTCCGGCTTCCATGTTCCCTTGAAAATTTACCGGCACCTGAATCACCGCCATATTTCTTTTTTTCAGCGACTTCAACATTAATTTCTCTTTCATTCAGTTTCTTGTTCTTAAATCCCTCTATAATTAAATCGCTGTATGCTGCATCCGCTTCGAAAAAAGAAAAGTTCTTCATTATATCGATAGCACCTATTTCAATGTCCCTTATGTTGGTAAAATCGTTTATCATACCAATCAGTTGAACAGGCTTAAGACTATCTTTTATGCCGAGATTTATAAAAAATCTTGTGAACATATTCTGCTGTGTGATGGCGTCTTTTGTTCTCCGCTTGCTTTTTGATGATACGGGAACATTTAAGTCGGGGGCATTTCTGTAATAATCGAGAAAGCGGTTGAATTCAACCGAGACAAATTTTCTTATTAATTCTTCGCGGTCAAGCCACTCCAGTTTTTTGAAAATAACCGGTAGAAATGGTTCAATCTGTGAATAATCAACTTCAACTTTTTCAACACGGTCAACAACATGCAGCACCTGCTGGCTGCAAATATCTTTACCCGAAGGGATAGGTTTAAAGTCAAATTTTTTATCTATCATTCTTTCAATCTGTTGAATTTTACTTTTTTCCTTAAGGTTAGCTATTACGATTGAAGTCCCGATTTTACCGGCGCGTCCGGTTCTGCCGCTTCTGTGTGTGTATACTTCCAACTCATCCGGCAGGTTATAATTTATTATATGAGTAAGATTCTCTACATCCAGACCTCTGGCAGCAACATCGGTAGCAACAAGCAGTTTAATATGCTTTATTCTGAATTTGCCCATTACAGTGTCGCGCTGGGCTTGTGAAAGATCTCCATGTATTGCATCGGCGTTATAGCCGTCCCGCATTAACAAATCAGCAACATCCTGGGTTTCCTTGCGTGTGCGGCAAAATACAATTCCGTAAATGTCCGGATAAAAATCCACTATACGCTTCAGTGCAAGATATCGGTCCTTAGCCTGAACCATATAGCATTCATGGCTTACCGTAAGAGCGCCTGTATTCTTTTTGCCTATCGTAATCTCTATTGGATTTTTCATGTAATTATTTGCAATTGCTCTTACCTCTCTCGGCATTGTGGCAGAGAATAAAAGAGTATTTCTTGCAGAGGGAGTAGTGCTTAATATTTCCTCAAGGTCTTCACGGAATCCCATATTCAGCATTTCATCAGCTTCATCAAGAACAACTGTATTAATCTTATTCAGTTTAATAATATTCCTGTTCATCAGATCGAGGAGTCTGCCCGGAGTAGCTGATATTATCTGTGCTCCCTTTTTAATCATCGATATTTGTTTTTCGATGCTGGCTCCGCCGAAAACAGCGGCGATAGTGATATTACTTTTATATTTGGCGAAACTCGTAAGATCGTCGGCTATTTGCAGACACAGCTCTCTTGTCGGGGCAAGTATTAAGCATTGAGTAAACTTGCTTGAAGCATCAACATTCTGAATTATCGGCAGTCCGAAGGCTGCGGTCTTGCCTGTACCTGTTTGTGCCAGTGCAATTATATCGCGCTTGTTACTTTCAAGCATTGAGGGTATCACCTTCTCCTGAACGGGAGTCGGATTTTCAAATCCCAAATCTTTAACTGCTTTAAGCAGTTCCTCGTCAAGATTGAGAACATCAAATGAGTTCATATTTTTCCAGTTTATATTTTTTTATTAATAATTTATCAGATATTTAAATGAAGGTAAATTTTCTTCAGCGGAAGATCCATGAAAAGTGAGTTCATCAATTTTCGAGGTGTACTATCGGAATAAATTCTGATGTTACCGTACCATTTGAAATAACCTGCATCAAAAATACGAAATAAAAACAAACTTTTAATCAAAATTATTTAGAGACCTTGAATACCGGCTGTTCAATATTAAAACTGAATAATCATGAAAACATAATTTTGATTATGCAAGTCAGTGATAGTAAATTCTGCATCTTTTTAATCATAAAATCATCTTACCAATGGTTTATAATTCAATTAAATATAAATGGAGGAAAGATGGAAGAAAATAAAATAACACTTCCGAGAATTAATGCACCGGCTCCGGAGTTTAAAGCAAAAACAACACATGGTGATATAAAGCTCTCTGATTATAAGGGTAAGTGGGTAGTGCTATTTTCGCATCCTGCAGATTTTACGCCGGTATGTACAACCGAATTTATGGCATTCGCTAAAAAAAATTCTGACTTCGAAAAGCTTAATACAAAGGTTATCGGATTAAGTATAGACAGTGTATATTCTCATCTGGCATGGGTAAGAAATATTAAGGAAAAGTTTGATGTTGAAATTCCTTTTCCGGTTATAGCCGATTTAGATATGGGTGTCGCAAAACTCTACGGTATGATACACCCCGATGCTTCCGATACATCAGCCGTACGAGCGGTTTTTATAATAGACGATAAAGGTATTCTCAGAGCAATGGTATATTATCCGCTTACTAACGGCAGAAGTATTGATGAAATTTACAGAATAGTTGAGGCGCTTCAGACTTCCGATAAGAATGGCGTAGCTACTCCCGAAAACTGGCGCCCGGGTGAAAAGGTAATTGTTCCGCCACCGTTGACTCAGGAAGCAGCAGCCAAAAGAGAAGGCGAAGGCTATGAGTATACTGACTGGTATTTCAGTAAAAAAGACTTAAATTAAATTTGCCGCTGAATGTAACCCGGTTGCTTTTTGAAACCGGGTTTTTTAATGCCAAGCATTAAGAAAAACTTCCTGGCTTTTCTCGGGTTTTCTACAATATTAAAATTGATAGAAGACTCTTAAATTGCTATTTTAAAACCGTTATAACATTCTTTCCTTATTGCATCGATGGAGGATCAAATGACTTCCAAAACAAGAGATTTTACTTATTCGGATGAACCGGAACCGCACAAGTCGAGAACTAAGAAAATTCTTAAATCTCATCCTGAAATCAGGAATTTAATCGGTAGAAATCCTTACAGTTTTCTGATTCTTCTGTCAATTGTTACCTTTCAGATTATTATTGCCGCGCTTATTACTGATCTCCCATGGTGGACTGCAATTATTGTCGCATGGCTTATCGGAGCCTTTGCCAATCATACTCTGTTTGTACTTATTCACGAAGCGGCTCATAATCTGATATTTAAACAAAGATCCCTGAATTATATTTCAGGCATAATAGCCGATCTGCCGAATGTTGTACCAAGTGCAGTGTCATTCAGATCATATCATTTAAAACATCATTCGTTTCAGGGAGTTTATGAACTCGATGCAGATCTTGCAAGCAGATGGGAAGCACGATTAATTGGCAGCTCGGCTATCGGCAAAGCGATTTGGGAATTTCTCTTCCCGATATTTCAGGCTTTGAGACCACCGCGTTTGAAGGAAATTAAGTTCATGAACGGCTGGACGGTACTGAACTGGCTGCTTGTATTCGGTTTCGATTTTATAGTGATATATTTTCTCGGATGGACTTCCTTCCTTTACTTCGTGTTTTCATTCGCGTTTTCGATCGGATTTCATCCTCTTGGTGCACGTTGGATCCAGGAACATTTTCTCACATATCCTCCGCAGGAAACATACAGTTATTACGGTCCCCTTAATGTTCTTGCACTAAACGTTGGATATCACAACGAACATCACGATTTTCCTTCCATACCCTGGAATAATTTACGGAAGGTAAAATCGACAGCTCCGGAATTTTATAACAATCTTCATTATCATAAATCATGGGTGTTGTTATGGCTTCGATTTCTTTTTGATCCTGATCTATCTCTTTTTTCGAGAAAAGTAAGATCAAATAGGGGGGATTCTAAACTTTAGAATACGTTTTTATCAGTTCTTTTATTCTGTAAAACATATAATGGAGCAGATTGATTAAATTATGATTCATGGGAACATTTACCCGGACTTTCCGTCAATAATTAAAAGGCGAACAAGACGAGTATGGAGGATAAAATGCGATATTTTAGATTTGCAACAACTACCCTCGTTTATCTGCTATTAACTTTTCAGTTTTCAGCGCAGCAAAGCGATATGCCCATTACAGCTCAATCTGAAGAAGCTCTTAGCTACTTCATGGAGGGAAGATACAGGTTCGAAAATATTCAATATGCCACTGCCGCCGCCTTATTTGATGAAGCTATTCTTACAGATCCCGGATTTGCTATGGCGTACCTTTACAGAGCACGCTGCGGAGGAGGATATAATGTTGTAAGGGAAAATCTTTCTAAAGCAGAAGCACTTATCGACTTGGTTACTGAAGGCGAAAAACATTTTATCATGTTTCATAAAGCACTTGAGGAAAGCGACCATCTGGCTCAGAAAGATCATATAAGAAAACTGCTCGACCTATATCCCAAAGATAAAAGGATACATTATTATGCGGGAATCCATTATGATTATATAGTCGATATACCGACAGCCTTAATGCATTATCTTAAAGCTGTTCAAATCGACTATGAGTACGCCGCTGCTTATAATAAAATTGGTTATGATTTTATTGATCTCGGTTTTCTTGAAGCCGCTGAGGAGGCTTTCAAAAAGTATATAACTTTGATGCCCGATAATCCTAATCCATATGATTCATACGCAGAATTGCTTATGAAACAGGGACAGTATGAAGAGTCTATTCATCAGTACCAGACCGCTTATCAGAAGGATGTCCTTTTTACCCAGGCACTGGCAGGGATAGGGAATAATTATATTTTTCTCGGTGAATATGAAAAAGCCCGCGATTACTATCATCGTCAACATGAAAAAGCAACAAGAATTAATGAAAAGCTCGATGCTCTTCTCTGGATAGCAGTTTCATATATCCATGAGAATAATATCGACGAAGCCGTAAATACGCTTGTTCTGCGTGCAACATTCGCTGAAAATGCTAGTCTTACACCGGATATAATTGATACATACAATCTGATCGGTCTGCTGCTCACGGAGAATAATCAGTTTGAAAGGGCTGAAAAATACTATAATAAAGCTGATGAAATGATAAAGATAATGAGAATGTCGAGTTCCTCTGAACAGGCATACATGGTTGAATCCGAAATCAATAATTGTTTCTGGCTCGTTAAAAGCGGGAAACTTAAGGAAGCAAAAGAGCAATTGAGTAATTGTGACGCTGTTGTTAAAGACAGGCTGATACTTTCTGAAAGGAAAAGAATTAATCTCGTTACGGGAATATATTATCTTGAAAATAACCAGCCTGAAATTGCAATTACTAAATTCAATGAAGCGGATACAGAAAACCCTCACACATGGTACTATATGGCAATGGCATTCGACGCACTCGGTTACGAAGAAAATGCCGGAGCTTACCTTGACAGAATAAAATACTGGAATCAAAACAGTTTTGATTATGCGCTGGTTAGAAATAAAATTAAAATGTGATACAAATAGTAAAAAGCCAGAAATAAAATATTGTTTAGTTCACAGATACAAAAAGATGATCCAAGCAGTAAGCTTGTTTCAACGGTTAACAATTAGGGTCACATTATATTACACAGGCATTTTAATACAGTTGGTGTCTCTTAATTAAGTAATTTTTGTTTAATGCATTTCTCAGGAAATTGGAACCGTCAGGAATAAGAATGATGAGCTGCTGCAGAGAGCGGGCTCTTTTATTATAAATAAACAAATACGGCATTCATTTTTTGTTTTATGGCATGATGGTAATTCAATCTTGCCAATTTCATCAGGGTATTTCTGAATCAATACTTAAATTTTATATGTACGAGCAATACAAATGAGAATACGATCCAGACTTCACGAAATAATTTTTGAAGCCGATACTCCCGCCGGTAAAGCTTTCGATATTATACTCATCATCAGTATAATAATGAGTGTTATCGCTGTAATGCTCGACAGTATTAAATCAATCCGGATGCAGTATGGACAAGAACTTTATGTTATTGAATGGTTCTTCACAATTCTGTTTTCGATTGAATACTCGCTAAGATTATTTTGCGTAGGCAAACCCCTGAAATACGCCGCTAGTTTCTATGGACTTGTGGATTTACTTGCCGTATTCCCGACATACCTGAGCCTGCTTTTGCCGGGTACTCAGTTTCTGCTTGTAATAAGAGTGCTGAGGGTCTTGAGAGTGTTCCGGGTTCTGAAGATTGTTCAGTATATGAGTGCAGCCAGATTACTAAAAGAAGCACTTATGGCAAGCAGAACTAAGATCGTCGTCTTCCTTTATACTGTTCTTATCCTGGTAGTTATTATGGGCTCTCTTATCTATATGATTGAAGGTGAGGAATCGGGTTTTACGAGTATTCCTAAAAGTATATATTGGGCTATAGTTACTCTTACAACTGTCGGATTCGGAGATATTACCCCTCAGACACCCTTGGGTCAATTGCTTGCATCCGTTATTATGATTATGGGTTATGGAATAATAGCAGTGCCGACCGGTATTGTAACTGCAGAGTATGTAAACGTTAGAAGCAAGCAGGTTTCAACCCAGGTATGTCCTAATTGTTCGAAAGAAAGGCACGATCTGAATGCGGTTTATTGTAAATACTGCGGGACACGGTTATAATAAGTGTGAAAACAATTCAGTAATAATATATTTCATTTTACTCGTCCGCTTGTTTTGTCGAGTTGGTATTGTAATACTGAAGTAGTAAGTCATGTCAACCATTAACATCGATAACAATATGAAGTTACAGATAAATATTCTATTGCTTTGATTGATTATCAGCTATAAGAATTGATGAAATATTCATTAAAAACATTATCTCGCAATTCAGTCCTCCGGTAAAGCTGAACTACTTCTTATGTTTGCAGGTAATTCGGTGGATTCAATAAAGTCAAAAAAAATCCTGCATATCGGCTGACTTCCGATTCAGAATACGTTCCCGGGAACAACAAAAAAGGTTTTCATACAATTCTTTTTAATATAAAAAGATTTTAAGATGTTTTTATATTGACAATAATTCTTATTAAGACTAGATTTAAATAACGAAATTATGACAAGAATGAATGAAATTGAGTTTCAATTAACGCCTGATGAAAGAATGAATAGAGTAGTATATACAATCTTTATTTTAAGCCTTTTTCTGATCGAATATTCAACTCTTTATTCGCAGATTGAAGCGGGCGGATTTCTTGAGATTCAAAATCTGCACGATTTCAGCGATAAGAAAAACAATACAATGAAAATCGGACAACTCGAACTTCAGATTTCGGCTGCCTTATCTCGTCTCATTCTCATCGATGCATCTGCCGCATATAATAATGAAAAGAATAAGTTCGAATTAGGTGGTGCTGAAATAAATTTTAATTTGGATGACTATTTATTTGAAAATTATTACGCTAACGAAACGACTTCTGTTTCCGCCGGATTATTCGATATACCGTTCGGTATAGATTACCGCTACGTTGCATCACCGGACAGGAAATTCGTTACACTACCGTTAATTGTTGAACAAACAGTAAATAACCAGACAGGTCTCGGATCAAAAATCAATTATTCCAATGGTTTTATTAGCACGGATTTATTCGGCGTATTGGATTTTTCGGGTTCCATAGTTTTAGGTGCAAGAACAGGTCTGAATTATTCAGATGAGTTGGAATTTGGAGCATCTGCCTTAATGGGGATGGATAAAAAAAATAGCGTTAATACTAAGATGTATGGAGCAGATATAGAATGGAATAGTAATTTAATTGATCTCAGAGATGAATTCATCGTAACAAATAATTTATCCGAGAGCCTAATCCTTCAGCTATCCGGAGAAGATATTTATGGATACTATTTGCAAATCAGAAAAACTCTGGATGACGTTCCTGTATTTATTAGTTTTCGATACGGTTACGCAAAAATAAATGACACAAGCATTGAAGTATCGGATAATCTCTATCGAATAACTGGTTGCGCAGGATATTTCTTCAAGCACAATATTGAAGTTAAGATTGAATATCTTCGGCAGTATAAAAATGGAAAAAATTGCTGCGACAATCTGACAGCCCAACTTGTCATTACTTTTTAGGCACCAATTAATTTTACCACTTGTATAAACTTATTATTAAGACTAGATTTAAATAAAAAAAATTCGATAATAATGTCCAAATGATATCCAGACTAACATATTGCGAAGAAGGTTTTTCGGTTGTAATAAAAGACCTGAATGCGGGAATTGGTGCGCTTCAAAATCTGAACAATTTAGGATTAAATATCGGTGATACCATTAAATTGTTAGAGAATTCAAGACAGGAGGGACCATTAAGTGTTGAGTTCAACAGCAGAGAAATCCGGATTGGACGCGAGCTTGCCGGCAAGATACTCATCGAAACCGAATCACCGGTTATAGTAACCCTTGATCAGGTAAAAGTAGGGGATATTGTTGAAGTTACAAAAATGAACTCCGCAGGTGATATTCGCTACAGGCTGCTCGATATGGGACTTGTTAGAGGGGTAAAGTTAAAGGTGATAAGATTTGCACCGCTTGGCGATCCTATTGAGGTCAAAATAAATGAATTCATGTTATCATTGAGACTGGAGGAAGCCAGAAGCATCGAAGTAAAAATTCTAGAATTCGGATTAAACGGATATAGATCAAAAAAACGCTGGTGGACGAAAGGATAGTACTACGGAAAACTATATGAATAAGGATCGTGAAATTCTCGTCGCACTGGCGGGAAATCCAAACAGCGGAAAAACATCACTGTTCAACAAATTGGTTGGTGCCAATCAGAAAGTCGGTAACTGGTCCGGGGTTACAGTTGAAAAATATGAAGGCGCGACATCACACAAGGGATTTAAAATAAAAGTAATTGACCTGCCTGGGACGTATAGTCTTACTACATACTCACCCGAAGAAGTTGTGGCCAGAAACTTTCTGGTTGATGAAAAGCCGGATGTTGTTGTTAACGTTATTGATGCAACAAACCTGGAAAGGAACCTCTATCTTACGACTCAGTTAATAGATATTCAGGCTAATCTTATTGTTGCCTTAAACATGTACGATGAGGTTGAAGATCAGAAAATTATTATTGATCATAACCAGCTGGAAAGACTGTTCGGGGCGCATATGATACCGACTTCCACGACAAAGAATTCAGGCATACAGTCGGTACTTGACCACATAGTCGATCTATATACAGGAGCAATAGATGTAAAAAGAAATAAACTTAACTTTTCAGCGCACCTTGAATATTATATTGAAAAAATGGTTGAAATTTTTCTTACCGATAAGGAATTATCAGCAAAATATCTTCCCCGCTGGCTTGCAATAAAATTATTAGTGAATGATAAAGCCGTTTATGATCTTGTAAGAGACAGATCAGTATGGACAAATGTAAACAAAGTACTTTCGGAGGCTGTATATAAAACGGGAAACGAGTTCAATACTGACACAGAATTAATGCTTAAAGAAGAACGTCACGCATTTATCAGGGGCGCAATAAAAGAAACCGTGCGTCGCTCCAATAATCGGAAGAAATCAACAACCGATCTAATCGACAGCATACTAATCAACAGGATAACGGGACTTCCAATATTCGCTCTATTTATGTGGCTTATTTTTCAGCTTACATTTTCACTGGGCGAAGCTCCAATGCTCTGGATCGAGAGTGCATTCAATCATCTAAGTATTTATATGTCCTCTGTCCTTCCCGACGGTATGACAAAATCTATAATTGTTGATGGTATTATTGCCGGAGTCGGGGGCGTAGTTGTCTTTTTACCTAACATAATGATACTGTTTTTAGCCTTGGCATTCCTCGAAGGAACCGGCTACATGGCGCGTGCAGCATTCGTAATTGATAAAGTTATGCATAAATTCGGGCTTCACGGAAAATCGTTTATTCCTATGATAACTGGGTTCGGTTGTTCGGTGCCCGCTTTCATGGCTACAAGGACATTAAAGAATGAAAGCGACAGAATTACAACCTTGCTGATAATTCCATTCATGAGCTGCGGTGCAAAATTCCCGGTTTATGTTCTTATCGCAGGTACCTTTTTCGAACAATCCATGGCGGGAAACGTACTTTTCGGAATATATCTCTTCGGAGTTATTATTGCGCTCATATCAGCCAAACTGCTGAAGTCTACCTTTTTTAAAGGTGAATCCGAACCCTTTGTAATGGAACTGCCTCCGTATAGAATGCCGTCTGTAAAAACTTTGCTTTTTCAGATGTGGCACAAGGCGGCAATTTACCTGCGTAAGGCGGGAACTATTATATTATTTGCAGCAGTGCTTATTTGGTTTGCAAGTAATTTTCCCAGGAGTGTTGATATAGAGAAATATTATGAAGATCAGAGGCTCATGCTCGAATTGAACTCGGAATATGACAACAACAAACGCAATGAGTTAAAAGAAAAACTAAGGGTTAAGGAACTGGCGGAGCAGATAGAATATTCAATAGTAGGCAGACTGGGTCATTTAATCGAACCGCTTGTGTCGCCGCTGGGATTGGATTGGAGACTTGGAATATCGCTTGTAACCGGTATTGCCGCAAAAGAAATTGTAGTATCTACCATGGGTACTATTTACTCACTTGGGGATATTGATGAAAATTCTGCAGCACTCCGGGAAAGATTGCTTGCAAATCCGGATTATAATCAGGCGGTTGCGCTATCATTTATGGTATTCGTATTACTCTATATCCCATGCTTTGCGGCAAGCATTGTATTTCATCGTGAAGCAGGTAAATGGAAGTGGACATTTTTTTATATCTTTTATACAGTCGCCGTTGCCTGGCTGATGTCATTCATTGTTTACAGAATATCTTTATTTTTACTGATGTAAACATTTAAAACCTCTGCTTTTAATGAAGTTAAATCCATTTGACATATTTGGAAAAAAAACAGAAATGACATTAATTTGTAAAAACTTTTTGCCCTCCTGAAAAAATCTAATATAAAGGATAGTAATTACTCTTGACAAATCACACCCCGCATCTTATTTTTATAAAGTCTAAATAAGTATAAAATAATATTAGCGCTTTAATTGAAAACTGCAGCAGATTTAAGATTTGGTGAAAGAGGGATAATTCATAGTATCGATCAACTTCACCCATCAGCCCGAAGAATTATTGAGTATGGATTTACACCGGGTCAGGTAATTATTCTGGCTCATCAGACTTTATTCAGTGATCCGTTGGCTTTTATAATCAGAGGTACTACTATTGCAATCCGCAGGAGCGAAGCAAAATCGATACTGGTAGAATGAACAAAAATATAATTGAAAAAGCGCCACTGATTAGCCTGGTAGGACCCCCAAATTCGGGGAAAACCTCGCTTTTTAACCATCTTAGCGGTAAAAACCTTAAAACCGTTAATTATCCAGGCTCAACAGTTTTTTTCAGTTCCTCCGAAGTTAATGTGCATGGTGAACTGATTAATTTACTGGATTCGCCTGGTATCATCAGTTTAATACCCGATTCACCTGACGAACAGGTTGCAATAGATGCTCTGTACGCCCACCCGATGTTTGGAAAGCCCGATTTGCTTGTTGTTACAATTGACGCAAACCAGCTCTCCCGCCATTTATTTTTGGTCAGACAACTTACAATTGCAGGCTTTGATGTTATTGCCGCAATTACTATGAATGACATTCTTGAAAGAAACGGTTATACAATAGATACTCACTCGCTTGAGCTTGAACTTGGTTGTACTGTTTGTAAAATTGACGGCAGAACGGGCAAGGGGCTGGATATATTACGTAACAAATTAAAAGATAAGCTTGATACCGCCAGCGCAAATAACGACTATAAAAGAAATAATGGTTCCGGCGACACGGATGAATTGATATCTATCTACCGGGAGATCGGAAATATTGAAGAACGGGTACTATTGAAATTAAGCGAAGTGAATAGAAATGTCAGAACTGCAAACGAGGCACTGAATATTTTGAATATCGGTTCTTCCGGTAGTGAGACAAGGACCATCGACAAATTAACGTTACGTATTGACAGGATAATCCTTCACCCGCAATGGGGTCTGTTAATATTTTTTATAACCATGGCAGTTTTGTTTACATCGATCTTCTGGCTGGCATTGCCACTAATGGATTTAATAGATGAAATATTCTCGGAACTGGCAATAATTTCCACGGGAATTTTTCAGCATAGCTGGCTGGGCGATCTGATTTCTGATGGAATAATTAACGGTGTAGGGTCGGTTCTTGTTTTTTTACCGCAAATAATTATTTTGTTTCTGTTGCTTGGTTTTCTTGAGGATGTTGGATATTTGGCGAGAGGCGCCATGTTGGTTGATAAACCGCTTTCCAAAATTGGATTGAACGGAAAATCTTTTGTACCAATGCTCAGCGGATTTGCATGCGCTATTCCCGCAATAATGGCTGCACGGACAATTCCTAACCGAAGGGAAAGACTCCTTACTATTTTTATTTTACCGCTTATGAGCTGCAGCGCCCGGTTACCGGTGTTCGCTCTGCTTATTGCATTTTTGATACCTGCAGGCAATGCATGGATTGGCGGTCTGATTCTTGCTTCTATTTACATGTTCAGTATTTTAAGTTCTTCTGCCGTAGCAGGAATAATCAGCAAATTCAGCAATCAGTTTGTCGGCGTGATGGATAGTTCTTCTTTTATTCTTGAACTGCCCACATACAAAGTACCCAAGATTAAAATAATAATTAAAAGTACTTTGCAAAGTTCGTATTCTTATATAAGTAAAGCGGGTCCGGTTATTCTCACTTTCTCTGTTGTATTGTGGTTCCTTACCTATTTTCCTAATACAGATCCCCGGATTGATGAGGATGGTCTTACTGTACAGCAAATTCAGGAAATAAAATCGGCAGAACGCGTTGCCACTTCTTATGCTTCTGAGCTTGGTAAAATTCTTCAGCCTGTTATGGAACCTATAGGACTGGACTGGAGAGTCGGAGTGTCCCTTATATCAGCATTTGCAGCAAGAGAAGTATTTGTGAGTTCGCTGGCATTAATTTTTAAAGTTACAGCCGGAGATGACGATGCTATGCAGGAATCGCTTATCAGTGCAATGCGAAATGCTAAAATAGAAAATACTGACAGGAACGTATTTACTACTTCGTCTGTAATCGGACTGATTATATTCTTTGTTTTTGCACTTCAGTGCCTCTCTACAGTTGCAGTTTCCAAACAGGAAACGGGTAGCTGGCGTATACCTGCCGTGCAATTAATTTTATTTTCAATACTCGCTTATTCTCTCTCATTTGTTACGGTCAATCTGTTGAGAGTTATCGGTATTGCATAATTTATCCATATAAAAAGACTGGCGCTGTTGATTGGATGAATTTCTCTGTTTTGCTATTTTACTGATAATAAATTTTAAAATAGGGAGAGAATAAAATGAGATTCGTTATAATATTATTAATCTTAAGCTTTATTTACGGCTGCCAAAGCGACACTCCTAAATCCGAAGTTGAAAATGAAGCACAAATTGAAGTGATTAATATTACACCAGATGACTTTAAAACCAATCCGGAAGCATATGTAGATAAATATATAAAAATTGAAGGCACATGTGTGCACACATGCAAACATGGCGGGAAAAGAATGCATATAGTTGGTCCGGACTCTGAATTCAGAATTAAAGTCGAAGCAGGCAAGAATGTGATAAAATTCGATAAGGCTCTTGAGGGAAGTTTGGTACAGGTTGAGGGGTATGTGCGAGTACAGAGGGTTACAGAAGATTATTTAAATAACTGGGAAAATGAACTTAAAGATGATATTGAAAAACAAGAGGAGTCTGGCGAGGCAGGCGAAGACCATGCTGAAAGCATGGAACAGATAACCAACCTTCGCATGGAATTAAAGAAAAGCGGCAAAGAGCAAATCTCTTTTTATTCTATTGAATGCTCGGATTATAAAGAAATGAAGCAAGGATAAACTTTACGATGTGTAAATTTAATTGCAGATCCTGTTCTGATACATTCCAACGGGTTTTTTCTAAAATTATTATTGCATATCCGGAGCTTTTATGAATTGGAGAAAAATCAATAATATTATTCACCGCGATTTCGGCTATTTCTTTTTCGGCATGACATTCATTTATGCGCTTTCAGGTATTGCGCTGAATCATATTAAGGATTGGAACCCAAGTTATGTCATTACTACTAGTGAAATATCACTTGAAACAAAAACTGAATTAAACTCTCTGGACAAAGAAAGTGTTTTAAATATATTAGCCGGTTTTATGAATGGGTATGAATATAAAAGCCATTATTATCCCGACAGCACAACGCTGAAAGTATTCATGAACAATGGCACTTTGACTATTAATACGATTTCCAAATCAGGTGTGCTGGAGGATGTTAGAAGAAGACCAGTATTTTTCGAGGTGAATTTTCTTCACTATAATCCAATTATCTGGTGGACATACTTTTCTGATGCATACAGCCTGGCATTAATTGCAATAGCATTTACAGGTTTGTTTGTTCTTAAAGGTAAAAAGGGTATAACCGGCAGAGGTGCCTGGCTAACAGCAGCAGGTATAATAATTCCGGTTGTTTATCTTCTTATTTTATAATGTTAGGAAAAATTTTAAAAGATTTCCCGATTAAGCTATGAGGCAAAAATGAAAAAAGTAAATACAATTTTTATTTCGATTATGATATTATTCATTTCGGTTAAAACTTTACCACAGGAAGTTGATTCCCCGGAGATAACAGTTGATGAATTGAAGTCGCACATAGAATATCTCGCTTCCGACGAACTTGAAGGGAGAAAACCGGGAACCAAAGGATTGGAGAAAGCAGCCGGATACATAATGCAGCAACTTAAAAAAGTAAATGCTGTTCCACTCGGCAATAATTATTTTCAAAACCTCGACATTGTTGCAGATCTTAAATTCGGGGATAATAATGGATTCTCATTCAATGAGTTTGAAGGAATACTGAACGAGGACTACACACCGATCAGTATCTCGGAAAACGGGTCAGTAACTGCCCCGTTTGTCTTCGCAGGCTATGGATTTCAAATCGATCGGGATTCACTTAAATGGGACGATTATTCTGATGTTGAAACCGAAGGTAAATGGGTAATTATTTTAAGAGGCTCACCTGCAGGAGATGGGCATAGTGATCCTTATGCTGATTACTCATCACTGAGAAAAAAAATACTGACTGCACGTGACAACAAAGCAGCAGGCGTGATCCTTGTCTCAGGTGTTTCTTTTGATCAATCCGACAAATTAATGGAACTCACTTTCTCGAGACGTGAATCATCGGCAGGATTACCCGCTATTCACGTAAAGAGAGATGTAATTAATAAACTGCTAATGCCTGCAGGAATAACTGTTGAAGACCTGGAAAAAAATCTGAGTGAGAATCTTGCACCTGCTAGTTTCCAGGTTGACATGGAAATATCGGGCAAGGTGGATATCGAAAAAATAACAGAACAAACATACAATGTAACCGCTCTTATCGAAGGCAGTGATCCGCTTCTCAAAGATGAATATATAGTAATCGGGGCACACTTTGATCACCTCGGATTAGGAGGACCCGGATCAGGTTCGCGAACGCCCGACACTGTTGCAGTTCATAACGGTGCGGATGATAACGCTTCCGGAACCTCAGCAATTATTGAGATATTCGAAAAACTTGCGGCTGATAAAAACAATTTAAAACGAAGCATAATATTTGTTGCTTTTACTGCTGAGGAAATGGGGCTTATAGGATCGAAGTATTTTGTTGAAAATCCGCTTGTTGATTTGAGTAGGATTAAGTTTATGTTCAATCTTGATATGGTGGGAAGACTTGATCCGGATACCAGAAATCTCACCGTGGGTGGATCGGGCACTGCTATAGGACTTGAAGACATGCTTAAAAAACATACCGCTGTTTCCGGCTTAAATGTCAAATTCAATAGTGAAGGCTATGGACCATCGGACCATGCCTCATTTTATGCAAAAGATATACCCGTTGCGTTCCTCTTTACGGGTGTGCACGAGGATTATCATACGCCGCGCGATGATGCCGGACTAATTAATTATGAAGGTGAAAAACTCGTTGCAGACTTGGTTTACAATATGATTGTCGATATCGCGAATCTTTCGGAAGCGTTGGTTTATCAGGAAGCCGGTCCCAAGGAAATGCCGACCACCTCCAGAAGATTCAAAGTAACTTTAGGTATAATGCCCGATGTAGCTTCCAGCGATGTTAAAGGGGTAAGAGCCGACGCAGTGATGGAAGGCAGACCTGCTTATAATGCCGGTATGCAGAAAGGGGACATTATTGTTGCGATGGATGGTAAAGATGTAAACGATATTTATGATTATATGAACAGGTTGTCGGAATTTAAAGAAGGGCAGAGAATAAGTGTGGACGTGATGCGCGGGGACAAAAAAGTTATTTTGATAGTTGAATTGTAAAATAATGAGGGGAGCTAAATTGCTTCCCTCTGTATTTCCTCTTAGTAAATTTATCTCCGGATTATTTAAAAAACCGCTTTGAACTTTTATTTTTCTTTTAGTCAGTTCATACATAAGAAGATAAACACTCTTATAAACCGCTAAACTTTTTCATCATTTGATCGATATATAATCTAGAGAAAACGATTTTAGCGATGATTCTGGTCTGACAGTTAATATTTGGATATGATAAGATGTTACCCAAATAATTATTATTGTATAAGCAGGAGATATTACAATGATAAAACTTTCTTTCGACACCTTTATTGGAGCTGCTCAGGATATTGAGCTGAGTCAGTATAAATTGCTTGCTGCAATACAGTATTACTCCGATCTGCTTCATAGAAACAAATTGTATCCTTCTTTCGGCGAATTGGTTCAGGTATTTAAAAACGTAAATCAGTTGAAAAAACAAAAGTCAGAAATTGATAACTTTGCCCGCAGAATGATAAAAGGAATAGATCTGAAAAAGAAGGAACTGATCTATGAGTCTGAAAAACTTGACGACAAAGACTCAAACAGGGTATTTGAATTTATCGAATGGGCTTTGCCGAAACTGAAGGAAATACTCGACGAAGGCAAAGCGATTTTTGATTTTGTTGATGAAAACATACATCTAAAAGAAGTAGGCATTATCCCGTTGTATAAGAACGAAGGATATTTTGTTATTGATAACAGCGACAATAATTGTGTTGAGGTGTTCCGGTATGAAATGTACCTGATATCAGCTGATGATGAGCATTTAAGAACATTAAAATCAAATTTAATTGAAAGCCGTATCTCCGAAAATGTAGGGCGGCTTTCACTTGATGAATTAAAACTAATGCTTATAAACAGGTACCCGGATCTGCCGAATCCGGCATTGTATAAATTCGAATCTGAAATTGAGTTTCCCTTCACGGAAACTGTATTGCCGGTAGCGAAAAGGAAATTGATGCAGAAACTTGCGGCGTAATTGATTTTACGTGTTCTTGATCAGGTATCACCGGACTTAAACACCCAGTATTCACCGAGCAAAAAGTTAGATGCTGTTCCGGCAGCAATACCTATTAAATTTGCAATTAAATAGTGCATTCCTGTAAACTCAGCAAGAAGAATCAGAATTATGTAATTTATTCCCGCACCTAACGAAGCTGAAACCACATAACGCAATAATCGTTGAAAATAATTGTGCTTGCGTCTGGATTTGTTGGATTTCCACGTCCACAAATCGTTAAACGTGAAATTGTTATACATTGCTACCGATACTGCTAGTACTGAAGCGAGAGCTAATGGGACATTCAGCACTTCATGAAATAACCACAAAACCAGTGAGTTTACACCAATTCCCGTTATTCCGACAACACCAAACTTAATGAACCTTATTATATGTTCTTTTTTAAATAGGTTTTCCAAGGTAATCACTGCACTTGTATATTGTTATTTTTCTGGTTCTGATTTTATCTAAGAATTTTATTTCGATTTCATCAATCTTTTCGATCGAAACGAAAAACCTTTTAACTTCATCAAGATTATTTTTGTATTCCTTCCTGTCGTCAAAAACGTATATTGCATTCTTGCCGACGAGACTATCAGTACTGCCCCAATAGTCGAATTGCAGAGCCCGATTGCCGATTATATTTTCTGCGTAAGTATCCTGGCTATTATTTAAGTAAAACTTTAATAAAGAAGCGCTCTTGTAAGAATTTCCGAAAATAAAACAACTATCTTTTCCACCAAACTCCTCCTGATATTTGCCCACACTCAGCGCAGCGCTTCGCCAGCCGCTCCATGTATTACCTTCGCCTAAAGGTACGTTCGGCACTATCATAATTAAATAACCCAATGCAACAATAATTATGGAGATAACAATTCCTGCTTTGAATATCCTGCTTTTCCTCAGAAATAAATAATATTTCATTGCCGACACAGCAATTATCAAAACAACATATCCAGGCAGAAGCCAATTCATTTTAACGAGGCTTTTGAAACTAACCGCCGTAAAAATAATTATTACAGGCAGGGATATGTAGAAAACAAGATTATGGCTTTTCTCGGATCTGAAGTTCTTTATCCAGGAAGCTGTTGTGGTAATAAGTAGAGTCAATACTAATGGCGTAAGTAAAAAAAACTGACTGATAACCAGTTGAAGAAAATATTTGACCTGAAGCGGTTTTGCTTTCTGTGCCCGCTCGGTAAATTGAAATCTGAACGATGCCCAGTCGTTTAAATGATTCCAGATGATTACAGGTGAAAATATCAGTAAGGCTAACAACAACGCCAGATAAGGATAGGGAGATAATAAATGCTTCCTTGATTCTTTATCGAAAACTAAAAACAATAATACCGATCCGGTTATAATTATTGCTGAATACTTACTCAGTAAAGCAAAACCCAGCGCTATTCCTGCCACAAGCCACCAAAATTTCCTGTTATTTCTGACAGCTTCCTGCACGCTGTAAAAAGTTAGTAACCAGAAAAAAATCAGAGGAGTATCGGGTACCATGGTTATCGAATAAAGATTTCCGAATACTGTTATATTATACAGGATTAATCCTATAGCAGGAATGCTGCCTGTTTCCTGCGGGATGTTGTAATATTCAAGGTGTTTCTTAATAGTTTTAAATAGAAGAATATTTGTTAAAAGCCACCATATTACAGCCATAAACTTTACTCCGAGCGAATTATCTCCGAATATATTGGTTCCTATCAGTATTGAGTAAGCAGTCAGAGGCGGGTGGTCGAAATAAGACAGATCGGGATGTGTCGAATAGTACCAGTAATATGCTTCCTGCGGAGTTATCGGGATTGCTGCAATAAAAAGTAATTTAATGAATGCAATAAGAAGTAAAATTTTAATTACACTCTCATCATTGATTATATGGCTGAAAACGGTTGTATCGTGCAACAGGACCAACATTTTTTGTTATCGTGGATCACAATTTAAATTATACTTGTTTTTAATTCAAATCTTTACTTTTTAGTATGCTCGTAGTTATCAATTGGTTTTGTGATTATAGTCATAATTAATAGTAGTATGAGTGTTTAATTTTCCACAATCAAATTTGCTGACTGAAAAAATACTATTGTTTTACGATAATAATCTGAAAACATTTAAGAATAACTGTGAATATGAACATCCTCATAAAAGAAAACCATGTAGACTGGCAGAATTTCCTTTCTACCTACAAACCTCGGATTGATTACGTTCATATTGCGAATAAGTTCAAACAAATTGCGTTCGACAATAAACTGAGCCGCGAAATATTCGATATTTTTATATTCGATATTAACGGAGATCCCGTTAAAGAAATTGGACTCTTAAAAAAGCTTAAACAAAACAATCCAAATCTAAAATCGATAGTGCTTACTTCGGAGAGCAACAGAAAATACTGGAGTCAGATGGCACTAAAAACTGTCGACCTCTTCCTTTTCAGAGAATTTGACCTCGGCGTTCTCGGAACAGTAATTAACCAGACTAATCTCAGAATAACCCAGGAAGAGCCGGATAAGTAAAACATTTCACTCTTTTCCGAACACCATAAATTTCTTTCCGCGTAAAAAAATCGACATGAAATGTAACTATTCATAGATTAAAACAGTCTAATACTAAAAATTCGGAGAATCGATGAACAAATCTCTCTTTATTTTTTTTGTGATTTGCTTATTCAGTATCTCTCTACTTGCACAGGAAGACTCGACAAAAACAACCAAGCGGCTTTTCCCGAAAGGTATTAATATTACCGTGCCCGATTTTGACGATACTACTGATTACGATGATGATCTTTGTGATTATGAAAGCTTCGATTTGATGGTTAATAATATTGGAATAAGTTTCGGCAACTCCCGTGAGGTAACTGGTTTAAGAGTAAATGCAAGAGACTGCGGAGCGATTAATGTTAATGGCATTAATCTTACCTTCTGGCAACCAAGAAAACGTTTCGGAGGCGGAACAATTAATGGGCTTTCTCTGGGAGTAATTCCGGCAGGCGGTAACCTGAATGGAATCAATCTCGGATTGGGAGCGGTAATTGCCAGGAATAATGCGGCGGGATATAATTTAGGCGGTCTTGCCGTTGTTACTGAAGGTGATATGTCTGGTATAAACCAGGGTGGATTAGCATTAGTTGCAGGCGGACAGATAACGGGGATTAATTTCGGTGGTCTGGCTGTTGTCGCCGAAGAAGATATTACCGGAATTAATATTGGCGGTTTGGCAATTGTTTCCAGAGGGAATCTTGGCGGGGTAAATATAGGCGGATTTTCCAATGTATCACAGAGCAAAATACTTGGCATAAACTGTGGCGGACTCGCTAACGTTTCAGAAGGCGGGCTATGGGGAATTAACCTGTCCTCATTAGCAAATGTAACACAGGGCGATATGCTGGGATTAAACATCAGCGGTTTAGCCAACGTATCTGAAGGAAGTATGTACGGAATTAACATCGCAGGTATAGCAAGTGTCAGCGGCAGTGAAATAACAGGTATTAATATCGGTGGCTTGGGTATCGTATCAAGAGAATACGGTATATACGGTTTAAGTATAACTCTGGGAAAGTTAATGAGCGAAAACAATATTACCGGAATAAATATTGCAGGTTATAAAATTGAAGCAGATTATTTGACAGGAATAAATACGGCTGTCGGATGGATAGAGGCTGAAACACTGGAAGGTCTGGGAATATCGGTTTTCAATGAAATATACGGAAGACAGACAGGTTTGACGATAGGAATTGTTAACTTTGCCGAAGAACTCGAGGGAGTTCAAATCGGAGTTCTGAACATAGCAGAGAATAATGAAGGATTTACAAAATACCTGCCGTTTATTAACGCACACTTTTAAATGAATCCGGTAATAATACCATTACCGGGTTTCGTTTTTTAAAAATATTGAATCATCCAGTCCTTTATTTACCTGATAGTTACTATAATCTACTGTAACTGTTCCGCTCATAGGCGATTTACTTTTGTTCTGCGTTCTCTGCTCGCCCTCAAAGTCGCCTGTAATAGCGGCAGGCAACTCCATATTTGTTACATTAAATGAAAATTTAACTTTTACAGGGAGCGCAAAACTGAATTCATCATCGTAATACAGATGTATTTCAACAGTGCCTGATTTTTTAGTTGTCGATTCTATTTTCCGGACAATATCAAGTTCATGGTCAATCCATAAAGTTGAAAGAATTACATCGCTGCTGTCGTTATTGGGAATAACTTTCACAATATCGGTTATATGATTATCGAGTGTATCTGATTTAACATAAATGGCGGAGAAATCGCTTTCTAAAAGTTTAGCCGGCGAATAATTTAATCCCTGCCTGGGAAGCATTGCGAAACCTTCGCTTTCCATTTTAACATGGTCGGGCTGCTTAAAGTATATCTTAGCCTTAGCTTCGGGCACGCGCAGAAAATTTACATCGACTTTTATACTGGCATCCACTATATAATCCTCGATCGTATTGAATTTATTTTTGACACCGTCGAGAAGTTTGTATGGATCCTTATTCTGTCCCGCTGCTTCAACAGCAAGAAATAATGTGATCAATAAAACTAGCTTTTTGTTCATTTCGTTCCCTATGATAGAATATCCTTTCGCTTAAAAATAAAAAGTGTAATAAAAAATAATACTATTACGTGAGCAAGTAACACCAGTGATGAATTTATGACCTCGTTATACTCAACCGGGTCTGTAAAGAAGAAAGACCATTTTGCCATGTGAGTTACAAAGAGATACGGTCTTATCGAAATCAGTATGTCGACATTAATAGCCGCAAGTATAAAGAATACAATTATAACAGCCATACTTGCCACAATTGGACCTATTGCATTTTCTACAAGCGATGAAAACAAATACGACATGCTGAGTACTACGGTCAGAGACAAAACGGCGAATCCGTAAGCTGCGAAAAACCGCCATAGCACATCGTCTGATGCAAAAATAAATACTTTGCTTCTTAAAACTATCAGCTCGCCGGTTCCAAACAGAAGCACGCTAACAAACAAACTGATCAGCATTAAAAAAGCCAGGAGCAGATTAGTGTAAATAAATCCCGCGATGAATTTTGACGTAATAATCTTAAATCTCGATACCGGTCTTGTAAGAAGCATTCTGTAAGTTCCGCCGGTTGCTTCGCCCGCAAGTAAGTCGCCGCCGACAAGAACTATCAGGAACGGAATATGAATGTAAAGTGCCTGCAAAACGAAGTACGCGATCAGATAGCCGTTCATTAAATCGCCGACAAATTCAAAGGACTGTCTGATATTTTGTGTAGCGAAGTTCAAATATCTGTCGCCCGTCAGATATAAAGCAATTTGAACGATAGGGACCAGAACTCCTATTGCAATAAATCCAATATATGTGCGCCATTTCCTGAACAACTTCGACATTTCAATTCCAACCATAGTAATCATTTTTCGCTCTCCTCTGTTATTTTCAGGAAATAGTCTTCGAGCGACCTTGTCGGGATTATACTGCTTACATTAATGTTTCTTTCTACAAGATACCTGTTCAATTCAGCTATTTCTTCTTTGTTTATTTCAACTTCCAGATTATTATTGGTTGAAGCGCTTATACATTTTTCCCATTTCGTGTTTAACATAATCTGTTTTGCACTGTCCGCATTATCGACTTCGATATTTACTTTCAGATTTTGTGCCTCCAGTAATTCGGACACTGTGCCTTCAACAACTGTCTTTCCTTTGTTAATTATAATCATACGGGAGGCTATAATTTCAACTTCCTTAAGTATGTGCGAGGAGAGAAAAATTGTTTTACCCAGATCTTTACTAAGATGTATTATTAAATCTCTTATTTCCTTAATTCCCTGAGGATCAAGACCGGTCGTCGGTTCATCGAGTATAATGAGTTCGGGATCGTGCAGCAGTGCCTGAGCAAGACCAAGTCTCTGCTTCATACCGTGCGAGAATGTTTTAACTTTACTTTTATACCTTTTGCTCAAACCCACCATCTCAAGGATTTCCATAATCCTTTTGTTTGATACATCCGTCCCGATTATTTTTCCGAGAATCTCAAGATTTTTATAAGCGGACAGATACAGATAAAAGTCAGGTTTCTCGACAATTGCACCAATCCTTCTTAATATTTCATTACGGTGTTTATGCAGCTGCATTCCGAAAATACTGATATTACCGCCGGATGGTTTTATAAGCGAAAGCAGCATTCTTATTGTTGTGCTTTTCCCGGCTCCGTTTGGTCCTAAAAATCCGAATACATCACCGCGGTATACGTTAAGCTCCAGGTTATCAACGGCTGTTAATTCTTTGAATCGTTTTGTAAGTCCCTGTACTTCAATTATTCTGTCGTTCAATTAAAATTGTCCTTTTTAGTTTGGGCTTTAGACGACTAAGAGAAAAAAATGTAATCATTTTTCTGAAAATATCTATTACAACAATACAACAAATCTTCGAGGAATATTATTCCATTATTCATCGCAATCCTTAAAAACTTTATTGTCTGCCAACTAATTTTAAAGTAAAACGTCTTAATTTCTATCTGTGACGGGGCTTATTGAATAAAAAAAATGAGGGAAGAATGCTCAAAAATTACATTAAAATCGCATTTCGTAACCTTCTGAAATATAAAAATTTCTCACTGATAAATATAACGGGTCTGGCTATTGGTATTGCTTCGTGCGTATTAATCCTGCTGTTTGTAATGGATGAACTCAGCTATGACAGGTTTCATGAAAAAGCTGACCGTATTTACAGGGTTCACACCGAAGGCAGGCTGGCAGCTAACGAATTCAGGATGGCTGTATCGCCGGCACCTCTGGCTTTTACCATGTTGAGAGAATTTCCTGAAGTTGAAGCAGTTACAAGATTCAGAAGTTACGGTTTCCCCGTGTTCCGTTACGGAGACAAGGCATTTAGTGAAGAGAAAGTGTACTGGGCAGACTCGACATTCTTTGATGTATTTACGGTGAAGTTTCTTGAGGGCAGTAAGGAAAACGCTTTAACAAAACCGGATGCAATTGTTCTTACCGAATCGATGAGAAAAAAATATTTTGGTGATGAGCCGGCATTGGGGAAAGTTATTAATTCCGACCGCCGGAATGATTTTATTGTTACGGCTGTTATAGAAGATTTTCCGGAGAATTCGCACTTCCATCCAGAGTTTCTTGAATCGCTTACACGTTATGACAACAGCAGAAACGAATTCTGGGTAAGCAACAATTTTTACACTTACGCTGTACTTAAACAAGGAACATCTCTTGAAAAATTTAAAGAGAAGCTGGATAACCTTGTAATTAAATACGCCGCACCTCAGATAGAACAGTTTACCGGGACATCATTTGAGAAGCTCAGAGAACAGGGAGCTGCATACAGGTTTGAAATCCAACCTCTTACATCAATACATCTTTATTCTGATTTGGAATACGACGTGGAAGCAAACAGTGATGCCTCGTATGTATACATATTTTCACTTGTGGCTTTTGCAATACTGTTGATTGCAATAATTAACTTCATGAATCTTTCCACCGCAAGATCTACCACGAGAGCCAGGGAAGTAGGTATACGTAAAACCCTCGGTTCGGATAAAACAAAACTGATCATTCAGTTTTTGGTTGAATCGGTAATCCTTACGCTTATAGCGGTTGTGCTTGCAATAGTATTTATTAAACTACTCCTTCCTTCATTCAACGATATAGCAGGCAAAAATCTGGAGCTTTCGTTCTTTGATAATTTTACCGCATTGCCGGCAATTGTAGCTTTCGCGGCTTTAGTGGGGCTGCTTGCAGGTCTTTATCCGGCATTCGTACTAACTTCGTTTATGCCTGTGAATGTACTTCGCGGCAATATGGGTATGAAAGGCAAAAGATCCTGGTTAAGGAGCGGACTGGTAGTATTTCAGTTCGGTATATCGGTTGTACTATTTGTCGGAACATTTGTTGTTTATAACCAGCTCGATTATATACAGAATCGGAAACTCGGCTTTAACAAAGATCAACTGGTTATCATTGAAAAAACTGATGATCTAGCCGACAGACTTAAAGCTTTTAAACAGAACCTTCTCGATAATCCTAATATTTTGAGTGTAACAAATCATTCCTCTGTGCCAGGCGGAGGTTTCGGAAATACTGTTTATCAGGTTGAAGGGATGGGTAGTAATGAGAACCATCTTTTCTGGCTGTGGTTTGCTGATTATGATCTGGCGGACACGTACCAGCTTGAAATGGCTGAGGGCAGGTTTTTCTCGGAAGAGTTTCCTTCAGATTCTGCAGGTGTTGTTCTGAATGAAAAAGCAGTTAAAGCTCTGGGACTTGAAAACCCGATCGGTAAACGGCTGATTGACAGGGGACGGAATCCCGAAGAAACGCGGTTTATGCCTATAATCGGTGTGGTAAAAGATTTCAACTTTGAATCACTGCATTCAGAAATTCGTCCCATGGCGATATTCCCTATCAGATTTAACGGCAGGGTGACCGCTGTACGCATTTCAGCTCAGAACATACGTTCAACCATGGATAGTATTGAAAAAACATGGAAGGATTTTGCGTTTGATCAAGCCTTCGAATTCACATTTATGGATGATGAATTCGCAAGAGTTTATGAAGCCGAACGTAAAACCGGAGAATTGTTTACTGCATTTTCAATACTTGCAGTGCTTATAGCCTGTCTCGGTCTATTCGGTCTGGCTGCATTTATTACTGAGCAGAAAACCAAGGAAATTGGAATCAGAAAGGTTATGGGCGCAAGTATAGGAGGGATTCTGTTTTTACTTGTTAAAGAGTTTAGTAAATGGGTTATAATTGCTAACATAATTGCATGGCCAATGGCATATTATGCAATGAGTCGCTGGCTGGAAGGCTTTGCATACAAAATAGATTTAGGCTGGTGGATTTTTATCACATCGGGATTTATTTCTTTGATTGTAGCAATAATGACCGTAAGCTCCCAGGTAATTAAAGCTGCATCACAGAACCCTGCCAGATCGTTAAGAACGGAATAATAATCAGGTTACAGTGGGAACGTGGTGTATTGGTGTTAATTGTATTAGGCTGCTAATACTAAATTTTCCGTAATCGGCTTTGCTGCAAACAGGGAAATCTTTCCTGATAAATCAATCACATTTATAATTGTTAAGTAAAATGCGACCAACAAAGACATCGGCATCTTTGTTTGAAATTAAATAATAATTGATGTAATCAAATAACAATTTAGTTTTTTCAGTTAATTCTTGTAAATAGATTTAATTCTTATAAATTATCATTTGTTATCTCTTCGCTATCGTGAAAACCGTTCAATAACCTTTAATATAAATAATATTCCTTTTTTGAACTCTTCGTTGATATCCAAATGGAACTATTAAATAATTATTTAGGTTCTCATCTAATATGAAAACAGCAATAATAATAGGGTCGGGACTAGGCGGTTTAAGTACCGCATTAAGACTTGCTCATAAAGGTTATAAAGTAACCGTTCTTGAAAAGCATTCGAGAGCTGGCGGCAGGTTAAACCTTATCGAGCAGGATGGCTTCAGGTTTGATATGGGTCCGTCTTTTATGAGCATGACTTATGAACTTGATGAGCTTTTTAACAGCATCGGCATTTTAAATCCCGTTGAGCTTGAAGAACTCGATCCGCTCTATCAGGTGTTTTTTGAAGGACAGGAAAAACCGAGATTAATTTACAAGGATCTTCAGAAACTCGAGAAAGAGTTTGGCGATATAGAACCAGACCTTGCAGCTAAAACCGATGTGTATCTTAAGCGTGCAGCGCAGTTTTTTCACGATACCGAGGATAAGGTTGTTAAATCTAATTTTAATAATAAGCTGGAATATATTCTCAAACTCAGCCGAGTCCCCCTCAAACATCTGCCTTATCTGTTCAGGACGATGTGGAGTGAAGTAGATAAAACATTCAAGTCGGAGGAGGTAAAAATTATATTTTCCCTGGTAGCGTTTTTTCTGGGGGCAACTCCGTTTAAGACGCCGGCTATATACTCACTTCTGAATTATACCGAAATGAGGCACAACGGTTACTGGCGTGTTAAAGGCGGAATGTACAGAATGGTTGAGGAAATTCTGAAAATTCTTAACAGCATGGGTGTGGAAATTATTTATAATACTGAAATTGTAGGACTGGGTAATTATAACGGTAAAATTAATGAACTCGTTGATCAGAATGGTAATAAATGGAGTGCTGATATTATAGTATCGAACTCCGATGCAGCTTCATTCAGGGGAAAGATTCTGGGACGAAAAAATTATTCTGAGAAGAAGCTTGATAAAATGCACTGGACGCTTGCACCATTTACAATTTATTTGGGTGTGAAGGGAAAAATTGATAAGCTGATGCATCATAACTATTTCCTTGGCAGTAACTTTAAAGGCTATGCCGATACAATTTTTACGTCTTCAATCAGTCCTCAGAAACCGTATTATTATGTTAACTCATTGTCGAAATCCGATAAAACCAGCGCCCCGGAAGGCTGTGAAAACATATTTATTCTCTGTCCGGTACCGGATTTAAGATACAAAAATGACTGGTCTGACAAAGACGAACTTGCTGACAATATCATTAATGACTTGTCGGAACGTGTTGGATTCAACATTCCGGAAAATATTTTAACTAAAAAAATATTAACCCCGGTTGACTGGGCGGAGACATTAAACCTCTATAGAGGTTCCGGACTCGGACTGGCTCACGATATTGATCAGGTTGGGGCGTTCAGACCCAGCAATAAAGATGAAGAATTAAGCAATCTGTACTACGTCGGCGCATCTACAACTCCAGGTACAGGACTGCCGATGGTAATAATAAGCTCAAAACTTGTAACTGAGAGGATAGAAAAAGATCATGAATCTATATGACAGTGTATCATACAAAATGAGTAAGCAGCTTACTCAGTCTTACAGTACTTCCTTTAGTTTCGGTATAAAAGCCTTTACACCGGAATACAGAGATCCCATATATGCCATTTACGGTTTTGTAAGAATAGCCGATGAGATTGTAGATACATTTCATGGCTTCGATAAAAAGGATTTGCTTGATAAGTTCAGAAGAGATACGTATGATGCGATTGACAATGGAATATCAACCAATCCTGTGCTGCATTCTTTCCAGAAGGTTGTGAAAGATTACGGTATAAACAGAGAATATATCGGAGCTTTCCTCGATAGTATGGAAATGGATCTCTCCAACTCAACTTACAAAAGAGAAAAATACGATAACTACATTTATGGATCGGCTGAAGTTGTAGGTCTTATGTGTCTTAAAGTTTTTGTAAAAGAAGACCCCTCGAAATTCGATCAGCTTAAAGAAGCCGCAAGGCTCCTGGGCTCAGCCTTCCAGAAGGTGAATTTTTTAAGAGACATTAAGAGTGATCTGGAGGAGAGAGGAAGAATTTATCTGCCCAATCTTAATGCGGAAATTGAAATAAATGATGATAACAAGAAACTGCTCGAAAACGAAATTGAACGTGAATTCCACGAAGCACTTGCCGGTATTATGAAACTTCCGATTGGTGTAAAACTCGGTGTTTATTCTGCTTTCCTTTACTATCAGAGATTATTTGCCAAGATCAGAAAATGCAGCGTTTCAAAGCTGAAAAAAGACAGGGTTAGGATCTCTAATGTGCACAAGTTTTTTCTCTTTGTAAAAAGTCTGCTGGAAGTAAAAGTACTTAAACTCACTTAAACTATGAAACTGCTAATCCTACATATTATTTTTATAGTGATGCTGAACTCTGCAAATTTAATTGCTGCGGAAAATATTGATCCGGGAATTATTGAAAAACTTAGAGTAACTTACTACAGCGGCGTTGAGAATGAAGATTACATCGATTCACTGAAAACTATTATTACAAAGAATTTCGGCGAAAACATTTCCAGGTATCCCGCATTAATTCTTGCTTATCATGCAGGTATTGAAGCCCTAAAATCAAAACATTCGTTCTGGCCATTTACGAAAATGACTTATCTCAACGATTCTATGGATATATTCGAAAAGGCAATAACCAATGAACCGGAAAACCTCGAAATAAGATTTATGCGTTATTCAATTCTATATTTTGTGCCAGGCATACTCGGATATGAATCAGAGGAACAGAACGACCTGGAAAAAGTATATCAACTGTTGCTTAATCAGAATTATTCTGTTGTGGATTTCGGCTTACAAAAAGGAATGGCTGAGTTTATTTTACAGTCAGGCAGCTTAAATGAAACTGAGTTAAACAAACTTTACAGAATATTCGGCTCGAAAAATGGTGATGAGTGAATACCTGCTTTTAAATATTGCAGTTATTATTATTCCACTCATTCTTTCATTTGAGAGGAAGCTTAAGTTTTATAAAAAAATTCCTGCTGTAATCATATCCATCTCCATAGTGGGAAGTGTATTTATTTTCTGGGATATTGCCGCCGCTGCGAGAGGAGACTGGTCTTTTAATCATAATTACATCACAGGTATTACTCTTCTTACTTTGCCGATTGAAGAAATACTTTTTTTTATAACCATACCCTATTCGATAATTTTCCTTTATGAAACCGCCAGGTTTTATTTACCCGATAAGAATATAAAGTTTGGCGGAAACCTGACTGCACTGGCTGCATATTTTTTAATTGCAGCATCGTTTTTCTTCTGGAATCAGGAATACACATTTACAGTTCTTCTCTTTACCGGAATGTTTTTTCTTTCAGCCGGATTCCTGAATCCTGAACTCCTTAATTCCGGTCGGTTCTGGCTATTTATTATTTTTACATATGTTCCCTTTGCATTTGTAAATTATATTCTAACATCACTTCCGATTATATCGTACAGCAGCTATGCAATATGGGGAATAAGACTTCTCACAATCCCAGCCGAAGATTTTTTCTACTCGTTTTCACTTCTTTCTTTTAATATATTAATTTTTGAAACAGCGGAAAGGAAATGGCTGAAAAAAAAGTTGCCGTAATAGGCGCGGGTCTGGGAGGACTGGCAGCCGCCATACGTCTTCGGGTTATGGGATATAAAGTAAGTGTTTACGAAAAAAATCAGGAACCGGGGGGTAAAGCATCTGAAATATATGACTGCGGATTCAGGTTTGATACAGGTCCTTCACTTGTTACTATGCCGTTTGTTCTTGAAGAGCTTTTTAAATTCGCCGGTGAGAAGATCGAGAACTTCATTACGCTAAAGAAGCTTGATAAATTGTGCAGGTATTTTTATCCGGACGGTTCGGTAATAGATGCCTATTCAGATGTTCAGAAATTTGCCAGTGAAATTGAAAAAAACACGACCGACAGTGCCGGCTCCGTAGTTGCCTATCTGGATTACTGCCGCACAATTTATAATCTATCGGGGGAGCTTTTTTTATTTAAAAGTTTCACTGAGTTCAGCAGCATCTTTAATGCCAAAGCATTTTACACTCTGCTCAATATATTAAAGCTGGACACTCACCGCACAATGCACCGTGCCAATTCATCGTTCTTTAATGATGGTAAAACCATTCAGCTGTTTGACAGGTACGCTACATACAACGGTTCAAATCCTTTTAAAGCTCCGGCAACTCTCAACATAATACAGCACGTCGAGTACAATATGGGCGGCTATGTATCGAGCGGTGGAATTTACAGTATACCAAAAGCACTCACTGCTGTTGCGGAGAATAAGGGCGTTGAGTTTAATTTTAATTCCGAAGTCAACGGAATAATCAGAAATGGAAATCGGGTAACGGGAATTCGTGTAGACGGTAGTGAGAAGCTGTATGATATAGTTGTGTCGAATTCCGATGTTAAGAATACATACAACAATTTATTGAAAGATAATAATTCCCGTGCTTCGAAAAAATACGATGATCTGGAAATGTCAACTTCAGCCCTGGTCTTTTACTGGGGCATCAAAGGGAATTATCCCGGACTGGAAATTCACAACATATTGTTCTCCGAAGATTACCGCAAAGAATTTTCAGATTTGTTCGATGCTAAAATTATACCGGAGGATCCGACTGTTTACATATATATCTCTTCAAAATTTAACGGCAGCGATGCACCCGAGAATTGTGAAAACTGGTTTGTAATGATAAATGCTCCGCGTAATATAAATCAGAACTGGAACTACGAAACTGAAAAAGCCAGAAAACATATTTTAAGAAAAATAAAAAATTTATTGAGTATAGATGTTGAAGCAGATATAATTACCGAAAATATATTGACTCCGGAAATACTTGAGAAAAAGACAAGCAGTACAGGCGGCAGTATTTATGGAATTTCATCGAATACCAGGCTGGCGGCGTTTTTAAGACAAAGAAATCGTTCGGGGAAATACAAAGGTTTGTATTTTACGGGTGGAAGCGCTCATCCCGGCGGAGGGATCCCGCTCGTGCTTTTATCGGGTAAAATAACAGCGGATCTGATAAAGAAATATGAGATGAATTGATATGATAAAAGCTGAACATAAAAGATGGGCGAGAATTTTATTTAATCCGTATATAAACCGACTTTTAAGAAAATCATTTTCTAATCTATATCTCGTTAACGAAATTCCCAGGGTCCCGGAGGGAAGTGGTTTGCTGATTACTCCCAATCATATAAGCTGGTGGGATGGATTCTTTATCGATTATCTTTTAAGACAAACTATAAACAGAAAGTTGTATCTGATGATGCTTGAATCGTCACTCAGGAGATACTGGTTCTTTCAAAAACTCGGGGCTTACTCCATCGATCCCGGAAACCCTCTTTCAATTGTGCAAACTGCCAGATATACGAGAGAATTGTTGGGTGATTCCCGGAATATGGTGGTAACATATCCTCAGGGTGAAATTGAACCGTTTGAAAAGCGCCCGCTTTCTGTTAAAGACGGATTGCAAATTTTCTTAAAGAATCTGAAAGAAGATGCCGTTATTCTTCCGACAGGTTTTAAGATTCAATATCAGGACGAAAAAAAACCTGCCGTTTACTGCAGATTCGGGAAAGAACTGAAAAGCTCCGAAGTATTGGGGGATTACTCCCTGTTTATAAAATCGTTTACTGATAATCTCGATCAGTTGAGTTCAGCCGCAAACGAACAAAATTTTACTACGGACTTATTCACATGACCGGCGCCGAAACAATAGCTTTTTTAATACTATTAATTTCTCATGCCATATTTCTGAGTATTGTGTTTTACAATTACTTCACGGGTCCTCGTATTGTTGGAAGAGAAAAGGAATCACATGAAACAGGTTTAGTCTCCATCCTGATTCCCGCCCGTAATGAAGAAAATAATATTGCCGGAATACTTGAGTCAGTATCAAAGCAGACTCACAATAATTATGAAGTTATTGTACTTAACGATAATTCAACAGACAGAACATATGAGATAGCGAAAAAGTACACCGACAAGATTAAAAGGTTTAAAATAATTAATGGTGAAAAACTGCCGGACGACTGGATAGGCAAAAACTGGGCATGTTATCAGCTGGCACGGGAAGCGAAAGGAGATTACTTATTGTTTATTGATGCAGATGTCATTTTGCACCCGGATGCAGTAAGGTATTCGCTTGATCTTAAAACGGAAAAAAATGCTTCGATGCTTTCTGTATTCCCGACGCAGGAAATCGATAGTCCGGGCGAATGGCTGGTTGTTCCCTTAATGAACTGGCTGTTGCTAACTTTCTTGCCGTTGAAGAAAGTCTATACATCGGATGACGAAAAATTATCCGCAGCTAATGGACAGTTTATTTTGATTGACAGGGAAACGTACTTTAATATCGGTACGCACAAAGCGTATAGTAAAAAAGTTGTTGAGGATATGGAAATTGCCAGGGAAGTGAAAAGAAGCGGGCGGAAATTATTGACTGGACTTGGCGGTGATAAAATTAAATGCAGAATGTACAACAGCTTTAATGATGCTTATAACGGTTTCTCAAAAAATTTTTATTACGGAACTAATTTACCGGGAAGTGTATTCTTTATCATTATTCTTGTTTTGCTGTTTCTTTTTACAGCACCATTTGTTCTGATGTTTTTTAATCCTGTTTTTATAATACCCGTTGTAATGATATTATTAGAGCGGTTAATCGTATCTCTAATCAGCAGGCAGAACTTACTGCTCAATCCTGTGCTTCATCTGTTACAGATGTTGATAATGTTTTCCATCGGAATAAATTCTCTCTACGGAAGGAATCTGAAATGGAAGGGAAGAAAAATATAAAAGAAAATTTTTACACAGCGGTACTTTATGTGATTTACGCGGTTGGAATAATCGGGCATATATTGGCGCCTTTCAGGGAAATTATGCTTTCGCTCACCTCGTTTACTCTTCTGTTAACAGGCGGACTGGTTATAATTAATATAGCACCTAAAAACAAAAAACTGATTCAATGGATTATCGCAACTTATTTATTTACACTTTTGCTCGAAATAGCCGGTGTTAAAACAGGATTGATTTTTGGAGAATACCATTACGGTGAGGTTCTCAAACCTAAGATATTTGAGACGCCTGTTATAATCGGGATGAACTGGGTGCTGGTAATTTTAGGCTCAATTAAAATTTCAAAAAGGTATTTTAACAACGGATTATTAATAATTTTAACCACCGCATTGCTGGCAGTTTTATTTGACTTTATAATGGAACCGGTTGCAATTAAACTGGATTACTGGCAATGGGAGAACAATACTATCCCTCTTAAAAATTATTTCGCATGGTTTCTTATAGCCCTGGCATTTTCTGCATACTTTGTTTATAATAAAATCGAAATAAGACCGAGTTTAATTGAACACTATTTTATTGTTCAGGCGGCGTTTTTTTTAATATTAAATGTAGCGTTATAATATGGGCATCTTAATAGCATTAACTATTATCGCATTGTGGTTTCTGCACCTGGTTTATTCACTCAATTATCCTTTTATAAGTCCGGATAATCCTATGCTGTATTTTCATATATTGCTGCAGGCATATTTGTATACAGGCTTGTTTATAACAGGGCATGATGCGATGCACAGGATAGTAAGCAGTAATTACAGAATAAATAAATTAATAGGTCAGACTGCATCATATCTTTATGCAGGATTGTCGTATAAGAGACTCGTTAAAAATCATTTTCTTCATCATAAGTTTCCCGGAACCGATAAAGATCCCGATTTTACGGTCAGGTCAAATAACTTTTTTATATGGTATGCAACATTCATGTACCGGTACGCGACATTTTTACAGATTGTAATAATGGCTGTAGTTTTCAATTTACTGAAAATATGGTTTGATGAAATTAACATATGGCTCTTCTGGGTAATACCCGCATTTTTAAGCTCACTTCAGTTATTTTATTTCGGAACATATCTGCCTCACAGGAAGCCGCATGAAGATTCAATGGAACCTCATAAAGCGCGCACACAGAAAAAGAACCATTTGTGGGCTATGCTGTCATGCTATTTTTTCGGTTATCACTATGAGCACCATGATTCGGTAAACATACCCTGGTGGCAGCTTTATAAAAAAAAGTAATGCGGTTCTATTTTTCTCTGATCAGATACAACCGGTTGTTGTCTACATTATAATGCATCGGGGCTACTTGAATTTTCGGATATCTGAGACGCAGCCTTTTCGCCTCGCTTAGAACGAAATCTATTTCATTGCCGATTTCAAACATAGGTGCAAAATGCTGGAAATGCTCTTCCGCCCATTCTTTATCCCAGCCTGCTTTCTCTACCAGCCCGTTAATAAACTGATTTTTTCTCGATATTAAATTTACCATACCACATTTATTATGACCGATTAAAGCAATATGACGAATGTTACCCACCGCAATTGCGTAAGAAACCTTGAATTCGCTGTATCTTAAATTAGCGCCGCCGGCACGTAGTATATAAGCGAAATTATCCGGGATTCGCAGACTCTTCCTGTTATCCATACACATCCCTATCAGCAGATCCGCTTGTGTATAAGAATCCAAAGGTCGCCCGATATTATGAAATTCTAGCAGCAGACCTATTGGTGTACCACGGTACTCGGGAAAAATATCTTCTGCAGTTTTTATATCTGTCAGTCTGTTCATGATTTATTAAACCCCTTTTAAATAATCGTCTGTAAACAGTAATCCGAATATTTTTAAGTTTAACTTCAAATTCAATAACAATCATAATTAATCACCGGTTCAATAAATGCCCGGTATGTTATAAAACCGCTGAACAGAGCATAAAATAAAGTTAATTCTTTTGATTTTTTAACTAAATGCTGATTTGAACGGGGGATATTTATGGAGATAATGTGACTGTAAAAGTTGTGCCCATATTTTTCTTGCTTTTAACAGATATATCTGCATTAATCAAATTGCAGTATCTCCTTACGAGTGCTAATCCCAGTCCGTTGCCCTCGTACGGTCTGGTATAGCCTTGCTCTTCCTGCGAGAAGGGGGTGAAAAGTTTAGGCAGATATTCTTTTGATATGCCTATGCCCGTGTCTTTAACATTTAATTTTATCTGATCGCCGATATTAAGGCTCACCTCAACATATCCTTTTGCCGTATATTTAATGGCATTATCTATAAGATTAACCAGAATCTGGCTCATAGCATAATCGTCAACTGCGATCATTTTTTTATTAGTCTCGCTTTTGAATATCAGCTCTATGCCGTTTCTTCTGGCTATACTTTCATACTCCTTCACACAATTTTTTACAAGCTCAATAATATTTAATTTTCTTTTAGTCACCTGATATGTTCCAAGCTGCAGATCCGACATGTTGAGTATAGCGTCGACGGTTTTAATAATACGCCTGCTGGCGGATTCGATACTTGAGAAACAAATATCAAGTTCATCGCTTTTAATATCGCTGGTTGTTTCTTTGATAACACCCGTAAAACTCAGAACGGCATTTAAAGGACTCCGGATTTCGTGCGACATCTGGGCAAGGAATTCGGTTTTCATTCTGTCGGCAGCTTCAGCCTTATTTTTAGCATTCAGCAGATCGTCTTCAGCCTTCTTCCTGTCGGTAATATCGAATAAATATCCTCTGATGTGAGTCAGGTTGTTGTTTTTATCAAATATTCCCACAACATTTTCAATAACTATTATTTCTTTACCGTCGTTACGTTTCATAGTCAGTTCATAATTCTTCACTTCCTTTTCTTTTCTCAGACGCGCTATAAGATTTTCACGCTGGCTCAAATCGGGGTAAAATTCCGTCATGCTGTGTTTCTGAATTTCTTCGAGTGATGAGAAGCCGAGAGTCGCTAAAAACGACGGATTGCAGTCAACTACCATGCCCTCTACAGATGAAAGAAAGTCGCCGGTAAGATCCTTGTTGAAAAATTCCCTATAGTTGTTTTTGCTTTCAATCAAAGCCTGCTCAAATTCTTTCCTTTCTGTAATATCATGAATAACACCGAAAACCTTTTTCTTTTCCTCATCGTATTTTGCTGTCGAGTGAACGAATCTTACAGTTCCGTCAGGTCTTTTCATCTCAAATTCTAAATCGTACGGTTCATTATTCCGGGTCAGCTTAACTAATGCTTCATCAAGTTTTTTTCTGTATTTATGCAGCGGCATTTTTTGTACCGTATGTAAATCCCAATTTCCTGTTTCTATACCGTAAATAGCAGCGGCACCTTTTGAACCCGAAATTTTATTTTGCTGTAAATCGATTTCCCAGTTGCCGAACTTGCCCATTAACTCAGCTTTAACAAGATTTTCTTCACTGGTTCGTAATGCTTCTTCAGCTTTTTTCTGTTCAGTAAGGTCTTTAACAAAAACGAATGATGAAAACTTGCCTTTGAATTGGAAATATTGAACGGTTACTTCAACAGGGAATTCAGTTCCGTCTTTCCTGGTTTGAGATGATTCAAATATTCTGCTTCCTGCCTCCCTTACGATAGTGCGATGTTCCCTGAATTTTACCGCGTTGAAGTTCTTATCTATGTCAAAAAGAGATTTCCCAATTAATTCCTCGCGTGAATAACCTAAACTTTTTGCTGCCTGGAAATTCACATAATTAATGGTTCCGTTTTCTTCTATTTGAAATATTGCTATGCCGGTGTTATCTATTCCGAATTGTGTTCTCTCAAGCTTTATCTCAGCCAGTTTTTTTTCATTTATATTGGAGTGTGTACCGATTATCCTTAAAGGACGACCCTCCTCGTCCCGTTTAATTACTTTACCCCTGTCGAGTATCCATTTATAAGTGCCGTCTTTACATAGCAGCCTGTGTTCATTTACATAAATATCTGATTCACCCGACAGGTGCCTGTTCCAGTCGCTGTAAGTTTTTTCCCTGTCGTCAGGATGAATTCGTTTATCCCATTCTTCAATATTGTGTTTGATTTCATGATCCTCGTAACCGAGAATGGATTTCCACCTGGCTGACAGATACACTTCGTTTGTCTCTGCATTTAAGTCCCATACTCCGTCACCGGCGCCTTCGAGTGCAAACTGCCACCTTTCGTTGCTTTCTTTCAGAGCCTCCCTGATGCGGTAATCTTCAGTAACATCCGAAAAAACAAAAACGACACCGGTTATATTACCATCGGGATCAAGTATGGGAGCCGCACTGTCGGATATGTTGAATTTTCTGCCATTTTTCGATATCAGTATTGTATTTTCTTCAAGAGCAACGGGTCTGTCATTAGTGAGAACTTCCTCAATCGGGCATTTTATTTTTTCACCTGTTTGTGAATTTATCATTGAGAAAACTTCGCCGAACAGCTTTCCCTTCGCTTCTTCTAATTTAATATCAGTAAGTTTCTGGGCAACCGGATTCATAATCACAATCCTGCCTTCAGTATCAGTTGATACAACAGCGTCTCCTATGGAATTAAGTGTGGTTCTGAGCTGTTCATATTGCTTCTCAAGTTCATGGTGTAGAAGTGAGTTCTGAATTGCAATCGCTACCTGGCTCGAAAAAACCCTTGATAAGTTAAGTTCTTTATCGGAAATTGTTTTTACAATCCCCTTTGAGCCGACATTAAAAACACCGATTGTTTCATTCGGAAGCGAGATCGGAATATACCATATTGACCGCAGATCAAGTTTTTCAATAATCATCTGTTCTTCGGAAGTTAGTTTTCCTTTTTTTGTATCCGGCAGTGTAACAATTTTCCGTGAATCAATTGCCTGTTTAATGTGTGGGTGATTTTTTAACTTAGCCCAACGGGCTTCATCCGGCATGTTCGGGGGAAGAGGGGGAGTAGTAGCCCCCAGATATAAATGATCGCCTTTAAGAAGATATATGGCAATTGCATTTATACTCGTCAGTTTTGCTACATGGTCTGTTGCAGTCTGCATAACAGTATCGAGATCAAGCGTTGAGCTGAGTTCAATACTGGCGTTCAATAAACCCGACAATTCAGTATTATCGGGTTTCTCTTTTCCGTAAACCTGATCCGAAATAATCAAAGCCTGGTTTTTACAGCTTTCGCGAAGTAACTCTAATTCCCGGATCAGTTCATCTTTTGTTTTAAGTTGATCGGGCTTCATCCTCGTGATAATGGCTGCCTCTGGTTAATGTAATCGGTATTACAGTTATAAATTTAAAAAGCCGGATAATCATATCCTATAAAAATAATATTATAAGATAAGGATTTTTCATTTTTGTGTCGCTGTTTATTATCACACGCGAATTTTATTGATTCTGATTAAAAAGAAGGATTTTTTATCGGTATGCAAAATTCCGGACTGGTTGTTATGCTTAAGGAAATCAATAATCCAGCCTTCTTATGCGGGCGGAATTTATCAACCTGTGAATGAAAATTAAAAGTGTAATATATTGCACTATATTAGTTTATTTGACTTCCCGCCGATTACTCAGAAGCATATGTGCAGTATTTTGCACAACAGTCTTGACTTTGGCTAATCGACTCACTTTTTTTGCAAAAAGTGCATTATATTACACAATTAAACGATTAAATAATGAGAGACTTAGTAGAAATTGGAAAAGAAATAAAAAAGAGACGTATATTATTAGGCATTAACCAGGATTCACTGGTAGAAATTGCTGGTATATCCGTTAGAAGCTTAAAATCGATTGAGGCAGGGAACGGTAACCCAGGAATTAAGCAGTTAACAAAAGTGCTTAATGCATTGGGGCTCAGATTAACCATGGGAGTTAAGTAGTGTCTTCAAAGAAAGCTGCAGTTTTTTAAAATGATGTATTAGCCGGTTACCTTGAACGGACAGAGGAGGGTTATTCATTCACTTATGAAAAAAGTTACCTAAGGAATAACAGCCTGCCGGCAATAAGTCTTTCATTTCCCAGGCAGTCGGACAGCTCTTACTCAAAGAGCCTGTTCCCGTTTTTTTTCGGACTACTGGCAGAAGGCGAAGAAAAAGAACTCCAGTGCAGGAAACTTAAGATAGATGAGAATGATCATTTTACGAGGCTGATAAAAACAGCCGGCACTAATACAATTGGTGCTGTAACCGTGAGAGAGGAAATCGAAGATGGCTGATTGTCTGGGATGCCTGAAGGAAAACGTTGCTCTGGTATCCGAAGGCTTCTTCAATACGTTTTAACGTGGCGTGTTGTTTTTCTTCCTTAAAAAGAAAACGGTCAATCCAGTAATAAAACTCTTCTGAGTTATTTTCTTTAAGAACAAACGAGGCGCTTTTAATTTCGTTCAGAATAAGTTCGTCCTCAGTTAATTCGCCCATAATATCCAGTTGAGTTACATCAGGAGCATATACTTTCCATGTTATACAATCGGTTGCAATAAGCGTAAAGTTGTAACCCTCCCCGGCATTAAATTGTCCAAGTAAATACCCGGCTAACTGCTCTTTGGCATGACTTAGTGTCAGTTTTAAATCATTTTCGAATTCAATAATAATCTTGTTGTAAAGTGTATCTGCACTTCCTCTATGCAGCCGGTCTTTTCTCGGTATATCCAGTACAGAAGCCTCTGCGCCGAGTGATATCTTATCGATTATCTGTTGGATTTCAGGATCTCCGGAATACAAACGGTTTAACAAATCCTTGAATGCTTCTTTTTTAGGGAGTTCCTTGTTGGCGTTTTTAACTATATTAAAATACGATTTAATCAGGTCACTTTTCATTTAGCCTATTGTACTCCTGCACAAGAATTGGAATTATTATTACTGATATTCTCCGCATATCTCCCAAGTGGAATAGATGTAAATTAAACTGCAGGTAAATTAAAACTTTAACCTCTTAAAATAAAGAGTAGCAGGGGGTGGATGCTCAATAAAGAATGATTGGTACGGTGCACGATTTAATGTTTCCTGTTGCACAGGCTATAACAGCATAAATCTTTTTGCTTTTGTTCTTATCTCAGAAGCATTTATAATAGTTTCAGCATTTCTTAATAAGGATAATAAATCAAAAATAGACCCGGGCCCAAAATTCTGTTTTTTGTTTAACCTGCCGGCTGCCGAATTCCGAGTCGTTGTCTCCGAATAAAAACGACGGCCAGAGGAGAAATTCAATATTGGTAACCGGTTTATAGCTTAATGAAACCGAGACCTGAAAACTATTGTCATTCAGATTATAAATTGTAAAGACGGAAGGAGTAAAGTAAAGCCAGTCAAACGGCTCCGGCTGAATAATTTTTACGTAAAGGTATTCCCGCATAAGGGTACTGTTTCTGAAATACAACTGGTTTACCGCAAGAGTCTGCTTTATTGTTTCAGAGCTGCCGCTCGCAAAACCGTCTGCCAGAAATAAATTGTAAGCGTCGGATTCTCTTCCGGTTAAACCGGCGCCGTTGTAATAATATTCTGCTATAACCGTTGTATTTGTTTTACCAAGATAACGTACGCCGAAGAGACATGAATAATTATTTATTACGGCACTTTTTAAAATTGAATTTTCAATTGAATACTGAGTAACGGATTTATTATAACTTAATTCGCCGTGTATCTCAAAATTCTCCGTGATATTACGTGAAAAATCAATTCCAAATCTTTGAGGATTAACTCTGCTGTAATACATCATCAGATCGATATCTGTATCCCATAGAAGGAAGTAGGACCTGAATGCAAAATCTGTATTCCTTGCTTCACCGTAACGCGAATTAATTAGTTCTTCAGGAGGAATAATTATTAATTGCAGAGCTAAAGACTGCAGGGCGTCCGAAGAAAAACTTTTTATGTACTCTATATTCGCTGAGAGAAGCCCTGCTTTTGCCAACTCAGGATTCTCTGGGTCTTTAAGCGGATTCACAAATCCAACCGGGTTGAACGCATAACCTTTTCCCCAGTTATAAACACGTTTACCCGCCTGAACAAAGGCGTTGAACGACAGGTTGTAATTTGCATACGCTTCAAACAAATCAAAACCCGCTTCTTCGTCATTATAATACGAGCCATGTGTTTTAAGATAAAAGCCTATGTCGCCAGTACGGTATTCGGCGTTTAAATATGGTTCCAGACGATACTGAGAAAAAGAGGATACCACGGAATTTCCAAATTGCAGTTTATACATCGCTGATTCACGGTTCATATTCAGAAGTAAATATTTTACATCAAGATTGCCGCTCCATTCAAGTGCAGCTTCCTCATTAAACCGGAAATCATCGTCAGACTGAGCAGTGATATTATCCTGAAGAAAAATATTAAAACAGATTAAGAAAGCTATGATAAACAATTTTGTTTTCACCATTAAAAAACCGGGAAGTAATTTTATACAATTCTGTAAATTCCATTTACAGCTAACTACCGGCACAAAATTATTAACGGCGCAAGTCATCTAATCTGCTCATATAATTCTGCGTAAATACTTCATCGGGCAGCTGCCGCTTTCTTATCGACATATAAATCATTACTGACCGGAAACCCTTATAAAGCGGACTGTATGTTTCAATAGCAGCAGGGCGGACAATACCGCCTCCGAAATCTTTATCATTCTTAAATTCAAGAGTTTTAATAAGCATCCCGCTTGCAGAATATGCTTCAACTTTTCTCAGAATTTTGTCGTTCTTTGTTACCCACATTTTTAATCTGTCATATGCAACGGTTTTGTTTTTTGCTTTCAGGTCGAGAATAAATTCAGTTTCAGTGCCTTCATCAAATTCGGCGTTATATTCGTATGAATATTCCAGCTGCATAATATCAGCATTGTTGAACACCCCGCCTGTTACCGACTGAAGGCTAGTTATACGTATCGGTTTATTTACGCTTGGAATATAGAGCCACATATTTTCGCCAAGTCTCAGAGTTGAACGCCCCTTTTCGCTAGCCGGTGCCAGGTAGAGCATTGCGATCTTATCCTTGCCTTTTTTAACGGTGTAGAAAGTAAATTCTTTTTTTGAACCGTCGGGTTCTTCATTAATTAATGTTCTGTATGCTTCGTATGAATCGGGCATCAGGTTTTCATCGACTTCTTTCAGTAATTTATCTGCATCCTGGGCAAAGATCGATATTGTTAAAAGAAGTATCAGGTTAACTGTGCTGGAAATTTTTCTATTCATTAAATATCCTTTTTCTATTAACGATTTATTACTGCAATTATGTATGACCGAGTGCATCCACCGGTGCCATTTTAGAGGCTTTATGCGCCGGCTGATAGCTTGCAAGTATCGATACAAGCATTACAATGAAAGTGGTTAAAAAAACCTCTCCAACCGGAATACCGGGATTAAGAGTTAAATTCATCTGTCCGAATGTAAAATTAATATTTGCCATATTCATTATTACCAGGGTGCTTAAAGAAAGTACGACACCGGCAACAGTACTTAAGAATCCCATTGCAAATCCTTCAACAATAAAGAGGGATAATATTTTCCGGGGGGTAGTGCCGATTGCAGCTATAGTTCCAATCTCTCCTATTCTTTCGTAAACAGACATCGTCATTATGTTCAAAATGCTTACAAGTACGATTGAGATTAGTATGAATTTTACGACAAAGATCAGTATATCCACAATTCGGGCTATGCTTGCAAAGGGAGAAAGCTGTTCCCAGGTATGAATCTCAAATAACGATGAGGATGAAAACTCTTTCTTTAATTGACCGTAAACTTTATCAAGCTGCTCAAAGCTTTTTAAGTGAACAGCGATCTCTACAATTGCGGGCTGTTCCATGCGCAAGAGTCCTGCCGCATCGTTAATGTGCATGTAGCCGTCCTTGCCGGAAGGTCCCAGAACATTTTCAATCATGGCTGCTATACGAAGTGTTATGCCGTTTACGGAACCGTCCTGGTTTGTTGCGACCAGAACCACCTCGTCACCCACATTTAAGGAAAGACCCTTCATTAAGTTTTCGGGAACAAGTATTTCACCTGGCTTCAGAAAGTTAACAGGATCGGTCATGGTCCCCTTAATCCTTGTTACCAGATCGGACACGGTTTTACTTTCCATTTCAGGATAAACCGCGCTCAGACGAATATTTGATGTTTGAGCGTAGTTACTGATCATAGCTCCGAATTTTATACGCGGGCTGTAAGCTGCAATCTCGGGTATATCTTTCATTTTAGTTTCTATTGATGCTAGCTCTTCTGCAGTAAGATTAATATTCAGCGGAAGATTATCAATAGATTCAACATAACCTTTTTTATGAATCTGCAGATCGCCCATGGAAGTATTTGTAATAATACCGATCATCTGACTTTTGAAAGAAATAGCTAAACCACCGAAGACAATTACAAGTATAACTCCGAAAGCAATAAGAGTTGAAGTTAGAATTGTCCGGCGTTTATACCTGAACAAGTTGCGGACTGCAATTTTAATTATATTATTCACGTCATCCTTTTAATTGTTTGTTTTGACTTCTGAATTAACGATTACGCCGTCTTCAAGCGTATATATAATTTCCGCCTCGTCCACAATTTTAGTATCGTGAGTGGAAAAAATAAAAGTAGTTCCGAATTCTTTCTGCATTTCGTGCATAATGCTTATTACTTTATAAGCGGTTTTATGATCAAGGTTTGCCGTCGGTTCATCCGCCAGAACAATTTTAGGATTAGTTACCAATGCACGTGCAACCGCTACACGTTGTTTTTGTCCGCCCGAAATTTGATTTGGATATTTATCCTTTTGGTCTAGCATTCCCACTTTATCTAACAATGTAAGTATTTTATCCCGCCTCTCATTCGCCGAAATATGTTTGAGCATTAAAAGCGGGTACTCAACGTTTTCAAAAACAGTGAGCACCGGTATCATATTAAAATTCTGAAACACAAAACCGATATTGCTTCCTCTGAAAATTGCCGATTGTGTTCGGTCGAGCCCGGCAATATCAACGTTATTAATAACTACTTTACCTTCGGTAGGTTTATCAAGCGCACCCATCAGATTTAAAAGTGTTGATTTTCCGCTTCCCGAAGGACCGATAAAAGAAACAAACGACTTTTGATTAATAGTAACCGATAAATCTTTCAATGCTGTTACCGGAACTTCTCCTGTTTGGTAAAGTTTCGTTACGTTATCAATACGGATAAGACTCATTATACAATCCTTTTGATTTCATAATTTTACATTTGACAATTGGTCTTAAGAAAAAGTTTAATTGATAATTTTATTATTATAATAACATAACCAAATTATACGTGAAAGACTGATCTTTATTTCACTCAATATAATATCAGGCGGACTTGTGAGGCAATTTTTTAGGGTGTGGTTTTCATAATCAATGACATTCCTTTCGCTTCTGTAAATTCTGAAATTTTACTTATTACATTTTGAAATCCATTTCATCTGTATATAGTTAACCAGCTTTAATAATTTTACCGGTATTTCTTTTGCAAGGATACTTCTTTAACTTTTTTCAATTTTAATAATGTGATGATTTGCTCTTTAAAAGGTGAGTTATTAACGTGTTCAAATCCTAATCCGTGTAATACTTCAGCAACCCGATTTCGTAAATCCGGTTACTATAGAAAAAACACCGGATCAAAAAGATCCGGTGTTTAACTCCAAATCTGGTTCTCATCTGATGAGTTTAGGGTGTATGAGGTATATGATGACCTTTACTTTCGAGAGCACCAAACCCGGCAATCATCAGCAGAATGCCAACTATAATGCCATTCCACATGTTGCCTGTATGAGCCTGAATCTCAGGTATAAATGCAGCAATAATCAACCATATACCCAGGATACCTGCCGTCCAACCCTGCCAGGATTTCTCTTTAATCATGGTAAACCCGCCGATACCAGCAATGATACCGACCAGCAAATTATTCCACAGGTTCCCATCCGGGGCGAAGGGCAGGAAAGCTGCTACTGCCAGCCAGATTCCTAAAATACCTACCGTCCATGCCTGCCACATATTAATTCCTCCTTTCTATTTTTTTAATTATTTGACACTACAGTCATAATTGAATAAAAATTCATGCCAATAAGTCAGATAAGAGTTACTCCTGTAAAAACAATGAGTTACTAAGTCTCAGATATGCTGCTAAAAACGGAAACGGGAAATGTCATTTCACATATATTTTAGAGATCGCTTATAATTAATCCATATAAGCATTTTAAAGTAAGAAATGTAATTTCGCATTACCTGAAGTCTTCGGTGTGGATTCTGTACTTCTTAATTAAATTTTGTATTTGCCTCCGGTCGTAGCCGCTTATTGCGGCAGCCTTAGTAATATTCCCACCGGTTTTTGCAAGGATTCGCCTCACGAAATTATATTCAATGTCCCGAATAATTTTTCCGGTTCGTTTGTTTTTTTCATACCGGAGTTCTTCTTTTGTAAGGGAGGGTATGATTGCATTTTCAAGTATTTCAGACGGCAGTGAGTCCGATGTAATTTGTCCGTATTTGGCAAAGATAATAGTCTGCTGAATTATATTTTCTAATTCACGTACATTACCCGGCCAATAATAAGATTGAAGAATACACAGAGCCTCCTCTGATATTGAAATGCTAGCCTGTTTGTCGGCATTTAAGTCTTTATATTTTTCAATGAAGTTATTAACCAGCAAGGGAATATCCTCTTTGCGTTCCCGTAAAGGCGGTATCTGTAAATACACTACCTTTAAACGATAATAAAGATCGCTTCGGAAATTTTTTTTATTAACCTCTTCACTTAATTTGCGATTGGTTGCAGCAACAATACGGGCATCCGTTTCAATATATTGAGTACCTCCAACACGGGTAAATTTCTGATTTTCCAGGACATGCAGCAGCTTAACCTGTAGCTCCAAAGGCAACTCGCCAATTTCATCCAAAAAAATAGTGCCTTTATCTGCTAGTTCAAATTTGCCTTTCTTGGTACTAACAGCTCCGGTAAAGGCACCTTTTTCATGTCCGAACAATTCACTTTCCAATAAATTTGCCGGAATAGCACCGCAATTAATTTCTATGAACGGTTTATCAGCCCGAGCGCTCATATAGTGAACCGAGGCAGCTAATAACTGTTTGCCGGTACCCGATTCACCTTCGATGAGTACATTGGCATTAGTTGCAGCAACATGTTTCATTGTTTCAAGTAATGCCTTCATATTGGGATTAGCTGTAATAATCTCCCTGTAACCTTCATATTTTTTTAAACGTTCTTTCAGTTCTACATTCTCATTAAGCAGCCGGGCATAATGCAGAGCTTTTTCTATAAGCCGCTCCAATTCGGCTATCTGTATTGGTTTAAGGATATAGTCATACGCTCCCATCTTCATTGCCTGTACGGCATTTTCTACCGAACCAAATGCAGTTACGATCATTACCGGAATATGTTTATAGTGTTGTTGTACATATTTCAGCAAATCCAAACCGCCTTGTTCAGGCATACGCAAATCGGTAAGCACCAGGTGAACTGTTTCATTTTTAAGATATTCAATCGCTTCGCTGCCGTTAGCAGCAAGGATAACCCGGTATTTATTTTTCAGATTTATATCTAATACTTTGAGTGTCTTTTCTTCATCGTCAGCGACTAAAATTGTGTGTTCAAAAGTTTCCATAATCTTCCCTTATTCTTTTATTTCATCACGGCTTCGGCAGATAAATTGTAAAACAGGTATCTCCCGGTTTTGAAGTAAAGCTAATGAAACCGGACAGCACTTCTGTAATCTGTTGAACAATTGACAAACCCAAACCTGTGCCTGTCTTCTTTGTAGTAAAAAACGGATTATAAATTGATTCTCTGATTTCAGGTGGTATTCCAACTCCGTTATCCCTAACAGAAAGTTTAAAATGGTTGTTATCAATGCTCATCACCCATTTTATTATGCCTTGCCTACAGGTAAATACCTTTTCCTTATTACAGCGTTCTTGTATTGCCGACTGTGCATTTAATCCCAAATTCAATAAAGCCTGGAAAAGTAAATCCGGATCGCTGATAATTTTTTTTTGTGTTGTTTCAAATTCATAAGTGATTTTAATTTCAGCCATATTTGAGTTTTGTAGTTCCATGCTAAGCCGTTCAAAAATATTTTCAATATCTATTTCTGAATTGGCTGCCAGTTTAATGCGTGCAAGATTGAGAAAATCGGTGAGTATACGGTTCAAGCGATTGGATTCTTCAATAATGAATTGATTCAACTGAGACTTATCTACTTCGGAAATATTTTTTTGCAAAAGAGTTTCTGCTGAAGTAGAAATTGTGTTGAGCGGATTGCGGATTTCGTGTGCAACACTTGCAGTAAGCTGACCTAACGCAGCCAGTTTTTCCAGCTGGAAACGTTTCCGGTCTTTTCCCCTGATTTCTTCAATAATTTGATTCCGCCGTAATGAAGAAGCAATTTCGCTTCCCAAGATGGACATGATCTCTCTCTCATTCTCATTGTATTCCAATCCGAATTTTTTACGGCAAAGTACAACGATTGCCATCAGAATATTCTCATATATAATCGGTAAAAAGAATTTTGCATGAACACTTTCACAAAACTGACGGCACTCTTCACTCAATTCATTATGATTAAGTTCATAGAATTCAACAGCGCTTTTTTGCCGCTTAAGCTCTTTGATTAGATAAGAATCCGGCGGGATTGAAGGAATCATTTCTTCCGGACCTATTTCAAAGAAGAAGTCTGATCCGGGGTGATTAGTAAAGATATATACTGCCGAGGTTTTAAAATTATCGGTTATAAAACGGGTAACAATCATAAAGAATTCATCAATTTCATAATATATCTGTAATTCACGAAAAAGAAGGAGAATGTTTTTACGATACTGATGCAGGTCTTTATTTAACCATCTCTCGAAAAGATTTTGCAAACGCTTTTCAAAAGGCAGGATTATAAATATCAATGTAACAACCAGGATGGCATCGAAAATTGAGGAGTTAATTCCAATCCACGATTCCAGACTTTCGCTGACCGCCTGTATAACAAAAAAATAAACTGCGAATGATACAGCCGTGAGGACAGAATAAGTTATTCCCCCGCTAAGCAACTTCCCAGGGTTGAGCAGATGAAATTTGATAAGTGCAGTAAAAAAGAATAATGCAATTATAAAAGTAAATATAGTGGACAGGAAATAATAAGAAGCCGGGTTGGGAATTATTCCTTTAAGTAAAATGATTATTACAAAACCGATAAAAATAAAAGTCATCCCAGCTACAAAGAAACGGGTCTGATTTTTAAGGCGGATTGTATGCAGACGGCGGATTTTATTTACCAGAACAATGCTGCCCCATACTATATAGCTGATCGAAATTAAAATCAGAATAAAAAAAACAAAATTAAAGTTGAACGTAAAATGATAATGATAGATTAAAGGCGTTTCTCTAAGCGTGATCAACTCAATCTGAAAATCGGGGAAAGATAAAGAGAGCATAATTATTGGCGGTGAAAATACAGCGATAAAGAAAAACAGATTTGAACCATACCTGCTGAAATTTTTGGGAAACAGATAGGCTATTATAACATAGAAAGCTGGAGCAAGAAAAATAATCCTGTAAAGAATTTGCGCACCTAGAAGAGCAGGTAACATATTAGCACTGTTCAGGATGATGATCTCAGAAAGATTCCAGATTGCAAAACTGAAAATGAAAGCAGCAAACCACTGGTGCAATGCCGCTCTTGGTTTCTCCATTAAAACAATGAAAGCAATACTAAAATTTATAGTTAAAGATATGATTGCCGGAAGTGAGTAAATATTCATGGCATTGAGCTCCTATATACTCATGGTGCCTGCGGAACTTTTTTAAGAGCCTGTTCAATAAAGGTAATACTTATGCCTTTCAGAAAAATTAAAGGTGTAGTAAGTATATTTTCCGGCCGAGAATTCAACCGGTTCATTAGGTATATTTCCCAATGTATCTGATAGGGGAGTAAGGTAATTACCAACTAAAGCTTTGTTTAAGATTGCAGAAACATCTTTTACTTCAACATCAGGCGGAGTTGGCTTTAAGTAATCAATTTGAAGTAATGCGGTTACAAAACGAAAGAGAGGCATTATATAAAAATCTCCTGCCTTTGCTTTGTAAGCTGCAAATGCCGTTTCGAGATAATTATTTAATGAATCGATCAATCCGCCACAAATATAATCCCGGGTTACAGTATCGTATTTCTTTGTTGTAAACATGTTGCCTGTCTTATTGTCATTCATGTCTGTTTGTATAAGATGTCCATGCTCAATAAATTCTCCACAGATGTTAGTGACATCATCTGTATAATAACTCCGGGATACTGTTGTGTTCATAACAAGGTTTTCTTATTGTGTTTTGATCTGAATAAATTGTTACAAACCACCTATAAATAAAATTATACCGAAAATGAGTCCGAACATCAGGTTAAATATTTTTATCCGCAATGAATCTTTCAGAGAATACGAAAGCATAGGCAGCATACCATGTCCGTCCTGAACAACGGAGCTTGTAAACAAGACTGAGAAAGGTATTAATCCTTTAGCAAACATCATTACAAAAATTAAATGCGGACCTGATTCCGGGATAATTCCTATCAGAGCGGCGAGAATTAATAATAAGAAGGTATATTCCGAAGTGATACCTTCGAGGTCGATAAAATTCATGCCGAGTTCAACAACAAGTAAGGCACCGAAAGTCCATAAAAAAGTTCTTAATAAATGTCTTTTAATTATGTGCTCCCATATGTGCTCTTTAATATAATGCTTATAACCTTCTTCGCCCGGATGATATTGTTTGAATTCACAGTCTGTACATGTAAGCACTTTAAATTTCTTAATCAGATAATCCGTAAGAAAACCTGCAAAAATTCCAAGGACAAAAAGAATTGCAAACATTAAAAGAGCGGTATCCGGAAACATAGCGAGCATTATAAACTGTTCGTCTCCCGAAGTTGCAAGCATTAAACCGGTAAGCGCTCCGAAGCTTATCATGCCGTGGATATATAATGAAACTCCGGCAAAGGAACCGAGACAACCGGGAGCGCTGCCCAGCAAAGAGGCTACGGTGTATTGTTTCCATCTTCTTCCGGTCCGAAGCAGCGATTCCAGCTTACCTTTCGTCTTTACATTAATCAGGTCAACGGCAATCATCATCACTAAAACAAAAAGTGTTACTTTAACCGCTTCTTTAAAAACATTTATTATAATTTCCATGCCGTTTACCTCTGAAAGCTACTGATAATTCATAACTGCCTATAATTCTTTGCACACAAAATAAGCGCTTTGAATAGCCGAAACCACATCTCCCACTTTATCGGCATCACCAACAGGGTAGACCGGGACTTTGTTTTCAAGCTGTTGGAGCAAATCAGCGTTTTGTCTCATACCTGCAGCAATAACATACAGATCTATGTTTTCAATTTTTGATTGTTCAATCGAATTTCGTCTTTTAAGAAAGGCAGTGGAACCGGAAATATAACTTACTTTTGTATTTGTATAAACCGGCACATTGTGCTCCTGCAATTTCGTCAAATTCAGTTTGCGCGAAACCATTTCCATATCCCTCGCAATATCGTCCAGCATTTCAACAATTATAACTCTGTTGCCGTAATCAAGTAATGTGACAGCTATTTCAATGCCGATCAAGCCGCCGCCGATTATCAGAACATTTTTATTTTCGGGAATGTTTGTTTTGTATAAAATATCAGCCCATTTGTAATCCCCTAGACCAATTATTTCCGGAACAAATGGTTTGGATCCGGTAGCTAAAATAACCCCGTCGTAATTATCTGCAAGATCCTCTGCCCTTGCTTCCTTTCTGATGACCGGAATTTCGGAAACCTCGTGTTTCAGATAATCTATTTGTTTCTGCAGAGATCCCTTATGCGAAGGTAGCGGAGCCAGATTGAACTGGCCACCCAATTCCTCTTTCTCAAAAATTGTAACCTGATGCCCACGTCTTCGAAGTGTAACGGCGGCTTCCATTCCTGCCATTCCTCCGCCGACTACTGCATAACATTTCCTATCACCGGCAGGTTTAAGCGGTTCCAATTCCCTGCCCACTTCGGGATTAATTTCACACTGTAATCCTTTCCCGATTTTAATTCTTCCCAAACAGCCGGTTAGGCAGGAGCTGCACGGACGAATTCTGCCTTCGACAAGCTGCAGATATTTGCCGACGAAATCCGGGTCTGCTATAAGCGCTCTGCCGATTGCAATAAAATCTGCCGCCCGATCACTGAATATTTTTGCGATATCAACAGACTCAGTTACCTGTCCGACACCGATTACAGGTAGTGAAATATTTTCCTTAATCTTTTTTGCCATTTGCCACGTAGCGCCTTTAGGTATAAAATGATGTTGGTAATACCACGCGGCGTTTTCACAGACATTTCCGGATGTAACATGAACGGCTGCAGCGCCTTCCTGCTCAATTATTTTTGCAGCATAAATAGAATCTTCAATTGTTAAACCGTCCGTGTTTTTTTCATCGCCGCTTATTCTTACGATAACCGGCAGATTAACTTTCGATTTTATTCCGCGCAGAATTTCCAGTCCGAACCTCAGACGATTATCAAAATTTCCGCCGTATTCATCGATACGTTTATTAGTTGCCGGTGATAAGAACTGTGCAATTAAATAACCGAGACCGAACTGTAATTCAATCAAATCGTACCCGGCTTTTTCAGCACGCATTGCGGCATCTGTATACTGCCCCTGAACAGTTTTTATTTCATCGGTTGAAAGAGGAACCGGCTTTTGACCTCCGTTCGTACACACTGTATCCGATGCTGAGAAATAAACATTCCCCGGTAATTTCGGATTTGCCATTCTTCCCGGGTGATTTATATGTGCTACTGCTTTAGCGCCGTTTTTGTGAACCGTATTCACTAATTTTTTATGTCCTTCAATTTTATCATCGTTATCAATCCCTATTTGAGTGGGAAGCTCGCGTACATGCTTATCAATATAAAAAGGCTCGAATATCACCGCAGCCACGTGTTTGGACCGGGCATTCCAAAAAGCAAGATGCCTGTCGGTAATGCTGCCTTCAGAGTCACCGTAGCCGGTTTTAACGGCTGCCATAAAAAAACTGTTTCGAAGCTCTACATTGGAAAGTTTCATAGTATTTCTTAATCCTTATTTCAATGTTGATTCGATTTGTTGAAAATTATTTGCAGGCTTCTTTATTTCGAACAGGTTATTGTTATTGTCGCTTATAAAATACGTTTCATTTAAATTTCTTTTACGTATAAATGTTCGAAAACCAGCCTTACAAGCTTTATCAAATATTTTATCCGCTTCGGTCGACTGAAAGCATAAATGTCCGAAAGTTGGAATTTCGTTTTTTTTGTCTCCCGCAAAAAGCTCAAGTTCAATACCGCCGCAGGATACTAATTGAACAGTTACTTCTTGATTAATACCAAAGATCGGGAAAGCATCATCGGGTTGCAGCGTAAAAGTTCTTTTAGTTTGACAATCTAGAATCTCTTTATAGAAATCTTGGACATCTTTTTCTAAAACATGCAATCCAACATGCATTAAAGAATTAGTCATTTCATTATCCCCATCAACCTTTCCATGCTTCGGCTTCCAATTGCAAAAAGCGCATTTTTTCTTCTTCGTTCATTACTCTTATTTTATATTCTAAATCTAAACCTAACGATTTAACCGGCTGCTCAATAGAGTTAACAAGCATCCCGGCAACCGGTATGTTGGGAAACGGAAAAGCAAAAACAACAGATACTTTGTTATCCTTAAATTCAACATCCGTTACTATTCCAAGTTTAATTAATGAATAATTAATAGCCGGGTGACCTACTTTTTCCAGCTCGTTAAGTATTTCATCTTTTGTCATATTTGTTCCTTTAGCAGATTTTTACTAATTCTACTAAATAAGATGCCCGCAACTTAATATCGGTCCACATACATTAATTTGAGTTATAATATTTTCAACCACTTACCTTTAGTCCGACAAATAATGTTCGGGGTCGTGACGGACCATATATATAACCGGCATCTCTAAATATTCCCTTGTCAAAATCTTTTTGATAGTTGTTGATAATATTTTGAATACCGCCGTTTAATTGAATGTTTACTTTATTCGAAAGTACAAAAGTGTAACCCATTTTAATATTGCATTCAAAAAAATCCTCACTCTTTTCGAACAAATCGTTTTGTATAAACCCGGCGTAATGAGGTACATACATACTACCGGTATAAATGCCGGAAACAGAAAAATCAAAGTTCGTTAATGATCTATAACTCAATGTAAAATATCCATACTTATCGGGAGTACGCGGCATTTGTCTTATTGGTAAAAGTGTTGAATCATCCGACCATTGCTGTGGTTGAATATATAAACTCCTTTGTGCCGTAAAACCCAACTGCAAACTAATATGATTGTTGGGAACAAATTTTGTTTCGAAATTAAGTCCGTAAACTTCTGCGCCGCTTCCGTTTTGCCGTTCAACTATTTTGTTCCCATGCGGATCTATGCCAACTTCATTCAATACAAAAACATCATTAAGTTTTGTATAAAAAGTTTCGAGCAAAATATTAGTCTGCATTTTTCCAAATGAAGGATATAAATCCAACGATGCACTAAAGGTGTTTGAGTTTTCCGTTTTTAAACCTTCTGCCAGTTGAATTAAAATTACTTCTCCTCCAACAGCCGTAATGTGCAGATCCTCATCAAATGCCTGTGGCGCACGATAACCTTTAGCATAAGTAATTCTTGTTTGAATTTCCTCGGCGAACCTGTATAAAAGTGTTGTGCGCGGACTTATTATGATATCATCAATTAAATTATTCTTGTCAAAACGTGCGCCAACGAGATACTTAATATTATTAAAACTCCATTCGCTTTGCACGTAAATTCCGCCGATTTCTACATTTTGATTAATCTCTCTATTATATCCGGGGGTTTCATCTTTTAAACGATTCGATTGATATTCGAAGCCGGCTGTAAAAACAGCGGGAGCAAAAATTAAATGTTTTAAATTACCGGTATATTGAATGCCCGATGCAATAGTAAGGTCGGTTGTTGAACCGTAAGCATTGGGGTTTTGCTGCGCGCCGTAATAGCTTTTTCGTTCTATATTTTGTAAAGAAAAATATATATTAAACGCAGACGAACTTTTTAGATAAGAATAATCGATACCTCCGCTATTAATTTGATGCTGAATCTGTTCGGTAATGTCGCTTTCATGCGGCTGTAAATCGAATTTGTTTCCGCCCCTTCTGAATTCGCGGAGAGTATGAAATTCAAGATTGATCTTGCTTTGCAAAGAAGGTTTATAGAAAGATTTAAATCCTAATGTATGATTATCAATCTTTCCAATTTCAGAAAAACCGTCGCCGTTTTCATCAAACTGCATTCTTTTCCGGTAAGCGCCAAAAACAGAAATGCCTGTGTTATAATCTTCGTTAACTAAAGTTGTATTTAAAGTTATAGTTTGATCCGGAATGCGGTAATCCAAAAACGAAAAATTACTAGCAATCTGAAATGAATTTTCCGAAGGCGTTTTAGTAATAATGTTAATTGTTCCGCCTATTGCATTTGAGCCGTACAATGCCGAACCCCCGCCGCGCACAATTTCAACCCTGTCAATCATATTTGCCGGAATTTGTTCGATACCGTAAACGCTGTTGAGGGCGCTGAAAATCGGTTTGCTGTCTATTAGTATTTGTGAATAAGGTCCTTCCAAACCGTTAATGCGCACCTGCTGGAATCCGCAGTTCTGGCAGTTTGTTTCGAGCCGCAAGCCGGATTGAAAAGATAAACCATCTGCAAGATTCAATGAGTTTGTTGATTCGTACGTCCTTGGATTCAAGACATTAACAACAACCGACGCATCTTTTCTATTTTCTTCCTGACGGCTTGCACTTACTATGATACTCTCGGTTTGTATCAAATCTTCCTCAAGATCAAAATTTACTTTTATCAAATGACGCCCTCGTAATCTAACCTCAGTTTCTTTTGATTTATAACCGACAAAAGAAGCTTTCAAAATAAAATTACCCCTCGGTAAATTTGCCAAATAATAATAACCGTCTTTATTTGTTATTGCACCTATTGTTGTTCCTTTTATAATAATATTAGCTCCGGCTAAAGGTTTACTTTCTGAATTTACATATCCTTCAACTTTAGGATTCCTTTGCTGAGCTTCAAATTCTTTAACAAAAAGCAATATTAATAAACACACAAATATTTTTTTCATTACTGTTTCTCCTGGAAAATAAATTAAATAAACCAATCTTAAGTGAACCATAATTTTGAGATAACAGTAATTGCGGAGACGCTCGCGGAGTTTTTACTCTTTTAATCCCGAAAGGAAATAATTTTACTACCCCAGAGTGACTATGTTCTGAAATACGTCTTAATAAAAATACTATTGCAATAAAATAAATAATCGAGTTGCTGAATAATTCATAGACATATGAAAGCAGCAAAAATTCTTTTGAAGTATGTTTGTGATGAGGTTGCGAACCGGATTTTTCACCGGAAAAATTAAACGGATGAGCATGCTGAATAATTCTTCCGTCAGGCAGGATATGCGTATGAATAAAAACCGTATTATTTACAAGTATTGAAAATACGGCGATTAAGGTACAATGCCATAATATTTTAGTAAGCCCTTTTTTCATTCTATCCGGCAGCTTCCCGCATAAATATGTTCGAAAATAATTTTAAATATCATAAACTATTTTTTCCGCTTTTATTACTACAAATCCTCCTTCACCGAAACCCTCTTTGAATTTTTGCACATTACGAATATCGTGCAGTTCACCGAAAACGGTCTGGATAGTTTCTATCTTGCAAAAACCTGTAATTTTCAAATATTGTTTTATGTCTTCAGTTGAATAAAACGTTGCATACTTGTAAAATTTATTCTGCTCTTTTATACTTTCATATATTCTGCCAAGCGTACTTTTTTTATCAACCAGTCCGATGATAAGATATCCGCCAGGCTTTAAAATTCTTTTTGCCTCCATCAGCGCTTTTACTGCATCGTCTACGAAACATATTGTAGTTACCATCAGAACGAAATCGTAAAGATTATCTTTAAGAGGAATATTTTCAGCCGTTCCGTCGTATACTTTTAACCCCAGCCGTGATGAGAAATCCCTCATTGCAGCGGATGGCTCAATACCTTCTTTAATTTTCAAAGGTACTGCGAATCGCCCGGAGCCTATTCCTATTTCGATTCCCTTTCTGCCGGCTGGAATAAAATGTCTTACTGCATCAACTTCGGAACCGTATACATAGCGGTTTATTTCGAACCAGTTTTCGTATTCGGTTAAATATTTGTCAAAGGGTTCGGTTCTTGCCATTTTAAACACACGTTTTATTAGGGCATTTTGAAATATTATTTTTCTCCATTAAGCACCTTAAACTGATGTTTGATTTTAAGATACAGCAAATTGCTTTGGACCAGTTTTTTTATTGCCGGCATATTCTCGGTGGCTGCTTTTTCGCCTGCTGCTATAATTTCATCAATTTTATCGTAGTCGGTCCAGCTCAGATGTTTAACATTGGGGCGAACGACTAAGTCAGCGTCGCGTAATCTTAATATAGAAAGATGAAACGAGGTTATATCTTCTGTCCGGTAAAGAATATCAATTACATTTTTAGGTTGCGTTACGGATTTAATAGGACGCATTACATCAATAGCTAAAACTCTATCGGCACCCAGGTCCTTTACCCTGCCAGCAGGCACGCTTTCCGAAGCACCTCCGTCAACGAGAAAATAATTCTGATATTTAACCGGAGGAAATATCCCGGGGATCGCCGAACTTGCTTTTATAACTTCTCTCAGACTACCCCCGGTAAAGTTTATCTCTTCACCGGAAATAAGATCGGTAGCTATTGCTGAAAACTTTATCTCCAGACTTTCGAGCTGTACATCAGGTATTAACTTGTATAATTCGTTAGTGCTCTCTTCATCAAAGTAAGATGGCTGATTCAAAGATTTCAGCACATTGTAGCGTATTTCAAGATAATCAAAAAACTGTTCGAAATAACTTTTATCAGGCTTTTCATTTTTGCGAAGCTTATAAATACCAAGTTCAATAAATTTCGGATTCCGAACAATCTCGCGGATATATTCCTCCACTCTGACTGCACTGCCGAGATAAGCGTACAATCCGCCGATAAGGGAACCTATACTGCAGCCGGTTATTGCATCGACTTTAATTTTTTCTTTCTCCAGCACTTTCAGTATGCCGATGTGTGCCAGACCTCTCGCTCCTCCTCCTCCTAATGCCAGTCCGAATTTAGCCATAGTCTAATCGTTTCCGTTATTTAATAATAAAAACTTTTCCAACGCCGGCTTCCTCATAATCAGCATCAAAAACATCTCTGAACATACTTCGGGCATTATCACCCGAACAATGAGTCGGTGCGACATTAAGAACTCCCATATCGGAAAATTCATGAATCACATCATTAATTTCATCTTCATTGAACCGATGTAAATGGAATCCTCCCAAAACAAGATATATTATTTCATCGGGGAATTCGCTTTTAACTTTTTTAAGAATGGTTACTATTCCCGGATGAGCACAGCCCGTAATAATAATCAGATCTTTCCCTTTTCGGATAACAAGCGATTGTTCGGGTATTGCAGCTTTAATTTCACCTGTTGAAAATATTTGCGGCAAAATTTCCGTGAAATCGGAAACGGGAACCGGCTTAGCTCCGCTTTCATTTATCAGTGTAACTAATTCAGCAGGAAATGACTGAGGGAAACAAACATTTACATTCGGATTAAATTGAAGCAGTTTCCTTAAACCGCCGGTATGATCGTGATGAAAGTGAGACAGAAAAACAGTATCAATAATCTGAAAATCCATGTGAAGTTTTTTCATATTACTTAGAAGAATATTCCCGTTGTCGCCGGTGTCGAAAAGAATTTTATTTTTTCCTGTATCAATAAAACAGGCAAAGCCCCAATCAGTTTGTAAGCCTTCAATCAGGGGGTTATTATCGTATAAGATTGTTATAGTAATCGTATCGTTTTCATTTCCGATGGTCTTACTGATCTCTGGCATTTTGTCTCCGGTAAAAATTAACAATGAATTCAATTACTTTTTGTTTTTAAATTTGTTATCGAAGCTGAATATAGATTTATCTATTACAGGTGCATGGTCGATTATGAGCACACCATTTAAATGGTCTATTTCATGCTGAATAACCCGCGCTGTTAAGTCTTTGAATTCTCTTTCAAATTCTTTTTCATTTTTATCGGTATATCTCACAAAGAGATTCACTTTCCTGTCAACATTTACTTTCGTATTAGGTAAACTTAAACAGCCTTCTTCAAGCGGTTCTTTTCCGAATCCTGAAAGTATTTCGGGATTAATCATTGTTATAAGCTCCTCGCCGATATCAACAACAACGATTCGTTTTAATACTCCTATCTGCGGGGCGGCTAATCCTATTGCACGGTTGTCGTACATAATATCGGACATGCTTTTTATAAGTTGATATGATGTTTCATCTATGTTGTTAACATGGGATGCAGTGTCTCTTAACACTGAATCAGGATAAATTCTTAATGAATACTTTTTCATTACAAAATCCTCTGTCCGATTTGAATATCGGACTTTTCCTCGACTAAAATATTTAAATAACCCGGGAAGCATAGAAGCAATGAAGAACCGATTGCAAAATACCCGCAGGGCGTGCCTTTGTCATAATTCTGCATTTCTTCGTAATCGATATAAATTCTGTTTACATTCAGAGATCCGATCGCAATTATTGCCATTAGAAAATCCTTTGTCTGGTATACAGAACCAATTGAGGCGTTCTTTTTTACAGCTCTGCTGAACATTTCTATTCCTAAAAGATTTTCCAACCCGACAAAAACGGGGAGCCAGGATTTACCTTCATTTTTTTGGGTGTAAATAAATTTCCCATCATATGGCGTTACCCAAAAATGCTTGTTGCCGGGATTCAGATAAAAATTTATGTACTTACCGCCGATAAAATTTTTTGCGTAATCTCCGATGAAATTATTGAGAGCTATTTTTTTACCGTTCTTCGAAACGAGTAAACCTTCTGAGTTTATATCGCCGACCTTCATAACCTTTGCTTCGACCGGACTGATAAAAACATTATCGTTTGGATCGAATTTTACTTCGGTATATTTGTTAAAATTTTTGGTTAAACCGAGCTTATCGGCAAGTTTCCCGACCAGAGTATTTCTTGTTGATAGTATCATTTTTGTATTAATGTTTTTTATTTGAAATATTTTTCCATTCTGTCGAATGCTTTGTTAATCATTTCTTCAGGCACACAAAACGAAAGCCGTATATGTCCCTCACCTGTAAATCCGAAAGCAATCCCCGGAGTGGTTGACACTTTTACATCGGCTAATAGTCTTTTACTGAACTCTACTGAATCAACTTTGTTTTCCGATATAATTTTAGGAAACATCAGATACGACCCGCCTGGCTTAACGTAACTGAAAACCGAATCAAGCTTATCGAGTCTCCCGCACATCAGGTTTCGGGCGCTTAAGTATTCACTGCGGAATTTATCAACTGAATCCTGACTACCCTTAAGCGCTGCAAGTGCTGCATATTGAGAAACTACAGGGGCACAGATTGCGAACGGAATGTGTGCTTTCTTGATTTGAGTTATTCTTTCTTTTTCTGCAACCAGGTAACCGATACGCCAGCCCGTCATAGCATAGGTTTTGGTGAATGTATATGCTGTAATTACATTATTCTTTAACTTAGGAATTGAAGCTATGCTGAAATGTTTTTCATCATCGAATACAAAATATTCGTACGCTTCATCAACAATAACCGTTAAGTTGTTTTCCAAAGCAATATCCGCAAGCTGACGAAGATCTTTTTCGGGAAATACCGTTCCGGTTGGATTGTTCGGCGTGCAGAACATTATTGCTTTTGTTTTCGGTGTAATTGCTTTTTTGATTGCTTCAATATCCAGAGAATAATTTATTTCTTCAACAAGCGGAACCAAAACCGGTTTTGCTGATGCAAGTTTTACTTGCGTGATATGTGTTGAATATGTCGGTGTAGGAAGAATGACTTCATCACCCGGATCAACTGTTGCCAATACTGCAACAGCCAGACCTTCAATTGCTCCAACAGTTAAAATTATTTCGGAAGTATTCGCGTTGATATTATTATCACGTTTTAATTTCTTTGCTATTTCTTCGCGCAGTTCCTGTAAACCTTCGCTTTGAGAATAACCGGAAGTAAATCCTTTTTGAATTGCTTCAATTGCCGCATCATTTATATGTTTTGGTGTGTCGGATACCGGCTTTGCCCAGGATAAAAACGCAACATCTTCATACTGTGCGGATAACCTGGTCATTTCATGTATTGAAGATTTGCCTAGCTGACTTACCCTCATCGAACTGTTCATATCATCTTCCCCGGAATGACGATTATAAATATCATTCGCTTATAATTATTTCATAGATAAACAGAGAATTCCGCATAATTAAATAAACTAACATACCGCATATTTATACTCAGAAGTAATATTTTCAGAAGTCTCAAATATTTACTCTCAAAATTATTTCTGTCATTTATAAAATCTGCCTGATGTAATTTTATATTTTACATCTTGTGCCAAAAAGTTTTGTCCCGATGCGTACTATATTAGCGCCTTCTTTAATAGCAATCGGGTAACTGTTACTCATACCCATTGAGAGGTATCTCATCTCTACGTTGGGAATATTTTGATCTTTGAATCTGTCGAATACCTTTTTAGTTGTTTTAAAGTAAGGTCTGGAATTCTCCGGATCACCGAAACGCGGACCCATAGTCATCAAGCCTTTAATCCTTATATTGGGCAAATCTTTTATTTGAAAAATCAATCTGTCAACATCTTCAGGAAACACGCCTGTTTTGTTGGATTCTTCGCCGCTGTTAATTTCAATCAGCACAGGCATAATTTTATTGTTCAGCCTGCATTCTTTATCAACCTTCTCTGCAAGTTCTACCGAATCAATAGTTTCGATCATATTAAATATTTTTACCGCTTTTTTAACCTTGTTTTTCTGTAAATGACCGATCAGGTGCCATTGAACCTGATTACCGATGATTTGAAAAATCTTTTCGGCTTCTTGCACATAATTGTATCCGATAATTTTAATACCGGCATCAATTGCCGCCTGTACTTCTTCTGCCGTTCTCGTTTTAGATGCGGCAACCAGCATCACATCCGGCGGAATTGAATTAACAATTTCGTTTACTGAAGTTTTTATTAAATCAATTTCAGCCTGCTCTATTATTTCTGACATATTCCATACCTTTTTTTAAAGCTGTTTCGTTCGTTTCCCAAAACTCTTTTTTCCTAACAATATTTTTTACTGCAGATAGGACACTTTCAAAAGAGAGTAGTTTTGTGTATTCTGCAAAGGCGCCTATCAACACAACATTGGTTGCTTTTGTTTGCCCAACCTCGTCAGCTATCCGAGTAGCAGGAATGTAAACAGTTTCAACATCTTTACGACGAACTTTACGGTTCACCATTGATGTATTAATAAATATTACGCCGTTCTCTCTAACTTCATTTTCAAATTTGTCTAATGACGGAAGATTCATTGCAAATAAAACATCCGGAGTAGACACAAGCGGTGAGCCTATTCGTTTATCAGATATATTAACATGGCAGTTTGCAGTACCGCCGCGCATTTCCGGTCCGTACGAAGGCAGCCATGTTGTGTGATAATCAAGCAGCATTGCGCTTTCCGACAAAAGTCTGCCGAGTAAAAGAACACCCTGCCCGCCGAAGCCAGCAATTTTAATTCTGGGGTTTTTGTAATTTTCGTCTGCTTCCGGTTTAACAAACTTTTTTTCATCTTTCGGTTTATTTGAACCGAGCAGAGAAACAATTTCGTCTTTAGTTATGGCAATATTTCCAGCCGGAGTATTGTTATTTACCGCTGATCCGTTTACATCTTTGTAAACACCCAGCTTAAAATATTTACACATTGCTTCATCAACCCATTTGTTAGCTTCCGAAGGAGACATTCCCCAACCGGTGGGGCAGGGCGATAAAATTTCAACTAATGAAAATCCTTTGCCTTCAATCTGGTTTTGAATAGCTTTGCGGATTGCTTTACGTGTTTTTAAGACGTGTTTCGCATCCGAGATTGCAACACGTTCAATATATACGGGCGCTTCAAGCGTAGCAAGTAATTCACTGATGCGCAGAGGATAACCTTCGTTTTTAGCACTTCGCCCGAGGGGAGTTGTTGTTGTCCGCTGACCGATTAAAGTTGTTGGTGCCATTTGCGAACCCGTCATCCCGTAAATCGCATTGTTCACAAATATTACCGTAATATTTTCACCCCGGTTGGCGGCTTGAAGAATATTGTTCCCGCCAATGCCTGCCAGATCTCCATCTCCCTGATAACTTATAACTATAGAATTAGGCAGTGCTCTTTTTATACCCGTACCAACCGCCGGCGCTCTGCCGTGTGCTGCCTGTACATTACCGCAATCGAAATAATAATAAGCAAATACTGAGCAGCCTACAGGACTTATCATTATTGTTCTGTCGCGAATTCCGAAATCGTCCATCGCTTCGGCTATCAATTTATGAATAACTCCGTGCCCGCAGCCCGGGCAATAATGAGTGCTTTCGGGATTAGCACCGGGTTTACGGAAAAATGTATCGTAAAACGATTCCGGTTTTTTTAAAATCTCTTTCAACATTTATTTTTCTCTGTCTTTGTTTTCACTCTTTCAATTCATTAAAAATCATCTTCAGTTGTTCCAGAATTTCTTCAGTTGTTGGAACCACGCCTCCCATATGACCAAAAAATTTAGCTGGACTTTTACCTTCCAAAGCCAGCCTTACATCATCAAACATCTGCCCGTTACTCATCTCCGAGACAAAAAACAGTTTAGCCGTTCGGGATAATTCCTGAATTTTATTTGTCGGAAACGGGAATAATGTTACCGGGCGGAGCAATCCCACGGGTAAACCTTCCGAGCGCGCTTCATCAACAACAGATTGTAAAACTCTTGACACAATTCCGTAACCCATTAGAATTACTTCGGCATCTTCAGTGTATAATTCTTCATATCTGACTTCATTTTCGGAAATAGTTTTATACTTTTTCTGAAGCTTGATGTTGTGTCTTTCCAGGTCCTCAGGTTCCAATTCAATTGATGAGATAAGATTGTTAACCGTTTTGACTGTCCCGTCAACCACCCAGGGTTTTTCCTGAAATTCTGTTATCGGTTCGGGGAGTACTACAGGCTCCATCATTTGACCGACAAAACCATCCGTTAAAACAATAACCGGATTGCGGTATTTGTCAGCCAATTCAAATGCCGCCTTTGTTAAGTCGCACATTTCCTGAACGCAATTAGGTGCGAGTACAATTACCCGATAATTGCCATGACCTCCACCCTTAACAATTTGATTATAGTCTCCCTGTTCCGGTGCTATATTTCCCAAGCCCGGTCCACCCCGCATAACATCGACTACAACAAGCGGAAGTTCCGAACCGGCGGAGTATGATATTCCTTCCTGTTTCAGACTTAATCCCGGACCCGATGAGGCAGTCATTACCCGCTGACCCGTAGAAGCTGCACCGTAAACCATGTTAATCGCGGCAACTTCGCTTTCAGCCTGCAGAAATGTACCGCCAACCTGCGGAAAATATTTAGCAGCGGTTTCTGCAATTTCACTGGCTGGAGTAATAGGATAACCGTAATATGCACGGCAGCCGCCGAGTATGGCACCATAAACAGCAGCTTCGTTTCCTTTCATAAATAGTCTTAACATGTTAGCTCATTTTATTTGTTAGTATTACCGTACTTTCTTATGAATGGTTATCGCACCCGGTTCGGGGCATACATAAAAACAAATCCCGCAACTTGTGCAGCCTCTGCCAATATATTCAACCGGATGGTAACCCATCACGTTAAGATTATTTGAAATTCTCAGGACTTTAGGAGGACAAGCCTCGACACAAAGTCCGCATTCCTTGCATAAATCCGGTTCTATCTCTATAGGCAATCGACCCGCTAATGTAACAAACCTATCAGCGACCTGAATATTTCTTTTTTGTTTGGAATTCTCGGTTACCGATTCTTGCATATAATTTCTCCAAGTCGTTTAATTCAAGTATTTTAAATCATTATAGACTGCAAATTATATTGCTGAACTATTTATGTCTTATTACTTAACCAGTGTTTCCAATTTATCTATGATTTTGTTGACCTGATTTCCCGCTTTACTATTTACAATCATTTTGCCTTCAAAGCCCGCCGTTTGTATCTCATCGTCATAATTAATTGTGCCAAGGTATTGAACATTTCTCTCCTTCAAATCCTTTTTCATAATTGTTTCTACTCTTTTTGAGTTTACTTTATTTATAAGAGCCACAACTTTTTTCTTTCCCATAATCTCAGAAATTCTTGCAACCATTTCGGCAATAATCATCGATTCAAAAACGGGATCAACAACGACTACGATCAGGTCCACATTTGTTTCGACGCCTCTTCCGAAGTGTTCAATACCGGCTTCCATATCAATTAGAGTAACAAAACCGCCTTTTACAATAAAGTCTCTGGCGATTTTTGACATGGGTCCGTCGCAGCCTTCAAACGCCTGTTTAATTTTTCCGATCTGGAAAAGCGTCAGGTTCTTTTTCTTCAAGGAATACTCTTTGGGTATTTCGGATAATTTGATAGCCGCATCGATTACAGCTTCATCGCTTCCGATTCTTGTAAGTGGTGAAGGGTCATCGGACGGGCAGGTTACTTTTGTTCTTCCGCCGAAGAAATCGATCAAGGGCTTGGGTGCTTTTTTATTTTCAGTATTTAAGTGAAACAATCCACCCGGGTTTGATGCGTCGGCATCAAGCAAAATAGTTTTATAACCTTTCTTCACAAGGGCATTACCCAATAGGGAAACGACCGAACTTTTTCCGCTACCGCCTTTTCCGCAGATCAGAATTCTTTTGTTTTTTAATTTGTTGTTCATAATACTTTCGTCCATTTGTACTTGATTTATTGTTTATCAACCCTCACCGTTGTTAGTTCCCTTTCGGTGTGAGTTTCTTCATTATTTTTCGGAACCATTCTTAAAAAATTACCGTACTGGAGTAATTCTTCAAGACGGCATGACCAAACAAGTTTTTCCGTTCCGTCTTTTTCCTTCCAGTAAGTAATATCAGGACAGCCGTCGCACATACTTTGGTCGCCGTTGGGCATTAAATCAACAGGCTGAATAATCAAAATCGACTGCATATTAACTTTCTTAAAAATTTTAAATGGATTTGCCGCCAGGTATTTCAGGTAATTTATGAAAGCCGCTCTTATCCCTTTATCGAAAGGCCAGACATTCAACAATGTTGCACGTCCCAGACTTAATGTTTTAGGCGACGCATAAGATATGTACCTGTCCTTTTTATAATGATATAGAGTCATTACATATTCGAGAAACTTTTTACCTGCGTAACCGAAAATTTTATCTTTGTTGCCGACTCTTTCACTCAACAGCCATTTAAAATGATCGGCTTTTTTTGTGCCGTTTAAAAAAGCTGCCGGAATAAACTCCGGAAATCTTTCCCTGATTACATTTACCGCATCTGTCGACATCAGATCGGTTACTTCGGTTTTGTTTGAATGATAATGGATATTATCAAACGTTATTTTTTTATCCCCGGCATAATAGTCGAATGGAGTATCAGGGGTTAGATATCTGAAAAGAATAAATACTATGGTATGAACTATATCTATATGTTTGTGTGCCCATTCAAGCAGGTCGGGGATGTATTGAATAGTGTCGTGAAAAACTGTTGAGTTAAATGAACAGGCAATTCCTTTTTTTGAAGCAAGCATTTCCGCATAATAAAGGCGAAGTTCATTTAGCTCAACTTCGTTTTTATCATTCCACTTCGGGTCCCTGCCTCTGCCTTGTTTGCTGTCGATGTGAAAAGTAAATCCAAACACACCCGCTTTCTTCAACTCATCGAGTAAATCTTCCGTTAAGGCGATTCCGTTTGTGTTAATGATTGGTTTGAGACCTCTTCGTTTTATATCTGCAACGAGCTCAACAATCTGCGGATACAGCAGGGGATCGCCTCCGGCAATTGAAATGCAGTCGGTTTTTCTTACCGACTGAAAGTAATCTAATTCTCTTTTTAAATCATTAAGAGGTTTATGCGAGTTTTTTATATTCTTTCTGTAACAACCATAGCAATTCAGGTTACATTGAGCAGTAGGCTCAAGCCAGGTAATTCCATTGTCAGCCATATTCCACGGAAGTCTGTATAACGATTTGGGATCAACCGAACGATCTCCCATCATATGCTCCTATTTATATATGCAATATTTTAATCATGGCAAAAGTATTGCTGCTGCAATAACAGTAGTCCAGAGCCCTTTTTTATCACCTTTAGCTGATTGAGTGATATTAAAAGTACGTACAATTTTGCCGGACATTTTGAAAACCTGCTCTCTTTCATTCCAGGCTGTTTCAGGATCGAAGTCAACACCTAAAGTTGTTGCAAGCATTTGTGCTGCAAGATCTTCCGCATATTCACCGGCATTGTGTTCTTTAACACCGTACGGATGATGCTCGGACAAATATCCGTACTGAGTCTGGTCTTTGGGAATTGCTACGCCGATTGAAGAAGCAATAAGTCTGTTCGGTTCGTTCGTTGAATTCCTGGCCATTACTGTAAATGTAATCTGACCCGCACTGATCTCTTTCAGTCCCCGCTCTCGGCTGATTTTTTTGCAACCCGGCGGATAAATACTGCTTACATTTACAAGATTACATTTTTCAATGCCGGCGTTCCTTAATGCCGCTTCAAAAGAACTCAGATAATCCTTGTGTCTTCCGACTCCCTTGGTGAAAAATATTTTTTTTGGTACGTACAAATTCTTTTCTCCTCTTATTTTAATAAGTCCCCGGATTAAATCGGGGATTGATAAATTATTTATGCAAGTGTGGCTTTGACCATCCAGATTTCTTTTTCAAGCCAGGCTATGTTATCTTCCGCCAACGCTGCAGTAGTAGAGTCATCTAATTCATCTGCCGCTTCTGCAATGCGTTTAAATTCTACATTTAATTTTTCAAAATCGGCAAGAACTATTTGTAATACCGTTTTCCCATCGAATTCGTTTTTCATTTCTTCTTTTAACGTTGCGTTGTCTAAATAATCTTTCAATGATGCCAGGGGCTTGCCGGCAAGCTGGACTATTCTTTCAGCTACTTCATCATATTGTTCATTAAAGTAATTGTAGTATGCTTCAGTCATTTCGTGGATGGGTTTGAAATTGATACCCTTAACATTCCAGTGATAATTGTGAAGCTTTACGTTAATTACGGCAAGATCGGCTAAATTCTGATTCAATATTTTTAATAATTCGTCTTTAGTCATTTTAATTCTCCTTGTTCTTCAAATAGTTATTCAATGCATTTTTTACCTTTTCCTTTCCGGTGAGTCCATCAACTATTATAATTCCAGCTTTTTTCAAAACAGTGTCTGCTTTATCACCAACGTGACCTGATAATAAGACTTTAGCGCCTTTGTTAATTATCAGCTCTGCAGCTTTTGGTCCAGCTCCGTTTTGCATCTGCTCGCCCGGGTTTAATACTGCTTCGTGATTCATAGTGTCGGAGTCGATAATCAAGAAATATTGACAACGTCCGAATTTTTCACTTACCAATGCATCAAGTGAATTACCGGTTGATGCTACAGCTATTTTCATATTTCACACCTCGATTTATTCATAGATATATTTATAATAATCATCAAAATATTTTTGTTCTCCGGATTTAATATGCTGAACAAACATGCATAATAAACATTACTGTTGAGGTAAGTGGAAGGAATAATTATATATAGCAAACTCAATGCATTTATTGTTATGTTTCTTCTTCCTCTATACGATACAATTTTAATAATCATTTGTCGTTCTTTAATTATGATGATTATCATGTCCGGCGTATTTTTCATAATTAGTAAGTTTGTTTGCCAGAAAAAGCTTGAGCGCCTCTTCGTACTTTAATCCGGGGGCAGTTATTACTGCAATTCCGTATTGATGAAAGTCTGCAGCGGCTTCGCTTTCGATTCCGCCGGCGATAATTGTGTTTACATCAAACTGCTTGATATACCCTGGCAGCTGACATTGTCCGCCATGATGACCGCTCAACGGATTAAAGTATGTTTCCTTTATCACAATCTCTTTATCCGGATTAATTTCACAGACAACAAACTTTGTGCATCTGCCTAAATGTCTGGCAACTATATCCACATTGCCGCTGCATTCTTCAATTGCTATTGCTACTCGATGATTCATAATCATTTCCGTTGGCTTCCTCTCTTTCGGTACCGGACTCTTTCTCTTTTGTCTGCATTTTTAGATTCAGCTTCTTCAAGTTTTCCTTCATCAAAAAGTGCAATTGCCGTTGATGCAGTTACTACACCCGATTTATACACTTTAACCCCAACCGAGTTTAAAAATGCCAGTGCATGATTGCCGATATTATTTGCAATAAGCACATCACAGTTATTCTCTATAAGAAGTTGAGAAGCCTGAATGCCGGCGCCGTCAAAAGCAGCCGAGAATGGATTAGGAATGATTCTTCGTGAATTGTCCCCGGAATTATAGAGTAATATATATTTACATCTTCCGAAGACACTGAACAAATAAGAATCAATACTGTTTTTCTCAACTGCTAATGCTATTATCATTCTTTATCGTCTTTGGCTGAATTATTTTGAAGTTCATCGTCGAATCTTCTCCCGTAACCATAACCGCGGCCAAAACCTCTTCCTCCGCGTCTGAATCCACCGCCGAATCCAAAACCACCCCATCCGCGTGCTCCTCCTCTTCGTCCCCGTCCGTAAACGAAGTCATCGCGTTCTATCGATTGTTTATTTACGGTTTCTTTACCGCCGCACTTTCCCATTCTTCTTCCGGTTAAAGGTCCTCTGCCTTCAGGACCGGTTCTATCTAAATTCGGCATAACTTCCTCCTGGTTATAAGTCCTAAATTAATTTCATTTCGATATGAATAATCTGAAATGAGGATATCCCGATTAAAAGATTAACTGTCATCATTATTAATTTTTTTAGTTAAAAATTTTTTGAATTGTCTTCCACATTTGTTCATGCACTAATCAATTCCGGTTTATTCTTATATTTCATCTTTATCTGCATATTTCAAAACACGGATACCTTTAATAAGAATATATTTATTCCGACCCCCAGTTCTTAAACTCTATTTGATGCTGCTCTTCCTCAACGCTATCCAAAACTTCATGCGAAAGTTTAAGGTCAACTATGCAGGGCTTGGTGAGTCTTATTATTTCGTCGGGCTTTATCTTCTCATCAGATTCTGCATGGTGAATTGCCTCATCTAAGGAAGCAGCTTTAATAACCATTTTACCGAGTGCCGAGAAATGACAGTATATTTCATAACTATTACTATCCATTTTACTTCCCTCGCTAATTATAATTATATTTTTGAAACAGCCGGAATAACAACCTTTCTGCTGTGGTCGGCTGTTTCTTTTAAATTAGTTAATGTCTCCGAAGGAATTGGAACTTGTATTTGCCGGGAATCGAACTTCACGTTTATTAGTCTTTCTATATTCATAAATAATCTGAACGGTTCTTTTTCCGAATGAGCATATATGAGATTATCCGCTGCGTTCTCCAGCATTTTTATTTCCTCAGCTTTAACCGTTGTGCTCACGGAAAAAATATAAGTGGTCGATTTATCAAACGTTATGGTTTCTATTATTTTATTCAGAATTGCGCTCCCGTAAGTCGGGGAAAAAAGCAGGAGATTAAGTGCCGAACCGAATACTAAATTCCCTCTGCCTTCTTCCGGAAGCTTCTCTTTTGCTGCTTTTAATGCTTCCTCCCAAACCGATGGTTTAACCAGATTAGCCTTAATTTTATTTTCACTCTCAAATTTCCAGCTGTTGCCAGTAACGTCAAGTTCTATTATGATTATTTTGTTGTAATAGTCGTCAAGATTGATACCGGTAACATTTTTAATGCTTTCAACTAAAAAATCGGTAGTAGGATATTGCAGCGACATAAAAATTACATTGCCGCCTTCTTTGAGCCAGGCTGCAACAAAAGATTCACCAATCAATGGTTTGCCCGAACCTCCGGGTCCTGAAATAATGGTTGATGTATTTGCCGGTAAGCCTTCGGGCATTAATCTATCCAACCACTCTTTACCGGTTTTTATCGTGTTCATTTTTATAACCGTAATTTATTTTTAGTAATGAAATTGCATATCAGTTAAATACTCTTTCCTTTCTGTTCTCATTATAAGTAAGCGTTGTTTCAGCTCCCTATTCATCTAAATATTCCAACTATAAGTCAGAGTCATTATCGGGTCTGTATTAAATGCATCTGTAATTCCTTTAAAAAGACTTTCGTGCTTAATGTATCTATGTCAAATTTCCAGAACTGAATTATGAGAATCGCCATAGTGAGTTTTAACCTGTTTATCCGCGTCAGGTTCTATCAGCCAGATTTCATTATCGCACAAGTACTTGAAATGATACTCCTTACCGCTTTCCAGATCCAGTTCCAAAGAAGTTGAACCATCAGTCATTGTGTGAGTCATTTTATTTTTGTGCGGATCCCAGTCATTAAAATCGCCCACGACGCTTATTTCCTTAAAGTTTTTATTTATTTCTTTAGGTAAAGAGAAAGTTACACGGCAGACTTTTTTATCATGTGAATATTTTTTATTTACAGCCATAGTAATACCTCGCTGATTTATTTATAAGTTCACTTGCTCGTGATCCTTTGAAAAACTTCTTATGAAATACTTTCTGCCGGAGTAATCAACTGTTTTCAATTTATTCTCTTTTATCAACTTTTCTATAACAGACCAATCGGAATCAGCCTTGCCTAAAAACTCATTTACCGCTTCTTCCGCCATCGGATGAACGGAAACAATGCTTAACAATTCAGATTCAACTTCGCCTAAATAAGTAAAATCAACCCCTTCGCCGGAGATCAGAAATTCAGGATTATTCAGGTAACTGTTAAAAGTATGATAGGCAATATTCAGACTGTTCTCACTCGGTATTTCAACATCCTTTTCAGCCGGCGGTCTTGTAGGCACAAGTATATATGATTTGCTTGGTTTGATTTTTTGAATAAACATTGCGGTTTTGTCGAGTGATGCCAAATTGTCGTTTACATGACGGACAAGCATTGTTTCTGTTACAAGTGTGCCGTTGTACTCGGAAGAAAACTTTTCAATTCCATCAAGTACCTTTTCAAGATCAAGTTTTCCGTGAGGTCTGTTTATTTTATGCCAGATGTTCTGATGAACCGAATCGACTTTAACGGATACCCAGTCGGCAAGCTGTAATTCATCTCTTACTTCGCGCATCCATAGAATTGATGCATTTGTAATAACTGCAGTTTTAATCCCTAATGATTTCACTAAAAATATCGACTTGCCGAGATTGATATCAAGTGTCGGCTCGCCGTCGGGGACAAATGTGATGTAGTCTATCTTCTCGCCGGCTTTTGTAAGCTGGTTTACTTTCTCTGATACTGCCTCAAAAATTATATCCGGCTGATAATATTCATTACGTCTGATAGACATAGAATCAGTGATTCCAACCTGACAGTATGTACAGGAGTACGAACAAACCTTAGGCGGAATATTGTTTACACCAAGACTCCTTCCGAGTCTGCGTGATGGTATTGGTCCGAATACAATTGACATAATTAACTCACATATTTTTTACGGAGTAGTGCATTATTTTAGTTTATCCCAGATAACAAGAACGATTGCACCGGTTTTAGAGTTAAACGGTCCGTGATTTTTATGTGCCGGTATAAATCTGTAAGTCCCCGAACCGTACACAACGCCGTCTATCTCGTATTCACCTTCCAAAACGATATGCTGCTCGTTATAAATGTGTGTATGTGAATCCATATGGAAACCTTTAGGAAATTTTAACAGGATAGTTTTAAAACCGTCTTCATCCCTAAGTGTTTTAACCCGCGTTCCGACCTGATACCCGGGGGCTTCTTCCCAGCCGAGCTCATCATAAATATTTCTGGTATTTATCATTTTGTCCTCCCGCACTTTAGTAAGTCATAAGCTGATCATATTTATCGTATACGATTTTTGTTTCCAACTCATTAAACCATAGAGAATATGCCGTGTAGTTTATTTTTTTTGATCAGTAAATTCTCCCTCAATACATGTTTGATTTTCCAGCTCTCTGTAATTTCAGTGAAACAATATCCGTCTTCACAGAATGCATCGAGCACAAATTTATATTGATTGCAGACACTTTCTTCATTTTTCCACAGCCAATATGCATAGTACGCCAATTTTCGTTCCTGAAAGAGAAGGCGGTTATTGGTTCGTTTTCTTAGAATAATAAGGCCGAGGATTGCAATAGTGCAATGTAAAATTGCATTATATTTCAAAAGTGCAAAAATTTTGCAATTATAAATGTGTGTTTATATCGTTTTTAAATTGACAATGAATGTTTTCAAAATTTACAAAAGTAAAGAAACGTTAAAAATTCGAGATGGTACTTCTGCTTTAGAACATACTGCTGAATAGTGATCTCAATGAAGCAAAATCAGAAATCACTCGTTATAGTGAGGGAAAACTTATAGACAGATGCCCAAAATTCATGGATATCGGATCGCTGCTTTCTGAATGTAAATTTCACAAATAAAAGATGTTATTCACTTGTTTTAGCAAAGATCGTTTCTTAATTTTAAAAGCAGAATATTTTATCTGTTTATAATATGCTAAAAAACTTTTTATTCTTTAGCTGGCACCAGAAATCAGACAAAAGTTTTAACCAAGCAAAATTGAGTACAGATATTTATTAAGAGTGCAAATAGATAAAGTTATTAGGTAATTTTAACAAATTCAGTTTATATATAAAGGATTTTAAATATGAGTGAATATATAAATAACAGTGAACACCGGGTGAGTAAATTAAAGCAATTACTGCTAAAATTACATAACGGCGAATCCGTCGAAGAGACACAAAAGGACTTGAAAAATCTTATGGGCGCCGTTCCTTACGGTGAAGTTGTACAGGCGGAGGAAGAACTTATAAAAGAAGGTCTGGATCGCTCAGAAATACTAAAATTCTGCGATCTTCATTCTGATGCGCTAAAAGGTAATCTGTTAAGTAATTATTCAAAGGAGATTCCGGAAGGACACCCGGTTGAAATTTTCGTGAATGAAAATCGCGAGTTGGAAAGGGTGATTGAGAGTATCAGAAGATTATACCCGACTGAATCCGAAACCGGTTCTCCCCCGGAAGTACTTGCCGGAATCCACAAACAATTCAATCTCCTTATGGATATTGAAAAACATTATCAGCGGAAAGAGAACTTAATTTTTCCATTTCTGGAGAACCATAATATAACCGGACCGCCTATGGTTATGTGGGGGAAACATGATGAAACCAGAGCGTTGTTGAAATCTTGTTTTACTGCATTTAGCGAAAAAGATGTTGACATGGACGCCGTCCGCGGATTTATTGACTTGTTGTTCGAACCGGCACTTAAGTCAATCGCTGAAATGATATTCAAGGAAGATAAAATACTGATGCCAATGTGTATAGATGCTTTTACGGATATCGAATGGTACGAGATCGATAAGCAGAGCGATGAGATTGGTTTCTGTTTGTATTACCCGCCCGAAAGATGGAGCCCCGGAATTGAGATTGGCACCTCACATGAAAATGGTTCGCTCTTCAAATTATCAACCGGAAGTTTTTCCCCCGAAGAGCTGGAAGGTATTTTTAACTGCATACCCCTTGATTTTACTTTTGTAGATGCGAATGATAAGGTAAAATATTTTTCGCATGGAACTGACAGAATTTTTCAGAGAAGTAAAGCTATTCTGGGCAGAGAGGTTCAATACTGTCATCCTCCTTCAAGCGTACATATTGTTAATCAGATACTCGACGATTTCAAATCCGGCAAACAGGATGCAGCCAAGTTCTGGATTAATTTCAGTGGTAAGTATGTCCACATTTCATATTATGCTGTCAGAGATAAAGAGGGTAAATATTTGGGTACCGTTGAACTCACGCAGGATATAGGCGAATATCGGGAACTGGAAGGCGAAAGGAGAATATTGCAGTATGATAATTAGAGAAGATAAAAAACTTGATATCACACCTCAAACACTTGTAGGTGATTTGCTGAATAGTTATCCTGGACTTGAGGACATAATAATTGAGATCGCGCCTGTATTTAAGAAGTTGAAAAACCCTATACTTCGCAGAACTGTAGCTCGCGTTACAACTCTTAAACAGGCTGCTGTGGTCGGTGGTGTTACATTATCGAAAATGATTAATACGCTCAGAAAAGAAGCCGGTCTCGATGACTCAGATATTGCTGAGGATACCTGCGGATATACGAGGGAAAAACCTGATTGGGTAAATGACAATAATTTAGTTATGGAATACGACACACGACGAGATCTCGAAAACGGTATTCAGCCGGCTGCTAAAGTTACTAAAGACATTCGAAGACTGAAAACGGGCGAAAATTATCTGCTGATAACTCCTTTCATCCCTGCGCCTTTGATTCAGATTATGGAAAATAAGGGGTTTGAAGTGTTCACCGAAAAAGTGGATGAAGAATATTTTGTGAATTACGTGGCTAGAAAAACATCAGAGTAAAACATTCTTATTATGGTACTTCAACATAGTGAGGATTTAGAACTCTCCGGATTGATGGATTACGGTAATGCCGGAACATAGATTCTACAAGTTCATTGTTATATGAATTCATCTGTCAAAAATGGAGAGAGAGCACTATGAAGAAAACCGGAATCATAACTCCTTTGTTTTGATTTATCTCTTTCACCGATGCACAGAACTGTGCTGAGTGCTATATACAGATTACGCCAGACCTGCCATATGCCCGAGATGGTAATCATGAAGTCGGAACTGCATGGGGATTTCTTCCTGGTCTTTAAGGATCGGGAGTAGGTTTTTCTTATTTTTGACTTTTATCCGGATTTGCCGGAGGCATAAAAAATTTTTCTTGACAGCAAGCTTCAAATTCATTATGTTTGTTAGTGAGTGTTAACAAACATAATTAAATAAGAAAATCATGGCACGATTAACAACTGAAGAGAGACAAAAAATAATTATTGATGAGGCAATCAATATTATTCACCTGGGTGGCTACGAAGCACTGTCAATTCGTGAGTTAGCCGCTAAAGTTAAGATCAGCGAACCCGCTATTTACAGGCATTTTCTGAATAAAGAAGATATCGTGCTGGGTATTCTATCCAGAATCGGTGATTTTGATTTCTCATTGAAGGAATACCTTGATAAAGGTGAAACTGCTACGGAGAAACTGCATCTATTTATTGAATTTCACTTCAATTTTCTGAATAAAAACAGAGAAATGACCTCCGTGATATTCTCTGAAGATATTTTCAATCAAAGCAATCTGCTGAAAGAGAAGCTGGTCAGAATAATTAAGTATAGAAAAAAATTACTTACGTCAATTATTCAGGATGGGATTGATTCCGGTGAGATTAAGGATATTAATTCTGCCAATATTGTTACTGTAATTCTCGGATTTATCCGTTTAACTGTACTTGAATGGCGTTTGAGCGGCTTCAAATCGGATTTGTCTTCAAAGTGCAGCGAAGTAGTTTCGACAATTAATCAGATGATTCTGAGATAAATTTTTTAAATGCTATGTTAGTTAGTGATAACTTAGGGCGATGATGCAAAAGCAAATTGAAAAATACCTGCAGTCAGAATTCCAGACAAATGGAGTTACTCCATTTAGAATAGATTCGATCTCAAAAGCACTTTGTGTCAGTAAGAAAACCATTTATAAAATTTATGACAGCAAGGAAGATTTGATTGAGAAAACACTAATGAATATTCTTTTAACTGCGTACAATGAAGTAATCAATATAATAGCTGAAGAATCTCCCTTCGTTGAAAAGTTTTATTCCATATTCAGAATCGTTAAGTCTAATCTGCGCACATTTGATGATAAATCACTTTTAACATTGAAGAAAAGCTACCCGGCTGTCTGGCTCAAGATCGCCCGCTTCAGAAAATATGATGTTTTACCGCTGTTGAATATGCTGATAGCCGGGGGAATAAAAAAGGGCGTTCTTTACGACTATCCGATTGAAATCTATTTGCACTTGATTTACAGTATCATTAAAGAAACCGCCGGGAAAGGCGGCGAAGAACTTGATCTGCTGCTGCAAATTATTCTTAACGGCTCTCTTACTAAAAAAGGGAGAAAATTTTTAAATAATATGTTAGTTAATGTTAACTAAAGGAATAAACCGCATGAAATGCCCGAAGAACATACACATGATCAGATCACTTGCAGTCTTGATTTTTATCGCTGCCTTAACTCTGCTTTTTCTCGATAGAATGCTGAAAAACTCACGTATGGAAACCGACTTGGATGAATATATGCCATACGATCATCCGGCTTTTGTATTCAGCGATCAAGCCGAAAAACTGTTTGATATTAAAGACGGCATACTAATAGCGATCGAAAATAAAAACGGAATCTATAACTCCGGTACTTTGAAAAAAATCAAAGACATTACAAAAAAACTTCAGAAAACAGAAGAGATTAATAAAGATGATGTTACTTCTCTTTACACTGCTGAAAACATAATGGGAACCGAAACCGGGTTGGATGTAAAAGATTTTTATAACAAAGTTCCACAGGATGAAGAAAAACTAAATCAATTAAGAGAAGATGTCAGAAACAATGAAATGGTTTTCAAACGTATAGTTTCGGAAAACGAACAAATCTCACTTATTGTTGCTGAAATAGAAGATGATGTTTTTTCGCTTGAATTCTATCATCGGATACTTGACTTGGCAAAATCTTACGAAGGACCGGAAAAGCTTTATGTAGCTGGAGTACCGATTGTAGAAGGGACGCTTGCATATTTAGGTCCTAAAGATATGCAGATTATGGTGCCGATTGTTATTGCCGTGATTATTCTTGTACTTTACTTCGTACTGCGAAGCGTACGAAACACAATTTTAACATTGCTAGTCGTTTTATTGAGCACAATATGGGCTTTCGGTTTAATGGCTATGTTCGGAATTCCAATTTACTCAGTCTCTACGATGATACCAGTTATGCTGATTGCGATAGGTGTGGCAGACGGTATTCATCTTTACAGTCATCTTGATCTGTTCCTTTTTGAGCATCCGGGGGCAAATAAACTTGAAGCTGTGAAAGACATGCTCAAAGAAATGTGGAAACCGGTTGTAATGACTTCTGTTACTACTGCGGTTGGGTTTATTTCACTTCTAAGTTCTGATGTTTATCCGATTAAATATTTCGGGGTTTTTACTTCGTTCGGTGTAATGATGGCAATGGTGTTTTCTTTGGTGCTTATACCCGCAGGAATCATGGTGTTTGGTTTGCCAAAAAGGAAAGCGCATAAAGAGAAATCTAAAGAAGACAACGGTAAACTCGCATATTCTTTTGCTGACTGGACCGTGAAATTCAAATGGATTGTGATTTCGATTACCGGAATCATTGTCATCATATCCGTTATTGGTATAAATAAAGTCTGGATCAACTCCAGCTTTCTGGAGAAATTTGAAAAAGACAGCGACATTGTACAAACCGACGACTTTATTAATCAACATTTTGGCGGTACAAACACTATTAATGTAATCCTGGATTCTGAAAACAACGATGCATTCAAGCAGCCGGAAGTTCAAAGAATAATAGATGAGATGCAGAACGACGTTGAATCGATTGATGTTGTCGGTAATTCATTCTCGCTGGCAGATTATTTAAAAAGAATGAATAAGGTAATGCATGGCGATGATGAGACGTACAACGTTATACCTGATTCACGTGACCTGATCGCACAGTATCTTCTGCTTTATGAAATGTCAGGCGATCCGGACAATCTGTGGAAAGTTGTTGATTACGATTACAGGCAGGCTAATGTTAATATACAGTTGAAAAGTGATAACTCAAAAGAAATTAACAGAGCTATAGCTGCTATCGAAAAGTATAGAGATGATTTTGAAAAAGTAAGCGTGAATATAAACTATGCAGGTTCAGGCTATAAAGCTCTGGTTTTCACTGATCTGATTTTGGAAGGTCAGATACAAAGCCTGCTTCTTTCTGTCGTAATAATAATTGTTCTTCTATCGTTGATGTTCAAAAAAATTAAAATAGGATTCATCGGCGCGATACCAATTGTAATTACTGCTATAATCAGCTTCGGACTAATGGGATTGCTTGATATAGCCTTAAGTACAACAACTGCTCTGATATCGAGCATAGCAGTAGGTATCGGAATAGATTACGCTGTCCACTTTATAGAGCGCTATAAAATTTATGCACTTGAATCCGGCGATAAGAATATAACTATTAAGGAAACTATGCACCACTCAGGAAGAGCAATAATCTTTAATGCGATTGTGGTTATAGCAGGATTCCTTGTTCTTTTATTTTCCGTTTTTCCACCAAACCGATCTCTCGGTGCATTGGTTTCACTCAACATGTTTACAAGCTTCCTGGGAACAGTTACAATAATGTTTTTGGTTTTGTACAAATCAGACACGTATTTCAAAAAGAAAAGGAATAATAATGAGGATTAATAGAATGATGAAAAGCTTCAGAACAATCCATCCGTATCTGATGGTTTGTCTGTTTGCAACAGTATCGGTGAACGCACAAATCGAAGTCGGGAAAACACTTCCGGCAGTAAATTTAAGCGGAGACAATGGTGGCAGTTTTAACGGTATGGAATGGAAAAGCTCGGATCTCATAAATCAACTAAACGTGGTTTTTTACGTAGCTCCAGATCAGCAAAATGATGTTGAACCGCTGCTGGATATAATTGACAGGACAGGGTATTCTACTGAATTGATGAAAGTTACATTAATTATTAATACTAAGGCTACATGGATCCCCGATGCTATTATCGAGGGAAAAGTAAAAACAAAAGCTGAGGTTGATAAAACTAAAACCTATGTGCTTGATAAGGATGCGGTTCTTTTAAATGGATGGATATTATCCAAAGACAATCCGAATATAATTATTACTGATAAATCCGGCTCAGTAATTTACTTCTTCAACGAAAAACTTAATGAAGATTCTGGAAATGATTTATTGAAAATAATTGAAAGTGAAATAAACAAGGAGGAATTTTAAAATGAAACTCGGAAATGTAATAACACTGACACTTTTAACCGGGGTATTATTTAGTCTGAGCATATTTGCCCAGGAAAATTTAACCGGACGAAAGATTATCGAAAACGTTTATTATCGTCCGACCGGCGATGATTCAAAATCAGATTTAACTATGACACTTATTAATTCGCGCGGTGATGAAAGAGTGCGCGAAATACAACAGTTCAGCAAAGATTTCGGTGAAGAAGAAAAAAATATTATGTTCTTCCTTTCACCTGCCGACGTGAGGAATACCTCGTTTATGAATTGGAGCTATGAGGAAGAGGGACGTGATGACGACCAGTGGATTTATCTGCCCGCCCTAAAAAAAACTAAAAGAATTTCCAGTGACAGCAAAAGCGATTACTTCATGGGCTCGGATTTTACATATGATGATCTCGGCGATCGTCATCCTTCGGAAGATACTCATAAACTTTTGCGTGAAGAGACTTTCGGTGGTGAGGAATGTTACGTTGTTGAAAGCATCCCCATAGAAGATGATTATATGTATTCGCGCACCATAACCTGGATAATTAAAGATAAATGGATCGGTCTTAAAAAGGAATTCTACGATGAAGACGACGAGCATCTGAAAAATCTTACCGTTGAGAAGTACGATAAAATTGACGGCTACTGGGTGATAACTCATTCGGTAATGCACAATATCCAGAAAGATCATAAAACTATTATGATTCTGAAAAATGTAAATATAAATACCGGTCTTGATGACGGTATGTTTACCGAAAGAATGATGAAAAGAGGCATATAAAATGTTAGTGAAAAAAATAATAATTCCATTAATATTTTTATCGGTTACCATTGGTAAGGCACAGGATTTATCTTTGAGCGGTTATGCAAGGACCTACCTCGGTGCGTTAACAACCGGTGAGAGCGAATACTCTGTAATTCAAAACACTTTCGATCTGAATATTGAACACAGCAGAGGTGATGTTTATTTCAAAGTAAATCCTTTTCTGTACCACTACTCGGACGAGAAACTTGAATTGGGAATCAGACAGGCATACCTGGATTTATATTTCGATTCTTTCGATATACGGATAGGTAAGCAGCAAATAATTTGGGGAAAAGCCGACGGCGTATTCATTACAGATATAGTTTCACCTAAAGATATGCGCGAATTCCTTCTCCCCGATTTTAATGAAATACGCGTCGGCGTTACTGCTCTCAGATTCAATTACTATCTTGACAACAGCACTTTTGAATTAGTATGGATTCCGGTCTTTACATCAACTCAAATGCCCGATCATAGTTCAATCTGGAGTCTGCAGCCGGAATATCTTTTGCCGTATAGTGTTGATTATTCAAATACAGATGTAAAAGATAAACTAGGCAACAGTGAAATTTTTGCTAAATACTCGCTGCTTTCTTCTGCAATCGATTTTGAATTAATGGCGGCTTATTCATGGGATGATGACCCGGCTTTTCATTCTGAAAAAATAATAAATCAAAATGTTGGAATAGTTGATTCAGTTGTGCTTAAGCCCGAACATCATCGCTTAACAACATTGGGCGGAAGTTTCAGCACTACTCTCGGACCATTAGTTTTAAGAGGTGAAGGCGCATACTATACAGGTAAAAATTTTCAGTCTATTAATCCGGCTCTTGATGAAGGAGTTGTTGAAAAAGATTACATTCATTATCTGGTCGGTATCGACTATACGATCGGCGACTTAAAATTAAGCAGCCAGTTCATTCAGCAGGCAGTTATGGATTACGATGATTATTTAATTAACGATGAATTTGAAAATACTATCACTTTTTTAGCAACAATGGATTTTTTACGGGAAACAGTGAATGTGGAATTGTTCTCCTACATCGGTTTGAATGACCGCGATGCTCTTATTCGTCCGAAGGTAACGTATGATTTTGTCGACGGTTTTCAAATAATGTTAGGCGCAAATTTATTTATCGGGAATGAAGGTCAGTTCGGGAGATACGACAAGAACGATATGGTTTACACAAAATTAAAATACAGTTTTTAGTCAAATAAGGATGAAGGGAAGATGAAAATATGCCTTAATAAAAAATTTCGGATTACGTTAGTAGCATTTATAGTATTTCTTCTTTTGTGCAGCAATAATTCTGCACAGAATGATACTTATGGTAATCTTCCCGGGGAATTTTCATCTTTCAAAAAAAATCAAGACGAAGCCTCATCAGATGTTAATAAAAACGGTAAAAATTATTGGCTGCCTGCCGTGGAAATATTCGGATTGAATATTACAGTATGGTCTTACAGTAAGTTCATTTCGAAAGAGGGTTTTGCAGATATAAGCTGGGCGACAATGGAAAATAATTTGAAAACTGGATTTGTCTGGGATAACGACAGATTTTTGATGAATCAGTTTTTTCATCCCTTCCACGGATCGAATTATTTTAATGCCGCCAGATCCAACGGGCTAAGTTTTTGGGAATCGATTCCATACACAATTTCCGGCAGCCTTATGTGGGAATATTTTATGGAAAGAGAGCCGCCTTCTTTTAATGACCTTATAAATACGTCAATAAGCGGCATAACCCTGGGAGAAATATCAAACAGGGTATCTAACCTTATCATAGATGAGAGTACATCCGGTTTTGAAAGGTTTTTGAGAGAGTTCTCATCGTCATTGATTAATCCGATGCAGGGATTTAATAGAATGATTTCAGGGAAAATGTGGAGGAGTGGTAATTCAAACGAAAGGTCAGAATTTACTTTCGTTTTTTCCACGGGAGTCCATAATGTTTTTTTAGACCGCGATTTTGATAATCGGAAAACTTATGCAACTTTAAGAGGAAATCTTATATATGGAAACCAATTCGATGTGGATGCCCATAAAAAGCCATTCGACTATTTTTCGCTACATGCCGAGTACAGCATTGCGGAAGGTGATGATATTGTAGGTATTCTTGCAAGCGGTGTCCTTTTTGACGGCAAGTTTAAACTGTTTAAAAGTTCCAGAAACATTTTCGGTCTTTATAAAGAAATTGATATCCTCCTCAACGATGTATATCAGTTAACAGCAACAAGCGTAACGGGTCAGATAATAAATACAATCGATTTTTCGGATAAAACAAAAATGGAAAATTACTTGGGACTTTCGGCAATAATAATGGGAGGCACAAATTCAAAATATTCTAACTATGAAGGGAAGGATTATAATTTTGGTCCCGGAGCTAGTGCTAAAATTGGGATTAGGATTATAGCAGCAAATTCATTAGAGATTTATTCCAACTATAAAAGATACTGGCTGCATACGGTAAGCGGAGCGAAAGGGGAAGAATTTGTCGGATTGTTGATAACAGGAATAAGTAAATCTGTTTATGACAAAGCCTCTCTCGGGTTGGAATTTCTTCTTTACGAAAGGTACGGCGAATATGAAAAGTATCCGGATTACATAAGTTCAAATACCGCACTAAGGTTGTATGTGAAGTATTCTATTTAATTAGACCGGGGAAAGCTGCTCTTTATTACAGTGTTGAACTTTGATACAAGTAAAACTTCCATAACTAAAGTATTCTTTTCTCTGCAAAAGAGTCATCATTCAATATCCCGCAGCAGATAAATATACAAGCAATTCTCATTCCGGGTTACAGTTAAATATGCAAAAACCACTAATATTCTGCACGGATCTGCGGGTATTAGTTATTTCACAGTTATTTGGTTTTGTCCTGTAATTTAAGTAATCCAGAAAACCGAGGCATAATTTTATTTAATGTGATATTTTTTTTGACTTCTATCAATAAAAGTATTATTATAATGTAAAACAGAATTTTAGTTCTGATTATATTTTGAAACCACATTTGTTTATTGAATTAACTTCTTTGATAATTCATTGGTAACTCATATGAAATGGTCTGCTTCATTTTGTATTATGTTTTTAATACTAGCGGCGAATATATATGCACAATTCTCCGGTGAGAAAATTTTTCAAGAAAAATGTACTGCATGTCACACGATAGGAGAAGGGAAGCGTGTCGGTCCCGATTTGGCAAATATTACCCAAATACGCGATGAACAATGGCTTGTTAAATTTATTAAATCCTCGCAAAGTTTAATTAATGCAGGTGACTCTCTTGCAGTTTCCGTTTTTGAAGAGAATAATAAAGTTATAATGCCAGACCAGCCTTTAAATGAAACCGAAATAAAATCGGTTATTGATTACATCTCAATTAACAGTCCGGATCCGGCTAATCCCAATTTAAGAACACCAAAGCAGATTTTTGATGCTGCAAGTATTACTGACATTAATATTCGTAGAGGCAAAGCTTTGTTTGAAGGAACTACACAGTTCGCAAAAGGCGGAGCGCCATGTGTTATTTGTCATAATGTTCAGATGCCAGATGTTTTTAGCGGCGGAATGCTTGCAAAAGACTTATCAAATGCATTCTCGAGACTGAGTGCAGCGGGAATTGACGGTATAATCCGGACTCCTCCGTTCCCTGCAATGGCAAACAGTTATGCACAAAAGCCCCTGGAGGATTCTGAAGTAAAAGACATTATTGCTTTCCTGCACCAGGCTGATAAAACTAACTCAGGTAACAATGCCGGTGCTGCTGTGGATATAAGCTTTTTAGCCGTCTCCCTTTTCGGACTGAACATTGCCTTTGTCCTGTTACTTTTTAACTGGAGACGTGTAAAAAAAATAAGCGTTAATTCGTTTCATTAATTCTTCATAAAATTATAAGTGAATATATGAGCTGGATAAAAGATATTATTTCACCAGATACAAGAAAATGGGAAGAATTTTACCGCAACCGTTTTCAACATGACAGAATTGTGAGAAGCACTCATGGAGTTAATTGTACGGGCGGCTGTTCATGGCAGATTCATGTTAAAGACGGAATAGTAGTGTGGGAAACTCAGCAACTGGATTATCCCCTACTCGAAAGTTCTCTTCCTCCCTATGAACCGCGCGGTTGCCAGCGTGGCATCTCTTTTTCATGGTACTTATACAGTCCGCTCAGAATCAAATATCCTTTAGTCAGAGGCGCATTGATAGATGCTTATCGTGAAGAAAAATTAAAAACCGGTGATCCGCTGAAAGCCTGGGAAAATATGCAAAACAATCCTGGAAGAAGGAAAGAGTATCAGAAAGCCCGGGGTAAGGGAGGTTTCAGAAGAACTAGCTGGGACGAAGTTCTTGAAATTATTGCCGCTGCAAATATTTATACAGCTAAAAAATATGGTCCTGACAGAGTAATCGGTTTCTCACCTATCCCCGCGATGTCGATGTTAAGTTATGCCGCAGGCAGCAGGTTTTTACAACTGTTCGGAGGTGTCAACTTAAGTTTTTATGACTGGTACTGCGACCTGCCGAACGCCTCTCCCGAAATCTGGGGAGAGCAGACCGATGTTTGCGAAAGTGCCGACTGGTACAACTCTAAAATGATTGCCGTGATGGGTGCAAACCTGAATATGACCCGTACACCTGATTGCCACTTCTTTGCCGAATCACGTCACAACGGAACTAAAGCGGTAGTCTTTTCACCCGATTTTAGCCAGGTAGCAAAATATGCCGACCAGTGGGTGCCTTTACACGCAGGGAGCGACGGCGCTTTCTGGATGGCTGTGACTCACGTTATTCTGAATGAATTCCATCACCAAAAGAAAACTACTTACTTTATTGATTACGTAAACAAATATACCGACTCTCCCTATTTGGTTGAATTGAAAAACGATAACGGTGTTTATAAACCGGACAGGTTAGTTCGTGCAAACCGAGTGGATGAATACAAAGATATTTCAAACGGCGATTGGAAGTTTCTTAATATCGATTCACAAACCGGCAAACTTGTAGTTCCCAAGGGAAGCGTCGGTCATAGATGGGATAAAAAACAGGGCGGCTGGAATATGAAATACGAAAATTCAACCGACAATTCTCATTTTGATCCTGTCCTTTCCTTGATTGATAATAATGACGAAATCTTACAAGTAGAATTTGTTGAATACGGGTTGAATCAAAAACGTAAACGTGGTGTGCCTGTAAAATTTATTAAAACAAAAGACGGGAAGAAGATAATCATTACAACCGTTTACGATTTAACAATGGCTCAGTACGGTGTAAGTCGTGGTCTGGAAGGCGATTACCCGGATGATTATTCTGACAAAGATGCCGCTTACACTCCAGCCTGGCAGGAAATATTCACCGGAATCGATTCCAAAACGGTGATCAGTTATGCAAGGGAATGGGCAAATACCGCGGAGGCAACCGAAGGTAAATGTATGATCATTATAGGAGCGGGCGTTAACCATTGGTATCATAATAATCTTATGTACCGTGCTGGTATTATGGCATTAATGTTAACCGGGTGCGTCGGTAAAAACGGCGGCGGTTTGAATCATTATGTTGGACAGGAAAAATTAGCTCCTTCCGATTCCTGGGGCGCAATCGCTTTTGCTAAAGACTGGGTCGGTCCATCACGGCTTCAGCAAACTCCCATCTGGCATTATATAAATACGTGCCAATACCGATATGACGGACTTACTTCAAGATACAGCACCGGTCCCGATAATGAGCTTACAAAAAAACATATGGGCGATTTGATCTTCAAATCTGTTCGTATGGGATGGATGCCTTTTTATCCTCAATTCAACAAAAACACATTAGAGTTAAGCAAAGAAGCCGGATCAAATGATCCCGAAGAAATAAACAAATTTGTATTAGAGAAATTAAAAAATAGAGAAATAGAATATTCAATTGCAGATCCCGATAATGAAGTAAACTTCCCACGGGTTTGGTACATCTGGCGGGGCAATGCAATCTCGGGCAGTATGAAGGGACACGAATATGCGCTCAAGCATTATCTCGGAACACATACCAATACAATTGCAAAAGATAATGAAGAAATAACCGAAGAATTAAAATGGCACGATGTTGCGCCGGTAGGCAAAATGGATCTTGTAGTTGATCTTAACTTCAGAATGGATTCATCAGCGTTATATTCGGATATAGTCCTTCCAGCTGCATCATGGTACGAAAAAGATGACCTGAACAGTACAGATATGCACTCGTTTATTCATCCTCTCTCGGCTGCAATAGCTCCGGTTTGGGAATCTAAATCGGATTGGGAAATTTTTAAAGCTGTTGCACAGAAAACAAGCGAGCTTGCAAAAACTCACTTTAACGAACCGCAGACCGACATCATAACGGCACCTCTTTCACACGATTCGGCGGATGAAATTACACAACCCGAAATGAAAGATTGGTTCACCGGTGAATGCGAAGCTGTACCCGGTAGAACAATGCACAAGATTGCCGTTGTTGAAAGAGACTATACAAAGATTTACGATAAATATATCTCGCTTGGTGATAATATTAAAAAATCCGGATTAGGCGCTCACGGTAATCATTACAAGTGCGAGGATTTTTATGATGATATGTTATCATCTAATCATTTCCCAAAAGAAAAAATTGATGGTAAAATTTATCCCTCATTAAAAGAAGCAATTTCCGCTGCTAACGCGGTGCTTCATCTTTCTTCATTAACGAATGGCGAGTTAACCAAACGTGCCTATGATTTTATGGAAGAGAAATCGGGACTGGTTTTATCCGACTTAGCTGAGGGCAGCAAAGATGTAAGAATGGATTTCAAAGACTTACAGGCTCAGCCCAGGAGATACAACACTTCACCTGTTTGGTCGGGATTGATGAATAACGGCAGAGCTTATTCCGCATTTACGTATAATGTAGAAAGATTAGTACCATGGAGAACATTAACCGGCAGGCAGCATTTTTATCTCGATAATGAAATGTACATAAAGTTCGGCGAGCATCTGCCTACATACAAACCATCGCCCAAGCCTGAAGTATTCGGCGACTTAAAAGAAACTTTGAAAGACAATGATGCAAAAGCGCTTAACTGCCTTACGCCTCACGGTAAATGGCACATCCATTCTACTTACATGGATAACCTCAGAATGCTTACGCTGTCTCGTGGTTGTGAGCCCTGCTGGTTGAGCGAAGAAGATGCTCGTGAGTTAAATATAAGGGATAATGATTGGGTGGAAGTTTATAACGATAACGGGGTCTACTGTACACGAGCTGTTGTAAGCAGCAGAATTCCCAGAGGCGTTTGTATTGTTTATCATACTGTTGAAAGAACAATCACAATCCCTAAATCCCCCGAGAGAGGCAACAAACGAGCAGGCGGAAACAACAGTTTAACCAGAACACATCTTAAACCGAATCTGCTTGCCGGAGGTTACGGTCAGTTCTCGTATCACTTTAATTACTGGGGACCGACTGCGCCAAACCGTGATACTCATGTCGTGGTTAAGAAGTTGAATAAGGTTGTATTTTAACTTATGAGAAGTCATATAAGAACAATAGACCGCAAACGCTTCTATTTAAAGGATATACGAATTATTCAATACAATTCGTCAATCCCTTAAGAGTCGGGTTTTCAGTGAATTAAAAAATGAATAATAATTAAGAATAGAATAGATATGGACGTCAGATCACAAATAGCAATGGTATTTCATCTCGATAAATGTATCGGGTGCCACACTTGTTCAATCGCTTGTAAAAATATTTGGACCGACCGTAAAGGCGCTGAATATATGTGGTGGAACAACGTCGAAACGAAACCGGGAACCGGGTATCCTACAAAGTGGGAAGACCAGGATATTTACAAAGGCGGCTGGAGAAAAAACGGCGGCGAAAAAATTTCACTACGCGGCTCCGGCAAATACAAGGGACTTCTCAATATTTTTCACAATCCCTATCTGCCGGTGCTAGATGACTATTATGAACCCTGGACATATAAATATCTCGATTTAATCGAATCTCCCGCGGGCGGTGACCAGCCGACTGCCCGCCCTGTTTCTCTTGTAACCGGTAAACCGATTGATATTAAATCTGGTCCGAACTGGGATGATGATTTGAGCGGAACTCCCGAATATGCCCGTCAGGATCCGAACTTAAAAAACTTAACCAAAGCTGAAAGAGAAGCAATGTTTCAACTGGAAAAGATGGCAATGTTTTACCTGCCGCGGATTTGTAACCATTGCTTAAATCCTGCTTGTGTAGCTTCCTGTCCTTCCGGCGCTATTTATAAAAGAGGTGAAGATGGAGTGGTACTAATTAATCAGAAAGTCTGCCGCGCCTGGCGAATGTGCGTAACTGCCTGCCCGTACAAGAAATCATACTACAACTGGAATACGGGTAAATCGGAAAAATGTATCTTGTGTTATCCACGCCTGGAAGCCGGACACGCTCCGGCTTGTATGCATTCCTGCGTCGGAAGAATTCGTTATCTCGGTGTTCTGCTTTACGATGCCGATAAAATTGAAGCTGCTGCTTCTGTTCCCGAAGAGCAATTAATCGACGGTCAGCTCGATTTGCTGCTCAATCCTTTTGATGAAGATGTAATTCGTAATGCCAAAGAAAACGGAATAGCGGATTCGACATTAAAAGCCGCTCAGACTTCACCCGTCTATAAGTTTGTAAAGGAGTGGGGTCTGGCGCTGCCACTTCACGCTGAATACAGAACGCTGCCGATGCTATTTTACGTTCCCCCGATGCTTCCGGTTATGGCTTCTCTCAGCACAACCGATGACAGTGAACAAGCAGTAAAGCTCGACCCGATTGCCAAGTTCTGGGATAAACACCACCGATATGATACAACTTCCAAAACAATTATGCAGACCGTTGAACAGGCGCGTTTTCCCGTTAAATATATGGCTAACCTGTTTGGAACCGGAAGTGAGGAAAAATTAATAGAAGTACTCAAGAAACAACTTGCTGTAAGGGTTCACAGGAGGCATGTAACGGTTGGCGATATTGATGCTGACTTAACAAATGCCACCTTAAATGAAGTTAAACTTACTCCTGAAATTGCAGATGATATTTATCGTTTAACCTCACTTGCCAAGTTTGATGATAGATTTAACATCCCTCCGGCACATAGAGAACTGGCTATCGAAATGATGGATTTTGCAGGTGATACGAAAGGTTCAACGGGATTTGGTTTCAAAGAAACACCGCAAAGGGGGTTATAAATGTACAACGATAATGATATTTATAAGGGTTATGATATTTATGCGGATGTGTTTTCTTATCCAAACGATTCGCTGAAAGAAAAAATTGAAGGGGTACTGCACTATCTTGAAACCTATTATCAGGATGCGGCAAAACTGTTCAGTAACTTTGCTTCGTTTGCAAAATCAACTGATTCGAAATTGTGGGAAGAAATCTACACACGTTCTTTCGATGTTCAGGCTTTAACTACTCTCGACCTGGGATATGTACTGTTCGGAGACGATTATAAACGAGGTGAACTGCTTGTTAACCTCAACAACGAGCATAAGAAAGCGGATAATTCCTGCGGTATTGAATTGAGCGATCATCTTCCGAATGTTTTAAGACTGCTTGGGAAATTGGATGATGAAGATTTACGATCCGATATTATTTCATTAATAGTCTATCCGGCTTTGGTAAAAATCGAATACGAATTTGATTCTAATCATATTGAAAAAAAGAGCAAAGTATACCGCAAGCATCACAAAACAATAATTGAAAAAAATGAATCTTACGGTCTAATCTACCGCCACACAATTCAAGCTTTGCTGCTTATGCTACAACAGGATTTTCCGGGGCTTCTCAGCATATCATCCGGTGAAAAGAATTTTTCAAATCAAATAACCAAAGAATTGGAAATAGAAAAATTAGGATAAAATAATGAACGCCTATAATGTAATATTTTTTGTTGCCCTGCCTTATGCCGCTTTGTTGATGTTTTTAGTCGGAACTATTTACAGATATAAGGCAACCAAGTTCAAGTTTTCTTCTTTGTCATCTCAGTTTCTGGAAACACGAAAACTCTACTGGGGGTCGGTTCCGTTTCATTGGGGGATTTTATTCTTATTCTTCGGACACTTAACGGCGTTCCTGCTTCCTTCTTCTATTTTAGCCTGGAATCAGCAGCCGGTGAGATTGATGATTCTTGAAGTCAGCGCTTTTGCAGGCGGAGTTGTTACCTTGTTTGGTTTGATCGGCTTATTTTACAGACGACTCGTTGATGCTCGTTTGAGAAAAGTGACTAGCATAATCGATATAGTATTGGAAGCATTATTGATTACCGAAATATTTTTGGGGCTGTGGATTGCATTCGGATTTAGATGGGGATCATCTTGGTTTGCGACAGTTCTTTCGCCTTACTTAAAATCTATTTTCACTTTCAGCCCGAACATTGATGCCGTTGTTATGCTTCCGTTTGTTATTCAATTACACATAATACTTGCTTTTATAATTTTCCTGATTATCCCGTTTACAAGGCTGGTTCACGTGCTTGTATATCCGTTAAGTTATTTATGGCGACCCTATCAAAAAGTAATCTGGTATTGGGACAGAAAAAAAGTCAGAGATCCGCAGACAAGCTGGACAATGCATAAACCACAAAACAATTGACATTTTATCTGCATTTAATGCTAAAGTAAAAATTGCGGGGATCATGAAATCCCGAGAATATTTGACCCGTTTTCTGTGCTGATTAAATAAAAAAAACAATATGCGCACTGACTAAACGATTGAATTATAATTTCTTAAAACATATTTAATAATGAGCTATGGAGAAAAGCGTAACTTTAAAGGCTCACAAAGCACTATTCCTGAACACAGCAGCTTTCACAATCTGTTTCGCTGCCTGGATGCTCAACGGTGTGCTTGTAACTTTTCTTGTCGACAACCAAGTTTTTGACTGGGGTCCCGTTGAGATCGGATGGCTGATGGGTATTCCCGTTTTGGCAGGCTCAGTTTTTCGTCTGCCTGCCGGTTTGCTTACCGACAAGTACGGCGGTAAACCTGTATTCGGCACACTGCTTCTGTTTTCGGCAATACCGATGTTTCTCCTTTCATATGCTAATGATTTTTATTGGTTTGCAATACTAAGTTTTCTCTTCGGCTTAACAGGAATTAGTTTTGCCATCGGTATCGCTTACACATCGGTTTGGTATCCTAAAGAGTGGCAGGGCAGAGCGCTAGGTATCTTCGGTGCAGGCAATGCCGGAGCTGCAGTCACTACGCTCTTTGCCCCATCGCTTTTGGAGTACTTAACTAATAGCAATACCCGTTTAGACGATTGGAGAACGCTTCCAGTAATTTATGCTGCAGCTCTTCTTATTATGGGTGTATTGTTTCTTTTGCTTTCAGAAAATAAAAAACCGGCGAGCACCAACAAATCTCTTATACAGCTTCTTCAACCATTGAAAGATGTGAAAGTCTGGCAGTTTGGCTTATATTATTTTCTCGTATTCGGTTGTTTTGTTGCCTTTTCGCAGTGGCTCGTCCCTTACTTTGTTAATGTTTACTATCTGCCTTTAGTTACGGCGGGAATATTTGCAGCATTATTCAGTTTTCCTTCCGGTGTTATAAGAGCGCTTGGCGGATGGATGTCAGATAAATGGGGTGCCCGCAAGGTGATGTTTTTAGTCCTCGGTGCTTCGGTTTTAATAAGCTTTATGCTCACTATTCCACGAATGGAAATTTACTCTCCTGGTCAGGGTATTATGAGTAAAGTTTCCGGGGAAGTTACTGAGGTTACAAATGAAGTAATCCGCATTGGGGACACTGAATATAATTTGCTCTCAAAGACAGGCAAAAATAAAACTGAAGATGATAAGTTGTTGGTATTACCCACAAAAGAAGAATGGCAGGAACCGGTTGTAAGCGCAGGTGATAAAGTTCAAAAGAAAGAGCTTCTTGCAAAAGGTGTAACCCGTATTTACTTCCAGGCAAATGTCTGGATATTTGCTGTGCTCGTAATTCTGATCGGAAGTATATGGGGAATCGGTAAAGCAGGTGTGTACAAATTAATTCCGGATCATTTTCCCGATGAAGTTGGTGTGGTCGGTGGAATGGTCGGTGTGCTTGGCGGTCTCGGCGGCTTTTTCGGTCCGATTATTTTCGGGTACCTGCTCGAAGGTACAGGCTTATGGACAAGCTGCTGGATCTTTATGTTTCTTTTATCGATTGTCTGTCTGATCTGGCTGCATCTTTCCACTAAAAAATTAATGGAATCAGAAGCACCCGATGTCCTGGAGCACATTGATATGAGCCCCAAACATCCCGGATCGTAAAAAAGTAAGCTAAGAGGAGTAAAGAATATTGAAAATTAATATTGATAACTGGGATGTTGAGAATAAAGAGTTCTGGTTTTCAAAAGGGAAGAAGACTGCATACAGAAATCTTATTATATCAATTCCTGCGCTGCTGCTGGCTTTTGCCGTGTGGATGATGTGGAGCATTATATCTGCTAAGATGAAGGAATACGGATATAATTTCGGTTTAATTACCGATGGAATGAGCCCTGAAGAAATAACCGATAAACTTAAGGAAATAAATACACTGTACTATACGCTCCCGGCAATAGCAGGACTTGCGGGTGCAACACTCCGTATCCCGAATTCATTTTTGATATCGATCGGAGGAGGAAGAAACGTAATTTTTATTACGACATCACTTTTATTTATACCCGTAATTGGCACGGCTTTAGCTTTGCAGGATGTTAACACGCCATATATCACATTCGCAATTTTTGCCGCCTTCTCCGGTATAGGCGGTGGAAACTTTGCATCCTCGATGAGCAATATCAGTTACTTTTTTCCTAAGAGAGTACAAGGTACTTCTCTTGGACTTAATGCGGGAATAGGCAATCTCGGTGTTGGATTAATGCAGAAAGCAATCCCATGGGTGACGGGAATATTTCTTTTCGGCGCAATTAATCATTCGGGTAACCTGGTTACAGATGGGGGATTGTCCGGTATTCAGAATGCAGGTTGGTTATGGGTCCCATTCCTTACCATTTCTGCAATAGCTGCTTTCATCGGAATGAATAACGTAATAACAGGCACTCCTGAATTACCCGGAACACTTCAGGGTATTGCAAAATCATTTTATCTTGTTCTTCTCGGTTTTGTAGCTGCCGCACTAGGCGCTTACCTGCTGGTGGTAGTTGATCTCAGTATGTGGATTGTTTTACCTCTCGTAATATTAATCACACTTGGGTTGATGAAATATACAACACCCTCTGAAATGCGTTCAAACCTCAACAAGCAATTTGCGATATTCGACAATAAACATAACTGGGTAATGACGGTTATTTACACAATGACATTCGGCTCATTCATCGGATTTTCCGCCGCGTTTCCGAAATTAAGTCAGGATATTTTTGTTTACTCAAATGCTGCTGATCCTTCCTATATAAATCCTAACGCTCCCGATTATTTAACATGGGTTTTTATCGGTCCTATTATCGGCGCACTGCTCCGTCCTGTTGGGGGGTGGCTGTCCGATAAAGTTAACAGTGGTGCGAAAATTACCGGATATATTACAATTGTACAGATTTTAGCGTCAATTTTTGTTTCGTATTATATTATTAAAGCAATGGAAAGTGAAACTCCTGAAGAATACTGGGTTCCGTTCTTCGCTGGTTTTATGGTTTTGTTTATAACAACCGGTATCGGTAATGGTTCAACTTTCAGAAGCATTCCGAATATATTCAGCAAAGAACTAGCTGGTCCCGTATTGGGATGGACATCGGCAATAGCAGCTTACGGGTCTTTTATTATACCAAAAGTATTCGGTCAACAGATTGAGAACGGAACTCCGGAATTTGCAATGTACGGCTTCACGTTTTATTATTTGATTTGTTTAGTACTTAACTGGTGGTACTATACCCGTAAAAATGCGGAAATATATAATCCTTAAATAATATTTTAAATAGTCGAAATGTATTAACATGTCTTTATTTATCTGTCCAGTTGAGAAATAAAAACTTTAATGGATTCGGATGGTACATGCATCAACATATTTAAGTAATCTTATTAACTCAGGAGAGTATTATGAATAACAATATAGATCTGAACTTAACTGTCGGTGATACAGTTAAAAACAATTATAAAACAGCCGGGGTCTTTAAGAAGTATAAAATTGATTTCTGCTGCGGTGGTAATAAAACAATAGGCGAAGTATGCTCGGATAAAAACATTAACGTTGATGAGTTTACTGCAGCTTTATCTGAGACAGCGAATCAATCTCACGACAGCATTCATAATTATAATGACTGGGAAACGGATTTCTTAGTTAAATATATAATCAATGTTCATCATAAATCTGTTAAGGATAATATTCCGGGCTTGATAGAATATACAAGTAAGATTGCGGATGTACACGGTGAGCGCCATCCGGAGCTGCTGAAAGTAGCGGAACTTTTCGGCGAAATCAGTCAGGAACTTGAACATCATTTAATGAAAGAAGAACAAATCCTTTTTCCATATATATTGGAACTGCATGATTCAGCAAGAAATAATCTTCAGCCCGAACCGTCTCCTTTCGGCACGGTGCATAATCCTATTGCCATGATGATTGCGGAGCATGAGAATGCCGGCAACCTGCTTAAAGAGATACGTGAAATAACTAGTGATTATACTCTGCCGGATGATGCCTGCAATACGTATGCGGTAACTTATAAGAAACTCGATGAATTTGAAAACGACCTGCATCTTCATATTCATCTCGAAAATAACATCCTCTTTCCACGAGCCGTTAAACTGGAAGAAGGAATTAATGGAGCCGACAATGAATGACCACAGAAATATTTCCAAAGATGACCCGTTAAAGCGAATCGTTGAAAAAAATTCCGGCGAAGAACTTTCTCCGTTCGATCCGCCCGATGCATACGATCCCCCAAATTTGGAAACGGTGCCTTATTATAAACTGGATCCTTTTCTTCAGGAACTGGTTGATGAGCATAAGGCATTTACTGATGTCCTCAATGATTTTGAATCTGCATTATTAAAGTGGCGTGAAAACAACTGGCAGTTCGATAAAGAGATTGACGGGAAGTTTAAAAACTTTTTTAACTTCATCGATGAAAAAGTCCCGGCGCATAATCAGAAAGAAGAAAAAGATTTATTTCCTCTGTTAAATAAAAAACTTATTGATATAGGCGAACACAACCCGAAAGATTCGTCGCTAACCGGAATAAAAATAATGGAAGATGAACATATAAAAGTAGCGCAGGCTGCGGCTATTGTATTTAACTTTCTGGGACTGGGTTCGCGTTTACCCGATCAGCGCTCCAGGGAGATTACTTTTCAATCTGCATTCGAACAGGGGATTGCCATTATAGAAACCATGAGGCTTCACATATTTCGTGAGGAAAACATCCTTTTTAAACAGGCGATGAAATTATTTGATAAAGAGGAATTTGTTTTATTAAAAAAATAAACCAGAAAGGTTAACTATGCTTTTCCATAAAAACGTTACCTACGGATTAAAAACTATTTTCTATTTATCAAAATTCGACGATGATATTATTCGAACTTCAACTGAGATTTCAAGCGATCTCAACATCCCTAAGGAGTTTACATCCAAAGTACTGCAGTCGTTAACTAAAAGCGGAATTGTCTGTTCGCGGAAAGGCAAAGGAGGCGGATTCCGTCTGTTTAAAGATCCTGCAGATATTAAAATTATTGAGGTTATTTATGAGCTTGACAAAAATGCCGATATTGCTTTTTGCTTATTTGGATTCAAAGAATGTAAGTGCGGCGGTAATTGCCCGATGCACGATTCAATCGGTAAATTATTGAATAATTTTCATGATATACTTTACAACCATTCCGTCAAAGAATTACTCACTTCCGGTTGGTTCAGGTTTTGATTATAATCTATAAAGCTATTAACTATCCGGCTGATTACCTTATTAATCATTTCCGGGTTTTCAATTGCGGGAAGCAGGCTTCAGCAGGAAAGTTCATTTGAGCTTAAAACAAAAAAGCCCGATTATTCATAATAATCGAGCTTTCTTTGAGCTGGTGAACGGACTTGAACCGCCGACCGGCTGATTACAAATCAGCTGCTCTACCAACTGAGCTACACCAGCATAAATTTCAGTAAAAAGTTAAAAGTATCAAAATAACATTTTCTGTAAAGAACAAATAAAAATCTCAAGCCAATAT